>NZ_MUMH01000166.1 GCF_002155965.1 Allokutzneria sp. NRRL B-24872
CCTGGTCGACGACGTCGTCGAGGCTGACCCGCTCGTCGGCCGACGTGGACAGCGTCTCGTGCACCAGCGCGATCGAGGTCACCCGGCGCACCGACTCCTCCAGGACCTGGCGGGCCTCCTCGTTGCCGGTCCTGCGCGCTTGCAGGCGCAGCAGCGCCGCGACGGTCTGGAGGTTGTTCTTCACGCGGTGGTGGATTTCCCGGATGGTCGCGTCCTTGGACATCAGCGCGCGGTCCCGCCTGCGAACCTCGGTGATGTCGCGGACCAGCACGAGCGCCCCGGCGGACTGGCCGCGCGGGCGCAGCGGCAGCGCGCGGAAGAGCACCATCGCGCCGCGCGCCTCGGCCTCCACGCGCATGCTCGGCTTGCCGTCGAGCGCCGCGCGGACCCGCTGCACGACCTCGGTCGCGTCGAACGGGTCGGAGATCAACGACCTGGTCAGCGGGGCCAGGTGCACGCCGACGAGGTCCGAGGCGTGCCCCATGCGGTGGTAGGCCGACAGCGCGTTGGGGCTGGCGAAGACGACCGCGCCCGCCGGGTCGAGCCGGATGAAGCCGTCACCGACGCGGGGGCTGGTGTGCGCGCCGGGGGTCGGCTCGGGCGCGGGGAAGGTGCCGTCGGCGATCATCTGGCACAGGTCGGCGGCGCTACCCAGGTAGGCGATCTCCAACGGGCTCGGCACGCGGGGAACGGCCAGGTTGATGTCCCGGCTCAGCACCGCGACGCACTTGCGGTCGATGAGCACCGGGATGGTCTCGCGGCGCACCGGCACTCCGAGGTGCCAGCGCGGGTCCTCTTCGCGGCAGATCCGGCCCTCCGACATGGCCCTGCGCAGCTGCGGGTGCTCCGCGGCGGTGACCACGGTGCCCACCATGTCCTCGGGGTGCGCCGTCGGGGCGGTCGTCGGCCGGGCCTGGGCCACGCACAGGAAGCGCTCTTCAGGTGCTCCCGCGGGCTCGGCGGCGGCTTCGGCGTCGTCGGTGGTCTCGGTGTTCCCCGCGTTCTCCGTGTTCTCTGTGTTTTCTGTGTTCTCGGCGGGGACCCACATCAGGAAGTCGGCGAAGGAGAGGTCGGACAGCAGCTGCCACTCCGCCACGACGAGCTGGAGGTGGTCGACCGCGGTACCGGGAAGCCGCGTGTGCTCGGCGAGGAGTTCACTGAGGGTGGACACACCCCATTGTCACCCGCGACCGGACGGCACGGGGGCTCTTCGCCACCTCCGCCGCCGGGGTTCGCCGGTCCTGAAGACCCCGAACCCGCCGCGCCGCGCGGGTTTGCCGTGGTTGAAGACCTCCGGGAGGAGGGGTTGGGCGTGCGTGAAGACGGGCAAACCCCGCGACCGACCGGGCGGGGACTAGGCGATGACGGCGACCAGGTCGCCTTCCTGGACGACGTCGCCCTCGGCCACCTTGACGGTCACCACGCCGTCCGCCTCCGCCACGACCGGGATCTCCATCTTCATGGACTCCAAGATCACCAAGGTGTCGCCGTCCTCGACGGTGTCGCCGCTCGCGACGACCACCTTCCAGACGTTGGCCACCATCTCGGCGCGGATCTCCTCGGCCATCTCATGTCCTCCTTGACGCTGATGAACCGGTGCAATCCAATCACGACCGAGGCCAGGCGGGGGGCGCCGTTTCAGACGTGTCAAACTTGGCGGTGTAGGGCTACGGCCGCCGGTCGCGGCCGTTCATCAGCAAAATGAGGTGACGCAATGTCGAAGCGGGGACGCAAGAAGCGCGACCGTAAGAAGGGTGGCGCGAACCACGGTAAGCGCCCCAACGCCTGACATCGGGCATGCGAAGGCCCCGCCGACCACACGGTCGCGGGGCCTTTTCGCGTCCTGCCCCCGGCTACTGCTCGGCTTCGGTGATCTCCACCTTCCGGTGCCGGATCTCCACCGTGGTGCCCTCGGCGCCGTGCTGGACGATCACCTCGGCCTGCTCCCGGATGCAGGCCCGCAGCCGGTCCTTGAGCGTGTCCGGGGCGTGCTCGCCACCGCACTTGCGGGCCAGCAGCG
This sequence comes from Allokutzneria sp. NRRL B-24872, assembly GCF_002155965.1. Taxonomy (GTDB): domain Bacteria; phylum Actinomycetota; class Actinomycetes; order Mycobacteriales; family Pseudonocardiaceae; genus Allokutzneria. Next base: position 2,021 of record NZ_MUMH01000166.1, read on the forward strand.
CCTTGATGTGCTCCTCGATGCCGTAGCTCTCCAGGCACGGGTTGCACTCGTTGAGGTGCCGGTGCAGCAGCTCGCGCCGGGTCTTGTCGCACTCCTGGTCCAGGTAGAGCCAGACCTCGGACAACACCTCGGAGCAGTCGGTCTCGTGGTCGCCGCAGTCCTTCATGACCCCGTCACCTCGCGCTGGCGACCGCGCAGCAGACCACGCTCCTCGGCCACACCGGTCAGCATCTCGCGCAGTTGGCGCCGTCCGCGGTGCAACCGGGACATCACGGTCCCGATCGGCGTACCCATGATGTCCGCGATCTCCTTGTAAGCGAATCCCTCGACGTCGGCGAGGTACACCGCGATCCGGAACTCCTCCGGAAGTCGCTGAAGGGCGTCCTTGACGTCGCTGTCCGGCAGCCGGTCCAACGCCTCGACCTCGGCCGAGCGCAGACCCGACGAGGTGTGGCTCTCGGCCTGGGCCAGCTGCCAGTCCTGGATCTCCTCGGTCGGCTGCTGCACCGGCTGGCGCTGCTTGCGCCGGTAGCCGTTGATGTAGGTGTTGGTCAGGATGCGGTAGAGCCACGCCTTGAGGTTGGTGCCGTCCTTGAACGACGCGAACGCGCCGTAGGCCTTGAGGTAGGTCTCCTGCACCAGGTCCTCGGCGTCGGCCGGGTTGCGGGTCATCCGCAGCGCGGCCGAGTACAACTGGTCCAGCAGCGGCATCGCGTCCCGCTCGAAGCGCGCGGCGCGCTGCTCGGCGGACTCCTCAGCGACCTGTCCGACCTCGGGCGAGGTGTCGGGCACCTGGCTCCCTTCCAACCACTCCGGCGGGAGCTGTCCCACCGCCGGTGACGCGTGCGTCGGCCCCGAGGATACGCGGCGGGCGGCGTTGCGGCCGGTCCGCGCGTCCCTCGGCGGCCGCGACGGGCAGCGCTTGCCTGGATCGCTCATCAGCTCGGTTCCCACGTGGGGACAAACGCCGTTCGGGGCCCGCGCATTCCTGGTTCTAAGGTTCGATCATGGCGGGACGGGGCACTCCGGCGACGGCGTTGCTGGACAAGCAGAAGGTGCGGCACGAGCTGCACTCCTACGACCACGACCCGAGGCACGCCTCCTACGGTCTCGAAGCCGCCGAGGCGCTGGGCCTGGAGCCCGGGCGGGTGTTCAAGACCCTGGTGGCCGAGGTCGACGGCAAGCTCACCGTCGGCGTGGTCCCGGTGACCGCGCAGCTCGACCTGAAGGCGCTGGCGGCGGCCGTCGGCGGCAAGAAGGCGAAGATGGCGCCGGTCCCGGACGCGGAGCGGGCGACGGGCTACGTGGCGGGCGGGATCTCTCCGCTGGGCCAGAAGAAGCGCCTGCCGGTCGTCGTGGACGCCTCCGCCGAGACCTTCGACACGGTCTTCTGCAGCGCGGGCCGCCGCGGTCTCGAAGTCGAGCTGGCACCCGCCGACCTGCTCCGGCTCACCTCCGCCGTCGTGGCCCCCATCGCTGCTGCGGGCTAGTCGAGGGGGCGCAGGACGCGGGCGAGCCATTCGCCTGCGGTTCGGGCGACGAGGGGCACATCGGCCTTGAGGGAGTGGTCGCCGGGCACAACGACGACTTCGCGGTGGTGGGCGGAGGGCGGCATGCCGAAGGGGTCGCGCTCGCCCTGCACGACGAGCACCGGGGCTTCGAGCCCGGCCAGCTCGGCCATCCGCGACTTCTCCGGCTTGCCGGGCGGGTGCACGGGGAATGCCAGGCACAGGACCGCGACGGCTTGGCCCTCGGCGGCGGTGCGGCAGGCAACGCGCGCGCCCGAGGACCGGCCGCCGAACACCAGCGGGAGGTCCTCGCACCACGAGGAACCCAGGTGCTCGGCCACCGCCAGCCAGGCCGCGTCGAGCTGCTTCGCCGGAGCCGGGGCTCGGCGCCCGGCCACGCGGTAAGGCTGCTCGATCAGGGCGACGTCCAGACCCGCCTCGGTGGCCGCGCGCGTCACCGCGACCAGGTCAGGGGCACCGATGCCGCCACCCGCGCCGTGACCGAGCAGCAGCGCCGCGCGGGCTTCGGGGGCGCAGTGCAGCTCCGCCCGCGCCGGGCCGAACGGGGTGTCGATCTCCAAGGTGGTCATGGCAGCTCGAAGAGGGATTGTTCGGCGGGCTCTTCCTGGACGAAGCGGTCCAGCAGCTCCGGGCCGTTGTTGCGGACGCTGTTGACCTTCGTCGCCACCGGGCGCAGTTCGAGGCCCGCGTACAGGGCCTCATCGGGCTCAGCGACGAGTTCGGAGGGATCGGCCGAGTCGGGATCGAGCCAGGCCGCCCACGCGTGCTGGGGCAGCATGACCGGCATCCGGTCGTGCACCTCGGCGAGCTGGCCGAATGAGTCCCTCGTCAGCACCGCGAAGGTGACCACGGGGAGCTCGTCGGCCGAGGACTTCGGGGACCGCCAGGTCTCCCAAACGCCCGCGATGGCCAGCACGGAGCCGTCCTCCGGGGTCATGAAGAAGGGCTGCTTGCGGTCGCCGTCGACCTGCCACTCGTACCAGCCGTCGGCCGGGATCAGGCAGCGTCGGCGCGCGAACGCCTTGCGGAAGGCGGGTTTCTCCGCCGCCGACTCGACGCGCGCGTTGATCATGCGCGAGCCGACGGAGAGGTCCTTCGCCCACATCGGCACCAGGCCCCAGCGCATCATCCGGACGCTGCGGACCACGGAGTCGGGGTCGGGCTCGCCCTCGGCGTCGCGCGGATGCCGCGTCACGATCGCCGGGACGTGCTTGGTCGGGGCCACGTTGTAGTCAGCGCCACCCGCGAGACCTTCGGTGCCGTCCACCGCGTCGAACTCGGCGGCGAGCGAATCCGGGTCCCGGGTGGTGGCGAATCTGCCGCACACGAGACCCATCGTGGCATGTCAGCCCGGTCCGGGCGAGGGGCGCGGTGCGGGTTGGGGGATCATCGACACATGACGTCGCACTGGCTGGCCCCCCGCACCGACTCCCCCGTGCTCGCGGAAGTACCGCTGCCCGGCTCCAAGTCGATCACCAACCGCGCGCTCGTGCTCGCGGCGCTGGCGGACGGGCCGTCGGTGCTGCGGGCCCCGCTGCGCAGCCGGGACAGCGCGCTGATGGTCGGAGCGCTGCGCTCGCTCGGCGTCGGCGTGGAGGACGGGCCGGACGGCTCGTGGCTGGTCACCCCCGCACCGCTGGTCGGCCCCGCCGAGCTGGACTGCGGCCTAGCGGGCACCGTCATGCGCTTCGTGCCGCCAGCCGCGGTGCTGGCCAAGGGCACTGTGCGCTTCGACGGCGACCCGCACGCCCGGGAGCGCCCGATGGGCACGATCCTCGGAGCGCTGCGGGCGCTCGGCGCGGACATCGACGGCGACGCGCTGCCGTTCACCGTGCAGGGCAGCGGTCATCTCACCGGCGGTCAGGTGGTGATCGACGCTTCGCACTCGTCGCAGTTCGTCTCCGGTCTGCTGCTCTCCGGCGCGCGCTACGACAACGGCGTCACTGTCCTGCACGACGGCAAGCCCGTCCCGTCGCTGCCGCACATCGAGATGACCGTCGAGATGCTGCGCGCGCACGGCGTCGAGGTCGAGGACGACGAGCCGAACACCTGGCGGGTGCGGCCCGGCGTGATCAACGCGCGGGACTGGGACATCGAGCCCGACCTGTCCAACGCGACGCCGTTCCTCGCCGCTGCCGCGGTCACCGGTGGCCAGGTCACCGTGCCCGGGTGGCCGACGCGCACCACTCAGCCCGGCGACGCGATCCGCGAGATCCTCCAGCTCATGGGCTGCGAGGTGGTGCTCGACGAGCGCGGGCTGACCGTTCGCGGCCCCGATGTGCTGGCCGGGATCGACATGGACCTGCGGCACGCCTCCGAGCTGAGCCCCACCGTCGCCGCCATCGCCGCGCTCGCCGAGGGCACGACACGGTTGCGGGGCATCGCGCACATCCGAGGGCACGAGACCGACCGGCTCGCCGCGCTGACGGCCGAGATCAACCGGCTCGGCGGGGACGCGGAGGAGACCGAGGACGGCCTGGTCATCCGCCCGCGCCCGCTGCACGGCGGGGTGTGGGGCGCTTACGCCGACCACCGCATGGCCACCGCGGGCGCGATCGTCGGGCTCCGCGTGGCGGGCGTGGAGGTCGACGACATCGGCACCACCTCCAAGACCATCCCGGACTTCCCTGGGATGTGGCGGACAATGCTGGACGGGGTGGCCGTGGAGGCGGTTCTGTGAGCGAGCTCGCGAGCGAACCGTTGAACACAGCGTCCCGACTCGCGGGCCGCCGAGCTTGCGAGGCGGTTCTGTGAGTCGCCGGGGTTGGCGCAACCTGGACGAGTCGGACGTCCGCGTCCGGCCGGGCAAGGGCACCCGTCCGCGCAGCAAGCTGCGTCCCAGCCACACCGACGCCGAGGCGGCCATGGTGCTCACCGTGGACCGGGGCCGGTGGACCTGCGCGCTCGGCGGTGACCCGGGCCGCGAGGTGACCGCGATGCGCGCCCGCGAGATGGGCCGCACGCCCGTGGTGGTCGGCGACTGGGTGGACCTGGTCGGCGACACCTCCGGCAAGACCGACACCCTCGCACGGATCGTGCGGGTGACCGAGCGCAGGAGCGTGCTGCGGCGCACCGCCGACGACACCGACCCGTTCGAGCGGCTCGTGGTGGCCAACGCCGATCAGCTGGTGATCGTCACCGCGCTCGCCGACCCCGAACCGCGCACCGGTTTCATCGACCGCTGCCTCGTCGCGGCCTACGCGGGGCACCTGGACCCGTTGCTGTGCTTGACGAAGTCCGACCTCGCCGACCCGAAGGAACTGCTGGCCGCCTACGCCGACCTGGACCTGCCGGTGGTGGTGACGCGGCGCGACCAGGACCCGGCCGAGCTGCGCGAGCGGATCACCGGGCGGGTGTCCGCGTTCATCGGGCACTCCGGCGTCGGCAAGTCGACCCTGGTCAACAAGCTCGTCCCGGACGCGAACCGGCGCACCGGCGCCGTGTCCGGAGTGGGCAAGGGGCGGCACGTGTCGGTCACCGCGCTCGCGCTCCCGCTGCCGGAGGGCGACGGCTGGGTGGTCGACACCCCGGGCGTGCGCTCGTTCGGGCTCGCCCACATCACGCCCGACGACCTGGTGCTCGCGTTCCCGGAGTTCGCGGCGGCCGCGGAGGAGTGCCAGGTCAACTGCGGCCACCGAGGCGATCCCGAGGACCCGGACTGCGCTCTGGACCAGGTGGTGGCCGAAGGTGTGGCACCATCCGGTCGGCTGGAGTCCCTTCGCCGGTTGCTCGGTTCCCGAGCGGGCGTGGAGGACGTCGCGCCCGACTAGGGCGGAACCGGACATCGGCAGGGGCCGTCGTAGCGGCACCTCACCACTCGCTCCCAGGGGGTAGCACCGTGCGTCGCACGACCATCGCCACGCTGACCGGCCTCGCGCTCGTCGGCGTGCTCACCGCATGCGGCTCGGCTCAGCCGGGCGAGGCAGTCCCTGCGCAGAACCCCGGCCAGGCAGGCGCCCCCACGAGCGCGGCGGGTGGTGGCGGTGGAGCCGCGCCGTCCGGGCCGATCGCCGCGCTGATGGAGAAGTCAGCCGTCGCGATGAAGGCGAAGAAGACGGCCAAGGTCACCGTGGTCGGCAGCGGTCCGAAGGCGGCCGACGTCGGCGGCAACGGCCTGATCCGCTTCGACGGCAACGAGGTCTCGCTGTCGATGACCTCGAAGACCCCTGGCGAGGACGGTCAGCCGCCGTCGGACACCAAGATGCTGCTCGTCGGCGGGGCCATGTACGTCGAGGCGCCCAAGGACGGCTCGGTGCCGCCCGGCAAGAAGTGGCTGAAGATCGACCCCAAGGGCACCGACATCATGTCGAAGCTCATGGGTGGCCTGGTCCAGCAGATGCGCGACTCCGCTGACCCGCAGATCGCGATCAAGAAGTTCGGCGACGCCGGCACGCTCGCCAACTCCACGCCCGGCACGCTGGACGGCGCTCCCGCGACGAAGCACAAGATCGACGTGGACATGAAGAAGCTGGCGGAGCGGACCACCGACCCGCTGCAGAAGCTCGGCCTGGACATCCTGCTCAAGTCCGGCATGACCACCATGAGCTACGACTTCTGGATCGACGGCCAGGACCTGCCGAAGCAGATCGACTTCAGTCAGCTGATGCCCGGTGCGGACAGCGCGAACGGCATCAGCGTGAAGTACTCGAACTGGGGTGAGCCGGTGGACATCAAGGCTCCCGCCGAGAGCGAGATCGCCCCGCCGATCCAGCTCCCGCAGCCGCCGCGCTAGCCCGAACGCGCGTACTCGCCGACGCGGCAGGCGAAGTGGTTGTCGTCCTTGGGGCACAACCACATCGCCTCCGCGCCGATGACCATCGCGCTGAGCGGGTGCGGGTGGCCGGGGCAGCGCGGCGTCGCCACGCGGAACTCTTCGGTGAACGCGTCCTGGAGCCTGTCCGCGACCGCGACGAAGGTCTCGGCCCTGTTGCCCGTGCCGAAGACACCGACCCCGGCGACGAAACCGCCCCGTCTGAGGAAGACCATCAGCATCTCCGGGCTGTCGCCATCCTCAACGGTGACAACGAAATCGCGCGGGATCGCGGACTCCGCGTCACCGAGGAAGTCGAGCAGGCTCGTCCGGACCGCCGCCGCCACGCGCGGCACGCGCTCGTCGGCGGAACGAAGCTCGACGAGCGTGTCCCAGGTGTTGTCCACCTGGGACACGCTTCCACACGGTGGAAACAGATTCAGCCCATGTGCGGGTAGGTGTGGTCCACCGGCGGCACCAACGTCTCTTTCACGGAGCGGGGACTGGTCCACCGCAACAGGTTGAAGACCGAGCCCGCCTTGTCGTTGGTGCCCGACGCGCGGCTGCCGCCGAAGGGCTGCTGGCCGACGACGGCTCCGGTCGGCTTGTCGTTGACGTAGAAGTTGCCCGCGGCGAAGCGGAGCGACTTCTGCGCCTGCTCGACGGCAGCGCGGTCGGTCGCGAACACCGCGCCGGTCAGCGCGTAAGGCGTTGTGGTGTCGACGATCTCCAGGACCTTCTCGAACTCCGAGTCCTCGTAGACGTGCACGGCGAGGATCGGCCCGAAGAACTCCGTCGTGAACACCTCGTGCGTCGGGTCGGAGCCGACGAGCACGGTGGGCTGCACGAAGTAGCCGACCGAGTCGTCCGCGGTGCCACCCGCGAGCACGTCGATGGAGGAGGACGCGCTCGCCATGAGCTGCGCGCCCTTGTTCTTCGCGAAGGCCCGCGAGTCGATCACCGCGCCGCCGAAGAACGAGAAGTCGGTGACGTCGCCGTAGGTGACGCTGCCGGTCAGATCGGCCAGCTGCTCGCGAAGTCCGTTGTCCCACAAGGAACGCGGCAGGTACGCGCGCGAGGCGGCCGAGCACTTCTGGCCCTGGTACTCGAAGGCTCCGCGCACGAGGCCGACCGCGACGGCGGTGGGATCGGCGGAGGGGTGCGCGACGACGAAGTCCTTGCCGCCGGTCTCGCCGACGATGCGCGGGTAGGAGCGGTAGACGTCCAGGTTGTCGGCCATCGAGCGCCAGAGCTTCTTGAAGGTCGCGGTCGAGCCGGTGAAGTGCAGGCCAGCGCAACCGGGATCGGCCAGCGCGACCTCGCTCACCGCCGCGCCGTCACCGGTGACCATGTTGATCACGCCGGGCGGCAGGCCAGCGGCCTCCAGCAGGCGCATCGTCAGGTGCGCGGCGAGCTGCTGGGTCGGCGAGGGCTTCCACACCACCGTGTTGCCCATCAGCGCGGGCGCCAACGGCAGGTTCCCCGCGATGGCGGTGAAGTTGAACGGCGTGATCGCCACGACGAAGCCGTCCAGCGGCCGGTGGTCAAAGCGGTTCCACACGCCCGGGCTGGAGATCGGCTGCTCCTCCAGCAGCTGCCGTGCGAAGGACACGTTGAACCGGAGGAAGTCGATCAGCTCGCAGGCGGCGTCGATCTCGGCCTGCTGCGCCGACTTGGACTGGCCCAGGATCGTCGCCGCGTTCAGCGTGTCCCGCCACGGCCCGGCGAGCAGGTCGGCCGCGCGCAGCAGCACGGCGGCGCGCTGGTCGAAGGGCAGCTCGCGCCAGCCGGGTGCGGCCCGCTTCGCCGCCGTGACGGCGTCGGCGACATCGGGCGCGGTGGCCTGCGCGGTCACCCCGAGCACGTGCGCGTGGTCGTGCGGCTGCACCACGCTGATCCGGTCACCACCGGCCATGCGCTGCTTGCCGCCGATGGTCATGGTGAGCTCGTGCTGTTCGCCTTCGAGCTCGGAGATCCTGCGCTGCAACGACTCGCGCTCGGCGGTTCCCGGCGCGTAGGAGCGGATCGGCTCGTTCACCGGGCGCGGAACGGACGTGACGGCGTCCATGGGTCGGGTTCGCCTCCCTCTCGGATCGACTTACCCGGCCCATCCTGTCACCGCTCGGCGGTTACATCAGCTCCAGCAGGAAGGGCAGCTCCTGAACCGCGTACCAAGCCAGCTCGTGGTCCTCCGCGTCGCCGAGAGTGAACTCCGCGTCCGGGTCTCCCATGTCGGCCGCGTCGATCACGGCAGCCGCGGCGCGCACGGCGTTCTCCGCGTCGGGCAGGTCCACGTGCACTGCGGCGACGGCGCTCATCGGCACGGGGCCCGACAGCTTCACCACCGCGTCGTCGAGGTCCGGGCGCAGCTTCGCGTCCTCGACATCGGCGGACACGACCGCGCGGCGCACGGGGGCGCCCGCGTCGTCGGCCTGCTCGGCGGCGATGAGCCGCAGCGAGGCGCGCGCGGCCTCGGACATGGCCGCGTACTCCAGCTCTTCGGTGTCGCCCGTGGCGTAGGACTCACGCAGCATCGGGGTCAGCGCGAACGCCGTGCCACCGAGCGGCTGGAGCTCGCTGTCCTTCACGAAACGCTGCAACATCGGCACCGTGACCGGGATGTAGACCCTCACACCGACACCGCTCCTACTAGTTCTTCCAAGGACTCTTCAACCATTCCGGCAAGGACGTCCGCATCTGACATCGCGTCGCGATCAGCGTTGAGCCCGAAATATACGCCGCCGTCGTAAGAGGTGACACCGATCGACAACGCCTGGTTCATGGCCAACGGGACTACCGGGAACATTTCCATCATTTTGGCCCCTGCCGCGTACAACGGCACCTGCGGCCCCGGAACGTTGGTCACGACGAGGTTGAAGATGCGCTTGGAGAACGAGCTGGCGGCCCGTGCGCCGAGTGCGTGCAGTGTGGGTGGCGCGAAGCCCGAGAGCCGCACAAGCGCCTCCGCGGCCACGGACTGCCCCGACTCCGAGTGCGCGCGCATGGCGTGACTGACGTGGTGCAGGCGCACTACGGGGTTCGGCTCCCCCACGGGCAGGTCGACCAGGTACGAGGACACGCTGTTGCCGGTGTCCGTACCGAGCACTGAAACCGGCACCATCGCGCGGATCGTCGTGGAGGACGTGACGGCTTCGCCCCTGGAAAGCAGCCAGTTGCGCAGTGCTCCGGAGATGACGGTGAGCACGCCGTCGTTGACGGTGCCACCGTGCTTGCGCCGGACCGCGCGGTACTCCTCAAGCCGCGTGCGCGCCACGGCGTAACGGCGCTGCGTGGAGATCCGCACGTTCAACGGCCCCGAAGGCGCTGGGCGCGCGGCAGTCGTCACGGCGGACGCGAGACCGCCTACGGCATCGGTGACCTTGCGAACCGTCGCGGCGGCGTCGAGCGCGGCAGCGTGCACGTTCTCCAGGAGCTCCCCTGGGCGCTGCACGACCTCCGCCACGGCCTCCAGCACCAACTGGGCGCCACTGGGCTGCGGATGGGGCATCCAGAGCTCTTCAGGGGTCTTCCTGGGCGTTGCGGTGACGTCCAGGATGACCTGAGTGATGTCCGGCGCCGCGATGCCGTCGACCATCGCGTTGTGCGTCTTGGTGACCACGGCGACGCGCCCGCGCGCGAGGCCCTCGACGAGGTACGCCTCCCACAGCGGGCGCGTGTGGTCCAGCTGCCGCGACATCAACCGCGCGACGAGCTCGTTGAGCTGTTCCTCGCTGCCCGGCTTGGGGAGCGCGGAGCGGCGCACGTGGTAGGTCAGGTCGAAGTCCGGGTCGTCCACCCACACCGGGCGCGCGAGCCGCGCCGGGACCTGCATGACCTTCTGCCGGTAGCGCGGCACCAGCGGCAGCCGCTCCTCGATCAGCCCGAGCAGCCGGTCGTAGTCGAACCCGCCCCGCGGCTTCCGGAAGATCGACACGCCTCCCAGGTGCATCGGCGTCATCGGGTCCTCCAGGTAGAGGAACGAGGCATCGAGTGCGGAGAGGCGATCGGGCATGCGGTCGATCCTGACACAGCGCGGCGCCACGACGAGCCGTCGCGGGGAACGAGTCACTTATGCGGCATGGGATGCTGACCACGTGGAGCAGGTGTCACCGAAGGACCGATTCGTCACCGTGTACGGCCGCAAGCCGGTGCTGGAGGCGCTCGCTGACGACCAGCTCGCCGTGGACAAGGTGATCCTCGCCGACAACGCGCGGGGCGCCGCGGCGCACGAGATCCTCGACGCCGCGCGCCGCCGCGGTGTGCAGGTGCAGCGCGCGACCCCGCACCGCGTGAAGGTGCTCGCCGGCAACGGCCGCCACGACCAGGGCGTGCTCGCCGACGTGGTGGCGCCGAAGATGCGCACGCTGGACGCCGCGCTGTCCGGGCGCAAGCTGCCGTCCTCCGTGCTCGTGCTGGACGGGATCACCACGCCGGCCAACGTCGGGATGATCCTGCGCACCGCGACGGCTGCCGGGATCGGCGGGATCGTCGTGCCCAGGCGCGGGGTCGCGAGCATCGACCCGCTCGTGGTGAAGTCCTCCGCCGGAGTGGCCTTCCACGCGCCGATGCTGCGCTGCGCCACCGCGGGCGAGGCAGCGCACGACCTGCGCTCGGCGGGCTACACCGTGATCGGGATGGACGGCACGAGCCGCACGACGCTGTTCGACGCGAAGATCCCTGGCCGCGCGGCGTTCGTGCTCGGTGGGGAGACCGACGGCGTCTCCCCCGAGGTCCGCGAGCACGTCACGAGCTGGGTGTCCATCCCGATGGCGGGCGGCGTGGAATCGCTCAACGTGGCCAGCGCCGCCGCGGTGCTGTGCTTCGAGCTGGTGCGCAGAGGCCGTTGACGCGCCCGTGCACTAATTTGGATCTCGTGCGAGCAGACCGCCGTGGCTGGGTCACCGCCGCCCTGGCGGTGGCCGCGTTCCTGCTGACCGGGTGCACGAAAGGCGCTGACGGCGCGCCTCCCGCCACCCCGGAGCAGTCGGCGCCCTCCGTGGCGCTCACCAAGCCCCCGACCACCGATGTCGAGATCGACCCCGTGCCGACCACCACCTCCGGCGCGCCGTTGATCACCGGCGTGGTCGAGGACGAGTGCCTGCTCACCACCGCCGAGTTCAGCACGCTGGTCGGCCAACCCGTCTCGCCCGGGCAGAACACCCAGCTGGACATGGGGCCCGAGGGCCAGAAGCGCAGCTGCTTCTACGCGACCGAGGCGACCGGGCTGCCGAAGAACTGGATCAACGTCTACGGCACGACCGGCCAGCACCCCACCGAGCTCGTGCAGCGGGCCAACAAGAACACCCCCGGCAGCAAGCTGATCACCGACATCGGCCTCGGCGCGGTGACCGTGCCCGCCGCGCTCGGCGCCGCCGGCGGGGACATCTACGTGGCCACCGAGAAGTACCTGCTGGAGATCCACGTCGGCGAGGGCACCCCCGACGAGGCCCGCTGGGTCGAGGCGGGCAAGGCCGTGGTCGCCAAGGCCCCCGCCTAGGCCAGCCGCACGTCGAAGAGCGCTTCGAGCTCGGTGATCGTGGCCGCGACCGAGGTGTGGTGGACGCCGACCATCCCCGCCGCGGCCGCCCCGCGCACGTTGCCCGCGAGGTCGTCGACGAACACGCAGCGCTCGGTCTCGACGCCGAGGCGGTCCGCGACGAGCCGGTAGATCCGCTCATCGGGCTTGGCGATGCCGACCTCGCCGGAGAGCACCATCACGTCGAACAGCGAGCCGAACGCGCTGTCCGGTGCCGGGCCGGGGCCGTCCGCATTGGACAGCAGCGCGGTGCGCAGGCCGTGCCGCCGTGCCTGGCGGAGCACGTCGAGCAGCGGCGGCTCGTCTCCGGGCTCCGGCCCCCAGTCGGTGAGCACGCCGCCGTAGTCCACGACAAGAACAGCCAGTTCCATCCTCGGACCCTAGAACATTCCGGTTGCGCACAAGGGGTTTCCGCGCGCCCGCCCTTCGGCTCGCGCGTCACCCGTTGCGGCGAGAACTGACCGGATCGGCCAGCCCAGCCCTCTTTCGCTGTGGGGACACAGAACCTGGGGGAAGAGATGGCCGTCGTCATGCGATTGCCCGCGTACCTGTCCGAGCCGGACGTCGAAGAACCACCCGTGCCGCCTGAGCCGCCTGAGCCGTTGGACCAGCTCATGCTGCGGTTCAACCTGGGGCGACGTCAGGTCCAGGGCCTCGACCCGGTCCGCGCGCGGAGTCAGCGCACCCGCACGGCGGCGGGACACCTCATCTCGATGGTCCTGGAAGCGCTCGACGGTCGTCGGCCGCTGCGTCAGCTCCTGCACACCAGGCTGGCCGAGTCGGTGCACCGCCGCCTCGCCGCCGACCTCCGCGACTCCCGGCCCGGCCACACCCACCGCCTGCGCACGGTCCACGTCTGCGAGCCCGCGGAAGGCGTCATCGAGGCCAGCGGCACCATCACCGCGGGCCCGCGCGTCCGCGCCGTCACCGCGCGCATCGAGCGCACCGACCGCGGCTGGCTCTGCACCGTCTTCGCCATCCTCTGACCCAGCCCGGCCTTCCCGTTTCGTACTCATAGCGGGGAATTGGGAGCGCTCTCTTTCCCGCCTGGAGTACGAAACGGGAAAAACGACGCCCGCCTTCCGGGTGGAGGCGGGCGTCGTCGGGGTGGAGCGGGAGTGCGTGGAGGGTCAGCGGCGGGGGCGCTTCTTCTCCTTCTTGGCGGCGCGCTCGGCGGCGCGGCGCTCGCGGCGGGTGGCACCGTCGCCGTCGGCGTCGCCGGCGTCGCCGTGGCTGGAGACGCCGCCGTCCTCGGACGGGCCGGAGAACATCAGGTTCTGCGGCGACTGACCGTCAAGGCCCTTGCCGCGCAGCGCAGGCGGGATCTCCTCCTCGATGCGCGGGATGACGGTGGTGGCCTCCATGTCCGGGGTCGGAGCGGGCGCGGCGGCCTGCTCCGGCTGGTCCGGCACCTCCACCTGGAGGTTGAACAGGAAGCCGACCGACTCCTCCTTGAGGGCGTCGAGCATGGCGTTGAACATGTCGAAGCCCTCCCGCTGGTACTCGATCAGCGGGTCGCGCTGGGCCATCGCGCGCAGGCCGATGCCCTCCTTGAGGTAGTCCATCTCGTAGAGGTGCTCGCGCCACTTGCGGTCCAGCACCGACAGCACGACGCGGCGCTCCAGCTCGCGCATGGCGCCCTCACCGGCGAGTCCGTCGATCTCGGCCTCGCGCTTGCCGTAGGCGGCCTGGCCGTCGTCGAGCAGCAGCTCCAGCAGGCGCTCCGGTGTGAGGTCGTCGGTCTCCTCGATGACGGTCTTCCAGTTGAGGCCGACCGGGTAGAGCGTCTTGAGCGCGGTCCACAGCTGCTCGAGGTCCCAGTCCTCGGCGTAGCCGTCGGAGGTCGCGCCCTGCACGTAGGCGGTGACCACGTCGCGGATCATGTGCTCGACCTGTTCGCGCAGGTCCTCGCCCTCCAGCACGCGACGGCGCTCGGCGTAGATCACCTTGCGCTGGAGGTTCATCACCTCGTCGTACTTGAGGACGTTCTTGCGGATCTCGAAGTTCTGCTGCTCGACCTGGGTCTGGGCGCTGCGGATCGCGCGGGTGACCATCTTGTGCTCGATCGGCACGTCGTCCGGCACCCGCAGGCGGGTCATCACGGCCTCGACCATGGCGGCGTTGAAGCGGCGCATCAGCTCGTCGCCGAGGGAGAGGTAGAACCGCGACTCGCCCGGGTCGCCCTGCCGGCCGGAGCGACCGCGCAGCTGGTTGTCGATGCGGCGGGACTCGTGCCGCTCGGTGCCCAGCACGTACAGGCCGCCGGCGTCGCGGACCTCCTCGGCCTCCGCGGCGATACCGGCCTTGACCTCGGCCAGCACCTCGTCGTGGAAGTCGGAGTGCAGCTTGGCGCGGGCGGCCTCCCAGTCGGCACCGGCCTCGGTGACCCCGCGCGGCTGGTTCTGCATGAAGTGCTTGCGCAGCTGCGCCTCGCGCCTGGCCAGCTCGGGCTCGCGCTTGCGCATCTCCTCCTCGGCGAGGAACTCCGGGTTGCCGCCGAGCTTGATGTCGGTACCGCGACCGGCCATGTTGGTGGCGACGGTGACGCCGCCCTTGCGGCCGGCCATCGCGATGATCAGCGCCTCGCGCTCGTGATGCTTGGCGTTGAGCACCTCGTGCGGGATGCCGCGCTTGACCAGCAGCTTCGACAGGTACTCGGAGCGCTCGACGCTGGTGGTGCCGATCAGCACCGGCTGGCCGTGCTCGTGCCGCTCGGCGATGTCGTCGGCGACGGCCTCGAACTTGGCCTGCTCGGACTTGTAGATCAGGTCGGCGTGGTCCTTGCGGACCATCGGCCGGTTGGTCGGGATCGGCACCACGCCCAGCTTGTAGATCTGGTGCAGCTCGGCGGCCTCGGTCTCGGCGGTACCGGTCATCCCGGACAGGCGCTTGTAGAGCCGGAAGTAGTTCTGCAGCGTGATCGTGGCCAGCGTCTGGTTCTCGGCCTTGATCTCCACGCCTTCCTTGGCCTCGATCGCCTGGTGCATGCCCTCGTTGTAGCGGCGCCCGGCCAGCACGCGGCCGGTGAACTCGTCGACGATCATGACCTCGCCCTGGCGGACGATGTAGTCCTTGTCCTTCTTGAACAACTCCTTGGCCTTGATGGCGTTGTTCAAGTAGCCGACGAGCGGGGTGTTGGCCGCCTCGTAGAGGTTCTCGATGCCGAGCTGGTCCTCGACCAGCGCGACGCCCTCCTCGGTGACGCCGACGGTGCGCTTGCGCTCGTCGACCTCGTAGTGGACGTCCTTCTTCAGCATCGGCGACAGCCGCGCGAACTCCTGGTACCAGCGCGAGGACTGGTCGGCCGGGCCGGAGATGATCAGCGGGGTGCGCGCCTCGTCGATGAGGATCGAGTCCACCTCGTCGACAACGGCGAAGTTGTGGCCGCGCTGCACGCACTCGTCCAGGCTCCACGCCATGTTGTCGCGCAGGTAGTCGAAGCCCATCTCGTTGTTCGTGCCGTAGGTGATGTCGGCGTTGTAGGCCTCGCGGCGCTCCTCCGGCGTCATCGACGACAGGATCACGCCGACGTTGAGGCCGAGGAAGCGGTGGACCTGGCCCATCTCGTCGGCGTCGCGCTTGACCAGGTAGTCGTTGACGGTGACCACGTGCACGCCCTCGCCGGTGAGGGCGTTGAGGTAGCACGGGAGCACGCAGGTCAGGGTCTTGCCCTCACCGGTCTTCATCTCCGCGATCTGGCCGAGGTGCAGCGCGGCGCCGCCCATCAGCTGCACGTCGTAGTGGCGCTGGCCGAGCACGCGCTTGGCCGCCTCGCGGACCACGGCGAAGGCCTCGGGCAGCAGGTCGTCGAGGTCCTCGCCGTCCGCGTAGCGCTTGCGGAACTCCTCCGTCTTGGCGCGCAGCTCGCCGTCGGAGAGATCGACGTAGTCGTCCTCGATGGAGTTCACGTGCGTCGCAATGGCACGCAGACGCTTGACGATCTTGTTCTCGCCGGTGCGGAGCAGTCGCGACAGGACCATGCGGGGTCGACCTCACTACCTGATCGGTTGCGCCCGACATGGACGCCTTCAGCCACCCATCGTAGAGGCGCCGGGCCCGCTACCGCGAAGAGATGACCCCTTGAAGAGCGGAAGCGACGGCGAAGGGGCGAGAAACGGACGAAATACGGCCGGCGGCCCCCGTGCGCTTGGGTCGCACGAGGGCCGCCGGCCGTTCACCCGGTCCGAACTAGGCGAGCCTGATGACTCCGTAGTCGAAGCCCTTGCGCCGGTACACGACCGTCGGTCGTCCGGAGTCGGCGCAGTGGAAGAGGTAGAAGTCGTGGCCGACGAGCTCCATCTCGTAGAGGGCCTGGTCGACGGTCATGGGCTTGGCGGGGTGCTCCTTCTCCCGCACGACCCGGCCGGGGAGGTTCTCCTCGAGCCCGTCGTCCCACCGCTGCTGAGCGGGGACTTCGGCGAGCTGGGGTTCCGCGGCGTAGGAGGTGGTCTCGAGCACTGCGGTGCGGCCGCGCTGGGCCTGCATGGACGAGGTGTCGTAGTCGTTGAGCAGCTGGGCGGCGCTGGCGGCGGTGGCCTGCGCGACGGACGTCGGAGCGTGCCGGCCTCGGTGCACCCGACGGCGGTCGTGCGCCCTGCGGAGCCTGGCTTCCAGCTTGTTGACCGCGACGTCGAGCGCCGCGTAGAAGTCACCGGCGCACGCTTCGGCGCGGATGACGGGGCCTCGCCCCTTGCCGGTGATCTCGACCCGCTGGCAGTTCTTCATCTGCCTGCGGTTAGGCTCGTGAAAAAGCTCGACATCGAAGCGGACGACCTTGCGGTCGTAGCGCTCCAACCGGGCCAGCTTGTCGGCGACGTGCACTCGGTAGTGATCGGGCACCTCGACATTGCGGCCCTTAACGACGATGTCCATACACGGACCTCCCATCGCGTCATGCGCGGTGTATCAGCAAAGGTATCGCTGTGGCGCCTTGCGGAGGGGGTCTCAGCCTGCCTCCGGCGGCGCCTTCAGTCGTGGGAATTCGCCTCCAAACAACGCCCGGAGTTGCTGATAGCCGAGCACGCTATCCCGGCTTGTTCGGACACAACACCCCCCAGGACGGGGGATGTCAATGCGCCGACTGCAGTTACTTTCCGCAACCAATCAGAGGTCGAGCCCCTGACGACCCCCGCGCACAAGATCGCAGGTAGCTCGGGCCATCGGGCAGCGTCTTCACCCTTTCGCAGCAGCCGAACACACGCTGTGGTCAGCGCGGTCGGTAGCTCGTTCGGGATCACCCGATGCCTCATACCCGGCCAACGCGCGGTCAACCTCGCAGGGTTCCGATCGGCGCGAAATCCCAGGGAAATCTCAGGTTCCGCCATGGCGTCCCGCCTCGGTCAGCACGAGCGCCAGCGAGGCCGGTGAACCGGCCCCGGCGAGCGCGGCGGAGCACGCGGACAGCGTCGCCCCTGTGGTGACGACGTCGTCGAGCAACACGACCGGAGCAGCGCGCGGTGGCAGGGCGTCGCGCCGGGTCAGCACGCGGCCCGCGAGGTTCGCGGCGCGCGCGGCGGCGCTCAGCCCGACCGCGTCCCCCGCTCCCCTGGCGAGCCGGAGGGCGGGCGCGAGCACGGCGGCACGGCCGCCCGCGCGCAGCGCGTGGGCGCAGTGCCGGGCGATGTGGCGCATGTGCTGCCCGCCTCGGCGGCGGGCGGTGGCGGCGAGCGAGGGCACGGGCACCAACCAGAGGGCTGGGTGGGCGGCTGGGCCTTGCCGGGGCGGGAGCACCGGGGCGAGCAGCTGGGGCAGCGCGACGGCGAGGCAGGAGCCGAGTGGCCGGGCGAGGTCGCGCCGGCCGCCCAGTTTGGCGGCCAGCACGGCCTCTCGGGCGACCCCGGCATGAGCACCGAGGGCGTGGACCGGTGGCCCCGCGATGAGCGCGGGGCGGTGCACCCGGCGCGGCCTGGACAACTCGGCGCGGCACGGGCGGCACAGGTCACCGCCCGGTGCGCCGCAGACGCAGTGGGCGGGGACGAGCAGGTCGAGCAGTGCTGGGACCACGTTCCCACCGTGCCTGGCGCGAGCCGGGGCGTCGAGGGGAGCGGACACCGTGGGTGGAGTTCGTTTCACGCGTCCGGTGCGAGGCGCTACCCGCGCGGGGGAAACGAGCAGGGGGTGGGTTCCCCCTCCTTATCGGCGCGGGTCGGGCGGAGCTGACTAGGCCACCCGGGTGGTGTTCAGCCCGGGTAGAACGGCACCGCGTTGGGGCCGGGGTTGAACGGCAGCGGCTGCCAGACCTCGCTGGACTCGGTGACCTTCCACAGGCCACCGCTGTCGGAGACCACCACCGGGCGGCTCGGCGCGGCGGCGATGGCGTGCACCGGTGGCGTGAGGTTGGAGCTGAGGTAGGGCTCGACGACCAGCCCGTCCACCCCGATCTTGGCGACCGGCGTGGTGGGGTTGGTGGTCGCGACGATCAGCGCGTCCGGCAGCGGCCACTCCACCGCGACCGGGTTGCTGAGCCGGTTGAAGCCCAGCACCTGCGCGGCGCGCACGCTGCGCTCCCCGCCCTGCTCCGCGACGGTGCCGACGACCAGTCGGCCCCCGGCGATCGCGGCGACGCGCAGGCCGTCCCTGGACAGCCGCAGCTCGGTGATCGCGCCGAAGCGGGTCAGCTCGTCCGCGTTGACCCTGGCGGAGCTCCACGTGCCCCGGCCGGTGGAGTCCACGACGCGGACCACGGTGCTCTGGTCGAGCACGGTCCACATCTCCGGCGCGTCCGGCATCCACGTCGGCCGGGTCAGCGTCGCGGACTGGCGCAGCGACACCTCGCGCAACGGGCCGTTGGTCGGGCCGACGCGCAGCTGCACGCCGCCGCTCTGCCGCGCCACGACGGCGAGCAGGTCGCCCTGCTTGGACTGCGCGGCGGAGACCACGCCGAGGTCACCGGCGGCGGCGACGAGGGATTCGTCCTTGAGCGAGCGCAGCTTGCCGCCCACGACGTACATGCCGGCCAGCTCGGGGCTGGGGCCGAGGTGCGCCTCGAAGGTCGCGACGTCGGCGGGCCGCCACTCCAGCTTGTCCTGCACCAGCGGTTGGCCGTCGGCGAACAGCTTGATCCGGCTGTTGGTGACCTGGCGCAGGGACAGCACCACCTGGGCGGCGATCACCCGCCGGTCCGGCGTGGTCTTGTCCCCGAGCTTGCCCAGGTTCACCTGCAGCGCCCCGTCCGCGCTCTCGCTGACGTTGCTGGCGAGGGCGGTGTTCTGCGGGATCACGCTGGTGACCGAGCCGCGCAGGGCCGCGGACGGTCCGAGCAGCAATGCGTCGAGCACCTTGTCCGGGACCGCGCGCGCCGGGCGCATCGGCACGTACCGCAGGTCCGGGACGACCGTGCGGTGGTTGGGATCGGAGAAGTAGACCCTGACCTGCTTGTAGTTCTCCTTGAAGTTGGCGAAGGTGACCACCACACCTTGCGGCGGGTCGGCGATGCGCCAGTCCCCGTTCGCCTGCTTCTCCACGCGCAGCTCGGTCTCGATGCTCTTGGTCTCCGGAACGAACGAGGCGTCGAAGTCCACGCGGCCGAACTGGGTGCCGCGCAGCACGACGATCTGCTCGTTCGGCTTCGGCTCGCCGTTCGGGCTGAGGACCGGGCGCGGAATGGTGTCGAAGTCGTCGGCGATCACCCGGTGCAGGCTGCGGTCGTCCCAGGACCGGCTGGCCTGCTCGGTGAGGTAGAGCCGGGCGGCGGCGTGCAGCTGCTCGGAGTCGGCCGAGGCCTTCACGAAGTTGCGGACCAGGCCCAGCGGGGTGAGCCCGCGCTCGGGCTGGGCGGCCTCGCTGCCCTGGCCGGTACCGCCGCCGGGGCGCAGCTTCTTCGGCGCGCCGGACTCGGGGATGGAGGCGCATGCGCTCATCAGCAGCGCGGTGACCAGGGCAAGGCACAGGGCGAGCACGCGCCGGGGGAACCGCCTCACAGCTCATCCTCCTGGCGCTGCGATCCCGCGCCGACGGTCTGCCACCGCAGCTCGTCCTGCTGTTCGACGGGCGCGACCTGCGCGGACGGCGCGGGGGTCAGCGGCGGTGACGCGGACGTGCCGGTGGGGTTCAGGGGAAGCGGGCTGCCGGTCAGCTCGATACCGGGCCGCTTCGGCAGCGTCAGCCGGAAGCAGGCGCCGAGGCCGACCTCGCCCCAGGCGTCCAGCCAGCCGCCGTGCAGGCGCGCGTCCTCCAGGCTGATCGCCAGCCCGAGCCCGGTGCCGCCGGTCTGCCGGTTGCGCGAGGGGTCGGCGCGCCAGAAGCGGGTGAAGACCAGCTCCTCCTGGCCGGGGCGCAGGCCGACGCCGTGGTCCCGCACGGTCACCGCGACCGCCTCGGAGTCCTCGGCGACGCGCACCTCGACCGGGCGGCCCTCGCTGTGGTCGACCGCGTTGGCCAGCAGGTTGCGCAGGATGCGCTCCACCCGCCGGAAGTCGATGTCCGCGACCACCTCGGTCTCCGGCATGCGCAGGTCGACCTCGGCTCCGGCGTTGTGCGCGATCACCCGGACGGCCGCCATCGAGCGGTCCACGAGCGAGCGCACGTCCACGCTCTCCACGGACAGGTCGGCGACGCCCGCGTCCAGCCTGCTGATCTCCAGCAGGTCGGCGAGCAGCACCTCGAACCGGTCGAGCTCGTTGACCAGCAGCTCGGTCGAGCGGGCCAGCCCGGCGGGGAACTGCTCGCGCGAGGCGTGCAGCACGTCGGCGGCCATCCGCACGGTGGTCAGCGGGGTGCGCAGCTCGTGCGAGACGTCGGAGGTGAACCGGCGCTGGAGGGTGCCGAACTCCTCCAGCTGCTGGATCTGGTTCTGGATGCTGCCCGCCATCTCGTTGAACGACTCGGCGAGCCGGGCCACGTCGTCCTCGCCCACCGCCGACATGCGTTCTTCCAGGTTGCCGTCGGCGAAGCGCTCGGCGATCTCGGCGGCCTGGCGCACCGGGTGCACGACCTGGCGGGTCACCAGGTTGGCGATCCCGGCCAGCAGCAACAGCAGCACCAGCCCGCCGACGAACAGCGTGCTCTGCACGACGTCGACGGTGCGCTGCTCCGCGGTGAGCGGGAAGATCAGGTAGAGCTGGACCGCGCGGCCCGCGCTGCGCACCGGCGCGCCGATGACGTAGATCGGGGTGCGGCCGGACTCCCGGACGACCGTGGTGTTCTGGCTGGCCCAGTCACCGCTCTCGACCATCTTGCGCAGCTCGGCGGGCACCTCGTGGAAGGGTCCGACGCTGGAGGAGTTGGTCGTGGCCAGGTCCGCGGCCCTGCCGTCGATCAGCACGGGGGTGAACGCGCCGGCCTCGGTGTGGTTGGTCGCGGCCTCGTGCACCCCGGGCGCGGCGGTCAGCGTCGCGAGTGCGCTGGCGAACTTGCTCTGCAGGTTCTCCGAGACCGGGTCGACGCCGAGCAGTTCGCGCTCGACCTTCTTGACGCTGATCTCGGTCTGCACGTAGGCCGCGCGGTCCTTCTCCGAGATCAGCTTCGTGGTGATCTGCGTCTGGAGCACCATGCCCAGCACGAACACCACCGACGAGGACAGCGCCAGCGTGCTGACGACGATCCTGAGCTGGAGCGAGCGGCGCCACAGGGCGCCGAGGCCCGCCCAGCGGCGCCGCAGATCGGCACCGAGGCTCCTGCCCCGGTGCGCGAGCGTGCGTGCCTGCTGGGCGCCCGGCCTCATCCCCACCGTCCGCCGGGGACGGCTCGAGACACAGCGATCACGGAGGACCGGCCTTGTACCCGACGCCGCGCACCGTCAGCACCACCTCGGGGTGCTCCGGGTCGCGCTCGACCTTGGACCGCAGCCGCTGCACGTGCACGTTGACCAGCCGCGTGTCCGCCGCGTGGCGGTAGCCCCAGACCTGCTCCAGCAGCACCTCGCGGGTGAACACCTGGCGCGGCTTGCGGGCGAGCGCGACCAGCAGGTCGAACTCCAGCGGGGTCAACTGGATCGCCACGCCGTCCCTGGTGACCTCGTGGCCGGGGACGTCGATGGTCAGATCGCCGATGCCGAGCATCTCGGCGGGCTCGGACTCGGTGCGGCGCAGCCGGGCGCGGATGCGGGCGATGAGCTCCTTGGGCTTGAACGGCTTGACGACGTAGTCGTCGGCGCCGGACTCCAGGCCCAGCACCACGTCGACGGTGTCGCTCTTGGCCGTGAGCATGACGATGGGCACCCCGGACTCGGACCGGATCGCCTTGCAGACGTCGATCCCGTTCATGCCGGGGAGCATCAGGTCGAGCAGGACGAGGTCCGGCTTCAGCTCCCTGAGCGCGGGGAGCGCGCGGGTGCCGTCGCCCACCACCGCGGTGTCGAAGCCCTCGCCGCGGAGCACGATCGTGAGCATCTCCGCCAGCGCCGGGTCGTCGTCCACCACCAGTACGCGTGCCTTCATGGGCCACATGTTCGCACTGCCCGCCGGACGCCCTCGAACCGCCCGGTGACCATTCTGGTTCGCGGGCGCCACCGGTGCGCCGAGCCCCATGTGCTGCCTGTCGATCTGGACCATTGCCAGCCTCCTCGCCCCCACGGCGCCGCTGCCGTTCACCGGTACAGCGGTGTGATCCCTCTAGACGTTACTGATTCGCGACCAACTCCAGTCAACTTTGTCAAACCGAGACCGGGACGCTGGTCGGTCACGCCTGGTCCAGCCGCCTTCGAGACGGCTCGGTGGGGACGGCTCCGACGTTAGCGATCTTGACCTGCACAGGGCCGCCCACCAGCGAATCCGGCACCGCACAGTGATCGACTTGAGACCCTCCGCGAGGTCCCTCAGGAGGTGAACGGTCACGATCGGGGTTTGTTCACGCCCGGAACCGATCCGTGATCTGGGGTGAGGGGTGAATGACCCACACCAGCTCAGGCGGGGTTTCAGCCGAGGATTCGGTCCGCGAGCGCGACGGCGTCGACCGAGTGGGAGCCGTCGACGACGTGCCACGGGCTGACCCAGTTCTGCTCGGCCAGCTGCTCGTAGACCTTGGCGCAGCGCGCCTGGAGTCCGCCGTCGGTCTCGTAGGAGTCGCGCTCGCGCCCGGCTTCGGTGTCCGCGCGGTGGGCGGTGCGGGCAGCCGCGACCTCGACCGGCACGCGGAGCAGCAGGTGCGCGTCCGGCACCGGCAGCTCGAAGCGGCCCAGCTCCACCTCGCGCACCCAGCGCACCATGTCGCCGTGGGCGTCCTCGTGCAGCCGCGCCGCGCAGTACGCCGCGTTGGAGGCCAGGTAGCGGTCGACCAGCACCACGTCGAAGCGCTCCAGGTCCGCGCGGATGCCCGCCGCGGCGCCCTGGCGGTCGAGCGCGTAGAGCACCGCCATGCCGTACACGGTGTCCACGAGCGGACCGAGGCGCTTGTGCATGGCGTCGCTGATCAGGTCGGCGTGCACGCTCTCGCCGTAGCGCGGGAAGGCCCAGCGCGTCGCGGTCAGACCGCGGTCGGCCAGCTCCTTGGTCAGCGCGTCGGTCAGCGTGCGCTTGCCGGAGCCGTCAAGGCCCTCGATGACGATCAACCGCCCCATGACCGCACACGCTAGCGGCCCACCGGCTCCACCAGCGACAACGGGTGCGTTCGGCCGAGCGGCTGTCGTCCTGTCGGGGGCGTGCGGCAGGATCGCCGTTCGGCCCGCACTGGGCGAACGCCTGGTCGGAGGTACTGCCGACGGCCGAGTTCCAGGACAGTGGGTGCCGCCGACCGCGATCGCCGACCTACGGAGCACGACGACGATGCGACTGTCCGAACGCTGGGCCCTGTTCCGCGCCCGCCGCCGGTACGGCTCGGATTTCCTGGTCCAGGCCAGGACCGCCGCGCTGGCCGGCGCGACCGCGACCGCCCAGAAGCCCGCGACCGCCGACAAGCCCGCCCCGTCCGCGTCGACGGCCCCCGCCGTCCCCGCTGCCAAGCCGAACCCGTTCCCGCAGCAGTCGATGCGCCCGCCCGCTCAGCCGAACGTGACGACCCTGGCCACCAGGCTGCCCAGCTTCGTTCCGGGGACCTGGTTCGACGCCAGTTTCACCCTGAGGTGGGAATCCCTGCCCGGCCAGCACTTACGACACTCCCGCCCGGAGGAGGTCGTGCGCGCCGGTGCCGCCGAACTGGTCGCCGTCGTGGCCCGCTGCGCGCTGGTCACCCAGGTCGAGGCGGTGCAGGCCGAGGCCAACCGGCGGTTGGGCGCGCGGCACGAGTTCGACGAACTGGTCGCCGTCGTCGGCGAGGTCACCCTCAGCGCGAGCCAGGTGCACATCGAGGCCACCGAGGAGTACGAGCGCCTGCGCAGGGCCGAGGCGATCGGCGAGCTGCGCCGCAAGATCGACAAGGAGGAGATGGCGCACCTGCGCTCCACCGCCTTCACCGACGTGCGCACGGCGCGGGTGTGGTGGGCCTACCGCCACCCGGAGCGCATCCACGAGATCGCCTCGATGGACGAGGTCTTCGCGCGGCTGTGCGGCCAGGACGTCGCGTTCAGCCCCGCCTTCGAGGAGGAGTTCACCCCGGCGGGTGAGCTGTCGGCGTCCAACGGGCACAACGCGGGCTGAGCCACCCGGCCGCGCGCTGCACCGGTCGGCCGACACCGCCCATCAAGGACCTTGTCTAGTCGTTTGTGCAGCTCATGGCCTTGCGGACCCCGCAAGGCCATGACGGGTCCGACATGGCGTTATGGCAACTTTTCTTTGCCACCAACGCAAACTGGATCATCTCGCCTCCGCGAACGCGGATATCCGCAGGTCAGCCCGCCGGTGCCCAGCCCTAGCATTTCGCCCCATGCGACTCGTCCACGTCGACGACTCAGGAACCGTCGACCGGCAGTTGGCCCCCGGCGGGCTGATGCTCTTCTCGTTCCTGGCGATCTGCCCGACCACCTGGTACCACGTGAGGTGGCCATGGCTGGCGTTCCGACGCACGCTCGACGCGACCATCGGCCTGCCCTCGGGTTATGAGCTGCACGGCGTCAAGTTCCTGGGCGGGCGCGGCCGACCACGTGGACGCAACAACCCGGACATCCCGCGTGACGAGCGGCTACGGCTGTTCAAACTGGCACTGGACACCATCGCGGCACTGCCAGGCCTGGAGCTGACCAGCCTCGCGGTGCGGACCACGGATCGTGAGTTGGCGTACGACCGGTGCCTGAGGCATCGACTGCTCTCGACGGGCCCCAGCACGCCTCATGTGATCGTCGTAGACGGTGACGGCACCGATCCGACGTACCGGCGGGTGCACAGGTCGATCCAGGAAGGTCGCGACGGCCTGCCCGCGCTGATCGAGGACCCCATGTTCCAGCCATCGGCGGCGCACCAGATGATCCAGATGGCAGACCTCGTGGCGTACGCGGCATTCCAGCAGTTGGTCGCCAATCCTCGGTACCCGGAGCGGCACACCCTCTACAGCGATCACCTGTGGCGGCTCGACCAGAAGGGGCCGATTGTGCTGGAAAAATAAAGGCGGACCCAGTTGCCACGTTAGTGGGCCAGGTCCGCACGACAAGTGTAGCAGGCCCGGAACGGCGGCGGCCCGCCTCCGCGTGGGAGACGGGCCGCCGCGAGACCGCTGGTGGTGATCAGTAGCGGTAGTGGTCCGGCTTGTACGGGCCCTCGACGTCGACGTCGATGTACTCGGCCTGCTCCTTGGTGAGCTTGGTGAGCACGCCGCCCAGCGCCTCCACGTGGATGCGCGCGACCTTCTCGTCGAGCTTCTTCGGGAGGCGGAAGACCTCCTTGTCGTACTCCTCGGCCTTGGTGAACAGCTCGATCTGCGCGATCACCTGGTTGGAGAAGGAGTTGGACATGACGAAGCTCGGGTGCCCGGTGGCGTTGCCCAGGTTCAGCAGGCGGCCCTCGGAGAGCACGATGATGGTGCGGCCCGACGGGAAGACCCACTCGTCGACCTGGGGCTTGATGTTGTTGCGGCGCACGCCCGGGTAGCGGGCGAGACCGGCCATGTCGATCTCGTTGTCGAAGTGGCCGATGTTGCCGACGATCGCCTGGTGCTTCATCCGCGCCATGTGGTCGACGGAGAGCACGTCCTTGTTGCCGGTGGAGGTGACGATGATGTCGGCCTGGTCGACCAGCTCGTCGATGGTGCCGACCTGGTAGCCGTCCATCAGCGCCTGGAGCGCGCAGATCGGGTCGATCTCGGCGATGATCACGCGGGCGCCCTGGCCGCGCAGCGACTCGGCGCAGCCCTTGCCGACGTCACCGTAACCGGCGACGAGCGCGACCTTGCCGCCGATGAGGACGTCGGTGGCGCGGTTGATGCCGTCGATCAGCGAGTGGCGGCAGCCGTAGCGGTTGTCGAACTTCGACTTGGTGACCGAGTCGTTGACGTTGATCGCCGGGAAGAGCAGCTCACCCGCGGCGGCCAGCTGGTACAGCCGCAGCACGCCGGTGGTGGTCTCCTCGGTGACGCCGCGGATCTCCTTGCCGATCTTGGTCCACTTGTCGGAGGAGGAGTTCAGCGACTCCTTGAGCACGCCGAGGATGACCTGCCACTCCTCGGGGTCGCCGTCCTCGGCGGAGGGGACGACGCCGGCCTTCTCGTACTCGGTGCCCTTGTGCACCAGCAGCGTCGCGTCACCGCCGTCGTCCAGCAGCATGTTGGGCAGCTTGCCGTCCGGCCAGGTCAGCATCTGCTCGGTGCACCACCAGTACTCCTCCAGCGTCTCGCCCTTCCAGGCGAACACCGGAACGCCCTTCGGCTCCTCCTCGGTGCCGTACGGGCCGACCGCGACGGCCGCGGCCGCGTGGTCCTGGGTGGAGAAGATGTTGCAGGAGGCCCAGCGGACCTCGGCGCCGAGCGCGACCAGCGTCTCGATCAGCACGGCGGTCTGCACCGTCATGTGCAGCGAGCCGGAGATGAGGGCGCCGCGCAGCGGGAAGACGTCGGCGTACTCCCGGCGGAGCGCCATCAGACCGGGCATCTCGTGCTCGGCGAGGCGGATCTCCTTGCGGCCGAACTCGGCCAGCGAAAGGTCGGCGACGGCGAAGTCGATGCCGTTACGGGTCTGCAGCCTTTCGGCGGTCATGATCGCTCCGTCCAGGTGGGATGTTCGGTCCAGACCCTACCGTTAGCCACGCCGAGCACCCCACGTAACGGGATTCACGTTCCCGATGTCGCAGGATGCACGAAGGGGACACGACCTCGACAAGGGCTCACCACGGCGAGCGCCTGCCGGTCACCATGGGTCGGCGAGGGGAAGGAGACGACACGTGCTGCTCCCAGGACCGGACACGCGGGTCGTCGAGCTGCGGGTACCGGGAATCGCAGGCGCCACACCGGAATCGGTGACCGGCGCGGTGGCGACGGCAACCGTGGCCGGCGACAAGCTCGGGCGGATCGTGCGACCGGCTGACCGGATGCGCAGACCGGCCCCGGCGCCCTCGCTGCACGCGGGCGGGCGGCCGGTGCCGAGAGTGATCGAGGGCTACGTCTGGTCCGCGATGACCTCGGGCGGGCTCGCCAAGGCCAGCTGGGCGCTGCTGTTCCCGTTCTCGCTGGCCAACGTGGCGCACTGGATGCTGCCGCCGATCCCGGAGGGCAAGCGCCTGGCGCACGCGCTGGGCACTTTCCTGCGCGCGCTGCTGCGGCTGGCCGCCCTGCTGTTGACCATGCTGTTGGTGGGGCAACTCACAGTCGTCTCCGCCGATCTGATCGCCGCGCAGTGCCTGGCGCCGGACGCGGCCTGCCTGACCTCGACCGTGCCCAGGTGGGTTCGGGAGCTCCCCGGAGCGCGCGGGCTGATCGGCCTGCTCCCGGTGCTGCTCGTCGTGATCGCCATGCACCGCCTGTCCACTGTGGACTGGACGGTGACGATCAAGCACGAGCTCGGTGACGCTCCTGGTCGCCGGATGCCGACGCTGCCCGGCGGCGGCGTCGAGGCCGACCCCGACACCCCCGCCCTGCGCGCGCTGCACGTGACTGCCGCGTTGGCTGTGGCGTCGCTACTGGTCCTCGGTGGTCCGATGGGCCCGGTGAGCGCGGGCGTCGGTGTGCTGTGGACGGCAGCGGTGGTGCTGATCGCGGTCGCGGTGCTCAGCGTGTTCTTCCTCGACGACCCGACCGGCGCACAAGCGGAAGGACCGGGCCGCTGGCTGCGCGGAGCGCTCGGCACGGGGCCGCGGCGCTTGCTGATGATCGCCTCTGCGGTGCTGCTGATCGCGACCGCGGTGCTGGTCGAGGTGCCCGCGGGCAAGCTCGTCGGCGCCGACCCGACGGCCGAGCTGCTGGGCGCGGTGCTGGCGCTGATCGCGGTGCTCGTCGCCGTGGTGCTCGCCCCGGCCGCGCTGATGGCCAGGTCGGAGTGGGCGAAGCAGCCGCGCGAGCTGCGTCCCTGGGCCGGTGGGTGGATGGCCGCGCCGATGCTCGCGCTGGCCGGGCTGCTCGGCGGCGGCTTCGGCGCGGGGATGGCGATCACCGTGCGCAGCTCGCTGGGCTACGACAAGCTCGCGCTGCCGCTGGGCTACCAGTGGATCACCTTGCTGTGGGGCCTGTTCGCCGCGTTCAGCCTGATCGTGCTCGCGGTCGTGGTGCCGCTGTGGCTGCTGTCGCGCTCGATCGCGGAGAAGCGCGGGAACTACGCGCCGCCCGAGATCGCGTTGCTGCACAAGGACCGCCCCGAGGACGCCAAGCGCGCCGCGCGGAGGTGGCGGCAGGCCGCGTGGCAGCGGCGCAACTACCACCGGCTGCTCATCGCGGCCGCCGGTCTGCTCACCGCCGGAGCCGTTTTCGGCGGCTTCTTCCGCGCGCTCGACATCCCCGTGCCGGGATGGGCGTCGGGGCTGTCCGGGCTCGGCGTTGCGACGCTGGCCGGGCTCGCCGGTGGCTTCCTCTTCGTGGTCTACCAGGCTTCGCGGCACCCCGACCGGGCGCGCAAGCTCGGCATCCTCGCCGACCTCGCGTCGTTCTGGCCGCGCGAGGCGCACCCCACGGTGCCGCCCTGCTACAAGCTCAAGGTCGTCCCCGAGATCGTCGCGCGCGCCGCCGAGCACCTGAAGGAGCCCAACACCAGGGTCGTGCTCGTCGGGCACAGCCAGGGCAGCCTCATGGCGGCCGTCGCGGCGGCCTGGCTCGTCGACTCCCTTCCGGAGCACGACCGCGAGCGGGTCGGCCTCGTCACGGCGGGCTCGCAGTTGCAGTGGGCCTACCCCCGGGCGTTCCCCGCCGTGGTGCCGCACTCGTCGCTGGCCACGCTCGCGGGCATGCTCGGGCCGCGGTGGCGGTCGCTGTGCCGGGGCACCGACACGCTCGGCGGGCCGGTCACCACGTGGTCGCGGCAGGTCTACGACGGGCGGCTGCTCGGCGTCGGCTTCCGCCCGGACGGCTCGGAGGGACCGCTCTCCCCCGCCGTCACCGGGCCGACCGGAGCGCTCGTGCTCGGCAACGACCACTGGCTGCCCGACCCGATGCGGGGGCCGTTCCCGAACCTGCGCTGGGCTCCAGGAGTGCTGGGCCACAACGAGTACCAGCCCGACCCGGAGTGGGACCGCGCCGTCGCCATCGCCGCCGGCCTCGAAACCCCCTGAACGACTCGTTCAGTGCGCTGAAAGCCCTGAACGGGTCGTTTGGTGCGTTGAAGGAGCTGAACGGGTCGTTCAGTGCGTTCAAGTACCTAAACGGGTCGTTCAGGGCTTACG
>NZ_MUMH01000167.1 GCF_002155965.1 Allokutzneria sp. NRRL B-24872
ACCACCACCACCGTGCCGCCGCCCCCTCCGACGCCGAAGCCGAAGGCCAAGCCGTTGCCGGTGACCGACCTCAAGAAGGAGGAGGTCGCGCAGTCCTCGATCACGCCGACGCGGAAGTGGGCCATCGCCACGGTCGTCATGGTGATGATGGGCGCGGGATCGGCCGCGGCGGCGTACCGTAACCGCCGTTGAGACCCGCCTTGGCCAAGGGGGACAAGGACATGAACGCTCTCGCGAGGCTCGGGACGACGCGCGTCGCGCTGGCCGCGTTGACCGGGGTGACGGCGCTGTACTTCGCGTTGATCGTCTTCGGCAACGTGACCGACTACGGCACCAACGAGCAGTTCGTCGTGCACGTGCTGGCGATGGACACCACGTTCCGGGACCCCGACGTGATGTGGCGGGCGATCACCAGCCCCGCCGTCGTCACCACCGCCTACGTGTTGATCATCGCCTGGGAGGCGGCGACCGCGCTGGTGCTCATCACCGCCTTCGTGGCGTGGCTGCGCGCGGGCGGCGAGGAGACCGCGCGGCGGCTGTCCGTGCTGGGCTGGGTGATGGCCGTGCTGCTCTTCGGCGGCGGCTTCATCGCGATCGGCGGCGAGTGGTTCCAGATGTGGCAGTCCTCGAAGTGGAACGGCGTGGAAGCCGCCTTCCGCAACGTGGTCGTCGCCGCCATCGGCTTGATCATCGCCCTCGGCGGGCGCGCTCGGGACCAGTCGCCGCCGCGACCATGATCCGGATGGGTGCCGAACAGCTGGCGCGAGGCTGAAATTCCGGGTGTCGTCGGTCGGAGGTGGTAGAACTGGCCTTCGTGTTCGCCTATCTCCCCGTCTCCGGTCCCGTGCGCTTCGAACCGGACGGCATGCGGCTGCAATGGCGGACGGGCTGCGCCGAGGCGAGCTACGTCGGCGACTTCGTGGCCTGGTCGGACATCCGCGACGCCGATCCCTCCGCGACCCCGCCGGAGCTGCGGTTACAGGGCGGCAGGACGGTCTTCCTCGCCGCAGAGCAGAGCGAGGAGCTGGCCGAGCGGCTGTGGGCGGCCGGGGTGACGCTGGTGCACCGGCCGGACGTGTGGGGCCACCTGCTGGAGCCGTTCCTGGACCGCGACTACGACGAGGTCAAGGAGCGCATCGAGGGCGAGCTGCGCTACTGGGGTTTCACCGAGGCCGAGGTCGACCTGTTCCGCGAGCGCGTGCGCTGGCGGATGCTGCTGTTCACCCGCTTCGGCGGCGAGTGGACCACCTACGGGCAGGCCGACCTGGTGCTGGCGTGGTTCCTGCTGCGAGTGCCGCCGATGTTCGTCAGCGCGGGCGACTACCGCAGGTTCCGCAGGCTCAACGACGAGATCGCTGATCGACCCACCCAAGGCGGCACGCGCTGAACTTATGCTGTCCCGATGCGAGTGAGCGGGGCGATCGGTGCGGCGGCAGCGGCGGCGGTGTTCGTCGCGGTGCTGGTGTTCGGGCCCGACGCCGGGAAGGTCACCGGGGTGGCCGTCGAGGCACCGCCCCCGCCGACTCCGACAGCCACCACGACCACCCGCCCGGTCGCCAGGGCGGTGCTGAAGACAGCGGAGAACCCGTTGCTGGGCAACGGGATCAGCCTGCGTGAGATCACCTGCGAGCTGCCGAAGTTCGGCAGGGCGGCCGAGCAGCTGCGGTCCTACTACAAGGCCATGGTCACCTGCATGGACGACGCGTGGCGGCCCGCACTGGAGCAGGCGAACCTGCCGTTCAGCTCGCCGGAGCTGAACATGGAGGACAAGCCGACCACCGGCTGCGGGCCCGCGCCGTCGGACAACGAGGCGACCGCGTTCTACTGCGGAGCGGACCGGACGATCTACGTGCCGAGGGCGACCGTGCTCGACGCCGTGGAGTCCCACCGCGCCGGTCACCTGAACCTGCTCGGGCACGAGTACGGCCACCACGTGCAACTGCTCAGCGGGATCGCGCTGGCCAACGGCAGCGCCGTGCACAAGGCGGGCGAGGACACCCCGGCGGGCCTTGAGCTGATCCGCCGCCAGGAGTTGCAGGCCAACTGCTTCTCCGGGCTGTTCATCGCCGCGGCGGCGGGACGGGGCACGGTGACCAAGCAGCTCGCCGACGCCGCTGCCCGCTCGTTCAACGACTCGGTCGCCGACAACACCCACGGCAAGCTCCCCAACCAGGTGCGCTGGGGCAACGACGGCTTCCGCAAGCGCGTGACCTCGGCCTGCAACACCTACAACGCCCCTTCCGCCCAAGTCGCCTGAACAGCGGCGAAGTGGGTGAACCCGGACATTCGGGGTATCGCGGCGCGGGGGCGAGTCGCTAGCGTGCCGGAGGGTAGGCACCGCTGACGACGAGCACCGGAGGCCCCCGTGAGGATCGCGGACGTGTTGCGCGGCAAGGGTTCAGCCGTGGCCACCATCGAACAGCAGAGCTCGGTGACCGCGTTGCTCGCGGCGCTGGCCGAGCACAACGTCGGCGCCCTGGTGGTCGTCGACGCCGACGGCGGGCTCGCCGGGATCGTTTCCGAGCGCGATGTCGTGCGCACGCTGAACGAGCGCGGGTCGCGGGTGCTGGACGGCCCCGTCTCGGCGATCATGACCAGCCGCGTGTTCACCTGCGGGCCGGAGGAGTCCGTTGACACGCTCACCGTGCAGATGACCGAGCGCAGGATCAGGCACGTCCCGGTGCTCGACGGCGGTGCGCTGGTCGGCATCGTCAGCATCGGCGACGTGGTGAAGAGCCGGATCTCGCAGCTGGAGCAGCACGGCGAGCAGCTCCAGGCCTACATCTCCCAGGGCTGACCTCTTCCAGGACCGGGGCGGGCCTCACGCGCTGAACCAGGTCGCGGCGTCGAGCCGGACCCCCTCGGCGGGCGCCATCGTCCGCAGCGCGGACTCGACCTGCTGAAGTCGTTGCGCGCCAAGGGAGTGCTCCCACGTCGCGCGCAGCTCGTCGAAGATCGCCGCCGACCGGGAGAGCACGTCAACGCCGCGCGGGGTGAGCCGGACGAGCTTGCGCCTGGCGTCGGCGGCGTCCTCGACCCGCTCCGCGTAGCCCAGCGCGGCCAGGCGGTCCACGGTCTTGCCCGCCGCCTGCTTGGAGACGCCGAGCCGCCTGCCCAGCTCGCTCGCGGTGGCCCCGTGCGCGCCGATCGCCTGCATCGCGAAGCCGTGCGCCGGGCGCACGTCGGGGTGGCCCTGCGCTGCCAGTTCCGCGTGCAGCCGGTCGATGAGCGAGCGGAACCCGGCGAACAGCAGCAAGGGCAGCTCGAAGCCCGGAGGCTTGCGTGACTCGACAACCTGGTTTACCTTTTCGTCAACCACGTTGTCGACTTTACTCCGGAGGCCGCATGTTCACCGACCACACGATCGACTCCGCGCCCGTTGCCTCCCGCAGGGCCATGGAGGCGACCAGGGCGAAGCTGGGCCACGTGCCCGCGGCGGTCGCCCGGCTCGCCGAGTCACCGCACCTGCTGGACGGATTCCTCAGGCTGAGCGGCGTCTTCGAGAGCACGACGCTGGACATGACCTCGCGCGAGACGGTGATCATGACCGTGGCGGTGCGCAACGGCTGCGAGGTCTGCGTGGCGATGCACTCCGCGAAGCTCGCCGGGCATCCCGAGCTGGTCGCGGCGCTGCGTGAGCGGAGAGCGCTGCCCGACGAACGGCTGGAAGCGTTGCGGCGGTTCACCATCACCGTGCTGGAGACCGCTGGCGGCGTCGGCGACGACGCGCTGGAGGACTTCCTGGCGCACGGCTACACGAAGCAGAACGCGTTGGAGGTGGTGCTGGGCATCGGCACCTACACGATGTCCACACTGGCCAATCGGCTCGTCAGGGCCTAGTGCCGCGCCATTGTCAGCCAGGCGCGCAAGCCGAGGCCGAGCAGTGAGCGGGCCGATCCGCTCGGCAGCGCGGCGAGCTTCGGGGCCATCGCGGGCAGCCGGTGGTGCTGGCCGAGCGCGACCCCTCGCGCGGCGTTGAACGCGGCGACGGGGTGGTTGTCCAGCACGCTGTGCGACATGTCCCGGAACGGCACGAGCACCCCGTTCGGCAGCAGCCGCGCGGTCCGCTCGGCCACCGGGCGCACGGTCCGCAGATCGCGCTCGGCGGTCAGCACCGCGGTCGGCCAGGTGAAGTTCTCCAGAGCGCTCAGCAGGCAGCGCGGCTCGCCCTCGAAGGCGGGGAAACCCTTGGCGTGCTTGGCGAAGGCCAGAGACTGGTCCAACGGGAGACCGTCCGGTTCCAGGTCGAACAGCTCGCGGTAGAACATCGCCGAGATCAGGTCCCGCTCCAGCACGTAGCGGCTGGGCTTGCCCAGATCGTCGTCGGCGAGGCGGTGGACCCAGCGCCACGGCCCCCACCGGCCCGCCGTCACCGCGTCGAGCAGCCGGTGCGCCATCGCGGACCCGCCCAGCTCGTAGAAGACCGGAACCACGCTGGCGGCCTCGTCGCCCGGGATCACGCCGTCGGTGACCAGCTCGCGCACCCGCGCCGCGACGCCCGCGGTCGCCGGGTCCTCGCCGTGCCAGAGCCGTCGCCGCACCTCATCGCGCGCGACCGCGAAGTCCGACGCGGTGGAGAAGGTGGAGTCCAGGACCATCCCGGCGACGCGCTCGGGCTGCTTGGCGCCGAAGGTCTGCGCCAGGTACGCGCCGTAGGAGCTGCCGAGCACGATCGCGCGGTCGACCCCGCAGTCGTCGAGCACGGCGGTGAGGTCGTCGGCGGCCGCGTCCACGGTGAGCGCGCCGAAGGGCAGGTCGTGGCCGAGGTCGTCGTGCCTGGAGAGCCCGATTCCCCGGTGCTCCACCATGATCACGTCGAACTCGCGGCGCGCGGCCAGCGCCCGGTGCCGGTGGTAGGGCAGCACCGAGGCGAGCCCGGGGCCGCCGGGCAGCACCAGCAGCGGCGTCGCGCCCCTGCTGCCCTCGCGGACGTAGGTCAGCTCGAAGCGGCGCGAGCCGCCCTCGATCATCGGCCTGCGCAGCCTGCGCACCGAGGGGTTGTTGCGGAACTCCGCGATCACGTGCTCGCTGCGCTGGTCCCGCTTCTCTTCCCGCCGTGTGTCCACAGTGGACATTCCATTCCCCCTTCGACCCGCCCCGCCCGGTGAACGAGCGGGACGGTCGTCGGGTTCCAGCTCTCAGCCCGCGGGCCGGAAGGACCTGCGGTACGCGCTCGGCGCGACCCCGAGCCTGGCACGAAGGTGCTGCCGCAGCGAAGCCGCCGTGCCGAAACCGGCCCGAGCCGCGATCGTCTCCACCGGGAGGTCGGTGTCCTCCAGCAGCCGCCGCACGTGCTCGACACGCTGGTGCACCAGCCACTGGCCGGGGCTGGACCCGGTCTCCTCGCGGAAGCGCCTGGTGAAGGTGCGCACGCTCATCCGGGCGTGTTCTGCCAGCTCGCGCAGGGTCAGCGGCTCGCAGAGGCGGTGCAGCGCCCACTCGCGGGTGGCCGCCGTGCTGGCCTCGGTCGGCTCGGGCAGCGGGCGCTCGATGAACTGCGACTGCCCGCCGTCGCGCCACGGGGCGATCACGCAGCGGCGCGCGGCGCGGTTGGCCACCCCGCTGCCGTGGTCGCGGCGGATCACGTGCAGGCACAGGTCAGGGCCCGCGCCGACGCCCGCCGAGGTCAGCACGTCGCCGTCGTCGACGAACAACACGTCCGGATCGAGCAGCACCCTCGGGAACAGCCGCCGGAACCGCCGCGCGTAGGCCCAGTGCGTCGTCGCGGGCCTGTCGTCGAGCAGCCCAGCCGCGGCGAGCACGAAGGCTCCGGTGCAGATCGACATCATCCGCGCGCGGCCCGCCGCCCGGCGCAACGCGTCGATCACGTGCTGGTCGAGCACGCCGTCCTTGACCGGGCTGCCCTGCTGCATGCCGATGGTGATCACCGTCTGGGCCCAGTCCAGCGCCTCGGGGCCGTGCTCGGGGTGGACGCGGTACCCGGCGGCGCAGCGGATCGGGCCGCCGTCCGGCGTGCAGACGCGCACCTCGTACAGCGGTGAGCCGTCGTCGTCCCGCGCGGCGCCGAAGACCTGCGCGGGCACCCCGAGGTCGAATCCCACCGAGCCCTCCAGCGCGAGCACGGCGATGCGGTGCGGTCCGGTCATGGCCCGATCCTGACACAGGTTGGCCATCAGGCCACTCGTCCGAGTGAAACCGCTGGTCGAAGCTCATCCGGTGAGACAGAGATTTCGCGGGGCACCGCACCGCGCCTGGATCGTCGCCGCCGTGGCCTTCGTCGCGCTGGTCGGCGCCGCCGGGTTCCGGGCCACCCCCGGAGTGATGATCAACCCGCTGCACGAGGAGTTCGGCTGGCCGCTGAGCACGATCTCGCTCGCTGTCTCGATCAACCTGTTGCTCTACGGCCTGACTTCACCGTTCGCCGCCGCGCTGATGGACCGCTTCGGTATCCGGCAGGTGGTCGCGTGGGCACTGCTTCTGGTCGCGGCGGGCAGTGGGCTCACGGTGTTCATGGCGCAGTCCTGGCAGCTCATCCTGTTCTGGGGTGTTTTCGTCGGTTTGGGCACTGGATCGATGACGTTGGCGTTCGTGGCGACGGTGACCAATCGGTGGTTCGTGAAGCACCGGGGCATCGTGACCGGCGTGCTCACCGCGGGCGGTGCGGCGGGACAGTTGGTGTTCCTGCCAGTGCTCGCGTTGATTGTCGAACAGGGCACGTGGCGCTTCGCGTCGCTCACGGTCGCCTTGGCAGCACTAGCCGTTGTGCCGCTTGTGTTGTGGCTGTTGCGCGATCACCCCAGCGAGGTCGGTTTGACGGCCTACGGTGCTTCGGGACCTGTTTCGCCTCCGCCGGTTCCTGAAGGGGGAGCGGCGCGACGGGCTGTTCGCGCACTGTTCTCCGCCGCGCGCACCAAGACGTTCTGGTACCTCGCGGGCGGCTTCGCGATCTGCGGCATGACTACGAACGGCTTGGTGGGCACGCACTTCATCCCCGCCGCGCACGACCACGGCATGCCTACGACGGCCGCTGCGGGACTGCTGGCTCTGGTGGGCATTTTCGACGTCGCGGGCACTGTGTTCTCCGGTTGGCTGACGGACCGGATCGACTCCCGTGTGCTGCTCGCGATCTACTACGGGCTGCGGGGCGTGTCGTTGGCGATCCTGCCCAGCCTGTTCGACGCGACCGCGCACCCGAGCATGCTGGTGTTCATCATCTTCTACGGCTTGGACTGGGTGGCCACTGTCCCGCCGACCGTCGCACTGTGCCGTGAGCACTTCGGCGCAGACGGTGCGGTGGTCTTCGGATGGGTCTTCGCGTCGCACCAGGTCGGCGCGGCGATCGCGGCCACTGCGGCGGGCTTGGTGCGCGATTCCCTCGGCGAGTACACCGTCGCGTGGTACGTCGCTGCGGGGCTCAGCACGGTGGCTGCTGCGCTGTCGATGCTGATCGTGAAGACTAAGAGGCGTGACACAGCCGCCGTTCTGGGACCAGACGGAGCGCATGCCCCAGGGCAGGGCGCTGAGGGAACGCTCACACGAACTCCTGGCGGTGAAGCCGGGTGAGGTCGTGCTCGACGTTGGGTGCGGAACCGGTCACGCGGTCGCCGAGCTCGCCTCGCTCGGCGCGCGGCCGATCGGCGTCGACGTGTCGTTGTCCTTTGCCCGCGAATGGTTTCCGGCGTGCGACTTCCGCGAGGGGAAAGCTGAATCGCTTCCGGTCGATTCGTCCACTGTGGACTGCTATCGCGCTCAGCGGCTCTACCACCTCCTTGCTGAGCCTGAGAAAGCGCTTGCGGAGGCGCGCCGGGTGCTCGTGCCCAGCGGCAGGATCATCCTGATCGGTCAGGAGTACGACCTGTGGGCGCTGGACTCCGACGACCCCGATCTGACCCGTTCGCTCATGCGCGCCCACGCGCAGCGGATGTCGACGCCGCGCGGTGCTTTGAAGTACCGGGCGCTGTTGCTCGACAACGGGTTCACCGATGTGCACGTGGAGGTGCAGACGGCGGTGCACACCGACTACGCCGCCGTCGCGCCCCTGGTCTCGCAGATCGCCGCCGGTGCGGACGGCTGGCTCGCCGAGCAGGCTTCGCGGGGTTCGCGCGGGCGGTTCCTCGCGGTTCTGCCCATGTTTCTGGTGGTCGGAGTGCGTGCCGGTGGACAAGAATGAGCGCGTGGAGCTGACGATCCGGCCACTCGCCGACGAGGACGTGCCTGCCCGCTACGAGCTCAACCGCGTCGCGTTCGGGCGAACCCAGCCGTTGTCCCAGGTTCAAGCGACACTGCCGCGCATCGCGGACCAGGCAGGCGTGAACTGGTGGGGCGTGTTCGACTCGCGAGGCGCGCTCGTCGCGGACGCCGCTGACCGCGAACAGGGGCAGTGGTTCGGCGGGCGGCTCGTCCCCGCGAGCGGTATCGCGGGCGTAGCGGTGGCTCCGGAGTTCCGTGGGGCTGGCGTCGCGCAGAAGCTGCTCAAGCACATGCTCGGTGCCGCGCGTGACCGTGGCGCGGTCATCAGCACGTTGATGCCTAGCGTGCCGGGTCTCTACCGCAAGCTCGGTTGGGAGCAGGTCGGCGCGATCGTCGACGAGCGTGTCGCCACCACGGCCTTGCAGTCGGTGCGGCCCGCGGCCGGAGTGACCGTGCGACGCGTGACCGTTGAGGACTTCCCGACGGTTATGGAGGTCTACCGCGCCTACGCGCGTGCAGGGAACGGCCTCATGGAGCGCAGCGGCCCGCTGTTCAAGGCCACGCCTGCCGAAGTGCTCGACGAGTACCGCATGACACTGGTGGAGGGCCCTGACGGCGCGGAGGGCTACGCGAGTTGGCAGCGCACGGACAACTACGGCCCCGGCGCGAAGCTCGTAGTCACCGATCTGGTCACGCTGACCGATCGCGCGCTCACGACGCTGGTCGCGCAGTTCGGCAGTTGGGGCACCGTGGCGCCCACGACGGAGCTGCGCCTCGCGGTGCCCGACGAGCTCACGTGGGGCCTGCCTGTGCACTTGGAGCGGGCGTCGACCGATGCGTGGATGCTGCGCCTAGTGGACGCGAGTGCGGCTATCGCGGCCCGCGGCTGGCCGGAGCTGCGCGCGACCGTGGACCTGGAGATCGTGGACGACGTGTGCCCGTGGAACGCGGGACCGCACCGCTTGGTCGTCGCGGCTGGCTCGGCGTCACTGGAGCCCGGTGGTAGCGGCGAGGTGGTTATCAGCAGCCGTGGACTCGCGGTGCTTTACGGCGGTGGCGCGAGCACTGCGGCTCTACGGCGCTCCGATCTGCTCCACGGTGGTGACGGCCGCACGGACGCGTTGCTGGACGCGGCCTTCGCAGGACCGCGCCCAGGGTTGCTCGACGCGTTCTAGACGGGGTGGTGGTCGGGGACCGCGTTGAGTTCGATCCCGTGCTCTAGAAGGGCCTTCATCGCGCACAGGGCGGTGCTGAAGCCGCCCACGGTGTCGTTGACCCACTGAAGGGTTTCGTCACCGGTGCCGGTGAAGCCTGTCTCAGTGACTTCGACGAAGGTGGCGTTCGCGGAGCGCGGCGTGAACTTCAGCTCGACCGTCGTCGGTTGTGCGTAGTTGCCCCATTCGAAGCGGATCAGCCGGTTCTGCTCGACTTCCTTCACCCGGACGTCGGCGGAGGCACCGTAGGTTTCCCACTCCCAGCGCAGCTCTGCGCCCGGCTCCATCAGCGACCGGGTTGAGCTTTTCCATGCGCATCAGGTTGCCCTACAAGGACTCTGTTCGCTCTGCGAGTGCGGCCAGGTGGCGCGAGAAGTCGCGCAGCGCACTGCGGAGTTCGACGGGCTTGCGGATGACGAACGGCCAATCCAGGCCCGCGAGCATCCGTGCCATCCCGTCGAGCTTTTCCGCGCGCGTGCGTAGAACGACGACACCGTGCTCTTCGACCACCGTGCCCGTCGTCGGTGGGATGCGTTTGCGCACAGCGTCCACGGGGCCTTCCACTACGACTTCGACCTCCCACGTGTAGAGCACGCCCGCCAGCGACCGCGTGACGTGCTCTACGGCGTTGAAGTCCGCCGGGATCGTAAACGTGTTGTCTTGTAAGGAGACCGACTGCACGCGGTCGAGCCTGAAGGTGCGCAGTTCGCCACGGCGGTGGTCATGCCCCGTGACGTACCAACGGCCTGAGTGGAAGACGACGCCGTAGGGGTCCAGTTCGCGCTCTGAGTCCTCTTCGCGCCACGACCTGTAGCGGAGCCGCACGCGCGTCCTACGGCGCACGGCCTCGCCCATGACGAGCAGTGTGTCCGTGGTCGGAGCTTTGCTCTCGCGGGGAAGCAGTGTGAAACCCAGTGCTTCTTGTACTGCCTGCGTGCGTTCACGCAATGCGGGCGGGAGCACGCGTTGGATCTTGGCGAGCGCGCTGTCAACGGCGGGTTCCGCTGTCGCCAGACCGATCCGCTTGCTGGCCATGAGCCCCAGCGTCACCGCGACGGCCTCGTCGTTGCTCAGCATCAGTGGCGGCAGCTTGTACCCGGGGCGCAGGCGGTAACCGCCGTAACGCCCGCGCTCGGCCTCGACCGGCACGCCGAACTCGACCAGCCTGCTCGCGTAGCGGCGGACCGTGCGCTCGTCGACCCCGAGGCGTTCGGCCAACTCGCGCCCGGTCAGGTGGTGGTTCGCCTGGAGCAGCTCCAGCAGGGCCAGGAGCCGGGTGGTGGGATGTGGCACGGGTCACAACCTTAATCCGGACGTGTTTCGCCCGGATTCGATCCTACGGTTGGTCCAACGACATCGAGCGAGGAGTGACGAGATGGCCACTTACGTGCTGGTTCCCGGGGCTTGGATCGGCGGCTGGGCCTACGCGGAGGTCGCTGACCTGCTGCGCGCTGAGGGGCATGAGGTGCACGCGGTCACGCTCAGCGGCTTGGACGGCAGTGGGGACGCGAACTCGATCGACCTGGAGACGCACATCGCCGACGTGGTCGAGGTGATCGGCGACCGCGAGGACGTGGTCCTGGTCGGCCACAGCTACGCGGGCCTGGTGATCACGGGTGTGGCGGATCGTGTCGGTGACCGGCTCGCCCAGCTGGTCTACCTCGACTCGGCGCCGTTCGAGAACGGTGAGGCGATGCTGGACTTCACGGGTCCGGTCCCGAACGTCGACGGCCGCTTCCCGTGCCCGTCCTTCGAAGCGCTGAGCCAGGACGCAGGCATCGACAAGGACACCTACGACTTCCTGAGCGCCAAGGCGGTCGGACAGCCCTACGGCACCTACGCGCAGGCTCTGCGCATCAGCGACAAGGAGCCGGCTTATAAGCGCGTCGTGATCGCGTGTGACGACTTCCGCGGACTGGTCGCCACGGGCATGCCGCGCTTCCAGCAGTTCGTTGCGCCCGCGTGGCACCGTGTCGACATCGACACGGGTCACTGGCCGATGGTCACCGCCCCCAAGGAACTCGCCGAGGTCCTGCACGCCCTCTGAGCGCACGCTTCCCGAGACGCGAGCAGGCATCGTATTAGTCT
Organism: Allokutzneria sp. NRRL B-24872; assembly: GCF_002155965.1. Classification (GTDB taxonomy): domain Bacteria; phylum Actinomycetota; class Actinomycetes; order Mycobacteriales; family Pseudonocardiaceae; genus Allokutzneria. The sequence continues at coordinate 11,454 of NZ_MUMH01000167.1, forward strand.
CTGCGCGTGCTCTCCATCCTCAGCGCGGTGGTGGTGACCGCGACGCTCGTCGTCCCGGTCACCCCCGCGGCCCCGGTGCCCCTGATCATCGACACGGACATCTGCGCCGCCGTGGACGACGTTCCCGCGCTCGCGATGGCCAACCTCATGCACAGCAAACGCGAAGCGAAGTTGCTCGGTGTCATGGTCGACACCAAGGGCGAAGCGGGCGCTGCGGCGGTGGATGTGGTCAACACGCACTACAAGCACCCGAACATCCCGATCGGCGCTCTCAAGCCCACGGACAACTCCACGTGCGAGCAGTTCGCGCACAACTACGCGCCGCAGCTCGCGAAGAAGTTCCCGCACGACCTCCGCGGCGGCAGCGCGGCGCCCGAAGCGACCGCGCTCTACCGCGCGCTCCTTGCCACACAAAAAGACCACAGTGTCGTCGTGGTGTCCCTGGGTGCCACGACGAACCTGCGCAACCTCTTGGACGCGGACGCGGACCTGGTGCGCAGGAAGGTCTCGCGACTGGTCGTGATGGGCGGTCAGTACCCGCGCAGCACCACTGAGCCGGAGTTCAACTTCGCGCTCGACCCGGCGGCCACGGCACGCGTGGTGCACGACTGGCCGACTCCGGTCGTTTTCAGTGGTGGCGAGCTGTCAGTGTCCTTCGGCAAACGGATCACCGGTCAGTCCCCGCTCGCGGAAACCTTCCGCATCGGCTTCGGCGCCGGTGTCGACGGTGAGCTGTGGGACGTGCTGCCGATGTACTACGCGGTGCGCGGCGCGAAGCACTTCACAGAGGTGCGCGGCGGCTCCAACCGCATCGGCGCGGGCGGGGCGAACGAGTGGGTCAGCCCGGCCACGCGTGAGCACTCCTACCTCACGCTCGCCACCGACAAGGCCGTCATGGCGAAGATCCTCGAAGACATGCTGGTCAGTGCTTCTTAGCGGAGGGTGGGTGGCACTGACCGCGAGCGACAGGGCAGGCTAGGACGGGTGTCGAGCTCCCGCAACGCTTCACGCGTGTTCTTCCAGGCCGTCCTGCGCCGCCCCAGCCTGATCGGCGGCGTGTGGCCCAGTTCCCCCGCGCTGGCCGCCCGGCTGGCCTCGGTCATCCCCGGCTCCGGCGACCCCGTCGTCGTCGAGCTCGGCGCGGGCAGCGGTGCGGTCAGCGACGGCATCACGGCCCGCCTCGGCACGCGCGGCCGCTACCTGGGCGTGGAGCTGGACGAGGAGCTGGCCGGCCTGCTGCGGGAGAACTACCCGCACATGGAGGTCCTCAACGCCAACGCCACCGAGCTGGGCAAGCTCCTCGCCGACCGGGGCGTCGACGCGGTGGACGCCGTGGTCAGCGGCCTGCCGTGGGCGCTGATCGGCGAGCAGGGCCAGCGCGAGATCCTCGGCCACGTCGCGGAGACGCTGCAGCCGCACGGCGTGTTCACCACCTTCGCCTACGTGCACGCGCTGGGCATGGACAACGCCCGCCGCTTCCGCCGCCTGCTCGAAGCCACCTTCGACGAGGTCCTGCTGACCCGCGTGGTCTGGGCGAACCTGCCGCCCGCGATCACCTACGTCTGCCGCCGCCCCCGCTGACGCCGTGAGCCCGGCCGCGCTCAGCGACCGGGCTCCGTCGGCGTTCTAGACCACCGCGTCGATCTCCGCGAGCAGCCGCCCGCGCACGTCCTCGTCGCAGAACGACGCGCGCACACCGTTGCGGGCCAGTTCCGCGAGATCGTTCCTGTCGAAGCCGAACTCCTTGTGGCACAACAGGTACTCGCGGTTGAGATCCGTGTCGAACATGCCGGGGTCGTCGGTGTTCAGCGTGACGAGCACGCCGGCCTGCACCAGCCGTGGCAGCGGGTGCTCACCGATCGTCCGCACCGCGCGCGTGCGCAGGTTCGACGTCGGGCACACCTCCAACGCGATCTGACGCTCCGCGAGGTGCTCCACCAGGCGGGGGTCGTGGATCGCGGAGATGCCGTGACCGATCCGCTCGGCGCCCAGGTCGTTCACGGCCGACCAGATCGTCGCCGGGCCGGTGGTCTCCCCGGCGTGCGGCACGCTGCGCAGCCCCGCCTCCCTGGCGAGGGCGAACATCGAGGCGAACTGCGCGCGCCCCACCCCGATCTCCGGCCCGCCGAGCCCGAACGCGACCGTCCCCTGTGGACGGTGGCGCAGTGCCCACCGCACGGTGGTCGTCCCCGCCGTACGGCCCTTTTCGCCGGGGATGTCGAAAATCCACGCCAGCACCACGCCGTGCTCGTCGAGTGCGCGCTTGCGACCGGTCTCCAAAGCCTCGGCCAGCTCGTCCGGCTCGATCCCAGCCAACAGGTGCAGGTGCGGGGTGACGGTGACCTCTGCGTAGCGCACCGTGCACTGCGCGAGATCGCGCGCGAGACCGGTCACCAGGGTCACGACGTCCTCACCGGTGCGCACGAGGGCGCTGACGGCGAGGATCACGTCGATGAAGTGCGCGAAGTCCCTGAAGACATAGAAGTCCTGGAGCAGCGCCTCATCAGTCGGCACGCCACCGTCGGGGTGACGGCGCGCGAGTTCGAGCACGGTCGGCACAGAGGCCGCGCCGACGAGGTGGACGTGCAGTTCGGTCTTGGGGAGCGCGGCGACGAACGCCGCGATGTCGTTGGACATGCGGAAACAGACCTTCCAAGGAAAGGGATGCGTGGGTGCGGGCAGTCAGGCCCCAGTCACCACGCGAGGTCGGTCCGCGCGTGATCGGCTCCGTAGAGCGGCAGGGCCACCAGGCCCGCCAGGAACACGCTCACGTTCACCAGCGCAGTCTTTCACGACGTGGTGTGGATTTAGAAGGACATTTGGAGTATTGACCCCGTCGCTTCTCGCCGCGAAGGTGCGCAGGTACCCAACCTGCTAGGGGAGAAGCCGATGAGGCGTGCACGAACAGTCCTGCTGGCCGCGATGGTGGTGTTGCCGCTGACCGGTGCGCATGCGCTGGCCGCCGCTCCGCCGCAGCAGCCGGTGTTCGCCGACGGCGAGGCGCAGCCCGTCTACGACCCGACGGACGTGGTGCGGGAGAAGGTCTTCATCCGCGTGCCGATCGACAGCGACCGGGACGGCAAGGACGACGAGGTGCGCGCGGACGTGGTGCGCCAGCGCGTGACCACGCAGGGCGTGAAGCTGCCCGTGGTCTACCTCCCGAGCCCGTACTACGCGGGCGGGAACAACGTGCCGAACCACAACGTGGACGTCGAGTTGCACGTGCCGGACGGCCCGCGCAACGACAACCGGCGTGACAGCCCCGGCACCGACCCGAAGCAGGACCCGCGCATCGCGGCCGCGCTCGGTACTGCCGGTCCGAACCCCGGAGTGATCGGCCCATCGAGCTACGAGAAGTACCTTCTGGAGCGCGGCTACGCCGTTGTCTACGCGGAGTCGCTTGGCACTGGTGAGTCCACGGGGTGCCCGACCACCGGTGGCCGCAACGAGACCATCGGTGCGCGTTCCGTGGTCGACTGGCTCAACGGGCGCACTACCGCGCGCGACACCGCGAACAAGCCGTCTGTCGCTTCGTGGACCACGGGCAAGACGGCGATGATGGGTGTGTCTTACAACGGCACGCTGCCGAACGCTGTGGCTTCCACCGGCGTGCAGGGCCTTGAGGCGATCGTGCCCATCGCGGCGATCTCCAGTTGGTACGACTACTACCGCGCGGACGGCGCGGTCGTCGCTCCCGGTGGCTACCAGGGCGAGGACGCGGACGTGCTCGCGGAGTACGTGTACAGCCGCTCCGATCGCGAGATCTGCAAGCCGGTCATCGACGAGATCGTGCGGCAGCAGGACCGCGTGACGGGCGACTACAGCCCCTTCTGGGACGAGCGCAACTACCTCAACGACGCCAAGAAGGTGCGCGCGGCGACCCTGGTCGTGCACGGCCTCAGGGACTGGAACGTCAAGACCAAGCACGCCGCGCAGTGGTACGACGCTTTGAAGGCCAACAACGTGCCGCACAAGATCTGGTGGCACCAGTCCGGCCACACGGACCCGCTGGGCCTGCGCCGCGACGAGTGGCTGAAGACGCTCAACCGCTGGTACACCCGCTACCTGTTCGCCCAGCAGAACAACGTGGAGGCGGAGCCCCGAGCGACCATCCAGCGCGAGGACCGCAGTTGGGTCAACGAAGCCGAATGGCCCGTTCCCGGCAGCAGTGACGTCTCGGTGTACCCGTGGCCGGGCGGCACCTCCACGGGCAACCTCGAAGCCACGGCGCCGGTTCCCGGCAGCGCCGTAGTGGAGAAGTTGGCCGACGACGCGAGCAAGAAGGTCGACCAGTTGCTCGCGCTGCCCAGCTCCGGCAACCGCCTGTCCTACGCGACGCCCGCCGCGAAGCAGGCGCTGCGCATCAGCGGCACCGTGAAGGCTGAGCTGAAGGTCGCCTTCGACCGCCCCGCGGCGAACGTGACCGCGGTGCTCGTCGACCGCGCTCCGAACGGCACCACGAAGGTCATCACGCGCGGGTGGACCGATCCGCAGAACCGCGCGCGTCCGGACCGCACAGAGCCGGTAAAGCCGGGGGAGCGGTACTCCCTCAGCGTGGAGATGCAGCCGATGGACTACGTGCTGCCCGCAGGCAACAAGCTCGGGCTGGTGCTGCTGTCCAGCGACTACGACTACACGCTGCGGCCCAAGCCCGGCGCGGGCCTCGCCGTGACGCTGAACCAGACCCGGATCGTCCTGCCCGCCCTCGGGGGCAAGCAGGCGTTCCTGGCGGCCTTCGGTCGCTGACCCACCCCGCGAAAGGCCCTCTTCCCGCCAGGGGAGGGGGCCTTTCGGCCGTCCAGCGGCAAGTCGTCCTTCCTCTGGTGGATAGTCAAAGTTCACCTTCATACAGTGTGCTTCCGGTGAGTTATTCACCTAGTCGCTGGAGGACGTTGTGCGCACCCGTGGCACCGCCGTCGTCTCCGCGGTCCTCGCAGTGCTCGGCCTGACACTGGGCGGTACCGGGCTGGGCGTCGCCGCCCCGACCGCCGCGCTCGGGCCGGAGCCGGTCGAGGGTCGCCCCGGTTCGTCCTCCGTGGACGGACCGGTCCAACTGCTCCCACAGACTCCTTCCGCGCGCATCGCGGCCACCGATGAGGACTTGGTGGTCAGCCGGGCGGAGCGGCCGATCGCGCCCGGTCTGGCGCTGAGCGAGTTCCGCAGCCTGCGCCCCACCGGCTGGATTCAAGGTGACGTGCTCACCGCCGACTTGTCGCAGCCGAGCCTCAAGGCGAAGTACCTGAGCCCGGGACCGGTTGCCGCGCGCACCGTGCTCACGGACCAGGCCGCGCGCACCGGTGCTATCGCGGGCGTCAACGGCGACTTCTTCGACATCAACGAGACCGGGGCGCCACGGGGCATCGGTATCGACAACGGCGCGTTGCGGCACGCGCCTGCTAGCGGCTGGAACCACGGCGTTGGCATCAACGGCAACGGTGTCGGCCGCATGCTGGAGGTCTTCCTGCAGGCGAGCGTGACCCTGCCGAGCGGCTCTTCGATCACCGCCACGAACTTCAACTCGCCGGACGTGGCCAAGAACGGCATCGGCATCTTCACGTCGTTGTGGGGCACGCAGCCGCGTTCCTGGGCCGCCGTGGGCGCGAACCAGGTGCGCGAGGTCGAGATCCGCGACGGTGTCGTCAGCGCGCTTCGCTCCACTACTGGCGAGGGGCCGATCGCCGGGAACACCGTGGTGCTGCTGGGCATCGATTCGGGCGCGCGAGCGCTCGAATCGATGCGCGTCGGTGACAAGGTCGACGTCCGCTACCAGCCACGGCACCAGGGCGACCCCTTGAAGGTGGCCATCGGTGGCAATCTCCCGCTGCTGCGCGACGGTGTCGTTCTGCCGCAGACCGATACTGCGATCCACCCGCGCACCGCAGTCGGATTCTCCGCTGACGGGCGCAAGATGTGGCTTGTCACGATCGATGGCAGGCAGGTCTCCAGTCGCGGCATGACCTATCGCGAACTCGGCGAGTACATGAAGTCCCTCGGTGCCGACGACGCGCTCAACCTTGACGGTGGCGGCTCTTCGACCCTTGTCGCGCGACTGCCCGGCCAGAGCGCTGTGTCCGTGCACAACTCGCCCTCCGACGGCGGTCAGCGCATCGTGCCCAACGGCCTCGGGCTGACCAGTGCCAGCGGAAGCGGTCGCCTCACGGGGTTCCGCGTCGAACCGGGGACGGCGGGCGAGCAGTCGAACCGCGTGCTTACGGGCCTCAGTCGAACCGTGGGGGCGTGGGGGCACGACGAGACCGGCGCTCCGGTGAACGCCTCGCCGCGATGGAAGGTCAGCCCGTCCAACGCGGGCAAGCTCGAAGCTGCTTCAGGGCTGAGCGTGTTCCGCGCGGGACAACCGGGCGCCGCGAAGCTCTCCGTCTCGTCCGGACGCGCTGCTGGTGAGCTGGGCGTGACCGTGCTCGGTGCGCCTGTGCGCGTGGACACCGACACCGAGCGGGTCGCTTTGTCCGGCATCGGCGCGAACGGGCGCTTCCGTGTCATGGGCCAAGACGCGGAGGGCTTCACCACGTGGGTGGAACCGCGCGACGTGCAGCTCAGCTATGACCAGCGGATCGTGCACGTCACGCCAGACGGCGACGGGTTCGCGGTGTCCGCTGCGGGAACCTCCGGTGGGACTGTCATCACCGTGAAGGTCGGGGGCCTTGTCACGCACTTCGGCGTCACGATCGGCACAAAGGCCATCGGTGTGTCCACTATGGACTCCGCTGACCCGTGGAACGCCACGGTCTTCCCGGCCGTCGTGGGCGCCTCTCTGTCCACTGTGGAAGGCAGGACTGGCAAAGCGCTCGCGCTGGACTACCGGCTCACGGGCGCCACGGTCACCAGGGCCGCTTACGTGAACGCGCGCACGCCCATCGTCCTACCGGCGGGCACGCAGCGTGTGGGGACGTGGGTCAACGGTGACGGCAAGGGCACCTGGTTGCGGTTGAGCCTTCTCGACAGCACCGGCACCGCGACGGTGCTCGATCTGTCCAAGACGGTCGACTGGACTGGTTGGCGCTACGTGGACACCGAGGTGCCTGCGGCCCTCACAGGCGAGTTGCGCGTACAGCGGCTCTACGTGGTGGAGACAGACGGCAGCCGACAGTACGAGGGCCGTCTCCTTCTGGATGACCTGACCGCGTCCGTGGCTTCGGATATCTCCGTGCCCGCCGATGCTCCGCGCAATGACCGTGTCGTGGTGACCGACGGGGACCTTCCCACCAAGCCCGGCGCGCTTCGGGTCGCCGTGGTGAGCGACGCGCAGTTCACCTCTGACAACCCCGAAGGTCCCCTCGTGGCACAAGCACGGCGGACCTTCCGTGAGGCGCTCGCCGCCAAGCCCGACGTCCTCCTGATCAACGGTGACCTCGTCGACAGGGGTACTGCGGCGGACTTCGCCCTGGCGCGCAAGGTGATCGACGAGGAGCTGGTCGGCAAGGGAGTGCCCTGGTACTACCTCCCCGGCAACCACGAGACCTACGGCCCAGGCACCACCGAGGAGTTCCGCAAGGCCTTTGGCGACACCTTCCGCGTCGTCAACCAGGGCGGCGTGCGGATGGTGCTGCTCGACTCCTCGCTCGGAACCCTGCGCGCGGGCGGGTTCGACCAGATCAAGCTGCTGCGCCAGGCCCTGGACTCGGCCGCGACCGACCCGTCCGTGCGTGGCGTGCTCGTCGCCATGCACCACCCCGTCGACGATCCGCTGCCCGGGGGTTCATCGGAGCTGACCGATCCGCTCGAAGGGCCGCTGTTGTCGCAGTGGTTGGCCGATTTCCGTGCGCGGAGCGGGAAAGCGGCGCTGTCGATCGCCTCGCACGCGGGGCTGTTCCACGCGGGCCGCACCGACGGCGTGCCGTTCCTGATCAACGGCAACTCCGGCAAGGCACCCGCCGCCGCGCCCGCTGACGGCGGCTTCACCGGCTGGACGATGGTCCGCGTCGATCCCGCTGACCAACGCGACCCCGTGCGGTCGGAGATCAGGGCTCACGTGGACCGCTTGGAGCTGACCGCTCCCGCGCGTCTCGCGCCCGGAAGCACGGCACCAGCGGGGGCAACCGTCCTTCAAGGACAGCGCAGGATCGCCGTGAGCTATCCCGTGAGCGCGGACTGGTTCGGCTCGGCCGCCTTGCACATCGGCCCGGCCCAGGGCGCCACGCCCGCGCACAGTGCCGCCTTCGACCCCGCGACGGGCACGTTCACCGCGCTCCGGCCCGGCAAGGTCGAGCTCGGCGTGGCGGTCAACGGCACCAGAACAACCACGCCGATCGAGATCTCCTAGCTCCACCCCATCGTGTGCTTGCCCCTCCCGTTTCGCGCTCACAGCTGGGAAAGAGCGCGAAACGGCAGGGGTGCGAGCGAGCAGGTGCGGCTAGTTGTCCACATCAGCCCCGTCCATCCACAGATTCGCCCGGCGCGGTCCCGAACGACCCCCGGGCGATGACAGTGGGGACATGCCCTCCACCACCGCCCTGAGCGGAACGACCCGGCTCCACGACATCGCCGACCTGGTCGCGGCCGTCCCGCACCTGCTCGGCTTCCACCCGACCGAATCCCTGGTCCTGGTCTGCCTCACCAAACGCAAGAAACGCACCCGCGTCGGCCTCGCGCTGCGGGTCGACCTGCCCGCCGTCGAGAACCGCCCGGCCGTCGCGGCGCAACTGCTCGCACCCGTGCTGGGGCACAAGAGCACCCGGATCGTCGCGGTGGTGGTGTGCCCGGGGGCACCGGCGCCGTGGCCCGCCGAGCTACCGCACGCGGGACTGATCGCCGAACTCGACGAGGCGTTCGACGCTGCCAAGATCCGGTTCCGGCACGCCGTCTGGGTGGAGTCCATTGTGGACGGAGCGGTCTGGCGCTGCTACGACGAGCCGGACTGCGGCGGTGTCCTGCCCGACCCGGCCACCAACGCGCTCGCCGCGGCGAGCGCGCTCGCGGGCAACGTGACCTTCGCCAGCCGCGAGGAGTTGCGCGCGCTGCTCGATCCCGCCCCGCCGGACGTGCTCGCCCGGCGCACCGCGCTCATCGACGCGCTGCTGGACGGTTCGGGCGGCCTCACCCCGCCGGGATTCGACGGCCCGGCCGCGGCGCTGCGCATGGTGCACGACACCATCGAGGCGACGGAGCAGCACCGGCTCCAGCTCTCCGACGAGGACGTCGCGCTGCTGGCGATGGGCCTCGCGCACCACCCGGTCCGGGACGCGTGCCTGGCCACGGTGCTCGGTGACCGGGCTGAGGCGGCCGAGAGGCTGTGGCTGGAGCTGACCAGAGCGGTGCCCGGCCCGGAACGGGCGGAGCCCGCCGCGCTGCTCGCCTACTCCTGCTACCTGCGGGGCGACGGCGCGCTGGCCAGCATCGCGCTGGAGGCGGCGGAGGCGGCCGATGACGCCCACTGCTTGGCCCGGCTGCTGCGCGTCGCGCTGGACACCGGGCTGCCGCCCGGCCAGATCGAACTGCTCGCGCTGGACGGCGTGGCCCAGCACCGCCGCCTGATGGAGACGACGTGACCGCCGGTCGCGGAGGACCTCCGCGACCGGCGGCGGAGCACTCAGCGCTTGCGGGTGAACTCCCACGCGTCGCCGACGATGCTGGCGAGGTCGGTGCGCTGCGGCTTCCAGCCCAGCTCCTCCTGCGCCAGGTCGCTGGAGGCGACCAGCACGGCCGGGTCACCGGCGCGGCGCGGGGCGACGGCGGCCGGGATCGGGTGCCCGGTGACCTCGCGGCAGGTGTCGATGACCTGCTTGACCGAGAACCCGGTGCCACTGCCCAGGTTGTAGATCCGGTGCTGGCCCGGCTCGGCGTGCTGCAGCGCCAGCAGATGCGCGTCGGCGAGGTCCACGACGTGGATGTAGTCCCGGACGCAGGTGCCGTCCTCGGTGGGCCAGTCCTCGCCGTACATCTGGACCTGCTCGCGCTGGCCGAGCGCGACCTGGAGCACGATCGGGATCAGGTGGGTCTCGACCGCGTGCCGCTCGCCGTAGTTCAGGTAGGCGCCCGCGACGTTGAAGTAGCGCAGGCTCACCGCCGCGAGGCCGTGCGCGGCCGCGTAGGAGGTGATCGCGAAGTCGATCGCCAGCTTCGAGGCGCCGTAGGTGTTGGTCGGCCGGGTCGGCGCGGACTCCTTGATCGGCACCTCCTCCGGTTCGCCGTAGGTGGCGGCGGTGGAGGAGAACACCAGGCGCGGGGTTCCGTTGTCCCGCATGGCGTCCAACAGGTTCAACGCGGTCATCACGTTGCCGTGCCAGTACTTGGACGGGTTCTCCATGGACTCCCCGACCAGGGACTTGGCCGCGAAGTGCAGCACCCCGTCGAAGCCCTCGGCCAGCAGCGAGCCCGCGTCCCCCGCGTCGCCCTCGACGAAGCGGGCGCCGTGCGGGACCGCGTCCGCGTGCCCCGTCGACAGGTCGTCGAGCACGACGACCTCGTGCCCGGCCTCCAGCAGCCGGGCGGCGTTCACGCTGCCGACGTATCCGGCCCCGCCCGTGACGAGCAGCTTCACCTGGTTCCTACCTTCCTCACTGGGTCATGCGTCGTGTTCGTTCTGGTCTGCCTCGCGGTCCTCGGCGGCCTCGTCCCGTCCGGCGCCGGCGGCCGGGACCGCCACGAACAACCGGGGCAGGGTGAAGGCCCGCTCGGTGTAGGCCGCGTTCACCGCGCGCCGCACGTCGTCGAGGACCGCGGTGGAGGTCAGCGCGATGGCCGAGCCGCCGAAGCCGCCGCCGACCATGCGCGCGCCGAGCGCCCCGGCGGACAGCGCCGCGTCGACCGCGACGTCCAGCTCCGCGCAGGAGACCCGGTAGTCATCCCGCAGGCTCTCGTGCGAGGCGGTGAGCAGCGGGCCGATCTGCGCCATCTTGCCCGCCCGCAACAGCTCGACGGTCTCCAGCACCCTGGCGTTCTCCGTGACCACGTGCCGCGCCAGCGGAGCGAGCTCGCCCGGCAGCCGCTCCAGGGCCGAGGGCAGGTCGTCGACCGCCACGTCGCGCAGCGCGGCGACGCCCAGCAGCTCCGCCGCGCGCTCGCACCCGCGCCGCCGCTCACCGTAGGCGGAGTCGGCCAGCGAGTGGTTCGCCCTGGTGTCGATCACCAGCACGGCGAGGTCCTCGGCGGCGGCGTCGAAGGGCACCTGCTCGGACTCGCCGGAGCGCACGTCCAGGAACAGCACGTTGCCCTTGGCGCAGCACAGCGAGGCCGTCTGGTCCAGCAGGCCGGTCGGCGCGCCGACGAAGTCGTTCTCCGAGTGCTGCACCCACCGCGCGATCTGCTGCCGCGAGGGCGCGCCCTCGGCGTC
>NZ_MUMH01000168.1 GCF_002155965.1 Allokutzneria sp. NRRL B-24872
GTGGAGGGGACGGCGGAGCACCGCAGGCGGCTATGAACGCCAGCGCCAGAACGGTCGCCACCAGCATTCGACGGGAAGACAAGAGCCGCATGAATCCGTTGTACTCGGCGGAAGAGCTCGACAGCGGGGTTGCCGTGACAAGTGCCACGAACCTTCCGGACACTTGGGACGGACGGGGCGCGGGTACGGTCGGGCTCGACGGATCTCGAAGGGACGCACCGTGCGGCATTTTGACCTGGTGATCATCGGCACCGGCTCGGGGAACTCGATCCTCGACGAGCGGTTCGACGACTGGAACGTGGCCATCGTCGAGAAGGGCGTCTTCGGCGGGACGTGCCTCAACGTCGGCTGCATCCCGACGAAGATGTTCGTGCACACGGCGAACGTGGCGAGCACCCCGGCGGCGGGCACGAAGCTCGGTGTCGACTCGGAGCTGCACGGCGTGCGCTGGCCGGAGATCCGCGACCGCGTGTTCGGCCGCATCGACCCGATCGCGGCGGGCGGCAAGCGCTACCGCGTGGAGGACTGCCCGAACGTCACGGTGTTCACCGGCGAGGCGAAGTTCGTCGGCCCCAAGCAGCTCGACACAGGCACGGGCGAGGTCATCACCGCCGACCGCTTCGTGCTCGCGGCGGGCAGCAGGGCGGTTGTCCCGGAGATCCCCGGTCTGGTCGAAACGGGCTTCCACACCAACGACACCGTGATGCGGCTGGACGAGCTGCCCAGGCGGATGATCGTGCTCGGCAGCGGCTTCGTCGCGACGGAGTTCGCGCACGTGTTCTCCTCCTTCGGCGTGGACGTCACGCTGATCGCGCGCTCCGGCACAGTTCTGCGCGCCGAGGACGAGGAGGTCTCCGCGCGCTTCACCGAGCTGGCCGCGCAGCGGTGGGACCTCCGCCTGAACCGCGAGACCGTCCGCGCGGAGCGGGTCGACGGCGTGGTGCGGCTGCACCTCAACGGCCCCAACGGCGCCGAGGTCGTGGAGGCTGAGGAACTGCTCGTCGCGGTGGGGCGCACCCCGAACTCCGACACGCTCGACGTCGCCGCGACGGGTGTGGCGACGCACCCCGACGGCCGCGTGGTGGTGGACGAGTTCCAGCGCACGGGGGTCGACGGGATCTGGGCGCTCGGCGACATCTCCTCGCCGTTCCAGCTGAAGCACGTGGCCAACCACGAGTCCCGCGTGGTGCAGCACAACCTGTTGCAGCCGGAGAAGCTGCTCGCCTCCGACCACCGCTTCGTGCCGCACGCGGTGTTCTCCTCGCCGACCATCGCCGCCGTCGGCCTGACCGAGCAGGAGGCGCGCGCGGCCGGGGTGAACTACGTGACCGCAGTGCAGGAGTACGCGGGCATCGCCTACGGCTGGGCGATGGAGGACACGACGGGCTTCTGCAAGCTGATCGCCGACCCCGACACCGGCCAGCTGCTCGGCGCGCACATCATCGGCCCGGAAGCGGGAACACTGATCCAGCCGCTGATCCAGGCCATGCATTTCGGCCAGACCGCGCGGACCATCGCGACCGGCCAGTACTGGATTCACCCCACGATGCCGGAGCTGGTGGAGAACGCCCTCCTCAAGCTCCCCGTGAAGCACTAGCCAAACCGTCGTCGGCCGCCCCACACCCGTGTGAGGCGGCCGACGACACGTTCCGCACACACCTCACCCCAGGCACGCCAGAACCCATTTCGTACTCCACTCGGGAAAGAGAGCGCTCCCAAATCCCGCTAGGAGTACGAAACGGGAAGGCCTAGACCACCCATTCTAGCTGGTGGGCGGAGCGCGGGGGTCAGACGTAGCGGGGGCGGCCGGCGATGTGGCCGAGGAGGATCTGGGCGGCGAGGACCACGAGGACCAGCACGAGGGACGCGGTCCAGGTGCCGGTGAGGCCGTGCAGGAGGCCGACCGCGAAGGGGCCGACGGCCGCGATGAGGTAGCCGACGCTCTGCGCCATCGCGGACAGCCGCGCGGTGTCCTGGCCGGTGCGCGCCCGCAGCGTGATCAGGGTGAGCGCCAACGGGAACACGCCCATGCCGATGCCGATCAGCAAGATCCACAGGCCGGTCGCGGCGGTGGGCCAGAGCAGCAGTCCGGCGAAGCCGACGAAGCCGGTGAAGGCCATCGACATCGCCCACAGGGACTGGGAGCGGGCACGCGCGGCCAGCGGCGGAACGATCATCGAGACCGGCACGCCGAGGACCATCACGATGGCCAGCAGCTGCCCGGCCGTGGTCGAGGAGGCGCCTGCGGTGTCACGCAGGATCTCCGGGAGCCAGCCCATGACGGTGTAGGCCACCAGCGACTGGAAACCGAAGAAAACCGTGACAGCCCAAGCCAACGGGCTGCGCAGAAGTGAACGACGAGGCGCCGCGCCCGCCACGACCGCCTCGGACGGCGCGGGACCGCGACCGGCGAGCGACCAGGTGACGAGCGCGAGGACGCCGAGCAGCGCCCACATGCCGACCGCGCCGCGCCAGCCGCCGACGAGTTCCTCCAGCGGAGCGGTGAACGCGGCGGCGACCGCGCCGCCGGCGGACAGCGCCGCGCTGTAGGCGCCGGTGACCGCACCGACCTTGCTGGCGGGGAAGGAATCCTTGACCACGACGGGGATGAGGACGTTGCAGACCGCGATCGCCGCGCAGGCCAGGAACGTGCCCGCGACGAGCACGAACGGCCCGTCGACCACGCGCAGCGCCAGGCCCACCGTGATCAGCGCGAGCGCTCCGCCGATCACTGTGCGGGCGCCGTAGCGGCGGCTGAACCACGGGGCGAGCATGCCGACCAGGCCGAAGCACAGCGTCGGGATCGCGGTGACGGCGCTGGTCCATGCGGCGGAAACGCCGAGCGTGTCCCGCACCTCGGAGAGCACCGCCGCCAGACTGGTCACGGCGGGACGCAGGTTGGCCGCGGCCAGCACCACGCCCACGACCAGCGCCAGTCCACCGGCCACGCTCGCGGCGGGCGCGGACCGGGTGCTGGCAGGCTGGTCGAGCTGAGGCGAGAGCGTCACGCGAACGAGTATGACAAACATGGGATGTTCGGATGAAAGGATGAGCCTGTGCCCTTGGCCACTACCCGGCGCGCGGGCCTGGTCGACCAGGTCATCGAACAGATGCGCGCGCTGGTCACGTCGGGCGAGTGGCCGGTCGGCCGCCGCATTCCGCCCGAGCCGGAGCTGGTGACCGCGCTCGGCGTCGGCCGCAACACGGTCCGCGAGGCGGTTCGCGCGCTCGCGCACGCCGGGCTGCTGGAGGTCCGGCAGGGCGACGGCACGTTCGTCCGCGCGACCAGCGAACTCTCCGGCGCGGTCCGCAGACTGTGCGGCTCGGAGCTGCGCGACGTGCTCGAAGTGCGGCGAGCGCTGGAGGTCGAGGGCGCGCGCCAAGCCGCGACCCGGCGCAGCGCCAAGGACCTCGCCGAGCTGGAGCGCATCCTCGCCGAGCGCGACGCCGCGCTGGCGGCGGGCGAGTTCGACCTGATGGTGCAGCTCGACACCGACTTCCACCTGTTCCTGGTGGAGTGCTCGCACAACAACGTGCTGACCGAGCTCTATCGCGGCTTCACCGAGGCGGTGCGCTCCAGCGTCGCGGCGACCGTGGACACCAGCCTGCGCACCGAGGAGCACGTCTCGCACACGGAACTGCTCGACGCCGTGCGCGAACAGGACCCGGAAAAAGCCGTCAGGGAAGCAGGCGGCTTCCTGGAAGAACTGTTGTCAAACCTCCCGGGAAAAGACAAGAAGTCACAGAATTGACCAGGTCACAGAGTTGACTCCAGCCCGGCATTCAACCGGGCCATCAGCGTCGCGAGGACGCGCTGGTCCTCCTCGTCCCAGTCGGCCAGCGCCGCGCGCAGCCATGCCGCGCGCTCGGCCTGCACATCGCCGAGCAGCCGCATCCCGGCGGCGGTGACGCGAAGCGGGATCGACCGCGCGTCCGGCGGGTTCTCCACCGGCTCGATCAAGCCCGCTGCCTGGAGCTTCGCCACGTGCCTGCTCGCGGTGGACTTGTCGACGGCGAACTGCTTGGCCAGGTCTCCGACGCGGCCCTCGCCCCGCAGCGCGACAGCGGCCAGGTACGGGTAGGTGATGTGGTCGAGGCCCTGGTAGCCCTTCGACCAGCTCCGCCAGACGGCCTTGCGCGCGAACAGCGTCAGCTGCTGCTCCAGCTCGGTCATTCCTGAGCCATTTGTCCGCTCTGTCACATACGCACCTTACCTCCCTACTGTTGCGCCGCGCAACTGTGCGTCGTAACGTGGTCGTTATCCACGAGAAAAGGGGATCTGCGATGTGCGGAATCACGGGATGGGTGGCTTATCGGCACGATCTGACGACCGAGCGGGACGCGGTCGCCGCGATGACCGAGACGATGGTCTGCCGAGGTCCCGACGCGGGCGGGAGCTGGTTCGCCCAGCACGCGGCGCTCGGCCACCGCAGGCTCTCGGTGATCGACATCGACGGCGGCGCGCAGCCGATGGTCGCCGCGCGGGACGGCGAGGTCGAAGCCGTCATCACCTACAGCGGTGAGGCGTACAACTTCAAGGAACTGCGCGCGGAGCTCATCCGGCGCGGGCACGAGTTCTCCACCAGCAGTGACACCGAGGTCGTGCTGCGCTCCTACCTGGAGTGGGGTGCGGGCCTGGTCGACCGGCTCAACGGCATGTACGCCTTCGCCATCTGGGACCCGCGCAGCGAGGAACTGCTGCTCGTGCGCGACCGCCTCGGCATCAAGCCGCTGTACTACTACCCCACCGCCGACGGCGTGCTCTTCGGCTCCGAGCCCAAGGCGATCCTGGCCAACCCGCTCGCCAAGGCCGTCATCGGCGCGGAAGGCCTCGCCGAGGCGCTGTCCTTCGTGAAGACGCCGGAGGTGGCGATCCTCGACGGCATGCACGAGGTCCGCCCCGGCAGCCTGGTGCGCGTGTCGCGGTCGGGCTTGCGGAAGAGCACCTACTGGAAGCTCGAAGCGCGCGAGCACACCGACGACCTGGACACCACGATCAGCACCGTGCGCGAGCTGCTGGACGACATCGTGGCCAGGCAGCTGATCTCCGACGTGCCGCTGTGCACGCTGCTCTCCGGCGGCCTGGACTCCAGCGCCCTCACCGCGCTCGCGGCGAAGTCGCTCGACGTGCCGGTGCGCTCGTTCTCCGTCGACTTCGCGGGCTACACCGAGAACTTCCAGGCCGACGAGTTCCGGCCGAGCCCGGACGCGCCCTTCGTCACCGACGTGGCCGAGCACGTGGCGGCCGACCACACCAACATCGTGCTGAACAACGCCGACCTGCTCGACGACGGCGCGCGCAAGGCCGTGCTCCGCGCCCGCGATCTGCCGATCTCCATGGGAGACATGGACATCTCGCTCTACCTGCTCTTCCAGGAGATCAGGAAGCGCTCGACGGTCGCGCTCTCCGGCGAGTCGGCGGACGAGGTCTTCGGCGGCTACGCGTGGTTCCACAACGAGCAGGCCGTGAACGCGCCGACCTTCCCCTGGCTGGCCATGCACGTCATGGGCAACGTCGACCGGCCGGACTTCCTGCGCGAGGACGTCGTCGGCAAGCTCGACATCGGCGGCTACATCCAGCAGCGCTACGCGGAGGCGATCGCCGAGGCGCCGAAGCTGGCGGGCGAGTCCGGCAAGGAGGCGCGCATGCGGGAGGTCAGCTACCTGCACCTGACCCGCTTCGTGAACTCGCTGCTGGACCGCAAGGACCGAATGAGCATGGCCGTCGGGCTCGAAGTCCGCGTGCCGTTCTGCGACCACCGGCTCGTCGAGTACGTGTTCAACGCGCCGTGGGCGATGAAGACCTTCGACGGCAGGGAGAAGAGCCTGCTGCGCGCGGCGACCGCGGACGTGCTGCCGCAGTCGGTGGTGGACCGCGTGAAGAGCCCGTATCCGTCCACACAGGACACTGGATATGACTCCGCACTGCACGACCGGGTCAGCGCCCTCCTGCACGCGGGGACCTCGCGCGCGTTCGAGCTGGTGGACCCGGACAAGACGCGGAGCCTGCTCGACCGGGGCTCCTCGATCGCCGCGCGGCGCCCCCTGGAGGTCATCCTGACGCTGGACGGCTGGCTGAGCGACTACGACGTGCGCGTCGAGCTGTGATCTACGGTTGCCCGTAGCCACGACTCAAGGAGGTCGGCGATGCGCGTTGTCCTTGCGCTGCTCGGAGTTCTCACGTTGTCGGCGTGCGGGAGCACACCACCTCCCGCCCCGCCAGCGCCCTCGGACGTGATCTCCCAGCAGCGGACGCGCATCGACGACCTGGACCGGCAGATCGTCGAGCTGCTGGGCCAGCGCAAGGAGGCGTCGGAGGCGGTGCAGCGCGCTCGCACGTCTGCGGGCGGCGGCCGGGTGGACCCCTCCCGCGAGCAGGTGATCATCGACAAGTACCGGGCCAGGCTCGGTGACGGCGGGGAGAAGATCGCCAAGGCCGTTCTCGAAGCGTTCCGGGGCCCCAGCTCGTGAATCAGGCTCCTGGCGGGATGGTGCGCATCCCGCCGGGAGCACCGCGTTCCAGCAGGCGCATGACCGCGTCGGTGTCCAGGTTGTCCGCGACCAGGTCGCCGAGCAGGTCCAGCTGCGCCGCGCGCAGCCTGGCGAAGGACACCCCGCCCGCCACGGCGAACCCGTCCCTGCCGCCGCGTTCGGCCGCCCAGCGCAGGAACTCCGCACGGAAGGCGTCGTTCTCGAACAAGCCGTGCCAGTGCGTGCCGATGACGTTGTCCGTGAGGGCGCCCTCGCCGAGCCCGTTCTCCAGCTCCACCAAGGGTTTCTCGGCCGATCTCGTGACGGCGCCGTGGTGGATCTCGTAGCCGTGCACCGCTTCGCCGAACGCCGTTCCCATTGGGCGTTCAAGGGTCTTGCGCTCGCGGAACTCGACGTCGAAGTCGAGTAGGCCGAGCCCGTCGACCTCCCCCGCCGCCGACTCGACGCGGTCGGTTATCCGCGCGCCCAGCATCTGGAAGCCGCCGCAGATCCCGGCGACAGGCAGGCCCTTGGCCGCGTGGCGCGCGATGGCCTCGGCCAAACCCGTGCGGCGCAACCACTCCAGATCGTCCACTGTGGACTTCGAGCCCGGGAGCAGGACGAGGTCAGCGTCCGCGATGCGGGAAGGCTCAGTGACGAAGCGGACCGAGACCCCGGGCTCACA
Source organism: Allokutzneria sp. NRRL B-24872 (assembly GCF_002155965.1). GTDB lineage: Bacteria > Actinomycetota > Actinomycetes > Mycobacteriales > Pseudonocardiaceae > Allokutzneria. Next base: position 7,157 of record NZ_MUMH01000168.1, read on the forward strand.
GGCCAGCGCTTCGACGTCGGTGGCGTTGGAGATCCTGGGCAACCGCACCACTGCGACGCGCAGCCACTGCTCTCCGGCGGGCGGCGCGGGGCGGCCGACGACGCCGTCCGCCGTGTAGGACAACGAATCCTCAGCGTCCAGCCACAGTTCTTCGCGCCATGGCAGGACGCCGAGCACGGGCCGCCCGGTCAGCGCGGTGATCTGGTCGAGCCCCGGCTCCAGCAGCGCCGGATCACCACGGAACTTGTTGATCACGAACCCGCTGACCAGTGCCTGGTCTGCGGCGTCGAGCAGCGCGAGCGTGCCGAAGAGGTGCGCGAACACCCCGCCCCGGTCGATGTCGCCGACGACCAAGACCGGCAGCTCCGCCGCCCTGGCCAGGCCCATGTTCGCGATGTCGTTGGCGCGCAGGTTGATCTCGGTCGGCGAGCCCGCGCCCTCGCAGACCACGGCCTCGTAGTCCTGCCGCAAACCGTCCAATGTGGACGCGACGACCTCGGCCAGCTCCAGCTTGCGCTGCCGGTAGGACATCGCGCTCACCTGGCCGAGGGCCTTGCCCAGCACGACGACCTGCGAGCTGCGGTCGCTGCCCGGCTTGAGCAGCACCGGGTTGAACCGGACCGACGGCTCCAGGCCAGCGGCGGCCGCCTGCACCGCCTGCGCGCGCCCGATCTCGCCGCCGTCGGCCGTCACCACGGAGTTGTTGGACATGTTCTGCGCCTTGAAGGGCGCGACCCGCACGCCCTTCCTGGCCAGCCACCGGCACAGGCCCGCGACCACAACGCTCTTGCCCGCGTCGGAGGTGGTCCCCGCGACGAGCAGCGCTCCGCCCCGGCTCACCCGCCCAGCCGGTAGCGCACGCACGGCCCGAGCTTGGGGTTGTCGAAGGACTCGATCTCGACGAAGCCGACCTTGCCCGCCACCCGCGCCGAGGCCGCGTTGTCCCGGTGGACGATCACCTCGACGCGTTCGGCCCCCGCCGCCCGCGCTCGCGCGCACATCTCCAGCAACGCCGCCGTGGCCACACCGCGCCCGCGTGCCGACGAAGCCACCCAGTACGAGGGCTCGGCCAGCTCGCCCTTCACGTCCACCGCCGCGTTGCCGAGCGGCTCGCCCGTCTCCGCGTCGACGATCATCCAGGCCAGCGAGTCCTCGGTCAGCTCGGCGATCCGCCCGCGCACGAACTCGACGGTGAGGTCGGGGGCGTCCGTGGTCCAGCGCAGGATCTCCGGGTCCTTGGACTGCTCGACGTACCAGGCCGCGTCCGCCTCCGACCAGCGCCTGAACTCGATCACGGCCTGAACTCCGATCACGGCAGCGTCAGGATCTCGGAGCCGTCCCTGGTGACGACGATCGTGTGCTCGAACTGCGCGGTGCGCTTCTTGTCCTTGGTGGTGACCGTCCAGCCGTCGTCCCAGATGTCGTAGTCGATCGTGCCGAGCGTGATCATCGGCTCGATCGTGAAGGTCATCCCGGGCTCCAGCACGGTGTCCATCTTCGGCTCGTCGTAGTGCAGCACCACGAGCCCGCTGTGGAAGGAGCGGCCGATGCCGTGGCCGGTGAAGTCGCGGACCACGCCGTAGCCGAAGCGCTTCGCGTAGGCCTCGATCACCCGGCCGATCACGTTGATCTGCCTGCCCGGCTTGACCGCCTTGATCGCGCGCATCGTGGCCTCGCGGGTGCGCTCCACCAGCAGCCGCGACTCCTCGTCGACCTCGCCGGCGAGGAAGGTCCCGTTGGTGTCGCCGTGCACTCCGCCGATGAACGCGGTCACGTCCACGTTCACGATGTCGCCGTCGGAGATCACCGTGGAGTCCGGGATGCCGTGGCAGATGACCTCGTTCAGCGAGGTGCAGCAGGACTTCGGGAACTGCCGGTAGCCCAGCGTCGACGGGTAGGCCTTGTTGTCGCAGAGGAACTCGTGCACGACCGCGTCCACGTGGTCGGTGGTCACGCCGGGCGCGATCGCCTTGCCCGCCTCCTCCAGCGCCTGCGCGGCGAGCTTGCCCGCGACGCGCATCGCCTCGATCACCTCGTCCGGCTGCACCCACGGATCGGTGTTGCGCGTCGGGGCGGGCTTGTCGACGTACTCGGGCCGGGCGATGTGCGAGGGCACGGGGCGGCGCGGGGACTGCTGACCTGGCTTCAGGGGGGCACTGACGGGCATGGGCCCCAGCCTACGACGCCCCGGGCGTCTCGACGTTCAGGCCGACCACGCTCGCCGCTGCGATGAGCTGCTTGTCGTAGGAGACGAACGTCTTCAGCTCACTGCGCAGCCGGATCGCCGTCGCCAGGTGGATGGCATCGAGGCTCTTGACCTGCAACGGCAGCGCGGCGGCCTCGTCGAGCAGGTCGTAGGTCATCGGCATCGTCTCCAGCCCGGCGAGCACCGAGCGCGCCCTTGCCGAGGCATCCGTTCCGTACCGGCTGGCAGCTCGAACCACTTCGACCCTGATCAGCGAACTACTGATCGACGTCTCGTGCCTGACCTCGCTCACCCACTCCCGGAAAGCCGCGCTCTCCGGCTCCTGGAGGACCAGCTTGATCATGGCGGACGAATCGAAGTAGATCACCAGCGCTCCTCGTCCCGCATCTGCTGCAGGATCTCCGACAACAACGGCTTTCCAGGGTCGGCGGGCAGCGGTGGCTCGAACCACGCGTCCTTGCTGCCGCCAGCTGGAAGTAGCTCGCCGTTGGCGATCAACTGCTCGCGCAGGGACGGTTTCGGCGGCGGCGCCAGCATGGCCACTGGAACACCGTGCTCGGTGATCACCAGCGTCTCACCAGCGGCGGCCCGCTTCAGGTACTTGCTCGCGTTCTGCCGCAACTCGCGCACGCCGATGGTCTCCGCACTCATGTGCTACACGGTAGCACCCCGCTGAACGGGTCAGCTATCGCACGGCGGCGAGGAACTTCGACGCGATGTCCACCGCCGGCGCCGAGGAACCCGCGTCCACGATCAGCACCGCGAACGCCAGGTCCCCGCGGTAGCCGACGAACCAGCCGTGCGAGCGCGTGCCGTCGCCGAACTGCGCGGTCCCGGTCTTGCCGTGCACCTCGCCGTTGCGCTGGAGCTTGGTCGCGGTGCCCTCGGTCACCACCTCGCGCATCATCGTGCGGACCGAGTCGAGCACGGGCTGCGCCACCGGCTGCTGCTCGGCGTCGACCGTGGTCTTCGCGGCGCCGCGGATCAGGTTGGGCAGCGGCATCGAGCCCTTCGCAGCGGTCGCGGCGACCATGGCCATGCCGAACGGGCTGGCGAGCACCTTGCCCTGGCCGAAGCCGTCCTCGGCGCGCTCGACGATCCCGGCGGCGGGCGGGACCGAGCCGGTCACGGTGGTGATGCCGGGGATGACGAAGTCCGAGCCGAGGCCGAACTGCTTGGCGGACTTGGTCAACGCGTCGGCGGGCAGCTTGGTCGCCAGCTCCGCGAAGGTGGTGTTGCACGAGCGCGCGAAGGCGCGGTGCAGCGGGACGGTGCCGAGCTCGAACTCGTTGTCGTTGGGGATCTTGCGCCCCTGGATCGTCCACGTGCCGGGGCACGGGAGCTCGGTGCCGGAGTCGGCGACGCCGCCGCCGAGGGCCGCCGCCGCTGTGACGATCTTGAAGGTGGAGCCGGGCGGGTAGCGCCCGGTCAGCGCGACCGCGCCCTGGGCGTCGGCGGCCCCGTTCTGCGCCACCGCGAGCACGTCGCCGGTGGAGGGCTGGAGCGCCACGACCATCGCCGCGTTGCCGACCGGCTCGACCGCGTCCTCCGCCGCCGTCTGGACGGAGCGGCTGAGCGCGGTGGTGACGGCCTGCGCGGGCACGGCCTTCTCGTCGACCAGCGTCTCGACCTCGTTGCCGCCCGCGTTCACCGAGTAGATCCGGTAGCCCGCCTTGCCCTCGATGCGGTCCTCGACGGCCTTGCGGATTCCCGGGAGCACCTGGGAGGCGAACGCGCGGTCCGGCGCGAGCAACCGGGTCTGCGAGCTGAACCGCACCCCGGGCAGGTCGTAGATCTGCGCCTTCACCTTCTGGTAGTCGGGATCGCGCAGCAGCGCCACCGCGTAGGCCTGGCCCTCCGGCGTCTTGCCCGCTCTGTCCACAATGGACTGCTGGGTGATGTCGCCGTCGAAGCGGTTCAGCGCGTTGGCCAGCGAGGCCGCCACCGCGGACAGGTCACCGGCCTGCTTGCGGTCGAGCAGCACCGAGACGACCTTCTCCGGCGAGAGCAGCGATCCGCCGTCGCGGTCCAGGATCGGCGCCGGATCGGGCTGCTGCTCCTTGAGCGCGAGGGTCTGCTGGGCGGAGAGCTTCGGGTGGATCGCCTCGGGCGTCCAGTGCACCTGCCACTGCTTGTCGCCCCGGCGCAGCTCCACAGTCCCCTTGAAGCCCCAGATCCGGTTCTTCCCCAGGTCCCACTCGGCCGTGTAGGCCACCGTCGCCGTCTCGCCCTTGGACGTCGACTCGCCGACGGTCGTCTTGAGCGCGACCGGTTTCAGCGCGGCGCGGACCTTCTCCATCAGGTCCTTCGAGGACTGCGGGTCGTCGGTGGTCTTGGACGCCGTCGTGGTGTCCCCGCCCGCGAAGGCGTTGAGGAAGGTGCGGGCCGCGACCTCCGGCTTCGCCTCGGAGCCGAACAGCCCGCAGCCCGCGAGGGGCAGGAGGAGGAGCGCGGCCGCGAACAGCCTGGCCGAGCGGATGCGTGGTGGCTGTGCTGACACGGCGCACAGTGTGCCAGCGGGCACCGACAGCGCATAGACAGCCGTCTAGATCGGCCCGCTAGAACAGCACCGTGCTGAACTGGCCGACCTGGGTGAAGCCGATGCTGGCGTAGGCCGCGCGGGCGGGGGCGTTGTAGCCGTTGACGTAGAGGCTGGCCACCCTGCCGAGTCCGCGCACCAGGCGGTCCGCCACAGCGGCCGTGCCCGCGGCGCCCAGGCCCTGACCTCGGCGTTCCGGGCGCACCCAGACTCCCTGGATCTGACCGACCCGCGCCGACATCGCGCCGATCTCCGCCTTGAAGACGACCTCGCCGTCCTCGAAGCGGGCGAACGCGCGTCCCGCCGCGACCAGCTCAGCGACACGCGCGCGGTAGCCGACACCGCCGTCCTCGGCGCGGGGATCGATGCCGACCTCTTCGATGAACATCGCGATCGCGGCGGGGAGGTAGCGGTCCAGCTCGTCCGGCCGCACCGGGCGCACGAGCGCGTCGGGCCGCACCGTCGGCGGACCGGCCAGCGCCATCAGCGGCTGGTCGGCGCGGACCTCGCGGGCCGCGCCCCACTCCGGCTCCAACTCCTGCCAGAGGCCGAGGACCTGCTCCGCCGGACCCACCAGCGAGGAGCACGCGCGACGGCGGCGCAGCGCCCGGTCCGCGAAGGCGCGCACCGCGGCGGGACCGCCCGCGAGCGGCACCAGGTTCGCGCCGGAGAAGCACATCCCGTCCCTGCCGAAGCCCCAAAGCTCACCGCCGAGGCGCCACGGGTCGGTGCCCGCGACCTCCACCCGGGAGGAGACCATGCACGACGCGACGGGATCGGCGTCCAGAACGGCACGAACCGCCCGAAGATCGCCTTCGTCGAGCAGCCGAGCCCCGGCAAGCTTCAGCACCCCCCAAGACTGCCAGAACACGGGCCGAACGCGCGCCGGTTGCCCCCCGGTTGGCCGTATCCCCCACTGCTCCCCTCACTCCACGTAGGCACTCCACCCAGCGCGCCGTTGACCACCTGAATGACTCGTTCATGTGGTTGAACGTGCTCAAGCGTTCAACCACCTCAATGACTCATTCAGCACTTAAG
>NZ_MUMH01000169.1 GCF_002155965.1 Allokutzneria sp. NRRL B-24872
GGGTTGGGGGGCTTCAAGGCGGTCAAACCCCCTCGCTGGTCATCGTTAAGTGTGCTGAACCCCGGAAGCGGCGTGGGTGGACATCACGTCGCGCGGAGCAGGGGTTTCGCGGTGGGCGGCGATGGCCCAGGTCAGCATGCGGGCGGTGGTGAGCGCGCGGGTCGCGGACGGGCAGGCGTCGTCCGGGCGGGCGAGGCCGACGACCCTGCGGAACGCCGTCGCGGTTTCCGGCAGCGGGTCAGGGACCACGTAGCTCCACTGTGGACTGTCCACAAGGGATCGACGTGTGGTCAGGACCTCGTTCAGCAGCAGGCGGATGGAAGTGCAGTGCGGAGGCGTGAAGCCGGTGTGCTCGCGCAAGAGCTGAACAGTGCGCGTGGGGTCCCACGCGGCGAGAGAGCGGTCGGAGCACAGGGCGGGCAGGTGCGCGGCGGAGCTGGGGGGCAGCAGCCACGCGCCGGTGTGCGTGCCGTCCAAGCCGACGTGCCAGACCGCGACGCTGTCGCCGCCGTCGTGCCCAGGACCCAGTCCGATCGCGACGTAGCCGATCACCGCTGATCCCGGTCGAGGGCGGCGAGCAGGCGGTGGAACGCGGCCTCGGTGATCACCGGGACCCCGCGCTCGCGCGCCTGCCTGGCCTTGCCGGAGAGCGTGTCCGCGTCGGCCGCCACGACCAGGCGCGTCTTGCCGCTGACGTGATCCGGCCGCACGACCAGACCGGCCCGCACAGCGCGCTGCTCCCACTCCTCGCGCGGCAGCACGGTGTCGCCGGTGAACACCACCCTGTCGCCGGGTTGGAGCCGGAAACCCCTGCGCGCCTGGGCTTTCCCGGAGCTCAGCGCCTGGGTCACGGCGTCGTCGGGCAGGCCGAGAATCCCGGCGACATCGCGCAGCTCGGCGCGCTCGGACTCCCCGACCCAGCCGTCACGCCGCGCGGCAGCCGCGAGGGCTTCGAGGTAGCCCAGGTGCAGCCGCTCCACGGTCGCGCGGTCGAGGCCGAGCGTCGCGGCGACCTCGATCAGCTCGTCCTGCTCGCTCAGCGACACGTAGCGGTCCAGCATCGCCTTGTCGAGCACGGCCAGGTACGGCTCGGCACCGGCGGGCTCGTGCACACGGGGCAGCGTGTCCACCAGGCGCGCCAGGAAGTGCTCGGTCTCAGCACCGGCGACCGCGCGGCGCACGGGCCGCCGCCCCGGCTCGTCGAAGTGCGGCCACGGCAGGCTCGCGGCGGCGCTGAGCAGCGACGCCCACGGCTCCGGCCGCCCGCACCGCGCCAGGTACACCGAGAGCAGCCCGGCGGCGGCGTGCGCGTCGTGCAGCGCGGAGTGCGCGTGGTCCAGCACCACGCCCGCGACGCGGCAGCACGTGGCCAGCGACCGCGACGGCGAGTCCAGGTAGGTCTCAGCCAGCGCCATCGTGCACAGCCCGGACTCCAGCTCCAGCGGCGTGCTGACACCGACGCGGTCGAACTCGGCGGCGAGGAACCCCAGGTCGAAGGGCAGGTTGTGGGCGACGAGCACCCGCCCGGCCAGCTGCGCGGACAGCTCACCGGCGATCTGGTCGAAGGTCGGCGCCCTGCGCACCTCGGCGGCGGTGATCCGGTGGATGCGCTGCGGGCCGAGGTCGCGCAGCGGGTTGAGCAGGGTGCACCACTCGCCGGTCACCGCGCCGTCGGCGCCGAGGTGCACCACCGCGACCTCCACGACGCGGTGGTGCATGCCGGGGAGCAGTCCGGTGGTCTCGACGTCGACGACGGCGTAACCCTTCATGATCTCCTGTGTACCGGGGCAAGCTTTCCGTTGTGTCACAACGAGAAGTGCTTCAGGCAACTACCTGGTCCAAGATTTTTCGGGAGTAACGCGTTTGGCGGTGTCGCGGCCGGGAACCCGATGTTCGACACCACGAGCAACGGAGGCGACATGGGCGACTCGGACAAAATCGAGAACAAGGCCGATGAGCTCAAGGGCAAGGCCAAGGAGAAGGTCGGCGAGGCCACGGACAACGAGCAGTGGCAGGCCGAGGGCAAGGGCGAGCAGGTGAAGGCGAACCTGAAGCAGGCCGCCGAGAAGGTGAAGGACGCTTTCCGCGGATGACGGGATGACCCTCCGCTCCCAGTCTTCCGCGACGAAATGAGAAAGGCCCGGCGCAGCAGGGGCGCCGGGTCTTTCTCCTGTCCGGGCAAATCCTGGCCGGGCAAATGCCGTGCCGCCGAGACGGCGGTGACGTAGCGTCCGCGCATGAGCCAACGCAAGCGCCCCGCGTTCACCGCGGACGAGCGGACCCAGCTCGTCGGCTGGCTGGACATGCAGCGCGAGATCGTGCGCTGGAAGTGCGAAGGAGTCTCCGAGACCGACGCGCACCGCGCCGTCCTGCCCGCGTCGCCGAACATGACGATGGCCGGGTTGCTCTCGCACATGCGCTGGACCGAGCAGATGTGGTTCGAGGTCATGCTGCTCGACGCGCCGGCCGAGGGACCGCAGTTCGACGAATCCGACGAGGACGCCGACATGAAGGTCGACGGCGTTCCGCTCACCCAGTTGCTCGACGAATACCAGCGGCAGTGCGGCAGGTCCAACGAGATCGTGGCCGGGCTTTCCCTCGACGACATCGGCAAGAACCGGAAGTGGCCGGTCGGACAGGCATCGGTGCGGTGGGTCCTCTTGCACATGCTGGAGGAGACAGCGCGCCACCTCGGTCACATGGACGCCATTCGGGAACTGCTCGACGGCGGGACGGGCTATTACTGAGCGCCATTCGGCCCAGCTCGAAACACGATCGCGAGATTCCGATGTGGTGCGGGGTCTCGGGCGCGCGCGTGTCAACCTGCGAACGCAGGATTCGTGTTTGCGGGAAAGGGTCACTCGATATGCGCAAGATCTCCGCGTTCGCCGCCGCGACCGTTGTCGCCGCCGGGCTGCTCACCGCCGGGAGCGGCATCGCCTCGGCCGCCGGTTCGTGCACGGGCGTCGCCAACGCGGTGGCCGGGGTCCAGGTCGAGACCGTGCGCGGCCTGGACTGGGTCTGCCGGGGCAAGGGCGGCCAGTTCAGCAAGGGCTCCACCGCCGCGACGGTCACCGCGTGCTGGGGCAAGTCTGGCTACAAGCCGCAGCTCTACAACGGCTCCACCAAGATCGCCTGCCCCGCCCGGGGCAAGGAGGTCAAGAACTGGACCGGCTTCAAGGTCGTCAAGGCCTGAGCGATCCGATGTCGTGGTCAGGCCACCAGCGCGGGCCTGACCACGACGCCGGATCAGCCGGATAAGGTCGACGAGTGAGCGTCGTCGGCCGGGAGCGCGAAAGCGCGCAGGTGCTCGGTCTGACGAGTGGGACCCTCGTCGTGACCGGAGAACCCGGGGTCGGCAAGAGCACGCTGCTCGACCTCGCCGCGCTCGCGCGCCCCGGCCGGGTGCTGCGCGTGGTGGGCGGCGAGAGCGAGACGAACCTTCCTTTCGCCGCGCTCCACCAGCTCGTACGGCCGTTGCTGACCGAGGTGGCCGATCTGCCGCCGAGGCAACGCTCCGCGCTGCTCGGAGCCTTCGGGATCGGCGAGGAGCACGCCCCGGACCGGCTGCTGATCAACGTCGCCGTGCTCACACTGCTCTCCGGGCACGCCGAGCGGGAACCGCTGCTGGTCGTGGTGGACGACGCGCAGTGGCTGGACCGCGGTTCGCTGGACGCGCTGACCTTCCTCGCGCGGCGCGTCGAGGACGAACCGCTGGCCGTGCTCGTCGGAACGCGTGATGGGACCGTGTTCCCCGGCTTCGACCACCTCGATCTCGCGCCGTTGGACCGGACCGCCTCGAACCGGCTTCTCGACGCGCAACCCCAAGTGCCGCAAGGACGAGCGCGCACGCGAATCCTCGACCAAGCCGCAGGCAACCCGCTCGCGCTGGTGGAGCTGGCCCGCACCGACGGCGCCGACCAGGACGTGCTGCCGCTGACCGACCGGCTCGAACGGATCTTCGCCGCGCACCTGGACGAGCTGCCCGACGCCACTCGCGACGCCCTGCTGCTCGTCGCCGTGGACACCGCGGACCTGCTCGGAGCCCGCTACGCCGCCGACCTCGCGCCCGCCGAGCTGGCCGGACTCATCAAGATCACCGAAGCCGGAGTGCGGTTCCGGCACCCGCTGGTGCGCTCCGCGATCCAGCACACCGCGCCGATGGAGCACCGCCTGCGCGCCCACCGCACGCTCGCTGAGCTGCTGCGCGAGGAGCCTGACCGCCGCGCCTGGCACCTCGCCGCGGCGAGCACCGGGCCGGACGAGCAGGTCGCCGAAGCCCTGGAGAGCACGGCCCGCCGAGCCCGCCACCGAGGCGGATATGCCGCAGCAGCAACGGCTTTGGAGCGCGCTGCCGAGCTGAGCCCCGACGCCCACGCGCGAGCCAGGCGCCTGGTCAAAGCGGCCGACATGGCGGCTCTGACAGGGCACGCGCGGTGGGTGGAGCAGCTTGCCGCGCAGGTCAGCGCGCTGACCGAGGACCCGGATCTGCGGGCGCGGGCGGCTCTGCGGCTCGGCCAGGTCCTGACGATGACCGTGCGCTTCCCCTCCGCCTACGAGCTGCTCATGCGCACCGCCGACGACGCGCCGGCCGAGCTGGCGAAGCAGGCGTTGGCCTCAGCGGCGACGCTGGTGTTCTACGCGGGCTCCGAGCAGTGGCGGCAGCAGGTGCGCGAGCACGCCGCCTTCGGCTACCCGGTGATCGCCTCCGTGACCGACCCGCACGAGAAGCGCGCCGAGCTCATCGCGGCGCTGCCGGAGCTGGTCACGGCCGCCAACGACAACCCCCGCGCGCTCAACACGCTTGGCGTGATGGCGTGGATGCTCGACGAGAACGCCACCGCGATGCGGATCTACGACGAAGCCCTGCACCGCCTGCGCGCGGCCGGGGACCTCCCCGACGGGCTCGGGTGCTCGGCGAGCTGGGCCTACCTCGACGGAGGCCGCTGGGCCCAGGCGCGCCAGACCGCGACCAGCTCAGTGGCCGCTGTGGACGAAGCCGACGCGCCGCACCTCGTCGCGGGCACCTACACCCTCGAAGCCGTGGCCAGCGCCCTGCCCGGGAACGCCGCCGCGGCAAGGGAACTCGCGCTCCGCGCACTGTCCATAGTGGACCCGAACCAGAACAGGGCGATCGGCGTGCGGGCGCGGTGGGCGCTCGGCATGGCCGCGGTGGTCGACGGTGATCACGAGGCCGCCTACGAGCAGTTCCGGCAGCTCTTCACCGCCGAGGGCGATCCCGTGCACTACCACTGCTCCTACCCGGGCATCGGCGAGCTGGCCGCCTCCGCCGTGCGCGCGGGACGGCAGCGCGAGGCCGCCGAGGTCGTCGAACGGGCCGCGAAGCACCTCGAAGGCCAGTTCTCCGCGCGGACGAACGCGCTGGTCAACCGCGCGCGGGCGCTGCTGGCGGGACCTGAGGACGCGGAAGGCTTCTTCGAGGCGGCGCTGGCCGACCCGGCGGGGGAGCAGTGGCCGTTCGAACGGGCGCAGATCCTGCTGGACTACGCGGAGTGGTTGCGGCGCAGGCGAAGGATCACCGAAGCCCGACCGAAACTCAGCGCGGCCATGGAGGTCTTCCAACGCCTCGGCGCGCGGCCGTGGATCGAGCGCGCGCAGGGCGAACTGCGGGCGGCGGGCATCGAGGGCAACGCCGAGCCGAGCGCGCTGTCGGAGCTCTCCCCGCAGCAGCAGACGATCGTGCGGATGGCCGCGCGGGGGCTGACCAACAAGGAGATCGGCGAGCGGCTGTTCCTGTCGCCGCGCACGGTCAGCTCGCACCTCTACCGCAGCTTCCCCAAGCTCGGCATCACCGCTCGCTCGCAGCTGCGCGACCTCGTGGACTCCGGATGAGCGCGCTCGTCGGCCGCGCCGATGAGGCCGCGAAGATCGCCGAGACCGTGGACGCGGGCAGCGGAGCGCTCGTGCTGCGCGGCCCGGCAGGCGTCGGCAAGACCCGCCTCGGCCTCGAAGCGCTCAGCCGCGCGGAAGCGGCCGGGTTCCGCGCGTTCACCGGCAGCGGTCGCCCGCTCGGGCGCGGCCTGGCCTACGCGCCGTGGCTGGAGGCGCTTGGCCCGCACCTGCGCGGACTCCCGCCCGGGCTGCGCGCGCGACTGAGGGAGCTGCCCGAGCTGAGCAGGCTCTTCGGTGGGCTCGACCTGCCACGACCGGAGCCGCTGGCCGATCCCGCGCTGGAGCGCTCGCGCCTGTTCGAGGCCGTGTCGCGGCTGCTGGCCGTGCTGGAGCCGGTCGCGGTGTTCATCGACGACCTCCAGTGGGCCGACGACACCAGCGTCGAGCTGTTCGACTACCTCGCCCGAGGCACCGCCGGGCATCGCGTGCTGCTCATCGCCGCGCACCGCGAGGACGAGCTGGCCGTACGCCTGCCCAGCCTGGACGTGCGCACGCTCGACGGCGACGGAAGCACTGCACTGCTGCGTGAACTGCTCGACGGCGGCGATCCTCCGAACGCGCTCGTCGAGTTGGCGAGTGCGCGCGCCGGTGGCCTGCCGTTGTATCTGGTCGAGCTGGTCAGCCAGCTGCGCGCGGACGGTTCGCTGACCCGCAGCGGCGGCGGTTGGGTGCTCAAACCAACCGCCGAGCCGACGACGCCGCAGCAAGTCCGCGACGTGGTCGCGACCCGCCTCGGCACGCTGAGCCGCCCGGAGCGCGTGCTGCTGGAGGTCGTCGCCGTCGCCGGTGAAGCCGCCACGCACCCCGTCGTGCGCGCCGCATCCGGACTCGACGAGGACGCGGTGATAAAGGCTGTGCTCGCCGCGCGCGATCGCGGGCTGATCAGCGAAGACGTGCTCGCCGGAGAAGTTCGGTACCGGCCGTCGCACCCCATGTACGGCGAGGTCGCCTACGCCGAGCTGGCCGCTGTGCGCCGCCAGCAGCTGCACCTCGCGGTCGCGGAAGCGTTGGAGGACAACGACGTCGACCTGCTCGCCAAGCACCTGCGCGGAGCGGGCGCGCTCGCCGACCAGCACCGGGCGCTCGCGGTGTGCCGGGCGGCCGGGAAGCACGCGTTGGAGCTGCGCGCGGGTGATGCCGCCGTGCAGCACCTGGTCGCCGCGCTCGGCCTGGCCAACCGGCTCGACCGCGCTGACCTGGTGCCTGAGCTGCGCGAAGAGCTGGCGCTGGCCTACGACCTCGCCGGGCGCTCAGTGGAGGCCGCAGACGCCTGGCGGGCCGCGGCGCGGGCGACCGACGGCGTGCGCCGGAGCCACTGCCTGCGCCGGGTCGCGTTGCTGGCGTGGGACAACGGCGATTTCGCCACCGCCATGTCCACATTGGGCTCCGCTGCGGAGGCGCTGCCTCGGGACGCGGCGCCGGAGGACATGCTGCGGCTGCACGAGACGCGGATCAGCCTCCAGTCCCGGGCCAGCCTCGTGCCGGAGATGATCGCCGCCCGGGCCGAGGTCGCCGCATTGCCCGGAGCCCGCGCGGAGGCGCTGACCGGCATGCTCGACACCGTCGCGCTGCTCGCCGCCACCGACTACCCAGGCGCGCACGCGGCCGCTACCAGGGCGATCGCGAGCGCCAGGCAGACCGGGGACCCGCTGTTGGAGGAGTTCGTGTCCCGGCCGATCACGCTGATCAACATGCTCGTCTTCGGCGTCGACGCCGCGCGGACCTCGGCCGAGCGCGGTCTGCTCGCGGCGCGCTCCTCCGGGGTGCCCGCGCTGGAGAGCTCCGCCCGCTTCGCGCTGGTCATCGCCGACTACTTCGGCGGGCACTGGCGCCGAGCCCGGGAAGCCGCCGCTGACCTCGTCGCCTTCGGCCACCGCGTCGACCAGCCCCGGATGATCACCGTCGGGCTCGCCAGCCGCGCTCTGGTCGCCATTGGCGCTGGTCAGCGCACCGAGGCCACCGCGCTGCTGAAGGAAGCGACCGCCGGGTACACGGCCGGGGAGCGGGTGGACGCGCGCGTGCGGCAGCTGACCGGCTGCGTGCGGGTCCTGCTGGCGCGGCAGTCCGGCGACCACGCGACGGCGATCGCCCTCGCCGAGGAGCTGGCCGCCCCGGACGCCACGACGTTCCCGCCATATGGCCTGGTCCTGCTGGGTGAAGCCAAACGCGATGCGGGCGATGCCGACGGCGCGCTCGCGGTCGCGCGGCGGCTGGACCGGATGACCCCGGGCTCGCCGTACCTCTCCGCCTACGCCGCCCGCCTGCGCGGAGACCTGACCGAAGCCGCCGCGCGCTTCGAGCAGGCGGGGATGCGCATCGAAGCCGCCCACGTCCGCCTCGACCTCGCGGAGTCAGTGGAGTCACTGCGCACCGTCTTGGACCTCGCCGAGGCCGAGGACGCGGACTCGCTGGCTGATCGGGCGAGGAAAGCCTTGCGCGACAAGGGAATTCGAACCCTGGGGCGAGAGCGGCCGAGCGGGGCGCTGACACGGCGCGAGATCGAGGTGGCCCGGCTCGTCGCGGAAGGGCTCTCCAACGCCGAGATCGCCGAACGGCTGTTCCTGAGCCGCCGCACAGTGACCACCCACCTCCAGCACGCCTACGCGCGGCTCGGCGTGTCCTCGCGCGCCGCGCTCACGCACTACGTGATGGAGAACGGCCTGCTGTAGAGCACCGCGCCCACCACCCACACCACGGCCGCGACCTCGGGCGCCGGCCACAACGGTAGCTCCGTGGTGAGGGCGGGCACGGCGTAGGCCACTACCGGTATCCACGCGCGCTCCGACCCCAGGAACACCGCTGCGACCAGCGCCAACCCGAGGAGTCCGACACCAGTGGCCCCCGTCGGCGCCAACAACACCGACGCCACCAGCACGTGGGTCAGCCGCCACCACCGCCACGGCACGGCGGTGGTGCGCTCCAACGACGCGTCGGCGCCGCCCAGCGTCGAGCCGAGGAGAGCCACCGCTCCCACCACCGCCACCCACCAGCCGGTCAGCGCGGCGACACCGAGCACCACGGACGGCAGCGCGGCTCCCCGCGCGCGCAGGTGCAACGACAGCAGCTTCACCGGAAGCTCCTCAGGTCGGCGGGATGGCAGACGCGGAGTGCGCTCAACGCGCGGCCCACCCACGCGTTCTGCTCCGCCACGGGGAGCTGCTTCAGCCGGGCGAGCCGGGCGACGACCCGCTGTGAAGCCTTCTTCGGCGAGATCTCCCCGATCCACCATCCCTCCACGACAGCGGGCAGCGAATAGGTGTCGACCCTGGCACAGGGGGAGTACAGGAGCTCGGAGATCATCGAGCGGCGCAGCTCGGTGTCGTTGTGGCGGACGCGCCCGCTCCACGTGCGCACGTCGTCCGGCACCGACACCGGCAAGGACATGCCCGCCCGCGTGCTCGGCAGTGCCTCCACCGGGGCACCCGGCACGTCGGCGACCCGGTCCAGCATCCGCCGCGCCGCGTCGGTGACCAGCGGCAACAGGTCCGCGTCCGCTCGCGTGACGCACACCCTCGGCACGCACACCAGCTCCGAGGCCCGCATGTCCTGCCCGATGACCTCCGCCACCGGGACCAGGGCCAACACCGTCCCGAGCACCGCGGTCACCGCGGTCGGCGCGACGAGCCGCCTCGCGCGCCGGACCGCCACGGCCGCCAGCAACAGCACGATCAGCGAGGCGAACCACGCCAGCTGGAGCAGTTGGGTGGAGGCCCACACCTGAATCGGCGGCCCGAGCAGCCGTGGGAAGTACGGCAGTGTGACGAGCTGGCCGGTCCCTCCGCCCAGTGACATCACCATCGGCTCGAACACCACGACCAGGCCCAGCCCGAGCGCCGGGCCGAGCAGCCGCACCGGCAGCGCCGATCCGAGCGCGACGCCCAGCGCCGTGTGCACCCCGATCCCGACGAACGTGCCCGCGATCGTCCACGGCCACCCGCCGCCCGAGTAGCTGCCGTGCGGCGCGATCACCGCGACGTTGACCGCCACCGTGACCAGCATGCCGAGCCAGGCCGCGCCCGTGACCGAACACCACGTGATCGCCACCCGCCGCCACGGCGCTCGCGCGGTGCTGGTCAGCAGCTCGTCCACCCCGTGGTGGCGGTCCCGGCCCGCCTGCCACGCGGCGAGCGCCACCACGACCGGGCCGACGACGAGCAGCATGGCGCGGAAGTTCATCGCGAAGCGCATCCACGGACCGGGCCAGTCGACGCCCCCGTCGTAGAGGAACAGCAGGCTCACCACGGCGGTGACCCCGGTGATCACCGGCCCGGCTCCGCGCCGGTACTCCGCCCACAGGACCCGGGTCATCTCAGGACCGCCAACGCCGCGGTGTCGCAGCGGCGCGCCGCGCTGAGGTAGTCGGCGAACCATCTGCGCTGAGCCTCAGGCGAGAGCCGTTCCACCCGAGAGGCACTCCCGTCGCCCGTCCACCACGCGGCCGCTGCGTCGGACAGCTCGTTGCGGTCGGCGCAGCGGGGGCTGACCACGGCATCGATCATGGTGCGCCGGTAGATGCGGTCGCCCACGTCGTAGAGCTGTTCGCCGCGCCAGTTCATCATCATGCCGGTGACCCACAAGTTCGCGCCGGTCCTGGTCGGGCTCGCGGTCGTCGGGGCGCCCGGGATGCCGGAGACCTTGTCCAGCAACGGCTTGGCGATCGCGAACACCGCGTCGAGCTGGTGCGCGGACGCGCGGTCGACGCACACGGATTCGCGGCAGACCAGCTCGGCGCCGCGTTCGTCCACCCGCCAGAACGAGATCGTGCCGGTCGCGACGACCACGTACGCCAACACGGCCGGGACCGCCAAGAAGATCGCTCTGTTCGCCGCGGCCACCGCGATCAGCACGACCACGCCGAGCGCGAGCGCCACGGCGTTCAGCGCGAAGGCGCCGGGCTCGGGCGCCCAGGAACCGCCGTCCGGAGACTGCCACTTGAGCAGGCCGTACCCGTCGCTCGCCGCGACGTAGACCGTGATGCCGAGGACGATCCCCACCAACGGAGCATCGATCACCACACCGACCAGCAGGCCCAACGCCGCGTGGAAGCCGACCGCGAACACGGTGGTGAGCAACGGCCACCACCACCCGGGCGCCGGGTAGGCCCCGTGCACGACCATCAGCACAGCTCCCGCGACGAACGGGACCAGCACGCCGAGCAAACCGCCGAGAACCACCGAAGCCCAGGTCAGCCCCCTTCTCCGCCACGTGGCCCGCGCGGAGGACGCCAGCTGGTCGCCCATGTCGCGGCGGCGTTCCCGGCTGGCCTGCCAGACCGCGGCGGCGAACACCAGCGGAGGGATCGGCACCGCCTGGATCGTGGCTGTCAGCCGCAACCACGGTCCGGTCAACCGCCAGTCCAGCCCGAACAGGCTCAACCAGGTCACGACGGCGACGGCCAGGGTGAGCAGCGGCCCCGCTCCGCGCCGGTACTCGACGAGCAGCACTCAGCTCGCCGCCCGGAAGGCGCGCAGCACGCTGGTGTAGCCGCGCTCCACCGGGGTGTCGCCGTCGTCGTTGGCGTCACCTGCGGCGATGAGCTGCGCGGGGGTGCCCTGGAACACCGACTGCCCGGCGTCGATCAGGGTCACCGCCGTGCACGCGGCTGCGACGTCCTCGATGAGGTGGGTGCTGGTGATGACGCAGTTGTCCCGGCCGATGTCGCGCAGCAGCGCCCGGAAGTCCATCCGCTGCTCCGGGTCCAGGCCCGCCGTCGGCTCGTCCAGCAGCAGCACCTCGGGGTCGTTCACGATCGCCTGGGCGATGCCGACGCGCCGGAGCATGCCGCCGGAGAGCGTCTTGAGCCGGTCGTCGGCGCGGTCGCTCAGCCCGACGCGCTCGATCGCCCGGTCCACCGCGTCGGTGAGCAGCCCACGGGGCACCTCCTTGAGCCACGCGAAGTACTCCACGAACTCGCGCACGGTGAAGCGCGGGTAGAAGCCGAAGCTCTGCGGCAGGTAACCGAGGCGCCTGCGCACCGACCGCAGACCCGCCTCCGAGCTGAGCGGGTCACCCAGCACGGTGAGCGTCCCCGAGTCCGGCCGGTTCACCGTGGCCAGCATGCGCATGAGCGTGGTCTTGCCCGCGCCGTTCGGCCCGAGCAGCCCGTGCACCCCGGTGCCGAAGCTCAGCGTCAGCCCCTTGATCACCTGGCGCCTGCGGTGGCCGAAGACCAGCTTGTGCGTCTTTACCTGCGGCATTGCGGCCTCAGCTCCTGACAAGGTGCGGCGCGTAGGTGAACGAGCGCCGGCGCAGCAGCACCGTCGCCGAGGACAGGACGATCACTGGCAGCCACACCACCGGCATCGGCGAGGCGAGCACCTGCGGCACCGACTGCACCAGCAGCGGCACCGCGCACGCGGTCAGCCACCCGCCGCCGATCACCATGGCGGCGTGCCGCAGTTGGATCACCGAGCCCAGCGCCAGCGTCAACGAGGTCAGCCCGAGCCCCGGCAGCAGCGTCAGCACCGGCGTGCCGCGCTCGGTGAAGAGGCCGACGACCAGCGTCGCGGGCACCACCGCGACCAGCACGAGCAACGTCCTGATCAACAGCAACCGCAGTCCGCCCAGTGGGGCGCTGCCGGTCATCTCGTGACAGGGGTCGATCCACGGCCCGTAGGACAGCGCCACCCCGGCGATCTGCAACAACGGCGCCACCAGCACGACGTAGGAGCCGTGGGCGAACCACCACGAACCCGGCTCGCCGAAGCCCCTGGACAGTGGCGAGGCGTCCAGCAGGCTCGCCGCGACCAGCACGAACGCCAGCGCCAGCAGCCAGCTCGACCGCGCTCCGGGTGCGCCGCGCAGCACCAGGAGGAACTGCCGCAGCCAGCCCATCGGCGCGCGCTGCGCGGGCAGGTCCAGCGCGATCCGCTCGCGCACCAGGTCCACCGTCGCCGCCGCGGGGGTGCCCGCACTCGCCCTGGTCAGCGCCGCCCGGCACTCGGCGCAGGTCACCAGGTGCGCCTCGACCGACCAGCTGTCCACGTCGGGCAGGTCCTCGACGGCGTAGGCGACCAGCGTCGGCTCGGGAACGTGCCACTGCCGACTCATGACATTGCCTCCCTCAGGCTTCCCCTGGCCCGCCGGGCCCTCGTCTTGACCGTTCCCTCCGGGATGCCCAGCAGCACCGCGGCCTCCTTCGAGGTCAGACCGTCGAGCACCGTCGCCTGGAGCACCTCGCGCAGCTCAGGGGCCAAGCCCTTGAGCGCCGCGGCCAGCCTGGCGTCGTAGAGCGGCACCATCGCCTCGTCCTCGGCGGAGGGGGTGGTGAGCACGTCTTCATGCGGCTCGCCGACCGACTCCACCCGGCGCGAGCGCCTGCGCACCGCGTCGATGAGCCGGCTGCCCGCGATCGTCCACAGCCACCCCGCGACCTCGCCGCGCCCAGCATAGGAACCCGCCGAGCGCCACACGGTGAGGAAGGTGTCCTGCAACGCCTCGGCGACCAGGTCCTCGTCGCGGGTGCGTCTGCGCAGGCGCAGGGTGATCCAGATGGCGTGGCGGCGGTACAGCTCGTCGAACGCCGCGCGGTCACCCCGCACGACCCCGCGCAGCAGCACGGCGTCGTCAGCGGTGGTGACGTCGTGTCGATCCCTCACGTCAGGTGTGGACGTACGTGACGGCCGCGCCGGTTCTCGGTGTTGTGCGGGACACCCGCACCCGGTCGGCTCCGCCGTGCAGGAAAGGCATCGCACGGCAGAACCTCGGCGACCTGCGGGACACCCGCACCCGGTCGGATACGTACTCCGACCGATGGGCGTGCGTGCCCCTGACCGGCGATCGTGGTCGTCATGGTCAACGAAGGTCCCACTCCGCTCGCCGAATGCCTCGCCGTGTCCCGCGATCGGGTGGGAGGAAAAGCGGCGACGCTCGCGGTGCTGCTGGCGGCCGGGCTGCCCGTTCCGGACGGCATGGTGCTGCCTCCCGGCACCGAACCCACCGCTGAGCTGGCCGAACGCCTTCTCGTAGCGCTTGGCGACCGCCCGCTGGCCGTGCGCTCCTCCGGCGTGGAGGAGGACGGCGCGGACAGCTCGCACGCGGGCCAGTACCGCACGGTCCTCGGCGTCACCGGCGCGCAGGAGCTGATCACGGCGATCAAGGAGTGCCAGGAGTCCGCCCGCACCGCGCAGGTCAGCAGCTATCGCGCCGCGCAGGGCTTGTCGGAGAGCGGCGAGATCGCGGTGCTCGTCCAGCGCCAGGTGCCCGCCGACGCCGCCGGGGTGGCCTTCACCGCCAACCCCGTCACCGGCGCTCGCGACGAGATCGTCGTCAACGCCGTGCACGGCCTGGGGGATCGGCTCGTGGACGGCGTCGCTCAGCCCGAACAGTGGGTGATCGGCGACCAAGCCCCGGTCGGAGAGTCACGAGGGGTGCTCTCCGCCCGTCAGGTCCGCATGGTCGCCGACCTCGCGCGCCGCGTCGCCGCTGAGCTGGGCGGACCGCAGGACATCGAGTGGGCTCTGGTTGGCGACACCTGCTGGCTGCTCCAAGCCCGGCCGATCACCACCTTGCCGGAGCCGTCCCCGCCGCTGGTCCCGGTGCCCGTGGAGGTGCCACCAGGCTTCTGGGCTCGCGCCGCCCTGCACGCGCCCCTGCCGTCGACGCCGCTCAACCGCACGGTCACCGACGCCCGCGACGCCGCGTTCGGGCGCCTGACGCCGGAGTTCGGCCTGCTGCTGGACTTCGCCTTCGCCGACATCGGCGGCTGGAGCTACATGTCGATCAGCCCGGCGGGCGGTCGGCAGGGCCCACCTCCGCCGAAGTGGCTGATGTGGCTGCTCGTGCGGATCACCCCAGCGGCGCGGCGGCGGACGAAGGCGGCTGAGCAAGTCCTGCGCTCCGACCTGCCCGGACGCCTTGTGACGCGGTGGAACGAGCAGTGGCTTGAGGAGTTCTCCGAGCGCTGCGGAGCGCTGCTGGACACCGATCTCGGCGGACTGTCCGACGAGGACTTCATCGCGCACCTGGACCGGGCCGCGAAGCTGATGCACGACTGCTCCTACGCCCACTTCATCCTGCACGGCGCGGTCGGCATGGCGCTGTTCGAGCTGGTCGGCTTCTGCGAACGCGAGCTGGCCTGGCCCGAGGCGCGCGTCTACGACCTGCTCGGCGGCCTGTCCTCGCGCTCCACCGAGCCCGCCCGCGAGCTGGCCGCGATCGCCGCCCTGGTTCGCGAGCGCGCTGAGCCGTTGGAGGTGCTGGCCGAGCAGGACCCGGTGATCAGCGCGCGGATCACCGAGTACCGCACGCGCTTCGGGCGGCGCGCGCTGCGCTACGAGATCGCCGAAGCGACCCTGGCCGAGGAGCCGCAGCTGCTCATGCGCCTGCTCACCGACCAGGTCACCAGCGAGTTCGACCCGGCGCGGCTGTCCGAGGCGGACGGTCAGCGGGCCTCGACAGAGCGGGAGGCGCTGGCCGGGCTGCCCGCGTCGCGGCACGCGGAGTTCACGCGGCTGCTGGAGCGCGCGCAGGCCGCCTACCCGGTCCGCGAGGACAACGAGTTCTGGACGGTCAGCTGCCCGATCGCGGTGCTGCGCTACGCCGCGCTCGAAGCCGGTCGGCGCCTCGCCGGACGCGGTCAGATCGGTGCCCGCGAGGAGGTCTTCCACCTCTACCCGGAGGAGGTCCGCGCGGCGCTGCGGGACGGCTCCGACCGCGCCGCGCTGGTCCGGCGGCGCCAGGGGGAGCGCGCGTGGATGCTCGCCCACCCCGGCCCCGACAG
This sequence comes from Allokutzneria sp. NRRL B-24872, assembly GCF_002155965.1. Taxonomy (GTDB): domain Bacteria; phylum Actinomycetota; class Actinomycetes; order Mycobacteriales; family Pseudonocardiaceae; genus Allokutzneria. The sequence goes on from NZ_MUMH01000169.1 coordinate 15,635, forward strand.
CTACGGCAAGGACCCCGGACCGCCCCCGTCGATGGCCGCGCTCCCGCCGGCCGCGCGGCACGTCAACCAGATGCTGGTGTGGCTCTCCGACCGCGCCGCGCAGGGCAACCCCGGCAGTGGTGACGGCCTGCCGCTGTCCGGGGTCGCGGGCTCGCCCGGCAGCTACACCGGGCGAGTGCGCGTCGTGCTGGACGAGAGCGAACTGGGCCGCATCGAGCCCGGTGACGTGCTGGTCTGCCCCGTCACCGCGCCCGTGTGGTCGGTGGTCTTCCCCAGCATCGGAGCCCTCGTGACCGACGTCGGCGGGATGCTGGCCCACGGCGCGATCATCGCCCGCGAGTACCGCGTCCCCGCTGTCCTTGGCACCGGCGTCGGCACCTCCGTACTGCGCGACGGAGACCTCGTGACGGTCGACGGCACCACCGGAACTGTCACCGCAGCTGTAGTACCACAGCCGTAGTAATCAGTCCCTGAGCAGCACTAACGTCTCGTTCTCGTTGGGGTCGCTCGTCCCCGTCACGGTGAGCACCCGCGACCGGACCCCCTCGGCGGCGAGGGTGTCCAACAGCTCCTCCAGCCTCGGATAGGGCACGCCGGAGGAGTCGGTGAGCGGGTGCAGCCGGACCTCGCGGGCCACGCGGAGCAGCTCCCGCAGCGCCGCGAGGTGGAAGGCGTGGTCGAACTGGTCGGCGTAGGTGAACAACAGGAAGCCCGACAGCGCCAGCGCGAAGCTGTCGTCCTCGAAGGGGAGCTCGGGCAGCAGCGCCGCGCGGTAGTGGTCGGTGCCCTCAGCGCGGTCGCGGGCGAAGTCGGCGAGGAACCGCTTCGCCGAGTCCTCCCACACCGGCGAGTGCTCCCAGACGCCGTCCTCGTCGAAGCTGAAGCGGCCGGGCTGCGTCCTGGCCCACTCGATCACCTGGGTGCGGCCCGCGTCGATCGTGGCGGTCAACTCGTCGACGGAGAGGTCGTACGAGGGGTCCACGCTGACCGCCCGGCCTCCGCGCGCACGCAGCTCGGAGGCGAAGTCGGCGGCGCCGCCGGGGCAGTCCAGCACCGGACCGGCCAGCAGGTCGGCCTCGGTGACGGCGAACTGGCTCAGGTAGTTGGCGAAGGTGCGCGAGCTGATCAGCACCGGGCCCACCAGCGACCGGGGTTCCTGTGTCATGGGCGAGATCCTGCCAGCACGCGGCGCTGTCAGACCCCTCTGCGAAGATCACCGCGTGCGCTTCTACGCCGACCTGCACATCCACTCGAAGTACTCCAGGGCGTGCAGCCGCAACTGCGACCTGCACCACCTGACCAAGTACGCGCGGCTCAAGGGGATCTCCCTGGTGGGCACGGGCGACTTCACCCACCCCGCGTGGTTCGAGCACCTCCAGGAGTGCCTGGTGCCCGCCGAGCCGGGGCTGTTCCGCATGCGCGAGGACATCGACCGCGACATCCGCCGCATGGTGCCGCCGAGCTGCGCGGACGGCGAGGTCCGCTACATGCTCTCGGTGGAGATCTCCACGATCTACAAGCGGGGTGAGCGCACCCGCAAGGTCCACCACCTCATCTACATGCCGGACTTCGAGTCGGCGGCGGAGTTCAACGCGCGCCTGGGCCGGATCGGCAACCTGGGCTCGGACGGCCGCCCCATCCTCGGCCTGGACTCCCGCGACCTGCTGGAGATCACCCTCTCCAGCGGCTCCGGCGGTTACCTGGTGCCCGCGCACATCTGGACGCCGTGGTTCGCCGCACTCGGCTCCAAGTCCGGGTTCGACGCGATCTCCGACTGCTACGTCGACCTTGCCGACCACATCTTCGCGGTGGAGACCGGCCTCTCCAGCGACCCGGCGATGAACTGGCAGGTCTCCGGCCTGGACAAGTACCGCCTGGTCAGCAACTCCGACGCGCACTCCCCGCCGATGCTCGGGCGCGAGGCCACGGTCTTCGACACCGGCATGGACTACTTCGCGATCCGCCGTGCGCTGGAGACCGGCGACGGCTTCGGCGGCACCGTGGAGTTCTTCCCCGAGGAGGGCAAGTACCACCTCGACGGGCACCGCAAGTGCGATGTGCGGATGGAGCCCGAGCAGACCCGCGCGCACGGCGCGATCTGCCCGGAGTGCCGCAAGCCGCTGACCGTGGGCGTGCTCAACCGGATCTCCGAGCTGGCCGACCGCCCGTACGGCACGCGGCCCGAGGGCGCGGCGAGCTTCCGGAACCTGATCCCGCTCCCGGAGATCATGGGCGAGATCCTCGGCGTCGGCCCCAAGAGCAAGAAGGTGCAGGCCGAGGTCGCCGCGCTGACCGCGGCGCACGGGCCCGAACTGTCCATTTTGGACGATGTGCCGCTCGACGACCTGAGCGCGTCCTCGACCCTGGTCGGCGAGGCGATCGCCCGGCTGCGGCGCGGTGAGGTGATCCGCGACTCCGGCTACGACGGCGAGTACGGGGTGATCAAGCTCTTCGAGCCCGGCGAGCTGGACCGCGTCAAGTCCAAGGCCAACCTCAGCCTGTTCGACCTGGATGTCACGCCCTCGCCGACTCCGGCGCCCAAGGTCTACGCGGCGCCGGTTGAGACCGCTGTTGCCGTCGAGGAGCCCGGCATCGAGCCCGCACCGCAGCTGTCGCGCGCCCGTGCCGCCGAGAGCGCCCTGCTGGACGGGCTCGACCCGGACCAGCGTGCGGCCGCCGAGCTGACCGACGGGCCTTCGCTGATCATCGCCGGTCCCGGCACAGGAAAGACCCGCACGCTCACGCACAAGATCGCGCACCTGGTCACCGCGTGCGGCGTCCCGGCCGAGCGGTGCCTGGCGATCACCTTCACCCGCCGCGCTGCCGAGGAGATGGCCGAGCGGCTGGGCTCCCTCGTCCCTGAGCACGCGGCCAAGCTGACGATCGCGACCTTCCACTCCTTGGGCGTGCGCATCCTGCGCGAGAACCACGCTCTCGTGGGCCTGACCTCGCGGTTCGGCATCGCCGACGAGGCCGCGCAGCTCGCCGTGCTGGCGGAGCTGCTGGAGGACGAGAAGGCGGCCAAGCGCGCCTTGTCGGAGCTGCCCGCCGACGCGGAGCTGGCCGACCGCTACACCAAGGCTCTGCGCGCGAAGGACCTGGTGGACTTCGATGACCTGATCGCGCTGCCCGTGCGGCTGCTGGAGTCCGCGCCGGAGGTCGCTTCGCACTACCGCGAGCGCTTCCAGTGGATCTCCGTCGACGAGTACCAGGACGTGGACGAGACGCAGTACCGGCTGCTGCGCCTGCTCGCGCCGGAGAACGGCAACCTCACCGCGATCGGCGACCCTGACCAGGCGATCTACCGCTTCCGCGGCGCCGACGTCGGCTTCTTCCTGCGCTTCCAGCAGGACTACCCCGGCGCGCGGACCGTGCAGCTGACCCGCAACTACCGCTCCGGCCCGCACATCCTCGCCGGAGCGTTGCAGGCGATCACCCCGACCTCGCTCGTCCCAGGCCGTGAGCTGACGCCCGCCGGGCACCACCCCGAGCCTGCGCTGATCGGGTTGCACCACGCCTCCGACGAGCACGGCGAGGCCGCGTTCGTGGCGCGCACGATCGACCAGCTGCTCGGTGGCTCGTCCTTCCACTCCCTGGACAGCGGGCGCGTGACCAGCGACGGCAGCCAGGGGCTGGGCTTCGCCGACTTCGCGGTGCTCTACCGCACTGATGCACAGGCCAAGGCCGTCATGGAGGCGCTGACCAGGGCGGGCGTGCCGTTCCAGAAGCGCTCCCACGACCGCCTCGCCGACCGCCCCGGGGTGCGCGAGATCGTCCGCGACCTGAACTTCGAGGGCACCTCCGGCAGCGTGATCGAGCGGATTCACCAGGCCGCGACGCCGGAGACGCACGCCGCGATCGACCTGCTCGCCCCGCTCGCGCGGCGCTGCGGCGACGACATCGAGCGCTTCCGCACCGAGATCGCGTTGGGCGCCGAGGTCGACACGTGGGACCCGAAAGCCGACCTGGTCACGCTGCTCACCCTGCACGCCGCGAAGGGCTTGGAGTTCCCCGTGGTGTTCATGGTCGGTTGCGAGGACGGTCTGCTGCCCATGCGCTGGCCGGGCGCCGAGCCGGATCAGGAGGAGGAGAACGAGGAGCGGCGGCTGTTCTTCGTCGGCATGACCCGCGCTCAGCGGCACCTCTACCTCAGCCACGCCGCCCAGCGCGTGCGCCAGGGCTCCTCGCGTCCCATGCCGCCGTCGCCGTTCCTCGACTCACTGGACTCCGACGTGGTCGAGCGCCTTGGTTCGGCCCAGCCTCCGCGCCGCAAGCCCACGCAGCTCAGGTTGCTGTAGTGGACTTCCTGGTCGACGTGATCACCTCGGGCACCGTGCGGGGCGCTGACGCGTACTGCACGCCCGAGGAGGTCACGGCGATCCTGGGCTCGGACTTCTTGGTTGACCGCAGCCGCCGCGCGCTGACCCACGGCTACCCGATGGTCGAGTTCTCGTGGACCCGCCGCACACCGCGGGACCCGTGGACCGGTTGGACGTTCAGCGTCGTTCCCGCCGAGAAACCGCTGCTCACCGACGTGCGCTCGGCAGTCGCTGAGCGCGGCTTCTCCCTGCGGCACCTACCCGACGGCTCGTGGTAGCAGCCCGAGTCCGGCGTGCTGATCGTTATCACGGGCGATCACGTCCGTGGTGCATGGGCTCCCCACCAGCCGCGCCCCGCCAAGCAGTTCCCGAGCCTGAACAAGCAGGCCGTCACCCACCTCCGCTCCGCGACCCCCGCCGAGCGCGAATAGTGGCTGGCCAACCGCCGTCCCGCCCCGGAGGACTCCGCCGAGTGGTGGCGAACCCTGCTCGCCACGATCCGCGTCCGCGAGCAGGAGCGCCACGGTCCCGCGTGGCCGTGGCTGCCGCTCTACCGCTGGGCCCTCGACCACGCCGACCTCCCCGCCCACGAACGCGCCCTGCTGCTCGCCGACATCGCTCCCGCCGAGGCCGCACCGCTGTGCCAGGCCGCCCTGCCACCCATCACCACCGGCACCACCCCTTCAGCGATCCGCGCCACCCGCATCCGCCGCGCCCTCCAAGCCGCACTCCGCCACACGCCCCGCACCTCACCAGCTAGAATCCCCTCATGCATCCCTCCCTCCCGCTCGCCTCATCGCGCGCCGGCGTGGTCTAGGCCTTCCCGTTTCGTACTCATAGCGGGATTTGGGAGCGCTCTCTTTCCCAAGTTGAGTACGAAACGGGTTTTGGCGTGCCTGGCGGGCGTTGAGGTGAGCGTGCGGGCGCCGGTTTTGGGGTGGTTGGGGATGTGTCAGATCGGGGCGCCCAGCGTCAGCTCGCGGGTCACTACGGCGTGGAAGGTGTTGGGGGCACGGCCGGTGACGCGGTGGACGGTGTCGGTGGTGTAGTCCTCGCAGCCCTCAGCGATGGCGCGATCCAGGTCGGCGAGCAAGGTGGCGAAGGGCAGGGGGAGTTCCGCGGCCATGTGATCGCGGAGTTGTGCGGGAGTCACCGCGCGGTGGACGACAGGGCGGCCGGTGACCGCCGCAACGGTGGCGGCGATGTCGTCGTAGGTGAGCGTCTCGGGACCGGTGAGCACGAAGTCGGTGTTCGGCGCGCGCTCGGCGGTGAGGGCGTGCACGGCGACGGCCGCGATGTCGTCGGCGTCGACGAAACCGACGCGGCCCCGACCGGTCGCGGTGAGGACGACGCCCTGGTCGCGGATGCTGCGGGCATGGACGTGTTCGCCGGTGAAGTTCTGCATGAACCACGTGGGCCGCAGCACCGCCCACTCGGCGAAAAGGCCAGGTAGCGCCGCGTGCACGATTCCTGCGACCGGGCCGCCTTCAGGCGTCACGGAGGCGCTGAGCAGCACGGCGCGGCGCACTCCGGCATCGCGCGCCTGCTGGAGGAACGGCAGCATGACCGCGGCCGGATCGAGGTCGCCGACGGGCGGGACGAGGTAGGCGCGGTCGGCTCCGGTGAGGACGTCGGCGTAGGTGGTGGGCTCGTACCAGTCGAAGCCGGTGCGGCGGCTGGCGGGGTTGACGTCGTGACCGGCCGCGCGGAGCTGAGCGGTGACGCGGCTGCCGGTGGTGCCTGTGGCTCCGATGACCAGAACGCTCATCGCGCACCCCCGGTGAAGTCGGGGACGCCGAGCGGGTTCCAGTAGTCGCGGCAGGCGGTGATCTTGCCGTCGAGCACGGTCACGACGTGGACGTAGTTCATGTCGTAGGTGGTGTCGCTCTGCACGAGGCGGCCGACTCCGCGCAGCTCGACGATGATCGTTGTCGGGTCAGTGGTCTCGTGGAAGCGCACGTCGGGGAAGTCGTGCAGCTCGATGTGGTCGGGGTAGCCGCTCAGGTACTCGGCGAGCGCCTTCCTCCCGTCCAGCCGTTTCGGCCAGCCCGGTGGCGCGAACGGGAACTCCATCGCGCAGTCCTGCGCCCACAGCTCGACCCATGCGGCGAAGTCGTTGGCCCGCAACAGGCTCAGCCCGTGCCGGTACAGCTCGACCGGTGTGGTCATGACCGTCTCCATCCCTTACGATTCGGACCCGAGGTCCGTTTCAGCCGACAATACGGACCCGGGGTCCGGATCGCAACGGAGGAGTCGCATGACCGAGCCCAGCGCCGGGCGCAGGCCGCGCAAGGACGCCACCCGCAACCGGGCGGCCCTGTTCGCCGCCGCCGACGAGCTCTTCCTCCGCTGCGCGACCCCGGAGGAGGTCACGATGGCCGACATCGCCACCGCCGCCGGGGTCGGCAAGGCCACGCTCTTCCGCGCCTTCGGTGACCGCACCGGGCTCATCCAGGCCCTGCACGCCGCGCGCATGGAGCCGTTGCGGGCCGCCATCGCCGAGGGGCCACCGCCACTGGGGCCGCAAACACCGCCCGCACAACGTGTTCCGGCGCTGTTGGACGCGGTGTTGTGCTTCAAGCTCGACAACCGCCACCTCGCGCTCGCGCTGGAGCAGGCCGGTAGCGGAAGTCCTTACAGCGCCGAGCACTACGAGCACTGGCACACCCTGCTGCGCGAACTGCTGGAGCAGATCCCGGCCGTGGACGACGGGGACTTCACCGCGCACGCGCTGCTGGCCGCCACGCGCGCCGACCTGGTGGAGTACCTGGCCGGGGCCAAAGACGTTCCACGGGAACGGATGCGCACGCAGCTGGCGTCCTTGGTGGGACAGTTGATCACGCGGGGGAGCGGGACGTGATCCAGCCACGAAACGCTAACGAACAGGTGTTTCCGCTTCGGTAACCGCCGGCGCCCGGCGCATGCTTGTTTCGGCTTCAACAACAAGCGTCCCGGGAAGTCCACTGTGGACTTGCCGGTCGGGTTGTCACGATGACGACAGCAGGGTGCGGCAGGGGCGCCCTCCTGGCGTTTGCGCCATTGGTGGGGCGTGATCGTGGCACCACTCCGACCGTTCGGGCCCCCTTCTCGTGTCGGGTAAGGGGGCCCGAACGGTCGTGCGTAAGGGGTCGTAAGGCCCGAAGCACGTGATCGTCCGATGTCCAGCCCCATGCCTTACGGCAACTCTGGTGACCACACCGAGAGCGAAGGGGTCCGAGATGGACATGTGGAACCAGGAACAGGTCAAGGCCGAGGTCGCCTACCGCCGCGAGCGCGCGCTGCGCACCGGCCGCCGCGTCCGCGTCGCCGCCAAACGGCGTTGGTGGGTGCGGGGGAAGGCCACCTAGCGCGTCTGACCGCGCACCACCCGGCCGCTGGGGAAGATCGGGCCCCAGCGGCCATTTTCTTGTGCCCGGCGTTGCGTAACCAATGCCACATCGGGTCGTTCAGTCCGCGCTGAGGAGGTTGAGGGGCGCATCACTCGGAGGCGGAGGGGCCGATGTCTTTGCTCGCGTCGTGGGGGTGAGGAAGTCGCTGGCCACGGCCTCGCACGCGGCGGTCAACGCGGCGAGCGCCGGAGGCAGCAGCGGGTTGGTGTTGGCGGTGCGGTGCAGCGCGAGGACGGTGCGCCGCACGGGATCGCCTGCTGGTCGAAGCGCACGGACCGCGGAACCGGCTTGGTGCCCCAACGCGGGCACGAGCGCCACGCCGACGCCTGCGGACACCAAGCCCTGGACGACGTCGTAGTCGTTGCTGCGGTAAGCGATGCGCGGCACGAAATCGTGGGCGGCGCACAACCGCAGCAAGCACGTCGAGCCCGCTGAGCCGTCGCGGCTGGCGATCCACGTGGCCTCGCGCAAAGACTCCAGCGGCACCCGCGAGCCCTGGGCCGCAGAGTGCGAGGCGGGCAGGAGAACGACGAGGGATTCCTCCAGCAGCGCGGTCGCGGTCAGCTCATCCGGCCAGCTGCGCGGCACGAGGTCGTAGGCGTAGACCAAAGCGATGTCGAGGTCTCCGCGCAGCACGGCGGGCAGGCAGTCGTCGGGCTCGTTCTCATCGAGCAGGATCTCCGCCTCAGGCCGCTCATGGGTCAGGTTGGCGATGGCGTGCGGAACGACGCGCGCGCCGGCGGTGGGGAAAGTGCCCAGCCGAAGCCGCCCGAGCCGCCCGGAGGTGAACGCGCGGAGCTCCTCCTCCAAGCCCTCCAAGGCGGCGAGGAGTTCGGCGCCGCGCTCGGCGATGAAGTGGGCGGCGTCGGCGGTGCGGACGCTGTGCGCTGACCGCTCGAACAGCGGGATGCCGATGGCTCGCTCCAGCGCGGAGATCTGCTGGGACACCGCCGACGGGGTGTAGCCGAGTTCGCGTGCGGCCTCGGCGAAGGACCCGGTGCGCACCACGACGGACAGCGTGCGCAGGTGCAACGGGTTGAGCATCAGCACAACTTACGCTCAAGGACACCAGCTCGCGGTCTGCTCCCTCTTGGCGTGGCCGGGCTCCACCGCCAAGGTGGGGTGAGGCCCCCAGGAAGGACTCTTCGTGTCTCGTCTTGCCTCCGTTGTCGCAGGCGCCCCCGTGTCGGGCAGCTCCGTCTACCGCTCGACCAACCCGTCCGACACCGCTGACCTGGTCGCGGAGGTCGAGCTGGGCGACGCGGGCACCTTCGTGAAAGCGGCGGAGGCGGCCAAGGCTGCGCAGCGGGAGTGGGCGCGGGTCCCGGCTCCGGTGCGCGGCCAGGTGATCGCCAACATCGGCCGCTTGGTGTCGGCGAACGCGGACGCGCTGGCGCGGCTGGTGACCCGCGAGATCGGCAAGCCGCTGGCGGAGGCACGCGGCGAGGTGCAGGAGATCGTCGACACCTGCGACTTCTTCCTCGGCGAGGGCCGCCGCATGTACGGGCAGACCGTGCCGTCGGAGATGCCGGACAAGCAGCTGTTCACCTTCCGCGCGCCGGTCGGCGTGGCGGCGGTGATCACGGCGGGGAACTTCCCCGTGGCGGTGCCGTCCTGGTACCTGGTGCCCGCGCTGCTCTGCGGCAACGCCGTGGTGTGGAAGCCCGCCGAGTACGCCTCGGCGAGCGCGAAGGCGGTGTTCGACCTGTTCACCCGTGGCGGCCTGCCCGAGGGGGTGCTGAACCTGGTCTTCGCCGACGGGTCGGAGACCTTCAGCGGCCTGGAGCGCTCGCTGGAGCACGGGTTGGTGCAGAAGGTCGGCTTCACCGGGTCGAGCGAGGTGGGTTCACGCGTCGGTGAGCTGTGCGGGCGTCACCTCCAGACGCCGTGCCTGGAGCTGGGCGGCAAGAACCCGATGGTGGTCACCGAGGACGCGAACCTGGAGTTGGCGGTGGAGGGCGCGCTGTTCTCCGGCTTCGGCACCGCCGGGCAGCGCTGCACCTCGCTGGGCACCGCGATCGTGCACGAGTCGGTGCACGCTGAGTTCCTGGACCGCCTGGTCACCGCGACCGAAGCGGCGCGCGTGGGCGATCCGGCGCAGGACGTGCTGTTCGGGCCGTTGCTGGACGCGCGTTTCGCGGAGAACCACGAGCGGCACCTGGGGTGGATCGGCGAGCACCACCGCGCGCTGGGCTCCACGGGCACGGGCCGGATCACCTCGGCCAACCCGCGCAAGGACTTCGTCGGTGATCCCGAGGCGGGGCTGTTCTACCACCCGGTGATCGTGGACGGGGTGCGCTCCGACGACCGGATCTTCCTGGAGGAGACCTTCGGCCCGCTCATCGGCGTGACGACCTACCGCGAGCTTGACGAGGCGGTTGAGCTGGGCAATCTTCCGGGCTACGGCCTGTCGTGCTCGATCTACACGACCGACCCGGCGAAGGCGTTCCGCTTCCGGGACGGCATCGGCGCGGGCATGGTGAGCGTGAACAACTCGACCTCGGGCGCGGAGGCGCACCTGCCCTTCGGCGGCAACGGGCGTTCGGGCAACGGCTCGCGGCAGTCCGGGGTGTGGGTGCTGGACCAGTTCACCCGCTGGCAGTCGATGAACTGGGACTACTCGGGCAAGTTGCAGAAGGCGCAGATGGACGTGCTGGAGGTCTCCGCCGACCTGGACTTCCGGTTGTCCTAAGTGGACACAGCGCGGGTGGTGATCGTCGGCGGCGGGGTGATGGGCGTGAGCATCGCCTTTCACCTCGCCGAGGCCGGGGTGCGCGACGTGCTGCTGCTGGAGCGCGCCGAGCTGGGGTCGGGCTCGACGTGCAAGGCGGCGGGCGGGGTCCGTGCCCAGTTCTCCGACGAGATCAACATCGCGCTGGGCGCGCGCAGCCTCGCCGCGTTCGCCCGCTTCGCCGAACGCCCAGGTCAGCAGATCGACCTGCACCGCGACGGCTACCTCTTCCTGCTCTCGCGGCCGGAGGACGTGGCCGCGTTCGAGCGGAACGTGGCGTTGCAGAACTCCCTCGGCGTGCCGAGCCGCATGATCGACGTCGCCGAAGCCCGTCGCTTATCGCCGCTGATCGACACCGACGGACTGCTCGCGGCGGCGTTCTCTCCCGAGGACGGGCACTGCACGCCGGAGTCGGTGGTGCTCGGCTACGCCACGGCCGCGCGGCGGCTTGGAGCGCGGCTGCGCACGCACGTCACGGTGACCGGCATCGAGACCGCTGGTGGCGAGGTGCGCGCGGTGCACACCGACCAGGGCCCGATCACCACGGACACCGTGATCTGCACGGCGGGCGCATGGTCGCGCGAGGTCGGCGCGATGGTAAGCGTTGATCTGCCGGTGACGCCGTTGCGGAGGCAGATCCTGGTCACCGAGCCGATCTCCGACCTGCCGCCGGAGCTGGCGTTCACCATCGACTTCGCGAGCACCTTCTACTTCCACCGCGAGGGCCGCGGCCTGCTCATGGGCATGTCCGATCCCGACCAGGAGCCCGGCTTCCACCTGCACCGCGACGACGCCTGGCTGCCCGGGCTCGCCGAGGCGATGCGGCGGCGCGCGCCCGGCCTGCTGGACGTGGGCGTGGCCTCGGGCTGGGCCGGGTTGTACGAGGTCACCCCCGATCACAACGCGCTGATCGGCGAGGCCGCCTCGGTCGGCCGATTCCTGTACGCGACCGGTTTCTCCGGGCACGGGTTCCTCCAGGGGCCCGCGGTCGGCGAGGTGGTGCGCGATCTCTACCTCCAACGAACTCCGGTGATCGACGTGGCGAGCCTGAGCGCCCAGCGCTTCGGCTCGGACGAGCACCGGCCCGAACTCAACTGCGTGTAGGAGTGGTGATGGCGGAGTTCATGTGGGAGTTGCAGCCTCGGGCGGAGGCACTGGTCGACGAGCTGGTCGACGCGGCGGTGCTCAACAGTCCGAGGTTGTCGGCGCTCGCGCGGAGCCTGGGCGCGCGGACCTCGACGCGGTTGCAGGACTGGCTGGACCACATCGGCGGCCCAGTCACCGACGAGCAGCTGACCGAGGTCGGCTACGCCGAGGTGCAGCCCGACCTGTGGCGGCACCCCGGCGCTCAGCTGCCCGCGATCGTGCCCAGCGACCGGCGCCTGGTGGCGTTGCGGGTGGACGACGCGGGGGTGTTCGCGGTCGCGCAGGGCTCGGCGGCCGGTGTGCAGGGCAGCCCGCGCTCAGGCTTCCGCAGCGCGGTGGTCTCGGGCTCGGACGCGGTGGTGATCGCGGGTGTGGAGCGGCGGTCGTGGTCGTGCGGGGTGACTCCGCAGGAGTTCGATCCGGGCGAGGTGCTGCGCTCGGCGCAGGCGTGGCGGCTGCTCGCGGAGCGCCCGCGCGGCTCCGGCGGAGCCGAGGAGGTGAGCGCGGCGACGGAGCTGATGGGCCAGGTGGTGAAGCTCGTCGGCGCGGACCTGGCGGCGAGCTACTTCCTGGAGTTGGAGCGGCAGTACTGGCAGCGCCGCAACACAGCCGCGGTGCTCCAGCACTCGCGCCAGGACCGCCTCGGCCTGGGCTGGGGCAACAACGACCACCACACGTTCCGGTCGAGCCGGGCGTGCTTCGATCGGTTGATCACCCTGCTCACGACCTTGGGTTTTGCTGTCAGGGAGCGCTTCTACGCTGGCGCCGAGGCGGGGTGGGGCGCGCAGGTCCTGGAGCACCCCGGCTGTGGTGGAGTGATCTTCGCCGACGTCGATCTCAACCCCGCCGACGTGGATCTGGACTTCGCTCACGTGGAGTTGGCCGAGGGCGGCAAGCTCGGGACGGTCGGCCTGTGGTGCGCGCTGCACGGCGAGTCGATCCTGGCGGCGGGCATGCACCACCTGGAGGGCCAGTTCGACTTCGACCGGCTCCGCGAGGACCTCGGTGTGCTCGGCGTCGGGCACATGAAGCCCTTCTCCGACTTCCCGCACCTGCGGCAGGCCTTCACCGAGGCGGAGCGGTGGCCCGTGCGGCAGCTGCGGCTGGCGGAGCTGGTCGCGGCCGGGCAGATCAGCGAGGAGACCGCCGAGGAGTTCGGCAGGCTCGGCGCGGCGGGCTCGCACCTGGAGAACCTGGCCCGGCGCGGCGGCTTCAAGGGCTTCAACCAGCACAACGTCTCCACGACGATGCGCGCGACCGATCCCCGGATCTACCGGCCCGTGAACGCGGGTGAGTGAGCCGTGTTCGAGCTGATCGACGAGTGGGGCCCGGAGAAGGTCGTCGTCGTGTCGGACTCGCGCACCGGGATGCGCGGAGCGCTGGTGATCGACAACACCGCGCGCGGCATGGGCAAGGGCGGCACGCGGATGTCCCCGACGGTGTCGGTGGCCGAGGTGGCGCGCCTGGCCCGGGTGATGACGTGGAAGTGGGCCGGGGTCGACCTGTTCTACGGCGGTGCGAAGGCCGGTATCCGCTTCGACCCGGCCTCGCCGGACAAGGAGGCGGCGCTGCGGGCGTTCGTGCGGCGGCTGTCCAACGAGGTGCCGCGCGAGTACGTGCTCGGCCTGGACATGGGCTTGACCGAGCGTGACGCGGCGATCGTGCAGGACGAGCTCGGTGATCGCGGTGCGGCGGTCGGCACGCCCGCTGAGCTGGGCGGAGTGCCCTACGACGAGCTGGGCGTCACCGGGTTCGGGGTGGCGGAGACGGCGTGCGCGGCCTCAGCGGTGATCGGTGTGTCGCTGGCCGGGGCGCGGGTGTCCATCCAGGGCTTCGGCGCGGTCGGGTGGGCGGCGGCCAAGCGCTTCGCGGAGCTGGGCGCCTCGGTGGTCGCTGTGTCCACTGTCGAGGGTGTGCTGCACGATCCGTCCGGTTTGGACGTCGCGCGGTTGCTGGAGCTGCGCGCGGTGGATGGCGATGCGGTGGTGCGCTCCTACGGTGGCTCGGTGCTTGCGCCGGGCGAAGAGCTGCTGGTGGACGCGGAGGTGCTGGTGCCCGCCGCCGTGCAGGACGTGCTCTCCGAGGAGCTGGCCGGGCAGGTGAAGGCCCGCTTGGTGGTGGAGGGCGCGAACCTGCCGACCACGCCCGCCGCGCAGCGGGTGCTGGCGGAGCGCGGGATCGCGGTGGTGCCGGACTTCGTGGCCAACGCCGGTGGTGTGGTGGCGGCGGGGTTCGCGATGGACGCGCGCTACTCGGCGTTTCGCCCGGAGCCCGCCGAGATCTTCGCGACGATCTCGGCGAAGCTGCGTGCCAACACCGAGCTGGTGCTGGTCGAGGCGGCTCGGCAGCGGTGCACGACGCACGTGGCGGCGCGGGAGCTGGCTCAGGGCCGGGTTCGCACCGCCATGGAGCTGCGCGGACGGCTCAGTAGGCGCACTGGAGGGTGAAGTCGTCCAGTCGGACCCATTCGCCGTCGAAGCCCCGGTTATTGTCCTGGAGCTCGTAGCGGACTCTCAGCGTCTTGTAGCCCTGGATGTTGATGTTGTTGACGGTGATGGGCTCGTAGCCGCTGCCGTAGGTCAGCCACGCGTGCATGGTCGTGTACAGGTGGCCTTCTGAGTCGCTGACCACGACGCGGTCGATCTCGGTGCTGCGGTTGTTGAGCGCGTTGGCGTAGACGCGGGCGGTGCAGGTGCTCGGCCCGTTGGTGCCGGTCGCGACCTCGATGTCGACGGCGGGGTTGCCCAGCGCTCGGTCGGTGTGCAGCCACGCGTTGTTCTGGCCGGTCCTGGCGTTGCCGAGGTTGATGTCGAACCCGGCGTGGTTGATCGCGCGCCACTTGGTCGCGGGGGAGCCCTCGAAGCCGTCCTGGAACTGGCGCACTCCGGCGTGCGCGGTCCCGGTGAACAGCAGCAGTGCGGTGGCGAGGGCGATGGCCGTGATCTTCATGCCTCCAGGCTGGCCCGCGGTTCGCGCGCTGCCAATGGGCGAAGGTGCAGCCTTAGGTGCCGCAGGTAGTCGTGGACCTCGCCGAGGTCGTTGGTGCTGATCGCGACGTGGCGGTCGGGGCGGACCAGGACGTAGTGCTCGCGCAGCGGGTGGTCGGCGTCCAGGGTGAGCAGCGTGAAGTCGGGGCCGTGGACGGGCGCGGGGACGCGGTCGCCGCCGTGCTCACCACGCGCGAGGGAGCTGCCCCGGTAGGTGATGTGCAGTTGTTGGGTCGCCTTGCCGCGCTTGAGGCCGCCTTCTTCCTGGCGGACGTTCTTGCCGAGCAGATCAGTGCTGAGGCCGAGCACATCGGCGGCTACGGGCAGGCGCTCCTCCTCGTAGGTGTCCAGCAGTGCCTCCGGGGAGCCGTTGAGGACGGCGGCGAGCTTCCATCCGAGGTTGTAGGCGTCCTGCACGCCGGTGTTGAGGCCCTGGCCGCCGGTGGGCGGGTGCACGTGCGCGGCGTCTCCGGCGAGCAGGACGCGGCCGGCCCGGTAGGTGTCGACCATGCGCGCGTTGGAGCGGTAGACCGAGGTCCACGTGGGGTCGGTGAGGGTGACCTCCGTGCGGCCGGTGCGCTGGTGAAGGGCTTCACGCAGGTAATGCTCGGTGATGTCGGGGTGCTCGTCCGGGCGGAGGCCGAGCATGAGCTGGAAGCGGTCGGGGGCGCCGGGCAGGGGGCACATGCCGATCATGGTGGGCTGTGCCTGGGGCCAGATGTGCCAGCGGTCGCGGTCCAGGCCGCGGGAGGTGACGTCGGCGATGACCATGCGCACGTCCTCGACCGGGTGGCCGAGGAAAGCGACGCCGAGGTGCTTGCGCACGAAGCTGTGCCCGCCGTCGGCACCGATCAGGTAGTCCGCGTGGACCTCGGTGCCGTTGACGGTGGCGGTGACGCCGTCCTCATCTTGGGTGAATCCGGTCAGCTCTGAGCGAAGTTCGACGTGCACGCCGTGGGTGGCCAGGCGGGCGCGCAGGATCGCCTCGAACTCGCCTTGGCCGAGCATCCAGGGCTTGGCGGCGTCGGCTTCGTGCATCGAGCGGTCGACGTGCCCGTCGGGGCCGTGCACGCGCAGCAACGGGTAGGGACAGCCTGCTGCGAGGACGTCCCCCAGGACGCCGAGGTCGGCCAGGACTTCGAGGGTGCGGGGCTGGAGTCCCTTGCCGCGCGAGCCGACGAAGTGGTGCTCGGCCTTGTCGATGACGCGCACGTCGACGCCGCGCCGGGCGAGGTCGATCGCGAGGGTGAGGCCGGTGGGCCCGGCTCCGCCGACGAGGATCACGACACGCTCCTTAACGTCGTTAAATCTAACGGCGTTAAGGGTGACTTGAATGCTGTTAAGGTGTCAAGCCCCGAGCCTGTGAGGACCGCGAATGGCCCTGGACCGCGACACCGTGGTGCGCACGGCGCTGCGCGTGCTCGACGAGGTCGGCGTCGACAACCTGACGCTGCGCCGCATCGCCACCGAGCTCAACGTCCAGGCCCCCGCCCTGTACTGGCACTTCAAGAACAAGCAGGAGCTGGTCGACGAGATGGCCAGCACCGTGCTCGCCGAGGCTGTCGGTGCCGCCGAGTACGGTGACGACTGGGCGGAGCTGCTGGTCAACTACGGTCGGGCGCTGCGCGGGGCGCTGCTGAGCCACCGCGACGGCGCCAAGGTCTTCAGCGGCACCTACCTCACCCGAACCGACGTCTACAAGGGACAGGAGCAGGCGCTGCGCGTGATCACCGACGCCGGGTTCTCCCTGGCCGAGGCCGTCGCCGGGCTGATGACCGTGCACTGCTACGCCACCGGCCACGCGGTGGAGGAGCAGGCGAGCACCGGCGACCCGCGCTACGACCCGCAGGCGCGCGCCGACCGCGTCGGTGCCGAGCTGCCCCTGGCCCAGGCCGCAGGCGAAGGACTCTTCGAGAAGCCGGACGAGCGCTTCGAGCGCGGTCTGGCCCTGATCGTGAACGGAATGCGGAAGGCGAAGGTGTGACCCGTTCCCGCGAGCACGGCCTGCTCACGTTCACCGCCGCGCAGATCGCGGAACTCAGCCGCTGCGCCGTGGTGTTCGAACCGGTCGACCCACCGAGGGCGAGCCGGCTGGCGTTCTGGTGCCCAGACGGCTCCGAGCTGCCTGATCTGGGCGACCCCGGCACGCTCACCGTCGGCCTGCCGACCGGGGAGATCGACATCGTCCCGGCGCGGCGGATCGGCGTCGCCGAGTCCGTTCCCGCGCTCACCCGCGCGCGCTCAGCGATCTCGGCGCACCCGGCGACCCGCTTCTGGGGCACCGCGGCCGTGCTGGCGTTGCAGTTCACCGCGCGCGGCAAAGTGCTGCCGTGGGTGACCGACGCCGACAAAGACGCGTGGCGGATCGCCCAGCTCACCGGCGAGGACCTGACGCGCCTGCGCCAGCTGGCGCAGGCGATGCCCGCCGAGGCGCGCGCCACCCCGACCGAGACCGGACAGCTGCCCGCCGCCGAGCCGCTGCTGCGCGGGTTCCTGGACGCGGTCGCAGACGGACTGCCCCGCACCCAGGCGGCGGTCTTCGTGGCGGGCAAGCAAGAGTTCTCCATGGGCTCGCCGTTTCGCCCCGACACCGCCCGCAAGGTCCCTCACCTGCGGAAATGGGCCACGGAGATCGCGGCTGGCCGTGATGACGGGCTGCGGGTGTCCCTGCGCGTGGAGGTCGCGGGCGGGGACTACGAGCGCGGTCGCTTCCATGCCGTTGTGCAGGTGCACAGCCTCGGCGACGCCTCCCTGGTGGCGGACGCGGCGCGGTTGTGGGCCGATCCCGATCACCCCTTCGGAGCGCGGGCGCACGTCGACGTGATGCTCGCCGTGCGCCGGGCCGCGCGCGCGTGGACCCCGCTGGAGAGCCTGCTCGCCAGCACGGTCCCCGACGAGCTTGAGCTGGGCGACGAGGAGGTCGTGGACCTGCTCGGCGCGGGCGCGACGCGGCTGAGCGCGGTCGGCGTTGACGTGCACTGGCCGAAGGAGCTGGCCCGCGAGCTGACCGCGCACACCGTGGTCGGCGACACCAAGCGCGAGCCCAAGGACATGGCGGCCTTCTTCGGGCGCGGCCGCCCGCTGAGCTTCAACTGGCGACTCGCGCTCGGCGACGCGGCGCTGACCCCGGAGGAGATGGACCAGCTCGCCGAGGCGCACCGCCCGGTGGTGCGACTGCGCGACCAGTGGGTGCTGGTCGACCCCGCGCTGGCGGCGAAGGCGCGCAACCGCAAGATCAAGTCGCTGAGCCCGGTCGCCGCGCTCGGCGCCGCGCTGACCGGGACGGCCGAGGTCGACGGCGCGACGGTCCCGGTCGCCTCCACCGGTTGGTTGGAGGCCCTGCGCGAGCGGATCGCCGACCCCGACTCCGGCGAGGGCGTGGTCGAGCAGCCCGCCGCGCTGACCGCGCCACTGCGCGACTACCAGCTGCGGGGACTGCGGTGGCTGGCCCGGATGAGCTCGCTCGGGCTCGGCGCGTGCCTGGCCGACGACATGGGCCTGGGCAAGACGATCACGGTGATCGCGCTGCACCTGCACCGCGCGGCCACCGCGCCGACGCTGGTGGTGTGCCCGGCCTCGTTGCTGGGCAACTGGGAGCGCGAGATCGCCCGCTTCGCCCCCGGCACGCCGGTGCGCCGCTTCCACGGCGCCAACCGCTCCCTCGACGGCGCCGGCAGCGGCTTCGTGCTCACCACGTACGGGACGATGCGCCTGGACTCCGAGACCCTGGCCGCCCACGAGTGGGACCTGGTCGTGGCCGATGAGGCCCAGCACGTGAAGAACCACCGCTCCAGCACGGCGAAGGCCCTGCGCGCGATCCCGTCGACGGCGCGGGTGGCGTTGACCGGCACGCCGGTGGAGAACAGCCTGGCCGAGCTGTGGGCGGTCCTGGACTGGACGACCCCCGGGCTGCTGGGCGGGCTGGCCGCCTTCCGCGGCCGGTGGGCCAAGCCGATCGAGGGCGAGCGCGACCAGGCCGTCGCCGAGCGCTTCGCCCGGCTGATCGCGCCGTTCCTGCTGCGGCGGCGCAAGTCCGATCCGGGGATCGCGCCCGAGCTGCCGCCGAAGACCGAGACCGACCACTCGGTGCCGCTGACCAAGGAGCAGGCCGCGCTCTACGAGGCGGTGGTGCGCGAGACCATGGCCGAGATCGCCGCCGTCGGCGGGATGACCAGGCGCGGGTTGATCATCAAGCTGCTGACCTCGCTCAAGCAGGTGTGCAACCACCCCGCGCACTACCTCGCCGAGGACGGCTCCAGACTGGCCGGGCGCTCGGGCAAGCTCGAACTGCTCGACGAACTGCTGGACACGATCGTCGCCGAGGGCGGATCGGTACTGGTCTTCACCCAGTACGTCGCCATGGCACGGCTGCTGGAGTCGCACCTGGCCGCGCGCGGGGTGAGCGCGCGGCTGCTGCACGGCGGCACTCCGGTGGCCGCCCGCGACGAGCTGGTCACGGACTTCCAGGACGGCAAGATCCCGGTGTTCCTGCTCTCGCTCAAGGCCGCGGGCACCGGGCTCAACCTGACCCGCGCCGACCACGTCGTGCACTTCGACCGCTGGTGGAACCCGGCCGTGGAGGAACAGGCCACCGACCGCGCCTACCGCATCGGCCAGACCCGGCCCGTTCAGGTGCACCGCTTCGTCTCCGAGGGCACGATCGAGGACCGCATCGCGGACATGCTCGCCGTCAAGCGCGAGCTCGCCGAGGCGGTGCTCAGCGGCGGCGAGGCGGCGTTCACCGAGCTGGGCGACGCGGAGCTGGCGAACCTCGTCGAGCTGAGGAGCGCCCGATGAACGCCGCGCGCGGCTTCCCCGCCTTCGGCCGCATTCCGCGCAAGCTCGGCCCGATCGCCGCCACGGCGTGGGGCAAGGCGTGGAACGCGACGCTGGAGGAGCTCGACCTCGACGAGAAGCCGCTCAAGGACGGGCGCAAGCTCGCCCACACCGGCGTCCTCGGCCCGATCACGCTCAGCCCCGGCCGGGTCAGGGCGGAGATCGGCGACAGCGGCGAGCTGCTGTCCACGCTGATCCAGCTGCCGACGTTCACCGACCGCACCTGGAAACTGGTGCTGGACCAGATCGCCACCCGCGCCGGGCACGTCGCCGCGCTGCTGGACGGCGAGCTGCCGGAGGAGCTGCTGGGCGAGCTGGCCGACGAAGGTCTGCCGCTGATCCCGTTGGCGGCCGAGCTGGAGCCGGAGTGCGACTGCGACATGGGCTTCGAGGTCCTGTGCAAGCACGGCGCCGCGCTGGGCTACCAGGTGTCGTGGCTGCTGGACACCGAACCGTTCCTGCTGGTGCTGCTGCGCGGCATGGACCAGCAGGAGCTGACGCGGCGGCTGAGCTCGCGCAAGATCACCGCCCCGCGCGCCAAGCCGACGGGTGGCACGTCGATCGCCGCCGCCTACGCGCGGGAGCCGGGACCGCTGCCGGAGATCTCGGCCGAGCCGCCCACCGGCCCGTACCCCCAGGTCGACATCGAGCCCCCGCCGGGACTGCCGCCGCACCTGGTGCCGCGCATGGTCCGCAACGCGATGTGGCACGCCCGGGAGCAGTTGGCCGACCTCGTCAACCCCGACCCGGCGCCGTGGCTGTCGATGTACGAGGACAACGTGCGCCTGTCGGTGATCTATCCCGAGCTGATCGCCGACCACCTGGGAACGCACGCGACCGCGGCGGCCTGGCGCTACGGCGGCCTGGCGGGTTTGGCGGTGGAGAAGGGCAAGCGCACGCTCACCCCGCTGGAGCTGGCCAGGGCGCGGGCCGCGCTGGAGGCCGCTGAGCTGGGCGAGTTCGAGTTCGACAAGGGGTGCCGCTTCACCCTCACCGGGCAGCGCTGGCAGCTGCGCCTTGGCGAGGACGGCCTCTGGTACCCCTTCTACGACATGCTGGCCGAGCACGGGTGGCTGATGGCTGGTCCGCCGCACTCGGACCCGGCGGTGGCCTTCGACGTGCCACCGCCGGAGAAACCCAAGCGCCGCCGCAGGAAGCGCATGCCCGACTGCTAGCGGCTCGATCAGGCGGTTCGGTCAGGCGGCGAAGTCGTGCACGTGGTCGCGGACCCAGTCGCGGAAGGACAGCGGCGCGGTCCCGGTCAGCTCGGTGACGGTGGGGGAGACGCGCGCGGGCTGGCGTTCGAAGCCGTCCCAGGCGCCGAGCAGTCCGTCCGCGAACTCCACCGGCCACCCGTGGTCGATCATCCGCTGCCGCGCCGCGACCGGGCTCAGCTCCTCGAAGCGCACGTCGCGGCCCAGGACCTCGCCGATGATCCGCGCCTGCTCGGCCTGGGTCACCGGCTCCGGCCCGGTCAGCACGTAGCTCGCTCCCGCGTGCCCGTCCTCGACGAGGACCTTCGCGGCGACCGCGGCGAGATCGCGCTCGTGCACGACCGCGCGTGCCGCGGCGCCGTGGGCTTCGCGGACGGTGGCGCTGGCGCGGATCTCCTCGGCCCAGCCGAGCGCGTTGGCGGCGAAGGTTCCCGCGCGCAGCATCGTCCACTCCGCGCTCGATGCCCTGATCGCGCGCTCGACGGTGAAGTGCAGTTGGTTGATCGGGTCGCTCTGCTTCTCGGCGTCGTCGTCCACGCCGAAGGAGGACAGGTACACCAGCCGCCGCGTTCCCAGCGCCCCGACGGCCGCCTCGATGCCGTCCGGTGACAGGAACGGCCACATCAGGAACACCGCGTCGGTCCCGTCCGCGGCCTTGGCGAGACTGGCGGTGTCGTGCAGGTCGCCCACGGCCAGCTCGACCCCGTCCGGCACCTCGGCGCTGGCTGCGTCGCGGACCAGCGCGCGGACACCGACACCGCGCTGCTGGAGTTGGCGCACCACGCTCCCGCCGACGTTGCCGGTCGCGCCGATCACCAGGACCTTGTTGTTCTCGCTCATGGTGATCACGCTAGAAACTCAACCTCGGTTGAGGTCAAGTCCCGTCAGCACGCATTCGCGCCAGGAACTGCTCGTTGTAGCGCGGCTTGGGGAACTCCAGCTCCGCTGTCCTGGCCCAGTTGACGTGCTCAGGACCCAGTTGACGTGTCCTGTCTCGGCGAAGCTGGTGATGTTTCTGCGCCGCGCAACGCATCCAGGATGTGTGGCCACGCGGCCTCCCCCAAGGCCAAGTCGTCGGCGTCGGTCCCCCCGTAATGAAGGTGCGTCGAGGGGCTGGCGGGTGCCTCTCCTGGAAGGCGGGGGCGGTGGCCGGCAGCGTGCCGCTCGATGAGCACGGTGGGAAGCCCGGCGGCCAGTCGACGGTCTCTCAGCGCCCGCGCGGAGGAGTGGGACGGCCAGGTCCGGTCGTCTCCGCCGGCGACCAGGACGAGTTGCGCCGTGGTGGTCTCCACAGGGATGGCCGCGGCCTTGTACTGGTCGGGATAGAGCTCGCCGCTGCGTTCGTACCAGCTTCGCAGGGACACGAGTCCGTCCTCACGTTGTTCCGGCTCCCAGGTCTCATCGCGCGGCACGAACGGCAGCGGCTCGCCCTGCCAGGTCCAGGACGAGCGCCAGGGCCGGTTCCGCCCGTCTGTTCCTGGCCCGAGATTCGCCCATGTCACCGAAGGTGGCGACAAGGCCACCGCGGCTGCTGTGCGCTGGTCGAGAATGGACAACCACAGAGCGGCCTCAGCCCCCTTGGACAGACCGAGGACGGAGAGCCGTTCGGCGCCTTCGGACTGAAGCAGGTCCAGTCCACGGCTGAACGTCTCCACCGGGATCTCGCAGATTCCCGGTGCCTGGCCCTCGCCGCCGTACCAGCGCATCCCGAACGCCACCAACCCGGCGTGCGCCAAGAGCCGGCATCGCTCCAGCGTGCCGGGTCCGTAGGACCCGTGGAGAACGAGCACCCCAGCTCGGCTTCCGGCAGCAGGGCGGACAAGCACCCCCTCCAGAGCGCCGCCAGTGATCTCCTGTTCGACGATGTCCACGATCCCCCTAGTCTCTCCGGGAGATCCTGCCACCAGATGACGGGACACCTCGCCGCTGGCCTCCGCAGATGCCAGGTGCGCTGTCCTG
Organism: Allokutzneria sp. NRRL B-24872; assembly: GCF_002155965.1. Lineage (GTDB taxonomy): Bacteria > Actinomycetota > Actinomycetes > Mycobacteriales > Pseudonocardiaceae > Allokutzneria. The sequence continues at coordinate 38,216 of NZ_MUMH01000169.1, forward strand.
TCGGTCGCGGGGTTCTGTGCACCCAACCCTCGCCGCCGAGGTGTTCAACGTCGGCAAACCCCGTTGTGTGGTGGGTTTGCCGACGTTGGTGACGTGGGGCTAGGCGTTCTGGGCGCGCAGCGTGCGCTTCAGCTCGTCACCGCATTCGAGCACCAGGCGCCGCAACCACCACGGCGGAGCGGCCTCGGCGAGGTAGGCCTCCGTGCTTGCCAAGGTCTCCTGCGACACCGCCGACGACGGATACCCCGCCTTCGCCAGCACGCGCGTCAACTCGGTCGGCCACACCTCCGACACCGCCCGCAACGCCGCGAAGTACTCCTGCGCGTAGGGCTCCAGCACCTGAGCGTCAGCGACGTCCTGGAAGCCGTCGAGCACCGAGCGCAGGATCTCGTTGGACAGCTCGCCGGACACCACGCGCTCCCACGCCGCCGCCTTCGCCGCAGCCGTGCTCACGGCCGCACGGCACGCGGCGGCGCTGCGCTCACCACTGGCGGTGGCATCACGCTGAAGCTCCTTGTCGATCTCCGCCTCACCCACGCGCCCGTGCACCACCAAGCGCCGCAGCAACGACCAGCGCAGATCGGTGTCCACGGCCAACCCGTCCAGCACGGTCGACCCGTCGAGCAGCCCGGCCACGACGTCCAATTGCTCGGCGGAGCACGCCACCGACGCGAAGGACTGCACGTACGCCAGCTGCTCCTCACCACCGGCCTCGGCCTCGCGCGCCAAGCGGAGCACTCCCTCGGCCAGCGCGCCCACGACCTCGGCGCGCGTGGACCGCGAGGTGTACTGCTGCGCGGCGGAGCTGGCCTGGTTGAGCAGGGTCCGCAGGATCGTGACACCGACCGACAGCGCCCCGGAGAGCACCAACCGCACGTAGTCCCGCGCGGGGAGATCGGCGTCGCGGGTCATGTCCCACGCGATGGACCAGCACACCGCCTGCGGCAGCGGATCAGTGAGCTCACCGATCCCGCCGAGCACCGCCGCCAGGGACTCCGGGTCGAGGCGGATCTTGGCGTAGGTGAGGTCGTCGTCGTTGAGCAGCACCAGCTCCGGCCGCGCCACCCCGAGCAGCTCGGCGACCTCGGTGCGCTCACCGGAGATCTCCAGCTCCACCCGACGCTGCCGGTTCCCCTTGTCGTACAAGCCGATCGCGATGCGGTGCGGCCGCAACGCCGGGTAGTCCTCAGGGGCCGTCTGCACGACCGCGAACGAGCTGAACCGGCCGTCACCGTCCACAGTGAACTCCGGGCGCAGCGTGTTCGGCCCCGAGGTGCGCAACCACAGATCGGCCCAGTCCGACAGATCGCGCCCGGACTTCTCCTCCACCGCGCGCAGCAGGTCCGCCAGCGTCGTGTTGCCCCACGCGTGCCGCTGGAAGTACAGCCGCAGGCCCGCCAGGAAGTCCTCCAGGCCGATCGAGGACACCAGCTGCTTCAGCACCGAAGCGCCCTTGTGGTAGGTGATCGCGTCGAAGTTCACCTCCATCGAGGTGATGTCCACGATGTCGGCGACCACCGGGTGCGTGGAGGGGAACTGGTCGGCCTGGTAGGCCAATCCCTTGTAGCGGTCGGCGAAACTGGCCCACCCGTTGTCCCACCGCGTCGCCGACACCAACGCCAGCGAGGCCGCGTAGGTCGCGAAGGACTCGTTCAGCCACAGGTCGTCCCACCACCGCATCGTCACGAGGTCGCCGAACCACATGTGCGCCATCTCGTGCAGGATCGTGGTCGCGCGCCGCTCGTAGTCGGCATCGGTGACCTTCGACCGGAAGACGTACTGCTCCCGGAAGGTCACGCAGCCCGGGTTCTCCATCGCCCCGAAGTTGAACTCCGGCACGAACACCTGGTCGTACTTGCCGAAGGGGTAGCGCATCTCGAAGGCGCCCTCGTAGAAGCCGAACCCGCGCCGCGTCACGTCGAAGATCGCCTCGGCGTCCAGGTGCTCGGCCAGCGAGGCCCGGCACAGCAGCCGCAGCGGGATGCGCCCGTCGTAGTCATCGTCGGCCACCACGTGGTACGGCCCCGCGCACACCGCCGCGAGGTAGGTCGAGATCCGCTCAGAAGCGGGGAAGCTCCACCGCCGAGCTTCGCCCTCAGCCGAAACCGAAACCGACGACGAGGCCGTGTTGCAGACGACCTCCCAGTGCGCGGGCGCGATGACGGTGAACGCGAACGCGGCCTTGAGGTCCGGCTGGTCGAAGCAGGCGAGCACCCGGTGCGCGTCGGCGGTGGCGAACTGGCTGTAGAGGTAGACCTCGCCGTCGGCCGGATCGGTGAAGCGGTGCAGGCCCTGCCCGGAGCGCGAGTACGCGCAGTCAGCCACCACGCGCAACTCGTTGTCCTCTGCCAGCCCCGTCAGCGGGATGCGCCCCTTCTCCGCGTCGTAGCGCGCCGGATCGACGGGGGAGCCGTTCAACGTCACCTCGCGCACGACCGCGTCGGCGAGGTCGCAGAACACCTCACCACCGCTCTCCGAGCTGCGGAAGCGCGCCACCGTGGTGGAGGAGAAGTGCTCAGACCCCGTGGTCAGATCGAGTTCGACCGCGTAGGAGTCGACGGTGAGCAGACGGGAGCGCTCCAGCGCTTCGTCCCGCGTCAGATTTCCAGCCATCCCAGCACCCTAATCGGGGCGGCCGTTCCGCTGACGGCGGAACCGGCACCCCCCCAGGCCGCCACGCTCCTACGGTTGCCGCATGACGACTCCGATCTCGGGCACCGCCGCTGGCGTGCCGTTCACCGCCCTCGCCCCGGCAGGCGGCGGGCCCGCGCCGCTGATCATCAGCTGGCACATGCTCGACGCACCGCGCTCGGACCCCGCCTTCGCCGCGGCGCTGCCGATGCACGGCCTGCCCGCGTGGCGGGTGCACCTCGGGATGCCGATGTGCGGGGCGCGCATGGTCAACGGCTCCATGGACGCCGCTCTGGAGCTGGTGCACAAGGACCCGCTGATGGCCTACCTGCACCCGTTCGTCGAGCAGGCCGCAGGGGAGTTCCCCGCCGCGCTGGCCGCCGTCCGCGAGCAACTGCCCGTGGGTGACGGCCCGATCGGCGTGCTGGGCGGCTCCCTCGGCGGAGCCGTCGCGTTGCGCGTGCTCGCCGACACCCAGACGCCGATCTTCGCGGGAGCGCTGGTCAACGCCGCGATCCGGATGCGCTCGGTCGTGGACCTCTTCCCGGGCCAGTACCCCTACGACACCGACTCCGACAAGGCCGTGGACAGCCTCGACTTCCTCGCCAAGGCCGACGTCCTGGCCGAGCGCGCGCCACTGCTGGTCGTCAGCGGCGAGCAGGACCACCCCGGGCTGCGCGCCGACGCGATCAGCCTCGCCGAGGCGATGGGGGAGCGCGCGCAGCTGCTGTCGATCCCCGACATGGCGCACCCGTTGGCCGAGGAGCCCGGCATCGAGCCCGCGCCGCAGCTGCCGCACGCCCGCGCCGTCGACGACGGTCTCATCGCGTGGTTCGGCCGCCACCTGCGGTCACTGGGGTAAGGCCTCCGCGCTGTACTGGTCGACGAACTCGCCCGTTGGCGGGATCGGGGTGATCACGTCGATCAGCACGCCGTTGGGGTCGGCGACGATGAAGTGCCGCTGCCCGAACGCCTCGCTGCGCAGCGACCGCGCCAGCGGCAGTCCCGCTTCGGTGACCAGGCGCTCGTACTCGGCGTCCACGTCGCCGACCTCGAAGTTGAGCAGCAGTCCGGCCACCGGCGCGCCGTAGCCGTCGGGGATGGTCGGATGCGCCGGGTCGAGCACCGCGAGCTCGTAGGTGCCGAGCTGGAGGCTGATGTACCAGTCCGCCTCGAAGGTCACCTCGAAGCCGAAGTGCTTCACGTAGAAGTCCCGCGTCTCGGTCAGCTTGGTCGTCATGATCACCGGGTAGAAGCTGGTCAGAGTCATGGTGTCCGCCCTAGATCGACAATACCGACTGTCGGTATGTATTATCGACCATAAGAAACCGACCGACGGTATGTCAACAGGGGGCGCCACCCATGGCCACCAAGCGCGAACAACGCGAACAGACCAGCGCCGCACTGCGCACCACCGCGCGGCGCCTGTTCGCCGAACACGGCTACGCCCACGTCGGCCTCGAAACCATCGCCCAGGCAGCGGGCGTCACCAAAGGCGCCCTCTACCACCACTTCAGCAGCAAAGCCGTCCTCTTCCGGCACGTCCTCGCCGACGTCCAGAACGAGGTGGGGGAGCAGGTCCAGCGCGTCGCCGAAGCCCAACCCGACTGCTGGAGCTACCTCGTCGAAGGCTGCCGCGCCTTCCTCGACGCCAGCACCCACCCCGACATCCAGCGCATCATGCTCATCGACGGCCCCGCCGTCCTCGGCTGGAACGACTGGCGCGCACTCGACGAACAGTCCTCCGCCCGCCTGCTCACCGAAGCCCTCACCACCCTCATCGCCGCCGGCACCATCCCGCCCCAACCCGTCGAACCCCTCGCCCGCCTGCTCTCCGGCGCCGTGAACGAGGCCGCGCTCTGGCTCGCCCAGTCCGGCAACACCGCCACCGACCGCGACGCCACCATCGCCGCCCTCACCCGCATGCTCGACTCGCTCCGCGAGTAAGGTGACGCCCGACCGATCGCCAGAACCCGCGAGGGAGGTGGGAACCCATGTCCGCACCAGCAGGACGGGCGCTCACCCCCACCCCCACGCCGTAGGGGCCACGCGAGCGCCCGTGGGACACCCCCGAAAGGCACTCGACATGCCACACCAAGCGATCATCACCCGGCTCCGCGCCGCCGGCTGCGTCTTCGCCGAAGACGAAGCCCAGCTGCTCACCACCGCCGCGACCGGCCCCACCCACCTCGACGCCATGGTCGACCAACGCGTCGCCGGACTCCCGCTCGAACACATCCTCGGCTGGGCCGAGTTCCACGGACTCCGCATCACCGTCACCCCCGGCGTCTTCGTCCCCCGACGCCGCACCGCACACCTCGTCACCCACGCCACACCACTGCTGCGCCCGCACGCCGTCGTACTCGACCTCTGCTGCGGAACAGGCGCACTCGGCGCCGCACTCGCCACCGCCGAGCCCCGCATCCACCTCCACGCCGCCGACATCGAACCCGCCGCCGTCGCCTGCGCCCACCACAACATCACCCCGCACGGGGGAGCGGTCCACCACGGCGACCTCTACGACGCCCTGCCCAGCGCACTGCGCGGCCGCATCGACCTCATCGTCGCCAACGCCCCCTACGTCCCCACCGACGCACTCGCCCTCATGCCACCCGAAGCACGAGAGCACGAACCCCGCGTCGCACTCGACGGCGGCACCGACGGACTCGACCTCCACCGCCGCATCGCCGCCGAAGCACCCCACTGGCTGGCACCCGACGGCCACCTGCTCGTCGAAACCAGCCGACGCCAAGCCCCGCACACCGCGGAAGCCCTCTCCGCCAACGGCTTCCGCCCCGCCACCCACCACGACGACACCCTCGACGCCACCCTCATCCACGCCACCCGCCCCTGACCCAGACACACCCCGGGAGGGGTCAGACCACGGCCACGCGCGAAGAGGGGAGCGGGCGCGTGACGTGCACGGACGGACTCTAGACGAGCTTCTCGATGCGGCCCTTGATCACGATGTACGGCGGCAACAGGGGATCGCGGAACCGGTACCGAAAACGCCGGGACGACCCGATCCGCTGCAGAATCCCACCCCGCGACCCCTCCGACGAGAAGTTCTTCAAGTGCACCGCGAACGCCGGGATGTCATAGGCCTTCCCCGTGATCAACCGCAACTTCTCCCGCACGTCAGGCGCACCGAAAGACCCCAGATCATCCTTCTCCGCCACCGCGCACGCCAACAACACCTCCTTGTACAACGTCTCCCGATTGCTCTGCGTCGCCCGGTGGTACCGCTCCCGAACACTCTGCGACGCCGCGTCCAACGCATCGGTCAACGCGTCCTCGAAGTCCGCCCGCTTCACCAACTCCCGCCCGGCCTCCAACGCCCGCGTCGTCCCGTACTGCCCCAACAGGTGCGTGTAGTGCGGCAACCCCTGCGACATCTCCGCCACCGCGTCCACGAACTTCGGCTGCGCCTGCATCGACAACGCCCGCACACCCCGCCGCACGATCTCCCGCAACTCCTCATCGGTCATCCGCGGCATCTGCACCTGCACCAACGACCGCTGGATCGAAGCGTGCTCACTCACCAACTCGTCCACCGTGTCCGCGACACCCACCAGCACCACGGTCGCCTCGACCGACCGATCCGCCAGGATCTTGATCGTGTCCGCGATCAACGTCCGCACCCGCTGATCCCTCGGCCGGTCGAACTCATCGATCAACACCACGATCGACACGCTCTCGCACAACATCGCCAGCACCCGCACCACCGAATGCGGCGTCACCCGCCCCGGCAACAACTCCGTCCCCGACTGCAACACCCGCCGCGCCGAGTGCCCGAACCCCATCCGCGCCTCCTGCGTCAGGATCGGGATCTGCTCGAACACCCCCGTCCAGATCGACTTGAAGCTGTCCTCGGAATTGCACACGTAGTACGGCGCCACCACCGTCTCCGGCAACAGGTTCTGCGTCACCCGCGCCAACGACGTCTTCCCGACCCCGCGCTCCCCGTAGATCAACGCGTGCTGACCCCGCTGCGCCGCCACCCCGGTCAACGTCCGCAACTGCGACTTCCGCCCGGCGAACAGATCCCGGTCCATGATCGGAGCCGCCGGGCTGAACGCCCGCCCGACCGCGCTCGCCCGCTCCACGTACTCGCTCTCGTCCACGGTGATCGCCTCCGACCGGTCGTGGTACCCCGAACCCCCGACTATCCCGAACCATGATCAGCGTCCAAGTTCGTTCCGGTCACGGTTCGCACCCGTCACCCACTCAGCACACGGGGGAGGGCACCGACCCCCGCACCACGAACACGCACGACGGCACCTGAGCCAGAACGTGCAGATCCGACACCCGCAACACCGACACCGCCCGCGCCTCACCCGTCCGCGACCCCGCGAACTCCACCGGACCCGACGCACCCTCGAACGACCGCAACTCCCGGATCTCTCGACCCACCGCGACCCGCTGCGCCGCGGGCACCCGCACCGCCTCCGCGCGTCCGCACCGAACACCCGCGAAGCGTTGTCGCTGTAGCCGACGCACTCCTTGATCCCGTCCAACCACCGCAGCTCGACACCGGGGGAGAAGGGGCGCAGGCAGTCGTGCCGCCACCGCAGGTACAACCCGTCACCCGCCGCGAGCACCCCGGCCGTCAACACCGCCACCACCAACGGGACGAAAACCAGCTTCCGCGCCAGCAACGGCGGCCGCCGCGCCTCGAACACCACCACCGCATCGCCGTCACCAGCAGCACCCTCCGGCAGCTCCAAGAACAGCAACCGCGCGTCCGGCCGCAACGTCTGCCGCCCGGCGGGGAGCCATTCCCGCCACTCCTCGAACGCCTCCTTCGCCTCAGCCACCGGAGCCGACACCGTCGCCACGATCAGCAGCGGGCCGTGCTCCGTCGACTCGTTCCGGATGTCGTTGACCAGCCGCAACAACCGCCAGCCACCGTTGTCCTCGGACACGTTCTCCAACAGCACCGGCACGTACGAGGTCCGCCGCCACCTCCGCAACCGCACCGCACGAGGCCGGTACTCCGCGCGCAGGTCCTGGAGGAAGGCGTGCGCCAGCAGCTTCTCCAGGTTCTCCGTCGACCGCCCGCTGCGCGTCAGCCGCTCAGCGAAACCGACGAACCCCGTCGAGTGCCCGGGCACCATGAAAGGCTGGCGCATCAACCACTTCGGCTCCCGCCCGAACACGCACCACAGCCACGCGCGCACCGGCCGGCGCCACACCGCGAGCAAGGTCAACAACCAGGAAGGCTGGGGGAGAGCACCGTCGAACCCGCCCGAGGCCGGTCGGTTCTCCGGATCGACGGGCCGCCGGTACCCAGTCCTGCAACCGCCGGAACATGTCCCGGTGCCCGTCGTCGCCCGGCGCCAGCGACTGCGAGCTCAGCCAGTCCACCAGCCCGTAGTGCCGGAACCGCCGCAAACCGTTCCTGCTGAACCTGTTCACCTTCAACTGCGTCGCCAGCTCGTCCAGCAACGGCAACAGCGGCAGCGAACCTCGGCGCGCCGGCTCCCAACGCCGCGCGCAGGCCTCGTCAGCGCCATCGGCGTCGATCCTGGCGAAGTCGTGGTCGTCACCCGAGGCGTTCTTGATCAAGCAGATCACGGGGAGCGGGCGGTCGCCGCGGATCGCCTTGTCCGGCCGACGCCACCACCTCGGGCGGTCGACGAGCTCGCGGAAGACCGCCAGCAACGCGCCAAGTCCGTTCGCCACCGAACCTCACCCTCTGTGCGCCGACAGCTGCGGAGGGGAGTATCACCAGAGGCCGACGGGACGGGTCCCGAACGCTTAGTTGACATAATGTAGATTATCGGCGTTTTGCCGACCTGGGCGGATACGTCTGAGAGGGGCTTCGAACGCCTGGTGTGCCGAGCTTCCGCGGCTGGTCGCACAGCCCGCGGATCGCTGACTGCCGCACGCGCTGCTCATGCGCGCTTCGCTGTGCCGCCCGCTCGTCGTGCTGCGACGGGGTCCGCGAGGTGCGGAGGCGGCCACCGGGCACTGAGGGGCCTCCAGGGGCTCGCCCACCGACGTCCGGACACCTTCCCTCGTTTCGTCACAGTGACGCATATGGGCATGGTGTCCGGACGTCGGCACGGAAGCGAGAATGCGCACCCCGGCAAATTCGGGGATCATTCCCGCACTCCCCGTGTGGACTCAGGAGAAACGACCGACCCCCATCCGTATTTGGTGGATAACAGTAATTATCCACCAAACTGGCAACGGTGGTTACTCGCGCGATCAATTCTTCCCGCAGGCGCATCACCCTGGACAAGAACGCGCGCGACTCTCTCCCATGGGCGAAGGAGCTGCTCAGCGGGTCGTAGAATCCGTTTCGTACTCATAGCGGGAAATGAGACCGCTCCCCTGGCGACGCTAGGCGGCGGCAAGGGCGTTGATGAGGTCGGGAGTGCGGCCGAGCATTCGGGTCAAGGCGATCGGGTCCATGTAGTCGTCGTAACGCACGATCTTGCCCTCGCGGATGCGCAGGACGCCCAGCGCGGTGAACGAGTATGCCTCGCTGGGCGCCTTGGCCCAGCCGTGGTGGGTGATCTCGATGACGATCACCTCGGGGTCGGTGCTCTGGTGTGTGACCAGGCCGACCTCGTGGACGTCGATCAGCTCACGGTGCACCGCCGCGGCGCGCCGGTTCGCGCGGATGGCGTCCTGGCCGACGAGTTCCCTCGTCATCGTCGGCGGGGCGAACGGGAAGGTCATGACGCCGTCCGGGGCGAAGAGGTCGGCGAAGTCGACGTGCTCCCGGCCTTCGACCATGCGCCGGACCTGCTCTGCGACCTGCTGGTTCGTTGCGCTCATGGGCGCTCCTCGTAGAATCGGAACGGTGACTCCGCTTCGACTATACGGAACGCACGCCCCGGTTGGTAGCCGTGGCTGAGCGTCCGCTGCGCGCCGACGCTCGGCGCAACCGGGAACTGGTGCTCAAGGCGGCGAAGGAGGTGTTCGCGGCCTCCGGCTTCGGGGTGCCGCTGGACGAGATCGCCGCGCGCGCTGGCGTGGGGCCGGGCACGGTCTACCGGCACTTCCCCACCAAGGAGGCGCTGTTCGAGGCCGTGGTGACGGCGCAGGTGCAGGACCTGGTGGCCGGGGCCAGGGAGCGGGCCGGGGACGAGGACCCCGGCGCCGCCTTCTTCGGCTTCCTGGCGCGGCTGGGTGAGCAGGCCGTGTCGAAGCGGGACCTGACGGATGCGATCGCGGTGCCGAGCGCGGTGCGCGAGGAGCTGCACGAGGTGCTGGGTGAGCTGATGCGGGGCGCTCAGCGGGTGGGTGCGGTGCGCGCTGATCTGGAGACGGCGGATGTGGTCGTGCTGTTGAAGGGGGTGCTGGCCGGGCTGCACGACTCGTCGCTCGGCGAGGTGTCCGCGGAACGGGCTGCGCGGTTGTTCGGGGTGTTGAGCGCGGGTCTGCGCGGGTCAGGCGGGTGAGCTGGCGCCGGGTGGGAGGCGGTCGATGTCGAAGGACGTGGAGATCTCGCGGTAGGTGATGCGCCAGACGCCGTCGCGGCGGGTGTAGACGTCGCGGTAGGTGCCGCCGCCGCGGACCCAGGAGCCGTCGGGGAACTGGACGGAGATCTCGGCGTCGGCCTCGCCGCTGGCGCGGTCGCCGTCGAGGGTGATGACGTGGTTGGCGGTCCAGTGGTGCATCTGCTGGTACTTCTGCCACTCGGCCTTGATGCCGGCGCGGATGGCGTCGAGTCCGTCGTGGCGGCGGCCGGGGGTGGGTGCCCAGACGGCGTCCTCGTGCCAGATGGCGGTGAAGCGGTGCAGGTCCTGCTTGTCGGCGCCGTGGCAGTACTCGTGGACGAGCCGCTGGATGGCCAGTTCGCTCTCGACTCGGTGGAGGCGGTCGGCCAGATCATCTGTCATACCGGCGACTCTAGGCGCGTCTAGCCTCAGCGGAATGGCGAATGAGGTGTGGGGGCTCGACGGTGTTGCCCGATCGTGGCCGACGGAGCTCGCTGAGGACGAGCTGCGGTTGCAGTGGGAGTTCCTGGGGTTCTTGCGGGCGACGGCGGTGAACAAGGTGGTGGGTGTGGCGCCGGAGCTGGCGGCGGCGACTCCGTGGCCGACGTCGCCGTTGATGAGCTTGTTGGGTGTGGTGAAGCACCTGACCGCGGTGGAGCGGTTCTGGATGTCGCGCGTCGGTGGTGGGTTGGACGTGCCGTTGCTGTGGGATTCGGAGGACGAGTGCGCGGAGTTCCGCCTCTCCCCCGCTGACACTCCGGAGGCGGTGTTGTCGGCGTACCAGGCGGAGTGGGTGCGGTCGGAGGAGGCGTTGGCGGGGTTGGGGCCGGACGACCTGGCGCTGCGCGAGGTCGGTGGTGATCGGACGGTGCGGTGGGTCTTGGCGCACGTGGTGCAGGAGACGGCTCGGCACGTGGGGCACCTGGATGTGTTGCGGGAGTTCGCTGACGGGTTGGTCGGCGAGTAATCCGGTTGCCGGTGTCGGCAGGATCGTGGCATGGGTGTTGAGCTTGTTCGTGGTGTGAAGCTGAGTGATGTCGCGGAGTACGCGTACGCGTCGGTGGCCAACGGTGTGGTGTTCACGGCGGGTGCGTGTCCGTTGGACGCGGAGGGGCGGACGGTCGCGGTCGGCGATTTCGTGGGGCAGGCGCGGCAGGTGATGGAGAACCTGGAGGTCGCTCTGCGTGCGGCGGGGTCGTCGTTGGCGGGGGTGGCGAAGTCGACGGTGTACGTGCGGTCGTCGGAGCAGGCGGATCTGGTGGCGGTGTGGGAGGTCGTGCGCGCGGCGTTCGGTGACCACGATGCGCCGAGCACGTTGCTGGGTGTCGCGGCGCTGGGTTATGACGACCAGTTGGTCGAGGTCGAAGCGGTGGCGGTGCGGGGCTGAGGTGGCTCAGGTGGAGGTTGTCCTGCTCTGGCACGTGCGGCACGCGAGGAACCTGGACGGCTCGATCGATCACGTCGACGATGAGGGCGAGCTGGCCTTGGACGAGGAGGAGGGCGATGACCTCAAGCTCCTCGGTGTCTATTCGTCGGAGCGGCGTGCTCAGGAGCGGATCGAGCGCGCGCGGGAGCTTCCTGGTTTCGCTGATGAGCCTGACTGCTTCTTCACGTCCAGCTGCGTCGTGGACGAGGACCAGTGGGCGGACGGGTTCTTCACGGTGTGGCGCGGGGTGAGCGATGGGTAGTTCGTTCGGGCGGTCTCGGGCCGACGCGGAGCATGGGTTGTACCTGTCGAACGGGGGCACGGAGGTGTTCCTGGACGTGCTCGCGCTGGCGGCGTGCGATCTGGCGGCGTCGGAGTGGGAGGTGCGGTTCGCGTTGCTGTGCTGCAACTCCCGCATCGGTGGGGGCAACGACGGGTTCGATCTGGACGAGCTGCCGTGGGGTGAGGCGGAGTGGCCGGTGCAGCGGGAGTTCCTGCTGCGGGTGGTGGACACGGCGTTGGGTCGGCACCGGTGGGAGGTGTTGGGGTACGACCCGCCTGCGGCGTTGGGCTACCTGCGGCGGTATCGCGAGGTGGTGCGCGGGTACGTGCCGGCCCCGCCGTTGTCGTCGGTGGTGGGTTGGTGGGAGTACGAGCGCGATGAGGCGCATCTGCGGCGGTGTGGGCGGCACGGGTTGTTCGTGGGTGTGTTCGAGGACTGTCGTCTGTGCGCGGGTTGAGTGCTCAGCAGTGCAGTTTCGTGACGATGAGCATGTCGTAGCAGTGGATTTGGTGCCGCTGGCTTTGCGCGGTAGGTCGACGCCGTCGTAGTCCAGTGCTCGGAGCGTGGACTGGCCGGGGCGGAGTGTGCGGCGGCTCCTCGTGCCCCAGCTCTTGATCGCCTTGATGGTCTTGTTCGTTCTGTTGCTGACCCAGCGGAGGGGTGGCCCAGTCGTTTGCGGCAGGGTGCAAAGCAAGCCGATTACCTGCTGGTAACGGGTTGTGACGAGCGGGTGTGGGTGGCGTGGGCCGTGACGTAGCGTCGCTGGCCTTACCCCCTGTTGGACCAGGGAGGACCCGTGACCGCCTCCGCGTTGCACCCGCTTTCCCGCGTGCTGGAGTTCACCGCGCGTGGTTGGTGGGGGCCGGAGACGGTGGACGGGTTGTTCCGGCGGCAGGTGCGGGAGCGGCCGGGTGCGCTGGCGGTGGTGGACTCCCCCGAGAAGGTGGAGCTGACGGGGATCGCGCCGCACCGGTGGAGTTGGGCGCGGTTGCACGTGGAGGTGGACCGGCTGGCGGCGCTGTTGCAGCGCAACGGTGTGGGGCCGGGCGACATCGTGGGTGTGCAGTTGCCGGGCTGCGTGGAGCTGGTCGCGACGTTCCTGGCGGTGGTGCGCCTGGGTGGTGTGGTGTGTCCGTTGCCGGCGCGGTACCGGGAGTACGAGCTGCGGGCGCTGTTGCCGTTGGCTGGTGTGCGGACGTTGGTGACGGCGACGCGGATCGGTGGGCGGCGGCCGGCGGGGGTGGCGCGTCAGGTGTGCGGTGACGTGGTGACGGTGTTGGCGTTCGGGCCGAAGGTGCCGCGTCGGGTGGTGGCTGTGGACGCGGCGGAGCGGGCGGTCCCGGTCGGGGGTTATGAGGCCGATCCGAACCATTGCGTGTCGATCTGCTGGACGTCGGGGACCGAGGGGACGCCGAAGGCGGTTCCTCGGGCGCACTACGACTGGTTGGCGATCGCGCGGGCGTGTGCCGGCGCGGTGGCGTTGGCGGCGGACGATGTGATCGTGAATGCGTTTCCGCTGGTGAACGTGGCGGGGATCGCGGGTGCGGTGTTGCCGTGGTTGTTGTCGGGATGTCGGTTGGTTGCGGGGCAGCCGGTTGATCTTGTGCGGCAGATCTCGGCGGAGCACGTGACGTGTGCGGTGGTGCCGCCCGCGTTGTTGGCGTCGTTGGTGCGGCGGGAGCTGCCGTCGGTGCGCGCGATGGTGGGTTCGGGGTCGCTCTCCCCTGGTGTGGTGCGGGAGTGGCAGGAGCGGCGTGGTGTGCCGGTGGTGAGTTTCTTCGGGTCGTGCGAGGGGACGGTGCTGTTCAGCACGGCGGCCGATGTCGCTGATCCGGAGGCGAGGGCGCGGTTGTTCCCGCGTGGGGCGTTGCGGATGCGCTTGGTCGATCCGGTGTCGGAGCGGGAGATCACTGAGCCTGGCCGCGTGGGTGAGCTGCGGGTGGCGGGTCCGACGGTGTTCCCGGGCTATCTGTTGGGGACCGGGGACGATCCCTTTGATGAGCTGGGGTTTCTGCGGACGGGTGATCTGTTCGAGTTCGTCGGGCCGTTGCTGCGCTATGTCGACCGCGTACGGGATGTGATCGTGCGGGACGGGGTGCGGGTGGTGCCGTCTGCGGTGGAGTCGGCGTTGGCGGAGCACCCGTTGGTTGCGGAGGCCGCGGTGGTGGCGTCGCCGGAGGGCGAGGTGTGCGCGTTCGTGGTCGCGGACGTTCTCGACGACGAGGCTGTGCGTGAGCACCTGCGGGGGCGTGGTGTGGCGGTGCCGGATCGGTTCGAGATGGTCGACGCTCTCCCCCGCACCTTCGCGGGGACGTTGGTGCGGCGGGAGTTGCGTCGTCGTCTCTAGCGCCGGTCCTGCGCGTGGTTGAGCCGCGTCTGCCGGCGTCGGCGCCGCCCCAGGCCAACGCCCACTCCACGTCTCCCAGGCGCGCCAAGATTCCGTTTCGTACTCATGACGGCCTTTGGGAGCGCTCTATTTCCCGTTATGAGTACGAAACGGGGGTTTCCAGACCACCGCGAGGCGCGTTGAGGGGGTGCGGGCGGTGGGGTGCACGGGGAAGAGTCTACGTGGCTGGCGCGGAGCGGGGTCTGGTGTGGATCTTCAGAGGTCGGCGAGGAGTTCGTCGAGCTTCTGGTAGCCCTCGACGACGCCGGTCTCCATGCCGCTGGCGATCATGGCGTCGCGGGCTTCCATGGTGTCGACGACGGAGAGGCCGACGATGCGGCTGCGGCCGTCGCCGAGGTCCTCGAAGGTCATGGTCTCCAGGCTGACGCCGTCGGGGTAGCCCTCGTAGGTGAAGGTCTGGACGATGCGCTCGCCGTCGCGGACCTCGTGGAAGGAGCCGTAGAAGGAGGCCAGCAGTTCGCCGTCGCGGGAGTTGGTGAAGCGGTAGCTGCCGCCGGTGCTGGCGTCCCAGTCCTGGATGTCGGTGGTGACGCTGCGGGGGCCGATCCACTTGGCGTAGAGCTCGCGGTCGGTGTAGGCGCGGAAGACCTTGGCGGCGGGGGCGTCGAACTCGCGGGTGATGCGGATGGTCGGCAGGTTCGGGTCGGCTTCGATGGTGGTCTCGTTGCTGGTCCTGGTGCTCATGACGCTGCTCCTTCGGTGTCTTCGCGTGCGTCTTCGGTGTCGTCCATGGCCGCCAGGAGGGCGTCGAGGCGGGTGAACCGCTCCTCTGCCTGGCGGCGGTAGCGCTCGATCCACTTGGTCATGAGGTCGAACACCTCCGCTTCGAGGTGGCACGGCCGTTTCTGGGCGTCGCGGCTGCGGCTGACCAGTCCGGCGTCTTCGAGCACTTTGAGGTGCTTGGAGACGGCCTGGGTGGAGACCTCGTAGGGCTCGGCCAGCTCGCCCACGGTCGCGTCGGCGACGGAGAGCCGGGCGACGATGTCGCGGCGGATGGGGTCCGACAGTGCCGCGAAGACCCGGTTGAGCCGGTCGTCGGGTTGGGGCGCGGTCATCGGGTCACCTCCAGCTCGTTTGCAACCATTTGGTTGAGCAAGACTGTAGGAGCCGCCCCCGGCGTTGTCAACCTAATGGTTGCGCAAGTGCCTTGAGCTGCGCACGAAGCGGCCCCCGCCCAGGTTCGGGCGGGGGCCGCTGGCAGCGCGAGGATCAGAGGCGGGCGTGCTTGGGCATCGTCTCGGTCACCGGGTCGATCTCCTCGGGCCTGCGCCCGGTCAGCTTGTCCACCACCGCGTACAGCACCGGGACCACCACCAGCGTCAGCAGCGTCGAGCTGACCAGGCCGCCGATCACCACCACGGCCAGCGGCTGCGAGATGAACCCGCCACCACCGGTCAGCCCGAGCGCCATCGGCGTCAGCGCGCCGATCGTGGCCAGCGCGGTCATCAGGATCGGGCGCAGCCGGTGCCGCCCGCCCTCCACGATCGCCTCCGTGGCGCCCATGCCCTCGGCCCGGTAGTGGTTGATCAGGTCGATCAGCACGATCGCGTTGGTCACCACGATCCCGACCAGCATCAGCAGACCGATCAGCGCGGGAACGCCCAGCGGGGTGCCGGTGATCAGCAGCAGGCCCAGCGCGCCGGTCGCGGCGAAGGGCACCGACACCAGCAGGATCAGCGGCTGCACCAGGCTGTGGAAGGTCGCCACCATCACCAGGAACACCAGCACGATCGCGGCGACCAGGGCCACGCCGAGGTCGGCGAAGGCGTCCTGCTGCTGCGAGGTCGCTCCCCCGATCTCGTAGGAAGCACCGGCGGGCAGCTTCAGCGCCTGCAACCGCTTGGCCAGCTCCGCGCTGGTCGCGCCGAGGTCGGAGCCGGTGGCCGTGGCGGTCACGGTGGCGCTGCGGGTGCCGTCGGTCCTGGTCAGCTGCGTCGGGCCGGTCGAGGTCTTCACCTCGGCGATGCTGTCCAGGCGCACCGGGCCCGCCAGGGTCGGCACCTGCATCGCCTTGAGGCCGTCCACGCTGGACGGAGTGCCGGAGCCGCGCAGCACGACCTCCTGCTCGGTGCCGTTGACCACGACCTTGCTCAGCGTGCTCCCGCGCAGCGCCTCGCCGACGACCTGGCCGACCGCGGCCTCGGTCAGCCCGGCGCGCGCGGCGGCCTGGCGGTCCACCTTCACGTCGACCAGCGGGGCGTCGGCGGTGAGGTTGCTCGCCACGTCCGTGGTGCCGGGGGTCTCGGCGACGGTGCGGCGGACGTCCTCGGTGGCCTTGGCCAGCGCGGCGTCGTCGGGGCCCTGGACGACGACCTCCAGCTTGGAGCCGTCGAAGCCACCACCGGCGGCCTGCACGCTGACCTTGCCGACCTCCACCAGGGAGGTGATCCGGGTGCGCAGGTCCTTCTCGATCGCGGCCTGGTCGGCCTCCACGTCCGTGGTGACCGAGAACGTCGCGGAGGTCGCGCCGCCCGCCGGGCCGCCGAGCCCGGGGAAGCCGCCCCCGCCGCCGATGGTGGCCTGGTAGGACTGCACGCCCTTGACCTGGCCGAGCACCTTCTCGATCTTCTTCGCCGCGGCGTCGGTGGCCTCGAGGCTGGTGCCGACGGGCATCTCCTGCTTGACCGAGAGGGTGTTCTGGCCGTCGCCGCCGATGAAGTTGGTCTTGAGCTGCGGCACCAGGGCCAGCGTGCCGAGGAAGATGCCGAGCGCGACGAGCAGGACCGTGGCGCGGTGGGTGACCGACCACCGCAGGACCGGCACGTAGCTGCGCTGGAGGAAGCCGTTGCGCTCCTTCTCCTCAGCTTCCTCGCGGTCGACGGTGGAGGGCTTGAGGAACCAGTACGCCAGCACCGGCACGATCGTCAGCGACACCACCAGCGAGGCCAGCAGCGCCACGGTGACGGTGAGGGCGAAGGGCGCGAAGAGCTGGCCGACCATGCCGCCGACCACGGCGATCGGCAGGAACACCGCGACGGTGGTGATCGTGGAGGAGGTCACCGCGCCGGCCACCTCGCGGACGGCCGTGGTGATCGCGACGCCCTTGGGTTCGCCGTAGCCGAGGTGCCGCTTGATGTTCTCCAGCACCACGATGGAGTCATCGACCACCCGGCCCACCGCGATGGTGAGCGCGCCGAGGGTCAGCATGTTCAGCGAGTACTCCCCCATCCACAGCGCGATCAGCGCGATGAGCACCGACAGCGGGATGGAGACGGCGGTGACCAGGGTGGAGCGCACGGAGAACAGGAAGACCAGGATCACCAGGACGGCGAAGACCAGGCCGAGCAGTCCTTCGGTGGTCAGGCCCTCGATGGAGCGCTCGACGAAGGGTGCCTGGTCGAAGACGACGGTCAGCGCGGCGCCCTGGCCGAGCGCGGTGCGCAGCTGCGGGAGCTTGTCGTTGACCGCGTGCGAGATCG
The DNA here is from genome assembly GCF_002155965.1 of Allokutzneria sp. NRRL B-24872. GTDB lineage: Bacteria > Actinomycetota > Actinomycetes > Mycobacteriales > Pseudonocardiaceae > Allokutzneria. The sequence goes on from NZ_MUMH01000169.1 coordinate 55,836, forward strand.
CCACGGCGTTGCCGTCGGGGCCCGCGGTGACGCCGACGCCGAGGCTGGGGCGGCCGTTGGTCCTGGTCAGCGTGCTGGCCTCGGCCAGTCCCTGATCGACGGTGGCGACGTCGCTGAGCTTGACAGTCGTGCCGGGGCGGGTGGTGGAGGTCAGGGGCAGGTTCTTGAGGTCGTCGACGGAGGAGAAGGCGCCGCCGACGGAGACCGAGGAGGACTTGCCGTCGTCGGTGAGGGTGCCGCCGGGGATGGCGATGCCGTTGGCCTTGAGCGCGTTGCTCACCGACAGCGAGGTCATCCCGGCGCGCAGCATCTTCGCGGTGTCCGGGGTGATCGTGATCTGCGGATCGCGGGCTCCGGTCAGGGCGGCCTCGCGGACGCCCTCGATGCCCTGGAGCTCGGGCAGCACGTTCTGCCGCAGCGCCTTGGCCAGCGCCTGTTCGTCGGAGCCGCCGCTGGCGGCCAGCTGCACCACGGGCAGGTCGCTGGTGGTGCCCGCCACCACGCGCGGGGTGACGTTCTCCGGCAGCTGCGCGGAGATCCGGCTGACCGCGCGCTCCACCTCGCCGGTGATGTCGGAGACGGCGGTGCCGTAGTCGAAGGTGATCTGCACGGTCGCCGAGCCGGAGCGGGAGAACGCGGTCGTCTCCGTCACCCCCTGCACGGAGCGCACTGCGCGCTCGATCGGGACGGTGACCTGGGATTCCACGATCGCCGGCGCGGAGCCCGGGTAGGGCGCGACCACGGAGATCGTGGGCAGTTGCAGATCGGGCAGCATCTGCTGCTTGAGCGCGGGCACGGCCCACGCGCCGAAGCCGGTGATCGCGATCGCGATCAGCGCGATGAGCCCGCGGTTGGCGAGGCTGAGCCGGGCCAGTGCTGACATCTCGGGATCGTCTCCTCGCTGCGGGGGTCTCTGGAGACCAGCTGAGCACTCCAGCCCGAAGGACAGCTCGAACGAACCTGGAAGTCCGCTGAAAAATTGTCGCGACCTGCGTCACCACCGGCACCGTCGAACGGCACTGTCAGACCGGCCAGGCAGGATGCGCGCATGGGTTTCACCACGCCGGACAAGCCGGTCGACATCGTGGCGCTGTTCCCCGAGCTGACCGAGTCCGCCCGCACCGCGGTCCGACTGCACCCCCGCGAGGGCGCGACCACCGCGCACGAGTCCTCACTCGGCGGGCCGCTGCTGTGGCCCGCCGAGGAGCCGTGGCCGGTGTGCACGATCGACCACGACGACCCCCGGCCGCTGACCAGCGCTGAATGGCAGGTGCTGGAACAGCGCAAGAACGCGCTCAACGACGAGATGAACGCCCTCATCGGCGTTGGCAACCACGGCGACGTGACGCCGATCTATCGCGAGTTCGAAAGGTGCAGGCGAGCATCCGGGAACTGCGGCGCGTGGAGTACGCCGACGATCCGGCTGCCTCGTTGCCGATGGTGGCCATCGCGCAGTTCTACGCGCGCGACATTCCGGAACTGCCTTTCCCCGAGGGCACCGACGTGTGCCAGGTGCTGTGGTGCCCGGTCGACCACGAGCCGCACTACGCCCCTCGACCCCAGGTGTGGTGGCGGGACAGCTCGACGGTGAAAGAGCTGGCCACAGCGCTGGAGCCGCACGAGGACAGCGAGCCCGGCTGCCTTCCGAAGCCGTGCCGGATCGCACCAGAACGCGTGGTGGAGTTCCCCGACAGCGACGAGCTGGACTCCGAGGAACTGCGGGACCGGATCGCCGAATGGGAACAGGACCAGACGTGGAAGTACGGCCCGCACTTGTCGGCAGCGCCGGGAACGAAGGTCGGCGGATGGGGCTACTGGATTCAGGACATTTTTCAGCCGGAATGCGCGCAAGGGCACCGGATGGATCTCCTGCTGACCGTGGCCAGTGCCGAGCACGGTGACGTCGGCGCGTGGATGGCGCAGGAGACGGCGGCGGAGCTGGACTTCCAGAAGGAGGTGCGCTTCACCCTGACCAACGGTTCCACCGGCAACACCTGGATCGGGAAGGACGAGGAGTTCGACGCCGCCGGGTTCTCCCTGTTCGGCCACGGCGTGCAGCCGGGGTCGGTGATCATCTCGGACAAGCTCGTCCCCGCCCACAACAGCGCGCCCAGAGGAATGGACCTGATGATCGGCGACGTCGGCAGCGTCTACCTCTTCGTGTGCCCCACGTGCCCCGACCGGCCCACGGCCGTGGAGTTCCAGTGCTGCTGAAACCGTGGATTCCCACCGAGACAGCGGCCGAGATGACCTTCCGGTCTGCCGGAGGAGAAGGCGTCCCGGACTACGCGACCGCGCCCAAGGGGACGGAACTGATGCTCGGCGACTCGGGAGGTCTCTTCTTCGTGTGCCCACCTGCTCCGACCGGCCCACGGCTGTCGAGCTCCAGTGAGGTGAGCGCCGCGCTTTGAGGTGATATTCAGGAACCGGTCAGGCTGCTTGCAGGCTCGTGCGCCAAGCTGCGCCCACACGCGACACGGGAGGAGACCGGCGGGGTGAGCGCCCAGGAGAAGACGCGGCTGCTCGTCGTCGACGACGAGCCGACGATCACCGCGCTGCTGAGCACCAGCCTGCGCTTCGTCGGCTTCGACGTCCGCACCGCCGCCTCCGGTACCGAGGCGCTGGCTGTGGCCGCGGAGTTCCAGCCCGAACTGCTGGTGCTCGACGTGATGCTGCCCGACCTGGACGGTTTCGAGGTGACCCGGCTCCTCCGCTCGCGCGGGGTGAAGGCGCCGGTCATCTTCCTGACCGCCCGCGACACCACCGATGACAAGATCACCGGGCTGACCATCGGCGGCGACGACTACGTCACCAAGCCGTTCAGCCTGGAGGAGGTCGTCGCCCGCATCCGGGTGGTGCTGCGCCGTGTCGGCGGCGGCGAGGACGAGGCCGACCAGCCACGCCCGGTGCTGCGCTTCGCCGACCTGGAGCTGGATGAGGAGACCTGCGACGTGCGCAGGGCCGGGCGGATCGTGAAGCTCTCCCCGACCGAGTACAAGCTGCTGCACTACCTGCTGCTCAACGCGGGCAAGGTGGTCAACAAGGCGCAGATCCTGGACCACGTGTGGCGCTACGACTTCACCGGTGACGCGCGGATCGTGGAGTCCTACATCAGCCTGCTGCGCCGCAAGGTCGACATCGTCGAACCGTCGCTGATCCACACCCTGCGCGGTTTCGGCTACAGCCTGAGGCTGCCGCAGGCATGAAGCTGCTCAACCGCACCACGACCCGGCTGCGCAGGCTGTCCCTGCGGGCGCGACTGCTCATCGGCACCCTGGTGGTGGCCGGGTTCGGGCTGCTCATCGCGGCGGCCGCGGCGGCGAGCCTGCTCGGCACCTACCTCACCGCGCGCATCGACGAGCAACTGCGGGTCGTGCACGAGGCGCTGATCCACCTCGAAGAGACCAACGACCCGTTCAACCCGCCCCCCAACGCCGTGCGCGTTGAGGGCTTCCCGCACGAGTACGTGATCGAGTACCGCAAGCCCGACGGCGCGCTGGGCAGGCGTTTCGCCGCCGACGAGCGCCCGCGCACCCTGCCGGAGCTGCCGCCGCTGGACCTGGAGTCCGCGCGGGCGCGCGGCGGGCAGCCCTTCGACGTGAAGGCGCTCGGCGGGCAGCGGCACCAGGGCTACCGCGTCAGCGTCCGCGTGATGGCCGGTGACCGGGGCCTCGCGGTCGTCGCCTTCGACACCACCAGCCGCGCCGAGACCCAGGGCAGCCTCGCGCTGATCGAGCTGGGCGTGGCGATCGTGGTGCTGATCGTGCTCACCGTGCTCGGCATCGCCGCCGTGCGCGTCGGGCTGAAACCCCTGGAAGACGTCGAAAGGACAGCGGAGTCGATCATCGCGCGCGGTGACCTCTCCCGGCGCGTGCCGGTGCGCAGCGCGCCGGGCACGGAGATCGGGCGCCTGGCGATGACGCTGAACACGATGCTCACCCAGATCGACGGGGCCTTCCAGCAGCGCGCGGAGTCCGAGGCGCGGTTGCGGCGCTTCGTCGCCGACGCCTCCCACGAGCTGCGCACCCCGCTGGCCGGGATCAGGGGGCTCGCGGAGCTGCACCGGCAGGGCGCGGTCACCCCGGAGGAGGTGACGCACCTGCTCAGCCGGGTGGAGGCGGAGTCGCGGCGGATGAGCGTGCTCGTGGACGACCTGCTGCTGCTGGCGCGCCTGGACGAGGAGCGCCCGGCGGATCGCCAGCCGGTGGACCTGATCCCGGTCGCGGCCGAGGCCATCGAGTCGGTGCGCGCGCTGGACCCCGAACGCCCGGTCAGCCTGGTGATCCTGCCCGAGGACTCGCCCGACGACGTTCCCCCGCCGCTGGTGCTCGGCGATGAGCAGCGGCTGCACCAGGTCGCGGCGAACCTGCTGGGCAACGCCTTCGCGCACACCCCGCCCGGCACGCCGGTGACGGTGCGCGCCGGGGTGTCGCCGGACGGGGCGCATGGGCTGCTGGAGGTCATCGACCGCGGCCCCGGGCTCACCGCTGACCAGGTCGAACACGCCTTCGAACGGTTCTACCGAGGCGATCCCTCGCGTACCCGCAGCACCGGTGGCTCCGGGCTGGGCCTGTCGATCGTGGCTGCGATCGTGGACACCCACGACGGCACCGTCGAGCACCTCCCCACCCCCGGCGGCGGCGCGACGTTCCGGGTCCTGCTCCCGCTGCTCTAGGGTGTCCGCACCCCGCTCGTCGAAAGGGGGTGGTCGCGGTGATCAGCTGGCCGCTGCTCGGGCACCTGCCTGCCATGGCGCGCGGGCCCTTCGCGTTCCTGGCTTCGCTGAGCCGGCGCGGCGACCTCGTGCGCGTCGACGTCGGCACCCTGCCGGTGTACGCGGTGACCAGCCCGGAGCTCATCCACCAGGTGCTGGTCACCGACGCCCGCGACTACACCAAGGGCAGGCTCTTCGACCGCGTCCGCCCGCTGCTGGGCTCCGGCCTGGTCACCGCCGACCGGGAAACCCACCAACGCCAGCGGCGGCTGATGCAACCCGCCTTCCACCGCGCCCGCATGCCCGGATACGCCGAGGTCATGCGCCGCCGAGCCGCCGCGCTCGCGGAGTCCTGGCGAGCGGGGCAGACCGTCGCGGTGGACAAGGCCATGCACGAGCTGACCCTCGGCGCGGTCACCGAGACGATGTTCTCCTCCGAGCCCAGCGCGGCCGCGATCGCCGAGATCCACCGCTCCCTGCCGGTGATCTCCCGCAACACCGCGATCCGCGCGCTCGCCCCGAAAGCGCTCGACCGCCTGCCCATCCGCGCGCACCGCGACTTCGACACCGCCTCCCGACGGCTGCGCGCGGTGCTGGAGGAGATCATCGGCTACTACCACGCTCGCGGCATCGACCACGGTGACCTGCTGTCGCTGCTGCTGAGCACGCCGATGAGCGACGTCCAGGTCCGAGACGAGCTGATCACCATCCTGCTCGCCGGGACCGAGACCTCAGCCGCCGCGCTGAGCTGGGCCTTCCACCACCTCGGCCAGCATCCCGAGAGCGCCGCGCGCATCCGCGAGGACCCGCCGTACGCCGAGCGCGTGCTGAACGAAGTGATGCGCCTGCACTCCGTGCCGTTGGTGATGCGGCGCGCGCTGGTGCCCGTGCGCTTGGCCGGACAGGATCTGCCTGTGGGGACGGAGCTGGTGATCAGCCCCTACGCCCTGCACCGCGACCCGAAGTGGTACTCCGAACCGGAGCGCTTCGACCCCGACCGAGAGCCGCCTCCGGCCGGTGCGTTCCTGCCGTTCGGGGACGGCGCGCGCAAGTGCATCGGCGACACCTTCGCCCGCACCGAGATGACGATCGTGCTCACCACCGTCCTGCGACAGTGGCGCCTGGACCCCGTGCCCGGTCACCGCGTGCGCGAGGTCTTCGCCGGGGTCCCGCACCCGCGCTCGCTGCCGATGACCGTGGCTCAGCCCTTGTAGCAGCGCGCCGCGGCGGTGATGCGCGGGTGCTTGCGGACGATCGCGTTGCGCAGGGTCACGTCGTTGTCGATCACCACGACCGTGCCCATCTCACCGGTGAGCTTGGCCAGCCGATCGGTCGGCTCCGCTGACGGCAGCCGCTTGCCGACGCTGTGCGAGCCCAGGATCGCGCGCATCACGCCGTTGTCCGCGTCGACCCCGGTCACGTACAGCAGGAACGTCAGCCCGGGGCCGTCCTCGACCTGCGGCACCGGGTTCGGGTTGCCCGGCTCGGCGGTGATCAGCGTGATCTCGGGGTTGAACACGAACGGCTCCGCGCCGAAGAACGCCTCCGCGACCGTGTGCATCCACGGCTGGTCGAAGGCCCACTTCAAGGACGCGCCCTCGGCACCGGTGTTCTCCCGGCGCAGCACCACCCGGTCGCCGTGCGCGTGCGTCAGGTTCCTGGCCTCGCGGAACAGCCGCTTCCGCTCGTCGCCGTTGACCTGCTCGACCAGCAGCGCCACGCCGTACTTCGACACCTGCTCCACGACCTCGGCCGGGTCGGTCTCGTACAGCTCGTACGGGAGGAAGTCGTCGTACACAGCCGCTCCTGTTCTCCGAGAAAACCTCGGCGGATTCGACCACAGCGCGCTGCCCGGATGGCGGAGCCGCGCCAGGCACGAGATGGTGAAGCGATGACTACCCAGGTACCCAAAGCACCCGTGTGGTCGGAAGTGGCGCTGGTCGGAGCCGGTGCGCTCATCACGTGGTGGGCCGTCGGCGACCAGTCCGCACAGATGCCACCGGGCACACGCCTCGACTACTACTACCAGCTGCCCGCCTACCACCCCGCTGTCGACGTGGCCCTGGGCGTCGCTGGCGTCATCATCGGCGTCGCGGTGTTCGTGCGCGCCAAGGGCCTGTGGCGGCTTCCCTTCGCCGCAGCGCTGCTGCTCGGCGCCGTGCTGGGCTTGTTCGGACGCGTCCTCACCGCGGGCGGCATCGGCGCGAACATCGGTGTCGGCATGGTCTTCATGATCGGCCTGCCGCTCACCGCGCTGTGCCTCATCGGCCTGCTCACCGGCAGCAAGCTCCGCGCCCGCGCCGCGTCCGAACCCGCCCAGCACTCACACTGAGCAGAAAGCAGTGAACCCCCGCGCTGAGGCGGGGGTTCACTGTCGTTCAAGCGCTGGCGGCTCGGGCGGCCGCGACGTGGCAGGCGACCTCGGTCTCCTCACCGCCGGTGAGGATGGGCACGTCCTGCGTGCGGCAGCGGCGCTCCATCTCCTCCGGCAACCCGGCCGCCACCAAGGGACAGCGCGGGTGGAAACGACACCCGGCGGGGATGCGCGTCGGGTCCGGCGGCTCACCGGAGAGCACGATCGGCTCCTCGGTCTCCGACAGCACCGACAACAACGCCTGCGTGTACGGGTGCTTCGGCGCGGTGAGGACTTCCTCGACCGGGCCGACCTCCACGAGCCTGCCCAGGTACATCACCGCGACCCGGTCGGCGATGTTCCACGCCAGGCCCAGATCGTGCGTCACCACCAGCGCCGCGAGATCCAGGTCCTGCCGCAGCTTCAGCAGCAGAGCCAAGATCTCCCCGCGCACGGAGGCGTCCAGCGAGGCCACCGGCTCGTCGGCGATGAGCAGCTTCGGCTGCAAGGCCAGCGCGCCCGCGATCACCACGCGCTGCCGCTGCCCGCCGGAGAGCTCGTGCGGGAACGCCAGGAAGTACCGCTCCGGCGGCCGCAAACCCGCCCGGGACAAGGCATCGGCGACCAGCTCGCGCTCATCGCCGGGCACCTTGTGGATGCGCAGCCCCTCGGCCACCGCCTCGTAGACGCTGTGCCGGGGGTTGAGCGCGCCCGTGGGGTCCTGCAACACCAGCTGCGCCTGCCTGCGGTAGGCCTTGAGGCCCTTCGCGGTGGTCGGCAGCGGCTCACCCTCGAACCGGATCACGCCCTGCGCGGGCTGGACCAGGCCCAGCAGCGAGCGGGCGAGCGAGGTCTTGCCGCAGCCGGACTCGCCGACCAGCGCCACGATCTCGCCCTTGCGCACCGTCAGGCGCACACCATCCACCGCGCGCGCCGTGGCACCACCGCGCGCGGTGAACCGCACCGACAGGTCCTCAGCCCTGATCAGCTCGCTCATACCGGCTCCCCCGCAGGCTCTTCGATCCGCACGCACGCTGCCTGGTGGCCCGGTTCTGCTTGGCGCAGAAGCACATCCGTGCTCTCACACTCCACAGTGGACACAGGGCAGCGCGGGTGGAACGGGCACCCGCCCGGCAGGTTCGTCGGATCGGGCGGATCACCCGGCAACCCCTGCGGAGCCATCCGCGACGCCGGGTCGCCGACCGTCGGGAACGCCGCGGCCAGCGCCTTGCTGTAGGGGTGCGCGGGCTGGTGCATCACCTGGGCGCTCGGCCCCAGCTCCACCATCCGGCCCGCGTACATCACCGCCAGCCGCTGACAGGTCTGGGCCAGCACCGACAGGTCGTGGCTGATCATCATCAACCCGATCCCGGACTCGCTGACCAGCTCGCCCAGCAGCTTCAGCACCTGCGCCTGCACCATCACGTCCAGCGCGGTGGTCGGCTCGTCGGCGATCACCAGGCGCGGCCCGCAGGCCAGCGCCATCGCGATCATCACCCGCTGCTTCTGCCCGCCGGAGAGCTCGTGCGGGTAGGCCTTCGCGTGCCGCCGGGGCAGCCCGACGCGCTCCAGCAGCTCACCGACCGCGCGCTGCACGTCAGCGGGCGAGCTGGACTTCGCGCCCGCCCCGCCGTGCAACGTGATCGGCTCCGCCAGCTGGTCACCGATGCGCAGCACCGGGTTCAACGCGTGCATCGCGCCCTGGAAGACCACCGACGCGCCCGCCCAGCGGACCGCGCGCAGCCGCCCGAAGGACATCGTGCGCACGTCCTCGCCGTCCAGCAGCACCTCGCCGCCGATCACCGCCGTCTTCGGCAGCAGCCGCAGCACGGACATGGCCAGGGTCGACTTCCCGCAGCCGGACTCCCCCGCCATGCCGAGGGTCTGCCCGGCCTCCAGGGTGAGGTTGACCCCGCGCACAGCGGGCACCAGGCCACGGCGCGAGCGGTAGTCGATGGTCAGGTCACGCAACTCCAGCAGTGCCGACATCAGCGCTCCCCTCGCAGCCTCGGGTTGAGCACGGTCTCCAGAGCCCTTCCGCACAGGGTGAAGGCGAGCACCACGGCCACGATGCCCAGGCCGGGCGGCAGCAGGTACCACCACGCGCCGGTGGTCACCGCGCCGTTGCTCGCCGCCGACTTCAGCATCGATCCCCACGTGACCTGCGTCGGATCACCCAGGCCGAGGAAGGACAGCGTGGACTCCGCGATGATCGCGCTGGCCACCGCGAGCGTGGTGTTGGCGAAGACCAGCGGCAGCACCGAGGGCAGCACGTGCTTGGTGATCACGTGCGTGTGCCCGCCGCCCAGCGCCCGCGCCCGCTCGATGTAGGGGCGGGCCTCCACCGACAGGGTCTGCGCCCGCACCAGGCGCGCGGTGCTCGGCCACGAGGTCAGCCCGATCGCCAGGATGATCGTGAACAGCCCGCGGTCCAGGACCGTGGACAGCGCGATCGCCAGCACCAGCGACGGCAGCACCAGGAAGAAGTCGGTGAAGCGCATCAGGATCGCCGACACCCAGCCGCCGAAGTGCGCCGACAGCACACCGATCACCGTGCCGATCACCACCGACAGCAGCGCCGCCGACAGGCCGACGGTCAGCGAGACGCGCGCGCCCCACCACGTCAGCAACAGCACCGAGCGGCCGTTCTCGTCGGTGCCGAGCAGGTAGTCCCCGCTCGGCGCGCCCAGCGAGGGGCCGGTCACCTTGGTGACGTCCAGCTCCGCGGAGTTCGTCAGCACCGGGGCGAGGATGGCCAGCGCCGCGATCACGCCGAGCGCGATCAGCCCGGCCAGGCCGCTGCGCTGCGCGCGGAACTGCTTCCACGCCCGCGAAGCGGCTTCCTTGCGCCGAGCCCACCCGAGCGCGCTGGGAGACTGTTTTTGGCTCATACGGCACGCACCCTGGGGTCGAACACCCGGTAGAGCAGGTCAGCGACCACGTTCATCGCCACCACGCTCCCGGCGAGAACGGTGAACACGCCCTGCAGCAGCGGCAGGTCGGGGTAGCTCAGCGCCTCGTAGAGCAGCAGGCCCAGCCCCGGCCAGGAGAACACCGTCTCCACCGTGATCGCGCCCTGCACCACGAGCCCGAGGTGCAGGAACACCAGGGTGATCGCGGGCAGCATCGCGTTGGGCACGGCGTGCCTGCGGCGCACCATGTCCTCGCGCATGCCCTTGGCGCGGGCGGTGTTGAGGTAGTCCGCGCCCATCTCCTCCAGCAGCGAGGAGCGCATCACCAGCTGGTACTGCGCGTAGACCACCGCGACGAAGGTGACGCACGGCAGCACCAGGTGGTGGGCAGTGTCCAGCAGCTGCGGCAGGAACTCCTTCGGCGTGCTCGGGTCGACCATGCCGCCGGAGGGGAACAGGTTGCCGGTCAGCATCAGCAGCAGCAGGCCCAGCCAGAACGTCGGCACCGACCACAGGGTCAGCGCGAGGCTGGTGGTGGTGCGGTCGAAGCGGCTGCCGTGCTCCCACGCGCCGCGGATGCCGATCCACATGCCGAGGATGACCGCGAGGATCGTGCCGGTGCCGACCAGCAGCAGGGTCGGGCCGACGCGCTCCAGGATCATCTCGCCGACCGGGCGGCTGTAGGCGTAGGAGGTGCCGAAGTCGCCGGTCAGCAGGCCACCGACGTAGTCGAGGAACTGCTTCCACAGCGGGTCGTCGAGGCCGAAGCGGATGCGCAGCTCGGCGATCGCCTCAGGGGTGGTGGGACGGCCTCGGGTCATGGTCAGGACGGGATCGCCCGGCAGCACGCGGAAGAGCAGGAAACCCAGCCCAGCCACGAAGGCGACGCTGATGACCGCGCCGCCGAGCTTGCCGAGGACGAAGCGGAGGGTGCCAGACGAGGACCGCCGGCCAGTGCTGGCCGGCGGCTCCGTCTGCTCACCCGGGGTGAGCAGGTCAGTCACGAGAACTACTCCCGGTCGTCCGAGGACACCTTGCGGCGCTTGGAGATCACGACGATGGCGATGCCGCCGAGCACGACCACGGCGATCACGACACCGATCAGCACGCCGCTGCCGGAGGAGCCGCCGGAGCCCTGTGCCGACCCGACGGGCTCGGCGCCGTAGTAGCCCCACACGCCGTTCTGCTCGCGGATCACGCCGTTGCCCTCGGGCTGTTTGGCGAAGCCGGAGAACTTGTCGGAGCGGTAGGCCTCCAGCGCGTTCTCGTAGTAGAGCACCAGCGACGGCCGGACCTCGTTGTAGCGGGCCTGCGCCTGCTTGACCAGCTCGGTGCGCTTGGTCCGGTCGAACTCGGCCAGCTGCTTGGCGTAGAGCTCGTCGTAGGTCTTGTCGCACATGTAAGCGGCGGTGGTGCCGCCCTTGCCGTCGGCGCCCGGGCGCTGCGAGCAGGTGCTCAGCGACAGGATGTAGTCCGGGTCGGGGTTGGTGCCCCAGCCGGAGAACGCCAGGTCGTAGTTGCCGGTGTTGGTCTGCTCGTTCATCTGGTTGCCGGAGATCGTGGTGAAGTCCACGGCGATGCCGATGTCGAGCATCCACTGCTTGATGAACTCGCCCGAGGTGACGTCGTTCGGGCGGTCGTTGCGCGCGTACAGGCGCAGCTTCAGCGGCTTGCCGTCGGTGCTGATCCGCACGCCGTCGGCGCCCTTGCGCAGGCCCAGCTCGTCGAGCGCCCTGTTCGCCGCAGCCGGGTCGTAGGTGTTCAGCTCGGCGCCCTTGGGCTCCCAGTGGAAGTCGGAGAACACCGGCGGGATGAGGCCCTTGCCCTGCTCGCCGAAGCCCTTGAGCACCCGCTCGACCAGTGCCTTGGTGTCGATGCCCTGGCTGATCGCCTTGCGCACCCGCACGTCCTTGAGCGCGGCGTTGCCGTCACCGATGGCCACGTTGTCGCGGGTGGCCGCGCCCGGGTTGATCAGCAGCTCGCTGAAGCGGCGGCCCGGCGCCTTGTTCAGCGTGATGTTCGCGTCCGAGCCCAGCGCCTGGTACTGCGTCGGGGTCAGCCGGTTGATCAGGTCGACCTCGCCCTTGCGCAGTGCCTGCACCGCGGCGTCGCTGTTCTTGAAGTACAGGAACTGCAGCTCGTCGATCTTCGGGGCACCGCGCCAGTAGTCCTTGTTGGCCTTGAGCCGGATGAACTGGTCCGGCTTGTGCTCGGTGAGGATGAACGGCCCGGAACCGACGACCGGCATCTGGTCGTTGGCGAACTTGCCGATGTCGGAGACCTTGGACCACAGGTGCTCGGGGACGATCGGCACGTCGAGGGAGAGCATGGTCGCCTGCGGCGTCTTGGTCTCGATGACCAGCGTCCGCTCGTCCTTGGCGGTGACCGACTTGAACGTGCTGACGAAGCTGCCGTTGGCGGTGGCGGCCGCGTCGTTGGTCATCATCAGGTTGTAGGTGAACGCGACGTCCTTCGCCGTGATCGGCGTGCCGTCGGTCCACTTCGCCCCTGAGCGAACGGTGTAGGTCCAGGTGAGCTTGTCCGGCGAGGACTCCCACTTCTCAGCCAGACCCGGCGCGGGCGAGTTGTCCTTCGCCGCGTTGGTGTTGAGGAAGTCGTACATCAACCGGCCGAGCTCGGTCGAGGACTGGAACACCGCGAGGAACGGGTTCAGCGAATCGATGTTCTGCAGCAGTCCCACCCGCAGCACCGGCCCAGGCTGTTGTTGCTGCTGGGCGTGCGCGGGGACGGCGACGGGAGCCGCCAGTAAACCGCCGCACACCAAGGCGCTGAGAAAACCTGCCAACCGGCGACCTGCCGACATTGTTCACCTCACCCTTCTCGCTGGGTGCGAGAAAATAACCACTTACGCGATGTGGAAGTCAACGAGTACCTAAAACGGCGGCCAAGACGTAACGTGGGCGCCGTGCGGATCTTGATCTCAGCGGACATGGAGGGCGTCACCGGGGTCACCTTCGGTGGCGACGTTCTGCCAGGCAGCCCCGGATGGCAACGCTTCCGCCCCGTGTTCACCGGAGACGTCAACGCCTGCGTCGAGGGACTCTACGCGGGCGGTGCGACAGAGGTGATCGTGAACGAGGCGCACAGCTCGCAGCGCAACCTGCTGCTCGAGGACCTCGACGTGCGGGCCCGCATGCTCACCGGTCGGCACAAGCCGCTGTCGATGATGCAGGGCGTGGGCTCCGGTGTGGACGGAGTGGTCTTCCTCGGCTACCACGCCGCCGCCGGGCAGGACGGCGTCCTCGCGCACACCTACTTGGAGAACAGCGTCACCGGCGTGTACCTCGACGGCGTGCTCGCCAGCGAGGGCAGGCTCAACGCCGCGCTGGCCGCCGAGCACGGCGTCCCGGTGCTGATGATCACCGGCGACGACCGCTGCTGCGTGGACGCCCAGGACTACGTCCCCGACGCCGAGCACGTCGCCGTCAAGGAGTGCGTCAGCCGCTACGCCGCCATCTGCCTGCCCCCGGCGCGCGCGTGGGAGCTGATCCGCACCGGCGCCGAGAAGTCCATGGCCCGCGCCGGGCGTGTCGCGACCGCTCCGGCTCCGCACCGCATCGAGGTCGAGTTCGACGCCACCCACCTCGCCGCGGCCGCCGCCGTGATCCCCACGGTGGAGCAGATCGACGTGCTGCGCGTCGGCTTCGACGCCCCGGACATGACCGAGGCGATGAAGTGCTTCAAGATCGTCTGCGCGATCGCCTCCGGTGCCAAGGAACCCGACTGGGGCTGAGTCCCGGGGCTCAGCCGACCGGGCCGAGCAGGTGGTTGCCCGGCGCGGCCGGGTCGGTGCTCAGGTAGAACTCCACGATCGCCGTGCGGTACTCCGCGTGGCTGATCACACCGTCGCCATCGAGGTCCAGCAGCGTGAACGCGTGCGCCGAGTGCTCCTCGGAGACGCCGAGCACCGAGTAGAGGCGCACGTACTCCTCCCGGCTGAGCACACCATCGGCGTTGGTGTCGAAGGCGCGCATCACCGCGTCGGCGATCGCCATCACCGCGCTCTCGAAGTGCTCGGGAGCGGTGACGTTCTGCGCCATGACAGCGGCGAACTCCGCGCGCGAGACGAGACCGTCTCCGTCGATGTCGGCGTGCTGGAGCAGCAGGCGCCACCACGCGTCGAAGGTGTCGTGGATGGCGGCGACGGTCGCCGTGTCGTCCTCCGCGGCCACCTTGGAGAAGACCCCGGCGATCGCGCGGAAGTCCTCGCGATCGAGGTGCGCGTCCCCGTCCTGGTCGAACCAGTCGAAGAGCGCGCTGAACTTCTGGTCCGTCATGGTTGTCATGCGTCGCATCCCCGATCGACAGGTGGGCTGGCCGATGATCTTGGCACGGAGGGCGCGACCGGGGCGATTCCCCGACCGGGGCTAACGTCGGGGCATGACGCAGACCTTCGGCGACGTGCGCTGGCGCAAGCTCGGTGAAGCAGGGAAGCCACCCGTGGTGTTGTGCCATGGCACCCCGTTCTCCTCCTACGTGTGGCGCGCGGTGGCTCGATCCCTGTCACGCCACCACGAGGTGTTCCTGTGGGACATGCCCGGCTACGGCGCTTCCGCCCAGTACGACGGCCAGGACGTCTCCCTCGCCGCTCAGGGCCAGGTCTTCGCGTCGCTGCTCGACCACTGGGGCCTGGAAGCGCCTTTGGTGGTGGCGCACGACTTCGGCGGAGCGGTGTCGCTGCGCGCGCACCTGCTGCACGGCGCCCGCTACCGCGCGCTGGCCCTCGTCGACCCCGTCGCGCTCGCGCCGTGGGGCTCGCCGTTCTTCCGCCTCGTCGGCCAGCACGCCGCCGTCTTCGAGCAGCTGCCGCCCGCGCTGCACCGCGCCCTCGTGCGCGAGTACGTCAGCTCCGCCAGCGCCAAGGGCCTGCACCCCGACGTGCTCGACCAGCTCGTCGCGCCCTGGCTCGGCGACCCCGGCCAAGGCGCGTTCTACCGGCAGATCGCCCAGTCCGACCAGCACTTCACCGACGAGGTCCAGCACCGCTACCCGGAGATCGACATCCCCGTGCTCATCTGCTGGGGCGAGCAGGACACGTGGATTCCGATCGCCAAGGGCCACGAACTCGCCGAGCTCATCCCTGGCGCCCGCTTCGAACCCATCGCGGGCGCAGGCCACCTCGTCCAGGAGGACGCCCCCGCCGAACTCACCGCCGCCCTGCTCGACTTCGTGGCCGCCCACACCCCTCCCACCAGCTAGAATCCCCTCATGCACACCACCTG
>NZ_MUMH01000017.1 GCF_002155965.1 Allokutzneria sp. NRRL B-24872
GGAGGGCAGCGCAATGGAACTGGCCGTGCGTGCCCTGGAGTCTCAGTCGGTGTGGCGGACCTGGCCCCGGCCGCGCTTCACGTCGGAGCGCTGGCGCTTGGCGGCCAGGCGGCGTTCGCGGGCGCCACGGCTGGGCTTGGTGGCGCGGCGGGGCGGGGGCGGTGGGGCGATGGCCTCGCGCAGCAGGGCAGCTAGGCGGTCGCGGGCGGCGTTGCGGTTCTGGAGCTGGCTGCGCTGCTCGGAGGCGGCGATGGTGAGCACGCCGTCGACCAACCTGGTGGCGAGGCGTTCCAGGGCGCGTTCGCGTTGGCGCTCGGAGGTGAACGCGGTCGACGCGGCGACGTCGAAGGACAGCTCCACGCGGCTGTCGGTGGTGTTGACCGACTGGCCGCCGGGGCCGGACGAGCGGGAGAACCGCTCAGCCAGCTCGACGCCGGGGATCACCAGCGACGCCGTGACGGTCAGATCGGTTGCCATGCCACCAAGGATGCCTCACCGCCGTCGCGGCGCACACCCGGATTTACCCGGTCGCGACCAGCTCCTGGACCGGGGCGCGCTCCTTGGCCATGGGAACCCGGTAGCGCTGCGCGAGGTAGTCGGCCATCTCGCGGAACAGGCGGGCCGGTGCGTCGGAGTCGGTGGGAGCCGCGTCGACGAGAGTGGCGATGACGAAGCGCGGCGACTCGGCGGGGAACATCCCGGCGAAGCAGTTCCAGACGCGCTGGCCGCTCGGCTGCTCGCGGGTTCCCGACTTCCCCGCCACCTGGTAGCCGGGGAGCGCGGCGGCCGGAGAACTGCCCTTCTGGCCCGGCGAGTCCTGGACGACGGCCCGGAGCAGCCCTCGGACGGTGGCGGCAGTCTGCGGACTGACGACGCGCGCACCGGCGGGGCGGGGCAGCTCCACGCGCTGACCGTTCTGGCGGGTCTCGGCGCGGACGAGGCGGGGCGGCACGCGGACACCGTCGTTGGCGATCGCCTGGTAGGCGCTGGCGAGCTGGGGCAGGGTGACAGCCAGATCGTGGCCGATGGGCAGGCGCGCCAGGGTGGAGGCGGACCAGTGCTCGCGCGGCGGCACCTGGCCGGAGCCCTCGCCGGGCAGGCCCAGTTCGGTGCGCGCGCCGAAACCGAAGCGGGCGGTGAGGTCGGCGAAGCGGTCCTCGCCGAGCTTGCGCGCGGTCTGCACGGTGCCGACATCGGAGGAGCGGGCGAGCACCCCGGCGAGGGTGAAGTCCTGGGTGGCGTGACCGATCCGGTCGCGGACCTCGACGCCGTCGACGCGGACGCGCTCGGGAACGGACACCGTCCCCGCCGGACCGAGCGCGCCGTGCTCGACCGCGCCGGCGGCGGTGATCACGGCGGCGGCACCACCGGGCTCGAAGGGCACCGACACCGCGGTGTTGATCTTCTGCTCGGTGGCCATGGCGAGCACCTCCGCGGTCTTCGCGTCCAGGACCACCAGGGAGACGTCGTGCGCCGAGGAGCGCTTGGCGTGCTCGGAGACCAGCTGCTGGGCCATGAACTGCACGTCGACGTCGAGGGTCAGCTCCAGGCCTGCGCCGGGCGTCGCGGGTTCGAGAACGCGCTCGGTCCCGGGGATCACCACATCGTCGCGGCCCTGCTCGGTGTCCACGATCCGCCGCCCGGTCCGCCCGGCAAGCGCCTGGTCGCGCGAACTCTCCACCCCGCTGATTCCCCTGGTACCAGCGGGTTTCTGGTCCTTGCGCCAGACCGTCGTGCCGATCACGTTCGCCGCGAGCTCGCCGTTGGGGTAGACGCGCACCGCCCGGTACTCCGAGCCGATGTCGGGGTGCGCCGCGGTGATCTCCCACGCCGTCGCGGGACCGATGTTCTCGGCCAGCTCCTCGCGCTGTCCGTCGCCGCGCAGCTTCGCCAGCACCTGGTCGCGGTCAGCGCCCTCCCCGGCCGCGCGCACCACGGTGTCGGCGATCCGCGCGGTGTAGGTCTCGAAGTCCGGGGTCCGGTCGGGGCGCTTGTCCCTGGCCTTCTGCCAGTTCGCGCGCAGCAGCCGGGGCACGACGTAGAGCACCCGCGTGTCCACGCTGAACGCCAGCGGGCGACCCGCTCTGTCCACAATGGAGCCCCGCTGCGCCGGGATGTCGGAGGGGGTCGCGCGCTGCTTCGCCGCCCGCGCCGAGAGCGCCTCGGCCTGGAAGACCTGGACGTGCACCAGCTTCACCGCCGCCACCAGCAACATCAGCACCAGGGCCACCCGGCCGAGCACCATTCGTGGCCGGTGCGTTCCGCGTCCCCTCATCGGGTGACAGCTTGAGTCGGCGGTACGGGTGAGCCTGAGCGGGGGGAAATCACGCGCACAAGATCCACGGTACCGATCAGGGGGCTTCTCGTTGGGGTGATTCGCGAACGATGTTTGCGAAGCGACCCGAGTCCCGACTGGCACCGAGTCCCTAGACTCCGCTCGTGGATCTGCTCGCGGAGGTCTTTGTCGGCCTCGCCGTGTTCGTCATGGTGCTGTTGTTCGCCGCGGCCGTGCGCCGCCTGCTCGGGACGGCCTTCGGCACACTGCGCACACTCGCGGCTGGGCTGGTGGCCTACCTGCTGGCGATGCCGATCGCGCAGGCGATGCGCGGTGCCGTCGCCCCGGAGGACAACCAGAACAGCATCTTCTGGTTCCTCATCCTGGCCATCGGCTGCGCGGTGCTCGCGGGCATGGCCTTCCTCGCGGTGTCGGAGGCGCTGGTGCCGACCGGCTCGCTGCCGACACCGGTGGAGTGGGCGCGCGGACTGGGCGGACGGATTCGCCGGGCGCGGCGCTACTCCCAGATCACCCGGATCGCGTTCCGCCACGGACTCGGTCCCTACCTTCGGGGACGCGGTCCCGCCGAGCAGAGCCGCGGCACGCTCGCGCGCTCACTGCGCGCGGCGCTGGAAGACGGCGGTGTCACCTTCGTCAAGCTCGGGCAGATCCTGTCCACGCGCCGCGACCTGCTGCCGGAGGAGTTCGTCACCGAGCTGAGCCACCTGCGCGACAAGGTCCCGCCCGCCGAGTGGAGCGAGGTCGAAGCCGTGCTCACCGAGGAGCTGGGCGCGCCGGTGGAGGAGGTCTTCGCCTCATTCGACCGCACTCCGCTCGCTGCGGCGTCGATCGCGCAGGTGCACGTGGCGCGGCTGCACTCCGGCGAGGAGGTCGTGGTCAAGGTGCAGCGGCCGGGCATCCGCGACCTGGTGGACCGCGACATCGACATCGTCAACCGCCTCGCCGGAACGCTGGAGCTGCGCACGAAGTGGGGGCGCTCGCTCGGCCTGCGCGAGCTGGCTGCGGGCTTCGCCGACGCCGTGCGCGAAGAGCTGGACTTCCGCGTCGAGGCCGCGAACATGGACGCGGTCGCGGCGAACGCGAGCGGCCCGGTGGTGTACCCGGACCCACATGGGCCGCTGTGCGGCGAGCGCGTGCTGGTGATGCAGCGCCTGGACGGCGTGCAGCTCGGCGCGGCGGACGCGGAGATCGTCGAGGCCGGGCTGGACCGGCGGGAGCTGGCGAAGACGCTGCTGGAGTGCCTGCTGCGGCAGATCATGGTGGACGGCGTCTTCCACGCCGACCCGCACCCGGGCAACGTGCTGCTGCTGCGCGACGGGCGGCTGGGGATGCTGGACTTCGGCTCCGTCGGCAGGCTCGACGCGTCGCTGCGCGCGGCGTTGCAGCGGCTGCTGCTGGCCATGGACCGGGGTGATCCGCTCGCGGCGGGCGACGCGCTGCTGGAGATCGCACCGCGCCCGGACGAGATCGACGAGCAGCGGCTGGAGCGCTCGCTCGGCCAATTCATGGCGCGCCACCTGGGCGGCGGCTCGGTGCGCAGCGTCCGGATGTTCACCGACCTGTTCCGGATCATCACCGACCACCGCCTGTCGATCCCGCCGGAGGTGGCCGCGGTGTTCCGCGCGCTGGCCACGGTGGAGGGCGCGCTCGGCCAGCTCGCGCCGGGCTTCGACCTGGTCGCGGAGGCGCGGTCGTTCGCGCGCGACTACGTGGTGGAGAACCTGGACTCGGGGACGCTGAAGGAGGCGGTGATCCAGGAGGCCGCTGCCGTGCTGCCGATGCTGCGGCGGCTGCCGCGCCGCGTCGAGCGCATCGCCGGAGCCATCGAGAACGGCCGCCTCACGGTCAACATCCGGTTGTTCGCCGATGAGCGCGACCGCTCGCACGTGACCTCGCTGCTGCACCAGGTGCTGTTCACGGTGCTCGGCGCGACGGCTGGGGTCATGGCGGTGATGCTGCTCGGCACGCCGGGCGGGCCGATGGTGACCTCTTCGGTCAGCCTGTACGCGCTGTTCGGCTACAACCTGCTGCTGATCAGCGTCGTCCTGGTGCTGCGCGTGCTGGTGCTGATGTTTCGGAGATAGCGCGCGTGTTCCGCCGCGCCGCGACGCCACCGCCTGGTTAGGGTGCGACCCGTCCACCTGCGGCGGAGCGGAGCGGGGAGCACGTTGAGCACAAGGTATCGGCCGATGACGGCGCGCGGGGCGGACGAGGCGCATCGCGCGGCGACCCCGTTGGAGCTGCTGTTCGACCTGTGTTTCGTCGTGGCGGTGGCCCAGGCCGCAGCCGGTCTGCACCACGCGATCGCGGAGCACCACGTCGGCCAGGGCGTGCTCGGCTTCTCGATGGTGTTCTTCGCGATCTGGTGGGCGTGGATGAACTTCACCTGGTTCGCCTCGGCCTACGACACCGACGACACGGCCTACCGGGTGACCACGCTCGTGCAGATCGCGGGCGCGCTCGTGGTCGCGGCGGGTGTCGGGCGGGCGTTGGACCACGGCGACTTCGCGGTGATCACCTACGGCTACGTGCTCATGCGGCTGGCCATGGTGACGCAGTGGCTGCGCGCGGCCAAGTCCGATCCGGAGCGCAGGGGGACGGCGCTGCGCTACGCGGGCGGGATCGCGCTGGTGCAGGTCGGCTGGCTGGTCCGGCTGGCGTTGCCGCAGGAGTGGCTGCTGCCCGCGTTCTTCGTGCTTGCCCTCGCCGAGATCGCGGTGCCGCCGTTCGCCGAGCGCGGTGCGAGTACCCCGTGGCACCCCGGCCACATCGCCGAGCGATACGGGCTGTTCACGCTGATCGTGCTGGGTGAGTCGATCCTCGCGGCCACCAACGCGGTGCGCTCCGCGGTGGACTCCGGGCACGCTTCCGCGGGCCTGTTCGGGGTGGCGGGGGCCGGGCTGGTGATCGTGTTCTCGCTGTGGTGGCTGTACTTCGACAAGCCCGTCGAACACCTGCTCAGCTCGCTCGGTTCGGCGCTGCGGTGGGGCTACGGCCACCTGCTGATCTTCGCATCGGCGGCGGCGGTGGGCGCGGGGCTTGAGGTCGCGGTGGACTTCGGTACCGGCGAGGGCGGGGTGTCGGAGCTGGTCGCGGGCCTGTCGACGGCGGTCCCGGTCGCGTTGTACCTGCTCGCGGTGTGGGTGCTGCACATCCTGCCGCGCGGTCGCTCGCCGCTGGCGTTCGCCTTCCCGGTGGTCGCGGTGCTGGTCGCGGCCAGCCCGTTCGCCGGTGCCTCGCTGCACGTGACGGCGGTGCTGGTCGCGCTGCTGGTGCTGGTGGGTCTTCCGGACCCGTCACGCCGCCGTGCGGCAAAAGGCTGAGATTGGGCAAATGCGCTGGAACGGAGCTGTAACAACGCTGGACCCCCTGGTGGCGAAGCGCAAAACTCTTCGTGATCACTTGGGGGACGGCGATGGAGATCGACCTGCTCGGTCCGGTCAGGGTCCGCGACGGCGATCGTGCGGTCCAGGTCGGGCCGGCGCGCCAGCAGTGCGTGCTGGCGATCCTGGCGGCTGAGGCCGGCCGCGTCGTCGGCGTGCCCGCGCTGGTCGAACGGGTCTGGGCGGACCGCGCGCCCGCCGGTGCCCGCAACCTCGTGCAGACCTACGTCGCCCGGCTGCGGCGGGTGCTCGTCGCGGCCGGGGCGGACGGAGCTTCGGTCCTGGTGTTCCAGGACGACGGCTACCGCCTCGCGGTCGACCCGGAGTCGGTGGACCTCGTGCGCTTCCGTGCGCTCGTCGCCGCCGGGGACCCGGACGCGGCGCTCGCGCTCCGGCGCGGCACCCCGCTCGCCGGGATCGAGGGGGAGTGGGCGCGGCGCACCCGGGAAGACCTCGAAGAGCAGTGCCTTGAGCTCGTGCGCGAGCGCGAGTGGACCGTCCGCAACGACGTGCCGCGCGCTCCTGCTGACTTCACCGGCCGCGACGGCGAGCTGAAGTGGTTATCCGACAGGCTCGCCGAAGGCGCGACCGTGTTCACCTTCGACGGGAGCGCGGGGGTCGGCAAGACCGCGCTCGTGCTGTGCGCGGCTCGCATGCTCACCTCCGCGTACCCGGACGGCCAGCTCTTCCTCGACCTGCAAGGGCACGCGCCGAGCCAGCGGAGCTTGTCGGCCGCCTGCGCGCTGGAGGCCCTGCTGCGCGCGGTTGGCACCGCTCAGGAGGACATTCCGGACGGTGTCGGTGAGCGCGCTTCCGCTTGGCGCACGCGGCTTTCCGGGCGGCGGGTGCTGCTCGTGCTCGACGACGTGGCCGACGCCGAGCAGGCAGGCGCGGTGCTGCCCGGTGCTCCCGGCTGCCTGACGTTGATCACGTCGCGGCAGCGGCTCTCCGGGCTGGCGGGGGCGTTGTCGCGCACGGTGGACCTGCTGCCCGAGCCGGAGGCGGGCGAGCTGCTGGAGCGGGCGGCTGGCCGTCGTGCTCCGCCCGGCACCGCGGACCTGTGCGGTCGTCTCCCGCTCGCGCTGCGCCTCGTCGGAGCGCGGATGCGGCACAGTCCTCAGTGGACGCTTCCGGAGAGCGAGCCGATCACGGCCTCCTACGATGCACTGGAACCCTTGCTGCGCCGTGCTTTCCGGTTGCTCGGGCGGCATCCCGGCATCGATATCACGCCGCACGCCGCCGCCGCGCTGCTGGGCTGCTCGGTCGACGACGCCGAGGACACGATGGACGCGCTGATCGACGTTCACCTTGTGCGGCAACACACTTCGGGCCGCTACCGGATGCACGACCTGCTCCGCCAGCACGCCGTCGCGCGTGCGGAGCCCGACGAGCGCGCCGCGATCACGCGCGTGCTCGACCACTACCTGTACTCCGCCAACGAGGCTGACCGGCAGATCACCGGCCTTGCGCGCTTCACCCCGGCGGAGAACGTCGTGATCGCCTTCGTCGGCACGGGGGTGAGCTGGTTCGACCGCGAGCTGCCCAACCTGCGCGCGGTGATCGAGTTCGCCTGCCGGGAGAAGTACGACCAGCACGCGTGGCAGCTCGCGCTGACGCTGTTCGGCTACTACGGCGTGAAGGGCATGCACACCTCGGCGGTGGCAGTGCACGACCGCGTGCTGCCCATCGCGAGTGACGCAGAGCTGTTGTCCGCCAACGCGAAGCTCCACCTCGCGGTGCTGGACTGGCGGGCGGGCAAGCTCACCAGCGCGGCGTCCCGGCTCGACGAGGCGCTGCCGGTGCTGCGTTCGCTCGGCGAGCACCGCCTGGTGGGGATCGCCTTGAACGGCAAGGGGATCATCCACCTCGGCCGCGGTCGCCAGGACGACGCGCTCGCCTGCTTCGAGGAGTCGTTGGAGGCCCGCCGCGCCGCCGACGACGCGCGCGGAGAAGCCGCCAGCCACCTCGCCATCGGCGAACTGCGCCTGCGCCGGGGCGAGCCCGCCGACGCCGTCGAGTCCTTCCGGCACGCGCTGGACCTGGCGATCGGCACCGCGGACCGGGCGGCTGAGGCCCGCGCGCTGACCAACATCGGCCTCGCGCTCACCGGCGCCGAAGCCACCGACCACCTCGAACGCGGTGCCGCCGTGGCCGAGGAGCTGCGGCGCCTCGGCTCAGCGGTGGTCCCGGCTCACGGCACGTTCGGGTTGTAGCAGCTGGCGAAGCCCGCGGGCTTGGGCCTGCCGCTGGCCAGCAGCGCGACCGCGTCGGCGTAGCGCAGGTTCTCCGGGTACTCGGGCCAGTCCGGCTCCTGCCCGTTCACGTGCAGCTCGTCCAGCCAGTAGCCGGAGCTGTCGGCGGTCTTGGCGAACTCCAGGTCGCAGCCCTTCACCCGCACGGTGATCTCGAAGGTCTTCTGCGAGGACTTCACCGTGCGCTTGCCGACCTTCTTGGTCTTCTTCTCGACGTCCGTCCTCGGCTCGCCCACGGCGGTGAAACCGGCGGTCTTCAGTTCCTTGGCGAACTGGCTCTGACCGCTGCTGCACCCGGTCGCGGCGAGGGTGAGCGGCAGGAGCACCACCAGGGCACGGCCGAACTTGAGGCTCATGGCGTGCATCTAACACGCTCGCGGCCCCGTGATGGTGCGAGTCGCCGAAACTGGGGTGCGCACTCAGTTTCCCGGTGGCGGTGGGCATCTGCCTGTCACCCCGCGTAGCCGACGCGGCGATGCTGTGCAATGGGATCATGGAGATGGCCACATGTCCCGACTGCGGAGGGCCCGCGGCGGCGCTCGCCGGGTCGGGCCGATGGGTGTCGGTCACCGACGACGATGTGACAAGCATTGTCGAGCTGCTCACCGGCGGATTCGACCACGCGCGTTGTGACGCGGGTTGTCCGTTGAGCACGAGAGCCAGCCTCGTGTTCCAGGACACCGAAGCGGGCCGGGTCCACGTGCTGCCGGGCGACCTCGCCGACCGCGATGAGCTGGCCGCGTTGCCGGCGGATCTGGCTGCGATCACCGAGGTCGCCGAGAACGCCGAGGAACTGCGCCGCACGGTCGTCGAGCTGATCGACCGCCGGGTGCAGGTGTTCAACCCGACCGCGGACGGCCGAGCGACCGGCACCAGTCACATGGCCTACCTGTGCGAGAACTGGCGGTTGCTGACCGCCCAGGTGATGGCCGCGGTCGGAGCGGCGATGACCGCACGGATACCTGAGGTCCGCTTCTCCCTGCCCGCGGTCGATGGCGAGTCGGTCGCCGATCGTCAGGACTACGCCGAGAGGTTCTTCCTGACGTGCCAGTCGGTCGTGTGGACGTCGATGCTGATCGATTGGGTCAACGGCGACGGCGTCGGGTCGCTGGAGCGCGATCTCGCCGAGCACGTGGACCGGACGACCCTCCTCGGTGATCCACTCCTGTTCGTTCCGGCCCTGGACGGGCTCCCGCGCCCAGAACCGGGCGAGGCGGCGAGCATGGACATGTACCGCCGGGAGGCGTTGCGCGCGAGCATCTACGCGAAGCTGGGTGAGCCGAACCCCGTCGCGCACCAATGGGCGCTCGCCTGGCTCCACTGGGAACTCCGGCTGCGCTGCGCCGGCGGCTCCGGAGTTGCCGAGGTCCCGAGCTTGGCGGTGTCGGGAGAGCGGCTCCGCGCGACGATCTCAGCCGATGACGCGCACAGCGCGGGTGCGGCGCTTCTGCACCAGACGTGGGAGGACGCCAGGAACGGCAGAACGACCGATGCCGAAGTGCTCGCGCGCGTGAAGCACCTTCAGGACGTGTTCCACGAAGTCGGCTTCGGCGAGCAACTGGCGTCCATCTTCCACGGCATCAGGGCCGACTGCCCGATCGAGGAGGTCGCGGACCTCATCATCGCTCACGTGGCGCTGGACGCCTCGTTCGCGCTTCCCCGGATCTTCGCGGAGGCACTGGTCGAAGCGCGCCGCGTCGACGACCTCGCCAGGGTCGTCGACGCACTGCGCGCGGCGGTACCGGAAGCCGAGGTGATCGACGTGACCCTGTGGTACTACCGGAAACTCATCCGGATGGACATGCCGGCCCGGCTGATCGAGTTGGCGGGCGCCGTCCCGGCACCGGAGGAGGAGCAGTTGCCGGTCGCCGTGCAGGGCAGACTGCTCGAGGTCAGAACCCACGCGCTCCGTTCGCTCGACAGACAGGCCGAGGCGATGGCATTGCTGGATTCGGCGCCGCGGCAGGTTCTGGACGAGCCGAGCGTCAAGCAGAGCCTCGGCGTCATTCGCGCGCGGCTGATGCGTGACAGCGGTTCGCCGATGGCGGCATTGGCTCAGACGGAGGCTCTGCTGGCGGAGGTCGACGACCCCCAGCCGATGGTGTACGAACCGCTTGTGGCGTCGCTGCTCCGGCTCGGCCGCTACGCCGAGGCCACCGGTTACGCGCGAGCCGCCCACACCGCGGCGTTGCGGGACCGGACGCGGTGGTCGGTGGGCTACCACGCGGCGATGGTGATGTGGTGCCAGGCGATGAACGGCGTGACACCGGATGCCGACCTCTTCGGCGCGGTGCTGGAGGAGAGCGCGCGGACCGACCCCGATCGAGACCTGGTCGCGGCGACGGCGTTGCTCACCAACGGCATTCCCGACACCGACCGGACAAGGCGCGAGTTCGTCGATCGTGCCCGAGTGGATCTGGAGCCGGTGCTCGACCGGGCGCTGGCTGAGCGCAACCGCCCCATGGCGAGCCGCGCGCTCTTCGTGGCCGCGCTGTACGACCAGATCTACCGGCCGACCGAGGCGCTGCGCTCCTGGCACAGGGTGCTGTCCGTGCTGGGTGACGCGTTCGGCATTACGGCAGGCGAAGCCATCCTCTACTACGCGGGGCACCTGGTCCGCGCAGGCGAACTGGTGACGGCTCGTGCGTGGTTGAGAAGTGCGCTCGTCAACACGGCGTACGTCGGCCACGACAGCGGGCTCGGTGCGGCGGCGTGGGCGGGCGCGCACACCACGCGCGAGATCGAGCTGGTCACCTCGGCGCTGTTCGCCGAACCCGGTGCCACCCTGGCCGACCTGCGGCTTGTCGGCGAGTTGCGTCGTGGGATGGTCAGCAGGTCAGCCCCGTTCCGGGGCGACGGGCCCGCGTGGCGACGACACGGCATCGACGACGATGTGGTGGCGGGGATCGCGCCCCGCAGCGGTCGCGTCGGTGTGCTCGAGTGGGTCAGTGACGGCAGGGACCCGCGCGCCCTGCTGACGGTGGTCGACGCCGCCGGTTCCGTTGTCTCCGCGACGGTCGCGCTGCCGAAGGTCGACCTGAGCCAGGTCGACAAGCGCTGGCGGTCGCGGCTGAAGAACTGGTATCCCGGAAGGGCCGGCGACCCCTTCGGCGTCAACGGGTGGTCTGAGTGCCGAGCCTGGTTGGCCCGGTTGCTCGACGACTACCTCGGCGAGGACGACCACCTGGTCGTGATCCCGTTCGCCGGCTGGCGGCGACTGCCTTGGCACACGGTCGCGTTCGACCGCGTGAGTTGTTCCTACGAGCCGAGCTGGGTGGCACTGCTGTCCACCGTGGACGGTGCGCCGGTGGCGGCGGAGCGCTTCAGGGAGGGGGTGGTCGCGGTTCCTCGGGTGCGCGACCCTGCCGAGATCACCGACGCGATGGCGCGTTACGTGGCCGGGTGCGGGAAGGACGTGCACGTGGTGGGCGGAGTCGCTGCCGACCGCTCAGCGGTCATGGACCTGCTGGCGAACGCCGAGCTCGTCACCCTGCTCACCCACGGCTACACCAGCTCGGACGAGCACGAGGTCGCGCTGATGCTCGCCGCGGACGGCTCCCTGCCGCTCACGCACGCGGTCGCGGCTTCCCGCGAGCGCGGCCGCGCCCACCGCTTCGGGTGGCGTGACTACGCCGAACTGACCCGCTCACCGCGCGTGATCCTGTCCGCCGCGTGCGGTACGGGCGGCGGTGACATCGTCGGCCTCGGCGAACACCTGGGGATCTACAACGTGATGCGCCAGACCGGCCTGCGGGCGCACGTGGCGCCTCACTGGGACATCGTGGCGGCCGACGTGCTCCCGATCCTCGGTGAGATCCGCTCTCTCCTGCTCGCGGGAGAGGCGGGCCTCGGACAGTGCGTCCGCAAGGCGATCAGACACGCGATCCACCGCGGTGTCCCACCGTGGTCCGCCCTCTCGCTCATCCTCGAAGGAGACTGGCGATGACCTCATCGCTCGCCGACGAACTCAACGCCCGCGCGGTCGACACGGACGGTGTGCACCAGGCGATCCGCTACTACCTCGCCGAACGGCTCGACGACCTGCCGCCGGAGGACATGCTCGACCGGATGTACGAGGTCGCCGGCCGGGCCCGCGTCGACAGGGCCCGCGCCGACCTCGCACGCGATCAGGTGCTGCTGGAGAGCGGAGCCCTTGCCGTGCTGTCGGAGGCATGGGCGGAGGAGGCCGAGCAGGACCGGGTCCGCGCCGTGCTGACCGGGACCAAGGGCAAGCTGCCCGTCGTCGAGGTCGCGATGTTGGCGATCGTGTGCATGTACGGCATGTACCTGCTGGCGACCGGTGGGCGGAAGAAGTCGACGACGACCACCGTGCGCAAGCCGGACGGCTCGTTCGAGAGCCGGGAGACGATCGAGTACGCCGACCCGACCCGCCCGCTGGGTGCGATCGCCGGCATCTTCCGGCGGAGTGAACCGCGCGCGGTCGAGAGCGCGGAGACCGTCAAGCAGAGCGACGGTCCTCCGTAGACCTGCCTACTTGCGGTGCACGCGGACGTGGTCGATCTCCATGGAGCCCTCGGCGACCTCCGGCGGGATCTGCGAGTAGACGAACATGTCCAGCACGAGCGCTCCGTCACCGGTGAACGGTCCCTGTCGGCAGACCTCCTTGCCGTCGAGGAACCACACGGTCTCGTTCGGGCCGAGCACCTGGCCGATGGTGTGCCAGTCCAGGGTCAGGTCCACCTGCGAGGTGACGACGCACTGCCCGCCGGAGCCCTGGTGGTTGGTGAGGTAGAGCCGGAACGGGTTGTCGCTGAAGTACTCGTAGGTGTCCTGCTCGTTGCTGCCGGAGCCGTTCCAGGTCCACGTGGACGGCCAGAAACCCTTTTCCTTGGGCAGTTTCAGGCGCGTCTCGACGTAATCCCCTTCGCGCACCTGGAACTCCTGCGCCGGGCCTTGGCCGCAGCCGTGCGCTGTGGTGATGAGCGCGCTGGACCACTCGTAGCCCGGCTGCGGGTTGTCCTTGCGCGCGGTCATCACGAGCTTGCCCTCGCGCACCGAGAGCGCGTTCCAGGTGTGCCACTCCAACTGCTGGTTTCCCTTGTTGCCAAGGCAGTTGTCGGCCTCGGCGTTGGAGTGGATCGTCCAGCGCCCCCGGTCGACCTCGGTGCCGTCGAACTCGTCGGCGAAGGCGATCGGCCAGCTCGTCGGCGGTTCGTCCTGGGCTGCGGCGTGCGGCGCGGCGACGGTCGCGCCCGCGATCAGGACGGCGGCGAGCAGGGCGGTTCTCGACATCTGCGAACTCCGAAGCTGGGGACCGGTCGTGGAGGGTGCCCATGCTCTGCACCGATCCGCATTGGCGGAACCCGGCTTCGGAATCGCTTATGCGCCAACGACTAACGACGCGGGCGTTTCGGTCTGCCCCGAAGCGATCACCCCGGCACGTGCGCGAGCACCCGGACACCGTCGGTCATCGGCAGCCGTGAGAGCACGCGCCGATCTGGGCTCAGCAGCACGTACTCCGGCTTGTTCGCGGGGCGCACGAGCACACTCCCGTCCTCGTGGAACAACGCCGAGCGCACCGGTCCGGTGCTGAGCGGAACCGACTTGCCGGTCGTGGTGTCCACGAGCACCCCGGAGGACGCCTGCCCCGAGCTGGGCCCGTCGCCGCACGCGCGTCCGTCGTCGCGGGACTCGTCGACCACGATCTGCTCACCGCCCGGCGAGAGCGCGACCACGGCATTGGCGCACGGATCGGGCTTGCCGTCGATGAGCGGCACGAAGCGGCTGTTGGAGCCGTCGGAGTCAGTGATGCGAATCCTGGCCGCTGGCGCACTGGCGTCGTACCAGGCGACCGACCCGCCGTCCGGGGACATGACCGGATAGCACCCCGTCGGCCCGGCCAGCGGCGTCGTCCGTCCACTGTCGACATCGACCATTGCCCAGCGATCTTGCTTGTGCTGGAACAGGATCGCGCGCGAGTCCGGCGTCCACTCGGGGATGCTGCACAGTCCGTGCGTGTCGAAACCGCTCGCGAGCGCGCTGGCCTGCTGGCCGATCGCGCCGACCATCAGGCGACTGCCGTCCATCCACGCCTGCTTGCTCCCGTCCGGTGAGACGGCGCCGCGCACCTCCGCGAGCCGCTTCGCCGGTTGGTCACCGGATTTCGAGTACAGGAAGTTGCGGTAGGTGCTCTCGTCGTACTGGTCGTAGTAGACCGTGCCGATCTCGGTGACCGGGGGCGGCGGCTTGCGGAAGGACGTGATGTCGTTGCTCTGCCACACCGGCCACTTCCGCTCGATGGAGGCGATCTTCATCGCCCGCTTCCAGTCCTTGAAGCGGGCGTCCAGCTCGATCTCCCCGTTGAGCGCCAAGCCGAACAGTAGGCTCGCCTCCGCCGAGGTCGAGCTGATCGCCAGCTCCGGTCCCATCGAGGCCTCCAGCGTCAGGCCCAGCCACGCGGTGCCACTCGGATCTCCGCCGTACAGGCCGACCTCCAGGCCGAGCTTCGCCTGGAAGGACATCTTGGCCTCCACGCCCTTGAGCACTTTCTGGACCGGGGTGTACCCGTGCGGATCGGACATGGTCAGCGTCTCGTCGGAGTTCTTGATCCCCGCGTGCAGGGTGGCGTCGAAACCCATCTTCGTGCCCGCCGTCGCGCGCGCCTCGGCTCCCACGAAGGGCCGCACCTTGCACTTGAGCGACACCGGTCCGACCTTGACGAAGCGGCCGACCACCTTGCCGCACAGGTTGTTCAGCCACTTGAGGCCCGCGGTGTTCTCGACCTTGACCTGGCACTCCACCGCTCCCGCGAGCTCGGCCTGGAAGGTGACCTTCGGGTTGAGCGTGGCGGTCACGTCGATCTTGGCCTTGGGCGGGAACAGGCCCCAGTCGAAGTCGCCGCTGAACTTCGGGCGCAGGTTGTGCACGTCCATGACGCCGCGCGTGCCGCCCGCCGCGCACCGGCCGGTTCCCTTGGACGCCAACATCTCGCCGAAGTTCACCGACAGCATCGGCGGCTCGGCGATCGGACGGAATCCCAGGCTCTCGCCGTTGTCCGCGAGGCGGAAGCGACCGGCCGGCAGCGCCTCTGACAGTGGGACCGGCGTCGTTTCCACGACCGTTCCGTTGACCGAGAGCACGCGCCGCGCCATCGGATCGGGTGTCTGGGGGCCTTCGGCGACGATGAACACCGAGCCCGGCCTGAGCCGTGCGAGCGCTGGCGCTCCGGCGGCGAACGTGACCGTCGTGCCCGCTGTGCTGGCGATGCCGGGGTTGGTGTGGTCGAGCACCGTGGTGCTGTCCGGGATCACCGTGACGTACTCGGCGTCGGCTGTGGCCGTCTCGCCGGTCGGTACCGTGACCGCGAAGGTATCGGAGTCCGGGTGCGCCTTGCCCAGCTCAGTCGCGACCGGGTCGATCCGCACGACGTAGGTCCCGGCGGGCACAGTGCGCTCGTCCGTCGGCCCGGTCACCGTGTAGGACACCGGCCCGACCACGGTCACCGCTGCGCTCACGCCCTCCGGCAGGCCGGTCACCGTCACGCGCAGCCGGGTCGCTGCGCCGCCGAACCAGTCCGTCGCCCAGACCGCGACGATCACCGCCACCAAAGCGATCGCGATCCCGACCGTTATCCGCCACCGGCGCACGCGTTACTCCTCTTCGGACGACTCCGAAGATCATCCGAGCACCTCGCGCCTTCGCGCGGAAGGCTGTTCGCCGTCGCCGTGCCGAACTCCGGCTCGAACGCAGGTCAGAGGGTGTGCGGGCGGTCACTCTCGACTGTGGGCGGGGTCGCTGAATAGGGTCTTCCGATGCCCGAGAAAGTCCTTGCCGCACAACGGACAGACCGCCGGTCGTTCTTCGCCGACGCCTCGTTGTCGTCCTTCGTCGCCGCGCTGATCGCCGTCGTGGTGTCCTACTCAGGACCCATGGTGATCGTGCTGACCGCGGCCCAGGCGGGCAAGCTCACCCCGGCGCAGACCACCTCGTGGCTGTGGGCGATCTCCATCGGCAGCGGGCTCACCTGCCTCGTGCTCAGTCTGTGGACCAAGGTCCCGGTGATCACCGCGTGGTCCACGCCCGGCGCCGCGCTGCTCGTCACCAGCATGGGCTCCTACTCCTACGCCTCCGCCATCGGCGCGTTCCTGGTCTCCGCGCTCGCGATCACCCTCGTCGGGTTCTCCGGCGTCTTCGGCAAGCTCATGGCGCTTGTGCCCGACGCTCTGGTCTCGGCGATGCTCGCGGGCATCCTGTTCTCCTTCGGCGTCGAGGCCTTCCGCGCGCTCGGCCATGGCCCGCTCGTCGCGGCGGCCGTGCTCGTCGGCTACGTGCTCGCCAAGCGCTTCAGCGCCCGCTACGCCGTCCCGGTCGCCCTGCTGCTCGGCGTGCTCACCGCGGCGGTCAGCGGCGGCCTGAACTTCCGCGGCGTGGCACTGGAGTTCGCCAGTCCACTGTGGACGACCCCGGTCTTCGACGTCGCGGCGATCATCGGCGTCGGCGTGCCGCTGTTCGCGGTCACCATGGCCTCGCAGAACGCCCCCGGCCTCGCCGTGCTCCAGGCCAGCGGCTACCGGCCCGCCGACCGCCCGCTCGTCGGCGGCACCGGCCTCGCCTCGCTCGCGCTCGCCCCGTTCGGCTGCCACGCCGTCAACCTCGCCGCGATCACCGCCGCCATCTGCACCGGGCCCGAGGCCCACCCCGACCCGCGGCGGCGCTACCCCGCGGGGGTGTTCTGCGGCCTGCTCTACCTCGCCGTCGGCACCTTCGGCGGCGCGCTCATCGGCGTCTTCACCGGCCTGCCCGGGGAACTCGTCGCCGCCATCGCCGGTGTCGCCCTGCTCGGCGCCTTCGTCTCCGGTCTCAGCGGCGCGATGTCCAGCCCCCGCGACCGCGAGCCCGCCGCCGTCACCTTCCTCGTCACCGCCTCCGGCCTGTCCCTGTTCGGCATCGGTTCCGCGTTCTGGGGCCTGGTGTTCGGGCTGTTGGCCCACGTCGTGCTCAGCGTGCGGCGCAAGACTCCGTAGTTCTGGGGAGTTTCGGGGAGTTTTCCCTTTCGCCCCAACGGATGCAGGCATGTGCCGGTGTCTGGATACCTCGCCGCGTTTGCATTAGCTATGGTCGGATCTCGCGGTTGTCCTCGGGGTGGGAGGCTGGAATGAGCGGCTACGACCAGGCACTGCAGAACCTCTCCGCCGCCCGTGACGCGGTGCCGGGCGCGCTCGTCCAGGAAGTGCTCGCCGCGCTGCGCGATGTCGCCCGGCACCTCGCCGACGCGGGTGTCACGCGCTACGACGGCCTGCTCAGCCAGGCCGACTCCGACGGGGGCACCGCGCTGAGCGCCTGCGAGGAGATCGCCAGGGGCCTCGACGACGACATCGCCAGGACCCACCAGCTCATGAGTGGCTGAGAGTTAGGCCGTTCGGGTGTCGGTTTGCCTTGGTGGCAACAGGCTTGTCTCTGCGATTGTGCACGGCGATCCAGGGGGTGGGCATGAATTCCTACGCCGAGGTGGCGGACGCGCTGACCGCCGCGCGCGGTGCGCTGCCGGACTCCGCGGCCGACCGGGCCCGTGAGGCGGCCAGGTCCGTCGTCGTGCTGCTGGCCGAGGCGGGCTCGCGCGCGCACGCCGCGCTCGTGGCAGCGGTCGACGACCGGCTGTCCTCCGTGCTTGACGTGTGCGCTGAGCTGCGGTGCGGCCTTGAGGGCGATCTCGCCGAGGTCGAGGAGTTGCGCAACCCGCAGTGGCGCGCGACCGCGCTCGAACGGAAGTGGATCGCCGAGCGCGACAAGCCGCCGATCCCCGTCTTCGGCCGACGCGTCGGTCCCCAGGTCAAGGAACCGTTCGCCGCGCGGACGCTGTGGGTGAACAAGCACAGGGAAACCGCTGACGGTCATTACTGCACCAACAAGGAGAAGCAGGCCCTGCACCTCGCCAGCAGCGAGATGAAGCACAAGAGCCGCTTCCTGCCGGAACTCGACGTCAACCGCATCACCCTCGACGCGGCGCAACGGGCCGACGAGGCCGGGCTCTGGAACGGGGTGAAGGCCGTCGTCGAGTTCGACTCCGTGGTCGGTGTCAGCGGGAAGACGGGGCGGCCCACCACCGTCGTGAACGTGTACCGGCGCGAGGCGAAGACCATCCACGCGTGTCCAGGGAGCCCGAAATGATCGATCTCGACCCGTCGTTGTCCCAGTGGCGCGACGCCCGCCCGTGGGAACGACCGATCTACGGCTGGGGCGAGGCGAGCGCCTACGCCGCGTCCACGGCCGTCGCCCAGCGGTGGAACCTGATCAACCAGTGGGAGCCCGGCGACGAGGAGTGGATCATGCTCAGCGACGGCAACGACTACCGCTCGATGTGCTCGCTGTTCTTCCCGCTCTTCCTCGCCGTGCCCACCGTGGCGGCGAGCATTTCGTCCTTGGTCGCCGATCCCGTGGTGGTCGTGCCGATCACCGGCTTCGAGGTCGAGGACCTCCGCTGCTCTCCCGACCTGCTGCGGGCGACCGTGCTGCGCTACGGCTGGAACCACGACTTCGACCCGGAGGCCTTCTGCGCGTCCGACCTCTTCGTCGAGAGCGTCTGACCGGCGTCGCTCACTCGGTGACCGGCTGCCACGTCACAGCAGCGCGCGGAGGCGGGTGAGGACGCAGGCGTGGCGCGGGTCGGCGGGGGACAGCACGCGCGCCAGCACCTCGTGCACCTCGAGGTCGTCGGCGCCGTGGGGCTGCTGAGCGAAGTCCCACAACACATCCGGCTGCCCGCAGTGCAGTGCGGCGGAGCGGACGGCGGCGTGCAGTTCCTCGCGCTCGGCCCGCACGAGGGGAGCTTCGGAGCGGGGGAGCAGCGGACCGCGATACGTCCGCACAGCGAGCGCGGCGTCACCGGAGCGCACGGCGGACCGCACGCGGAGGAAGTCGGCGTCGACGGCGGCGAGCAGGCGATAGGGCTTGCGCCCCAACACGATCCCGAGCTGGGCGCGCAGCCGGTGCACCTCGGCGCGGACGGTCACGGCGTTGCCGTCCTCGCCGTGGGTGGCGAGTGCGAGCGCCTCGCCGCTGAGGCCACCGGGGCGAAGTGCCAGTGCGGCAAGGATTTCGGCGTGGCGCAGGCTCAACGAGTGCTGGCGTCCGTTGAGGGAGACAACGGGATCTTCCAGCAGCGACAACGACAGGAGCGGACCGGAGGAGGACGTCGGCACGCGCAGCAGGTAGCCCTCGCGCAGCGGCTCCAACAGCCCGGTGCGCCCGTCGGTGAAGCGGATCTCCGGGCCGGAGACGTCCACCCGCGTCGGTAAGCCGCTGATGCCGGAGACGAGCACGCGGCCGGTCGGGGTGAGCAGCGCTCCGGGCTCGCCGCGCAAACCCAGCAGGTGCGGCATGTTCCGTTCGCGCAGAAGCTCTTCGCGCGCGGTCAGCGAAGCGTGCAGCTGCGCTTCGGCGAGCTTCGCCGCGGCATCGACGAGCGCGGCCACGGCGGGGTGCGCGGTGTGCACGGGACCGCTGACGTCGACGACGCCGAGCACGGCGCCGGTGTCGGGATCGCGCACGGGGCTGGCCGCGCAGGTCCACGAGTGGTAGCTGCGCACGAGGTGTTCACCGGAGTGGATGCGCACCGAACGGCCGAGCGCGAGCGCGGTGCCCATCGCGTTGGTGCCGATGACGTCCTCCGACCACCGCGTGCCCTCGGCGAGCGCGGCGCGTTCGGCGGCGTGCCGGACGGCGTTGTCCCCTTCGCACCACAGGATGTGGCCCGCCGCGTCGGTGACGATCATGATCTGCCCGGCCTCCTCGGCGAGCCC
This sequence comes from Allokutzneria sp. NRRL B-24872, assembly GCF_002155965.1. Lineage (GTDB taxonomy): Bacteria > Actinomycetota > Actinomycetes > Mycobacteriales > Pseudonocardiaceae > Allokutzneria. The sequence continues at coordinate 19,691 of NZ_MUMH01000017.1, forward strand.
GCGCAGCGTCGCGCGCAGTGCGGGCAGCGTCGAGGCGAGCGGGTGCGCGGCGCGCAGCTCGGAGACCTCGCGCTGGGCGTAGACCGTCGGCGCCTCGGTGCGGTCGGGGTCCACGTGGGCGTCGAGGGAACGCCGCCACGACTCCGCGATCACCGTGCGGGGAGCCTGGGGCGCGCGGCTCCCACCGAGCACCGCCTCGTGCACGCGGACCAGAACCCGGGCGCTCTCCAACGGATCTGCGGGCGGGGTGGCCATCTCCTCGATGATTGACCGCCGGAGACGCCCCGCGCAAGTGCAACGCGGGTGCAACGTTGCCCTTCGTAACCTGCGCGCCACTCACCCGATGACGTGGGAGGCAGCAGATGACGACCTACGCCGCTCCAGGTTCCGAAGGCAGCGTCGTGTCCTACCGCTCGCGGTACGACCACTTCATCGGCGGCGAGTACGTGCCGCCCGCGAAGGGCCAGTACTTCGAGAACCCCAGCCCGGTCACCGGCGAGGTGTTCACCGAGATCGCCAGGGGCACCGCCGAGGACGTGGACCGCGCGCTGGACGCCGCGCACGGAGCCGCCGCGAGCTGGGGCCGGGCCTCGCTGGCTGAGCGCTCCGGCGTGCTGCTCAAGATCGCCGACCGGATCGAGCAGAATCTGGAGAAGCTCGCGGTCGCGGAGAGCTGGGAGAACGGCAAGCCCGTCCGCGAGACCCTTGCCGCCGACCTGCCGCTGGCCGTGGACCACTGGCGCTACTTCGCCGGAGTCCTGCGCGCGCAGGAGGGCGGGATCTCGCAGATCGACGCCGACACCGTCGCCTACCACTTCCAGGAGCCGCTCGGCGTGGTCGGCCAGATCATCCCGTGGAACTTCCCGTTGCTGATGGCCACGTGGAAGCTCGCCCCGGCGCTGGCGGCGGGCAACGCGGTGGTGCTCAAGCCCGCCGAGCAGACCCCGGCCTCGATCCACGTGCTGCTGGAGCTGATCGCGGACCTGCTCCCGGCCGGGGTGCTCAACGTGGTCAACGGGTTCGGCGTCGAGGCGGGCAAACCGCTCGCCTCCAGCAGCCGCATCGCGAAGATCGCCTTCACCGGGGAGACCACCACCGGGCGGCTGATCATGCAGTACGCCAGCGAGAACATCATCCCGGTCACCCTGGAGCTGGGCGGCAAGAGCCCCAACCTGTTCTTCGCCGACGTCGCCGACGCGCAGGACGCCTTCTACGACAAGGCACTCGAGGGCTTCGCGATGTTCGCGCTGAACCAGGGCGAGGTTTGCACCTGCCCGTCGCGCGCGCTGATCCAGAGCTCCATCTACGACCGGTTCCTCGGCGACGCGGTGGAGCGGACGAAGAAGATCAAGCAGGGCAACCCGTTGGACACCGACACCATGGTCGGCGCGCAGGCCAGCAACGACCAGCTGGAGAAGATCCTGTCCTACATCGACATCGGCAGGCAGGAGGGCGCGAAGGTCGCCACCGGCGGTGAGCGCGCCGATCTCGGCGGGGCGCTGTCGGGCGGGTACTACGTGCAGCCGACGATCTTCGAGGGCGACAACAAGATGCGGATCTTCCAGGAGGAGATCTTCGGCCCGGTCGTCTCGGTGACCCGCTTCGACGACTTCGACGACGCGATCAAGACCGCCAACGACACGCTCTACGGCCTCGGCGCGGGCGTGTGGTCGCGCGACACCAACACCGCGTACCGGGCAGGGCGCGCGATCCAGGCCGGGCGCGTGTGGACCAACTGCTACCACGCCTATCCCGCGCACGCGGCCTTCGGCGGCTACAAGCAGTCCGGGATCGGGCGCGAGAACCACCGCGCGATGCTGGAGCACTACCAGCAGACGAAGAACCTGCTGGTGAGCTACTCCGAGTCCGCGCAGGGCTTCTTCTGATGACCGTCGCCCGGGTCGCGGTGACCCCGGAGGCGGCGGAGCTGATCCGCCGCCTCCGGGCCGGCCACGGCGCGCTGATGTTCCACCAGTCCGGCGGGTGCTGCGACGGCAGCGCCCCCATGTGCTACCTCGCGGGGGAGTTCCGCACCGGCGGCTCGGACGTGCACCTCGCTGACCTGGAGGTCGACGGGGTGCCCGAGGCGGTGCCGTTCTGGATGTCGGCCGCGCAGTTCGAGTACTGGCGGCACACCCACCTCACCGTGGACGTGGTGCCCGGCCGGGGCAGCGGGTTCTCCCTGGAGGCTCCCGAGGGCGTGCGCTTCCTGATCCGCTCGCGGCTGTTCACCGACGCGGAGCTCGCCGAACTCGACGGGCGGTGACCCCGGGGCTACGGTCGTCGGAGATCCACATGCGTCGAGACGAATCTGGAGGCCGGTCGTGGCACAACAGGTCAGGGGCGTCATCGCCAAGGGGCGTGGTGAGCCGGTCACGGTGGAGACGATCGTCGTCCCCGATCCGGGCCCCGGCGAGGCGGTGGTGAAGGTCCAGGCGTGCGGGGTCTGCCACACCGACCTGCACTACCGCGAGGGCGGGATCAACGACGAGTTCCCGTTCCTGCTCGGGCACGAGGCCGCGGGCGTCGTGGAGTCCGTCGGCGAGGGCGTGAGCGGGCTCGAACCCGGCGACTTCGTGGTGCTGAACTGGCGCGCGGTGTGCGGTGACTGCCGGGCTTGCAAGCGCGGGCGCCCGTGGTACTGCTTCAGCACGCACAACGCCGCGCAGCCGATGACGCTGCTGGACGGCACGAAGCTCAGCCCGGCGCTGGGCATCGGCGCGTTCGCCGAGAAGACGCTTGTCCACAGTGGACAGTGCACGAAGGTCGACCCCGACGCGCGGGCGGCGGCGGTCGGCCTGCTCGGCTGCGGGGTGATGGCGGGCATCGGCGCGGCGATCAACACCGGCGGCGTCGGCAGGGGCGACTCGGTCGCGGTGATCGGTTGCGGCGGGGTCGGCGACGGCGCGGTGGCCGGGGCCAGGCTCGCGGGCGCCGCGAAGATCATCGCCGTGGACACCGACGCCAGGAAGCTGGAGTGGGCGCGTGGTTTCGGCGCCACGCACACCGTCGACGCGCGCTCGGTCGACGACGTGGTGACCGCGATCCAGGAGCTGACCGACGGCAACGGCGCGGACGTGGTGATCGACGCGGTCGGCCGCCCGGAGACGTGGAAGCAGGCCTTCTACGCCCGCGACCTCGCCGGGACGGTGGTCCTGGTCGGAGTGCCGACGCCGGACATGCGGATCGACATGCCGCTGATCGACTTCTTCAGCCGGGGCGGGGCACTGAAGTCCAGTTGGTACGGCGACTGCCTGCCGACGCGGGACTTCCCGATGCTGGTCGACCTCTACCGGCAGGGCCGCCTGGACCTGGATGCCTTCGTCACCGAGGAGATCGCGCTCGAGGACGTGGAGGCCGCGTTCGGGAAGATGCACCACGGTGACGTCCTCCGCTCGGTGGTGATCTTCTGATGGTTCGAGTCGATCACGCGATCACGTCCGGGACGTTCTCGTTGGACGGCGAGACCTTCGACGTGGACAACAACGTCTGGGTGCTCGGCGATGACTCCGAGTGCGTCGTCTTCGACGCCCCGCACGACGTCGCCGCGATCCTGGAGGTGATCGGCGGCCGGACGGTCAAGGCGATCATCGCGACGCACGCGCACGACGACCACGTGCGCTTCGCGCCGCAGCTGGCCGAGGCCACCGGGGCGCCGATCCTGTTGCACCCGGCCGACCTCGTGCTGTGGGAGCTGACGCACCCCGACGTGCGCCCCGGTGGGGAGCTGGCCGACGGGCAGGTGATCGAGGTCGCCGGGACCGAGGTGCACGTGCTGCACACGCCGGGCCACGCGCCCGGGGCGTGCTGCTTCCACGTGCCGGAGCTCGGCGTGGTGTTCACCGGCGACACCCTGTTCCAGGGCGGACCCGGTGCCACTGGGCGCTCGTACTCCGACCACGGCACGATCGTGGACTCGATCACCAAGCGGTTGCTGGAGCTGCCGCCGGAGACGGTGGTGCACACCGGCCACGGCGACAGCACCACGATCGGGGCCGAAGCCCCCGGCATTCGCGGCTAGGACGTGTCCCGCGAGGTGCCGATGGCGCCTCGCGGGCTAGTCCTGCCAGTAGAACAGCAGGCTGTCGACGGTGAGCGCCGCGCGGGCGCCGAAGTAGTAGACGTGCAGACCGGTGACCTTGGCCGCGCCGTGGAACTCGATCCACCGGAATCCCGCGTCCGCCAAGGCAGAGCGGGCCTCGTCGTCGCCCGTGGCGAAGCGCCCGAGCGTGCTGATCCACACCTCGCGCTCGGAGTCGCCGAGGAAGATCACGTGGTAGGTGTCGTCCCCGCTGCCGTGGTGCTCACCCGCCCGGATCGGTGGGTTCGGCGCCAGGCCCGCGTCGGAGAGCGCGGACACGGCGCGGCGGAGCTGGTCGTCGACGTCCGGACTGGCCGGGTGCTCCATGCACAGGTACTCCAACCGCCACCTCGGGTCGGTCTGGCGTTGGCACGTGGGCACGTAGTTGTGCACGATCGCCGCGCGGATCTCCTCGTCCAGGCCGTCGACCTCCACCCGCGGGCGTCCGAGCGCGTCGTAGATCGACTGGATCTCCGCCAGGTCACCGGTCTGCTCGTGCAGCGCGCAGGCGGCCCACACCTTCGCCTCGGTCGTCGGTGCTTCGGCGATGTACTCGCGCAGTCGTCGCGGCTCGAATTCCAGCTCGTGCGCGAAGTGCGCGACGGTGCGGTCAGGATCGGCGAGCGCGTCCGTCACGTCCTCGCCCGCGCGGAAGCGCATCCGCGCGTGGAAAAGCCGTTCCTGCGGCAGGTCATCGCCGACCTCGGCGAGCAGCACTTCGGCTCCGTGGCGCTCGATCAGCGCCTCCAGCCCTTCCAGCCCGATCAGTTGCCTGTGCGTCCACGGATCGGCGGCGAGCAGTACCAGTTCGTGCAGCGCGGTCCGATCACCGAGGCGACCGCGTGCTTTGAGGAAGGCCTCGGCCATGCCGTAGGACGTGTCGTGCTGCCGCTCCTCGCTCAGGAGCCAGGGCAGCAGCTCCTCCCGATCGGCGAGGACGTCCAGCAGCGCGCGGCGAACCTCCGCCGTCTCGCCCAGATCCTGCGCCCGGGCGATCAACGCCTCGACCCGCCGCCGCGGCACCCGCCCGTCCAACGCCTCAGCGCAGCGCCGACGCCGCCACCAGTCGTTCTCCGGGGCAGCGACATAGCGGGCCAGCAGATCGGCGTCGACCTCGCGCAAACCAGCAAGGTCGTGCGCGCCGCGCAGCGGAAGCAGCTCTTCGATGACCTCGTGCACTCCGCGACCTTACGGCCGCGTCCCGGCGTGATCCGCCTGTTTCTGGGTAAAGCACGCGGCATGCAAACGTTCCTACCGCACGTTGACTTCGCCGCGAGCGCCCGAGTGCTCGACGATCGGCGCCTCGGCAAACAACGCGCCGAGACCGTGCAGATCCTGCGCGCGCTGGTGTGGCCCGAGTACGGCTGGAAGCACCACCCGGCGGTCACGATGTGGCGGGGCTTCACGCGGGCGCTCGTCGCTTACGGCGTGCAGGTGTGTCGCGAGTGGACGGTGCGCGGGCACACCGACTCGACCGTGCACTCGTTGCTGGAGTTCACCGGCGGAGTGGTTCCTCACCAGCACGACCTGATCGCCGCGGGAGCCGTGCCGCCGTGGCTCGGTGATGAGGCGGTGCACCTGTCGCACCGATCCGCGTTGGTGCGCAAGAACCCCGAGCACTACCGCCGCTTCTTCCCCGACGTGCCGGACGACCTGCCCTACACCTGGCCCAGACCGGTGTTCCCGAGGTGGCCGGTGCGCGGGCACATGTCGGTGGAGGACGCGACCGAGCTGCTGGGCGTCGACCAGCTCACCGAGGCCGAGCGCGCGGCGGTCGAGGACCTCCGCCCCGAGCGTCGTGTCGAGCTGCACAGCAACCGCGCGAGACAGATCGGCCTGCTCGCGGGACTGTGCACCGAGGGCCGCACGCTGTGGTTGCTGCCGGGGGAACCGCTGGCGGTGGGCAGGGGCGAGCGACCAGAACTGTCCGCACGGGCGCGTCCGGGCACCGCTCGCCCCGCCGGGCCCCGCGAGGTCACCGCCACTCGGGACGAGTGGGCCAACGACCCCGAGTTCCTCTTCCACCGGGGCGCAGTCCCGGTCGGTGCGGACATCGGCCTGGTGGTGCTGGACGGCGTGGAGGACGCCCCGGACACGAAGACCCCCGTCCTCCGGCTGCGCTGATTAGCGGGCTGGCCGGCGGGAACTCCAAGGTCATGCGAATCGCCGTGACCGGCGCGAGTGGGAACGTCGGCACCGCCCTGCTCAGGCGCCTGCCGAAGGGGTGGAGCGTTGCCGCCATCGCTCGCAGGCGTCCTGACCAGGTCGAACCGTACGCGCGCGCCGACTGGGCCACGTGCGATGTCGGCACGGACGAGGCGGCGCTGCGCGAAGCGTTCTCCGGAGTCGACGCGGTGGTGCACCTGGCCTGGGCGATCCACCCGCGCACCGACGACCCCGAGATGCGGCGCACCAACATCGTCGGCACGCGGAACGTCCTCGCCGCCGCTCGCCACGCCGGAGTCCGGCACTTGGTGTTCGGCTCCTCCGTCGCTGCCTACGAGCCCGCCGACCGTTGGGCGGTGGTCGACGAGGACTGGCCGCTCGGCGGGATCGAGGGCAGCGCGTACAGCGAGCAGAAGGCCGTCGCCGAAGCCCTGGTCACGGATTCGGGCCTGCGCACCGCGTGCGTGCGCCCGGCCTCGGTGGTGCAGCGCGCCTCCGGAGCGGAGATGCGGCGTTGGCTGCTGAGTTCGTTGTTTCCGCTGTCACTGTTGAAAAAGCGGTGGCTGCCGTTGCCGTTGTGGCCGGGTTTCCGGCTCCAGCTCGTGCACGCCGACGACGTCGCGGCTGCTCTGGTGCAGATCGTGGACCGCCGTGCGACTGGCGCGTTCAACCTCGCGGCCGATCCGCTGCTCACGGCGAACGACATCGGCCGGGTGCTCGGTGGAATCCGCGTTCCGGTCCCCCTTTCGTCGCTGCGCGGGCTCGCGTGGACGGCGTGGCGGCTGGGCCTGCAACCGCTGCATCCGGGCTGGCTCGCATTGGCTGACCAGGCATGTTTGGTGCGCTGCGAGCGTGCGCGGGCCGAGCTGGACTGGCGCCCGGAGCACGACAGCGCCGACGCGCTCGCCGAAGTGATCGGCGGGATGGCGAGCGGAGCGGGCGAGCAGAGCCCACCGCTGAAACCTGATCAAGGCCCCGCGCGGCGGCTGCGCGATCTACGGTGGGGCAGGCCGACCCACCAGTCCCAAGGAGAAGCGTGACGCACCCAGGTGACACCGTCGACGCCGTGGTGATCGGCGCGGGCCCGAACGGACTGGTCGCGGCCAACCTGCTGGCCGACGCCGGGTGGAGCGTGGTGGTGCTCGAAGCCGCCGACGAGCCGGGCGGTTCGGTGCGCAGCGGCGAGGTCACCGCGCCGGGCTTCACGACCGATTTCTGCAGCGCCTTCTACCCGATGAGCGCGGTCTCGCCGTTCATGCTCGGCCTTGACCTGGAGCGGCACGGGCTGTCGTGGCGGCACGCCCCCGACGTCCTCGCGCACGTCCTGCCTGACGACCGCGTCGCAGTGCTGTCTCGCGACATCGAGCGCACGGCGGAGTCCGTCGCGCAGTTCGCCGAGCGCGACGGCGCGGCTTGGCGCGGGGAATTCCTTGCGTGGCAACACATTCGGGACGACCTCGTCGAAGCTCTCTTCCGGCCGTTCCCGCCGGTCCGAGCCGCCGCGCGAACCGGAGCGCGTCGCCGGAGCCCATCCGGCGGAACAGGCGCGCGGCGGCTCGGACCG
>NZ_MUMH01000170.1 GCF_002155965.1 Allokutzneria sp. NRRL B-24872
TCGAACACGTGTTCGACTGTGTTGTGGAGTCAACCCCTTGCTGGCGTGGCAAGTCAAGCTCGAATGGATCGGCTTTCCGGCCGAAGTGGACTGTCGTGACCAGCGGTGAGCGCCCGATCACCGCCCTGGTTCATCCGCTGTGGACCGTCAGAATGGCAACGGCGGGCCATGAGTGCAGGTGTCAGCTGGAGGCCGCGGTCCTCCGGCTGTCGGCCTAGGTGCGCAGGTGTCCAGTGCCGTGGCAGGTGTGACACACCTGGCCGTCAGACCTCCTTCCGTGTTCGCAGTCGGGGCAGGGCCTCTGTGCGTCGTGTTTTCCCACGTCGGTGAGCATGCTGCGCACAAGATGATCACTGCATTCCCCAAACGATCATGTGTCATCCGGTTGAGACCTGGTGCGCTGAGCCGTATCCCGGCACGCTGGTTGGTCGTGCATTCGCTGGACTCGATCGAAACGCCGCTAGAGCAGGACCTCGGAAACGGACTCCTGCGCGTGAGCATCCCGACCTTCCGGCCGTACCCGGACTGGAGCTTCCGAGTCGACACGCAGTTCACCGCTCAAGGGATCGAGCTGGGCCCGGTACAGGCCCGCCGCCGCGACGGCGTCGAGCGAGCCTGCTCGAATCGCGTGCTGGAAGAGGTAGCGACATTCGTTCGCCGGTACCTCGGTGCCGGTGACCTGGACCCGGTCATCGCGACGGTCGCCGCGCTCGTGCTGCCTGACCCGAGGAACGCCAGCCCACACCAGCGCGCCGAGGCGGCGGCGTTGGTGTACGAGCTGGAGCTGGCGCGTTTCGAGCTGGCACGGCAAATGGGCAAGACCGTGCCAGGGGAAAAGCCCCGACCCCGTAGGGCCATCGCCAAGGCGTTCCATCTGCCGTTCGGCACGAGCTGGGAAACCGTGGATCGCGAATCCGTTGCGGTTGTCGACGAGGCCGACCCGAGCAACACCGTCGACCATTGGATTCACCTGGCGCGCACCCTTCTCCGCCCAGGCACGGATCAGCCCTACCTGCCCGCCCACAACCGCACGGCAGCCCGCGAACCGGCCGCTGGCACTGGGCCGGAGGCCGCGCCGGTGATCACCCTCTTCGCCTGGCGGTCCGAACCACGCGCACGCGGAGACGACGCCGCGCTGCCTGCGGGCACGATCGGGCCGGACGTGCTGCTGGAAGCTCAGTGGACCGATTTGCGGCGACACCTGGAAGACCGACCGACGCTGCCGGTCTTCCAGCCGCTGCTCGTGGTCTCGCCCGCCGAGCTGCCGCAGCGGATCATGCCGCTCCTGGGCCACTTGAGCTTCCAGTTCCCCGAGGCCGTTGTCCGGGCGGCGATCTCCCGCACGACCAACCCGCCGGAGGACTTCGACCCCACCACCTGATCTCAGCAAGTCGGGAAGCCGTGTGGTCCGTTGACCACGGGTCGAGGTGGCAGCTCCGGCCTCGAACGGGCAGCGTGACGTCTCGCGAATTCAGAAGCATCGCCAGGACAATCGGGCGTTCTGCGCGCTCTGGAGCGAAAGCGTCGAACCGGGGTGCACGGTGGTGGCGTAGTCGTTCCGGTCTCGTCGGCATGGTCGTCCAAGCACGCGGCGGAATGCTCGGGGTCCGACGCCTAATGGTGCGCGCTCGCCCGCGACTGGGTGATCAGCTTCCTAAGTTCCGCGGGCGGCATCCCCGCACTGACAACTCCGTCCAGCAGCGCGGCAAGCGGGTAGTCCGGGTATGCCTCGCGAGCGACGTCCAGGGCGATGGCCGCCAGGGCGCCATCGCCACGCAGGTAGGCGCAGAGCCCTAGCAGCGTTGCGGGGAACACCCGGACAGGAGCGGGGACTTCGCGCGTCATGTGCTGCCACAGCTGCTCGGCGGCCGCTGCATCCGGACCTACGGCCACGACCGTCGCCCGATCCCGGAATCGTGCGTTGGCGAGCAGCGCGGCGAGCCGCATCACGGCGTCATCATCGGGGAGCACTCCCTCCGCTACGGTGGTCAAGGCTCGTCGTAGCGACCGGTTTCCGTCTCGAATGGCGCGGCGAGGGTCGGCAGTCATGAGCCCGGTGAAGCGCTCAATTTCCTGCGCCAGCAACCTCTTTCGGCGCGTGAGCGCCGTCGCGGAGACCGTGCACTCCAGCGACCGTGCGAGGGCGGCACGACTCTCGTAGGTCACCCGTCCCTCGAACACCATGCGCGCGGCAAGGGGGCTGGCGCCGGGGTCTGCGATCGTCATGGGCGTCATCGGATCGCGGTAGAGCCGACAGGATGCGCCAGCCTCGGTCGAGGCTGCCCAGATTGTGTGTGTGACAACCGCACCTGTCCGGACGAACACCGCCGCCACGTCGTCGATGCCGCGGGCAAACGGAAGGAGCGTCCCGTTGCAAGTTCCACCTACGACGATGAGCGAAACCGCTGCGGGTTCACCAGGTGTGTCCGCGAGCTGCTCCGCCAGCTCCACGGCGTGGCGCTCGTGCGGGAGGTCGACCCTCATCGCGCCTCGATAGTCCAATGTCGTGCGGTCGAACATCAACACGACCAGCGAATCGGCCGGGTGGAAGCCCAGAAGGTGCGGCACTGCGGCGACGAGATCAGCGATTGAGTACAAATGAATCTTGGCATGAACCGACATGGTGGCACCTGATTTCCCTGCTGCGAAGGGAGGTTGATCCTTCTCCGTGATCTTGCGGGAGCTCGCGAGGTGTGACTCCTCGTCGCTCCGCAGTCGCCTCCAGCCACGCGTGGCGGTCTGCGAGGGCGACGGTAAGGCGCATCCGCTCGATGCGCTCGTCGTCTGACTGGTCCCGCGCGTGCCTCCCGCAGGGTGCGCACGGCGGTGTCCCAGGAGCGACGGTGCACTCCGTCTCGGTGAGCGGACGCGGGTTCTCCCAGTCGGTAACGGAGTCGGCTTGCACAGCGGCGATGAAGACGGTGCCGGTGTTTTCCCACAGGAGGTGACTCGACGTCGAGGTGAGGGTGAGCGGCGTACCCGGGAGAGGCACACGGCACGCGTACGGCAGATCGAGTGGGGGTGAGCTGGGCATGGTTCTTTCCTTCGTTGTCCTATAACGGAATCCGGGTGTGGACGTTGTGGGCGTGGCCCGCGCGACCCGCACGGCACCGGTCCGGAAGCGCCCAGCGACGTTGCGTCGATGGGAGTTCGTGAACATCCGGACGCGGTGCCGTGTCCTGTGGCAGCTGCGAATCGGTAAGGCGTCAGGGCGTAGTTCAGGACGCGCTTGGTGCCGTGCGGGCTGTGCGCTGGACGTCGTCAGTCCCGCGTGATGAACCGCGCGCGGTTGGCGAGCCGCTTGTCATCGAGGTCGGCGCGCTGTCCGGCGGCGAGTCCGTGGCTGAACCCAGATCCCACGATGCTGCTGTGACGCTTGGTGTTGCGCAGCCCGGGGAAGGCATCCTTGAACGCGATGTCGACGCGGTCCTCGCGGCTGCGCAACACCAGCGCGGTGCTTGTGGAGCCTGACGGGCACTGCTGGTCAGCTTGGGTAGAGGCAGTCTTCTCGGAAGCCAGCAGTCGCTTCAGGACGGCGGTGCGGAACCCGAGAAGCCACGATCTGCGGTAGACCGCTGTGCTGACGTGGCCTGCCGGTCGGACTCGGGTCATTTGGCTCGTCGACTGAAGCAGCAGAGAGGTATAGAGGAGTTCAACTCGATCGAGGTCAGTTTGGTAGCCGACGACGACAACGCGCACGATTGTTCGTCCGCGCGGGTACCGCACGGTTCGGCATCGCATTCCATGGGCGATGTAGGACAGCAGATCTGCCTTATCGTGGCTGTAGGGGTTGTCGATCGAGAGGGAAAGCTGCGTGATCTTGTCCGACACTCTCCCGGACTCAGCGAGCAGAGCCTGATCGATCCCGTATTGAGCAATCAGAAGTGACGCTTTCTCGTTGTACGATTCCCTCGCTTTCTGATCCAAGTGTTCGTCCTCGGCGTGTGCCAGGAGGGCGCGAATCCTGCGCAACATACGATCTTGATGTTGAGTCATTTCTGGTCACCTTCGCATAGGCTCGGATATGTCGAGCGTTTTAGTCAGACGTATCGAACTTTTCCCATAGCCACCCGTCGCGGCCAATGGCGTAACAGCCGTCTGCGTCCGGCTCGATGCGCTCAGGTCGGTAACCGTCCATTGCGATGTAGTCCGGGTGGAGGATCATCACGGACTCGTCCTCCCAGTACGCTCGGGCACCGTGAGAGGGGTCACGTCGGAAGGCGATATTGATCCAGGCGACAACGGCGTTGGCGACCGGGCGCCGAAAACGCGGGTACCAGCCGCCGCAGGGGCGTTCACCGTCTAGTAGCGCCGCAAAAATCGGGTCAGGAAAATCCGGGTCGTCCATGGTGATCGTGACGAGGTCTTCGTTTCCCTCTTGTACAACCCGTTGTGCATTGACATAGACCGCAGCCTCATCCGCCGGGTCCACGGCGGGAACAGAAAGAAACCACGGCCATGCTCCGGAACCGATAGCGAACCGTCCGTCAGAGTCAGCGCGGTATTCGAAGCTGACTTCGGCCGACTCGAACAACGCGAGAACATCGCCGTCGATGAAACCGGCACGAATCGCACGGTGCGCGCTAGCGTTTTTCGTGAATAGCCAGTCGATGACGGCTTGTGCGACCGGCCTCCTGAACCGGGGCCGCACCCATCCATTATCAGCGCGCTCATCGCGAACTAGAGCCGGAAACGCTGGGCTTCCCGGGAAAAGCTCGACATACAGCTCATCGTGCTCATTTGTCGCGCGGACAATATCAGGTTCATCATCGATTCGGATTTCGTCTCGGTAGTGCGCCTCTCCGTTAAGGTAAGCGCGGTCCAAATCGACACCGACGGTGTCCGCGAGATGACGGAGATCCCCCAAGAGATCACCGGTGATTGTCGCGAACTTCTCTTGATGTGTTCCGGTAACCACCGCGTAGGCGGCCAACGCGGTGGCGGCGAATCCGGCGCGGCGCGTATTGTCGTGGACAATATCCTCCAGTCCTGCCGATTCTCGAAATCGGCCGTCTCCGTCAAGTGCAGACGGATCGAGTTGATCGATAGATTCGGCTGTGACCGGTCGTGCCCGGCCGTCGTGAACGCTCACGTGTTCTCCTGGCTATCGAATTAGATGGCGCGGTATCCTGTCCTGGGGTAGAAATCGAGATGGGGAAGGTGGTTGCGGCAGAACGTCAACCATGATTTCTCGGCATTGGCCCTTGCGACCCTGCGTCCTTTGTCCAACGCGGTCAGTCCGCGTTGCTGCTGGGCATTCTCGTTCAGCCTTTGGCGTACGAGCCAGGTGACAGCTTGCACGTGGTGCGGCGAGAGTTCGCCGCACGTCGTTGCGGAAACGAGCGAAGCGGCTTCGATATAGAGGTTCGCTACGCGGTCATAAGAGCTGCAGCTGACCGTGCCGTCACGACGGCGATACCCTGAGAGAGGGGCTGACTCGAACTCATCTGAATGCAGCGCTCGCCCATGCGCTACTGAAAGCGCGTGTCGATCGATCACCACGCGCGGATCACGTCGATCCCTGTCGCCGCCGTACTCGATGAGGTGAGCGAATTCGCGCACCTTCGGCCCGGTCAAGATATCTTCGTACCGCTCACCGTGTAGCAATCGGTCAGCTGCGCTCTTTTGGGATAGGGTGGCAAAGACGCCTGAGGCTGGTCCGCCCATGCCGGTGCGTTCTCGGAGAACGCGGGCAGCGCAGTGAATATTGTCGGCCCAACCGTGCTGTGGAGAGTAAATCGCGATCATTCCCGCGCCCAGGTGTGCGTTCCCGTCAGCGATGGCAAGCGCGACGTGATGAGCGTGCGCGTACCACTGAACGCCCGACGCGCGCTCTGGAGGAGTCGCCTGGTCCCAATGCCAGAGAATATTATCGATGCTGATTGAGTGCTTCTGAAACCATGGGTGTTCACCAGTCCGGACCACAAGGGATCACCTCATTCGAAATGCTCGCATGTGGTCGAGCGACATTCTGATAGTCTTGGTAGCTCTCCTCTTGTGATGCAAAGATGCTCAGTTGGGCTTCGTCAAAGTTGCATTCGCAGTAACCCGATTCTTCATTGCAGGTCCAGCAACTTCCACACGCGCGGCACAGCTCGGAAATTGGATCTATTGTTCCGATCTCGAAACACCAGGCGCATGACAGTGGGGCACTGGGGCGGTTCGTGACATTCCCGACGTAATCAAGGTTTGAGTACCAGATACCTTCGTCCCAGTGCCCGGACTCTTCATTGATCACGTACGCACGGTTGCGATATCGCGGGTCGACCGTCAGAATCACAACCTTGTTGTATGGGGTAAGCCACTTGCGCAATCGGTTACGGCCTCGTTGGGAACTCAAGGCCCCGAAAGGTTGACCCGCTAGGAAGTCCTCCGCCGCAATACGGGTGTCTGAGCGGACATCACCCTTAGCTGGTTGCACCCTTTTTGGCAGGATGCCGTTATGTGCAAGAACGGTGCGTGAGTCTCCGCCAAGCGGGAAGGGATGGCAGTTGCTCTTGCTCAGGGAACCGTGCGTTCCCATGCGGCTGTGAAAGAGCGCGGGGCCGTGATGATGGCGCCGAAGACGAACGAAGTCCGCCACCACCCGTTCCGCGTTCATTCCGCGACGCACAAGAATACGAGACCCTGTGACAATTGCAAAGCCGTGGCCATCATCGTTGTAGAGCGTCCCATTCATGAGTGCGTCCGCGTTGGGTTCAACGTCCTGAGGGAAGAATGTCAAGAGGCACATAGCGCCTCCATTTCGCACATGAGAGGCGCGTATTCGGGACGCTGCGCCAACCAGGATGAGAACGAAGACCAGTCCCAGCCATCCCGTTGTGCAATATCGGCCACTGTCAGGTTTCGTGTGTACTCTACGGACGCGTCTGCAAGTCCCAGAGCGGCCTTTACTTCCTGCGGTTCCAAGGTGCTTGCGAAAATCCGAAGCTCGAACGTGGCATCATTCTGAGTGTTGATCGCGCTGTAGCGCGAGAAACCCTTAACGCCCTTGGCGTACTCTTTGACCTGGCTCCGATCATTCGGGCGCCATGAAGCCCACTGGTCAGACTCACGCCGCGCAACGCCGATTACCGAAGCGGCATTGCGGTACAGAAACTTCATCCACCTGAAGGCGTGACTCGGCGACTCGAAAGCCGTCCGGCTGATGTGCACGTGCATTCCAGCATCGTGCGTAGCCTCGCAGCTACTACGGGATAGCTCGGACAGCATTTCCCACGGAAAGTTCGCCATTGCCCACGCGTAGGACATGGGGTGCGTGACAATCTCGAAACCCTGATCGAGCGAGCAGTCTTCCTTGAGGTAGCCCAAATCGCCCAGCATCTCAACGGCGATTTCCGCCGAATCTTCGATGTGCCAGCGGCTGACGCTCGTTTCCAGCTCCAAACCGAGAAAAACCGGTCCAGCTCCGTGAAACTCCGGGCGCGGCTTGTAACAGTAGTCGTGAATCAGATCCGACGTTTCACTGTCGCATTCGTCGCACGGGTCGTATTCCCGGATGAGCCGTTCACACTCCGAGCAACGCCAGTAATCGTGCTCGGCGCATGACTCGCAGACGTCATCCCCGTCAGCCGTCGACGACAAGCTCTGACTGTACCTGTCGCAACGATCGCACTCAGTAAAATGCCGATCCGCGCAATCGTTGCACACAAGCCGATCATCATCAGTTTCGTACGTCGTCTCTGCGTATCGCGCGCACTCGTCACACTGAAAGTAGTAGTTATCGGCGCAATCCCAGCAGATCCGCGCATCCTCACTAGCGAGGACCGTTTCCCGAACAACACTTTCGCACCGGTCGCACGCCACATACAGGGTGCTCAAGCACGAATCGCACACCGAACGGCCCTCAGCGAGAGACGACAGGGTGAGCTGTGGACAGTCCTGGCACTGGTCTATAATCGAAGCGGGCATAACGGAGTCACCATCCGATATGTCAAGGGTCTCCGGCGGGACGGCAATCCCGCCGGAGACTCGCCGAATTTGAGAAAAAAGTTGAAAAGTGTCCGTTGTGTCTAGTGCGCAATGCAGGGAGCCATGCTCGTAAGGGTTTGGTGTGCTACGGACAGGCGAGAGCTACGCTCTCAAGCCAGAAATGCCCGATGTCGGCAACCGCCTGATACAACCCCGAACGCCCACGCAATGCGACGTGTGTCGGTGCTAGACCACCATAGAATTATCTTGGGGACACGCCAGTGATAGGCGTGCCGTTTATGCGCGCTACTCCGTTATGTGGCAAAGCTATACGTGGCGAGGCTGCAAGCGCAGTTACTGCACATACACCTTGTAGTGCATGCGTGTTTAGCTACGCGTCGTTCTTCGCTACTGCTCTGCACGGTGTCGCTGCTGACCGCGCGGCCCAAGCCGCTGCCCGCGCTATGCGGGACTTCCGTCACTGGGACGTGCCGGTTGGCTTATGTCCAGGGGCGCGATGCCTCCGGGCTAGCCAACTTCAGCGTGTCCTACTGACATGTCTAGTAGACACTCCGGTGGGACAGCCTGCAACACGGCCCGTCATACCGTTATCGTGCCGTTACCTTTGCGTGGTTGTGCCGCTCGCAGAGGTCATCTACCTGCGCATTCGATGTCTCTGGGGCGCTTGATCGGTGCCCAACGTGACGTGAGCTGCGCTCGCTGCTCATCGTCAAGCGCGGTACTCGGGGTGCCGGGTCGACGCGTGCCCGATCGCGACGGCTGGCCCCGACGTCGACCTCGGCGGCCGACGGAGCTGGAGCCTGCGGGGGCGGGCGCGTGGCGCGCGGGAAACCACCACCGACTTGGTGAGGATCAAGACAAAGGTGACCACTCTCAATAAATACAAAGGTGACCCACTGCCCGCTGACTGTTCACATGCCTGTCGGCCACTGAGTCGCGGTGTGCATCGGTAGCCCCGCAGTGGTTGCTGACCAGCGCATTGACGAGTTCGGGGGGCTACCGCTCTAATCGGTAGCTACATCGGACCGTCTAGCGGACCGTCTATACGAACGGCCATTGCGCAAGGCGTGATCGGTTGTCCTTCTGTGGCCGCGGTGTCGCATGTGCGGCCTCTCCGATAGAGGCGATCGCCTCGGCAGGAAGCCCTTCGCGAAGAATGCGAAACCCATCAAAGTGGGCATCATGGACTATTCTGGCAATTCTGGCGCGGGCAGTCCACTCTCGAATGTGGTCTGTGGTGAAGGGGATTCCGAGGTACGCGAATCCGACGCTGGGCGGCCACGTCGGATCTTGAACAAGCCCAGCATCATCGATACACCATGCGTGGGCGAGAACGATGCCTGCGGGACCGAGAGCGTAGCCTTCGACGTAGGTGAAGCCGTCGTGGAGTTCGCTCGCGGCGGTGGCGTTGGCGTTGGCGTTGGCGAAGCACAACCCTTCAGGGCCGCGGACAACAGCTGGGGACAACGGAGCCGGAGTTCCCCATCGGCCGTGCGTGAGCACGAGGTCCTCAATGGAGCAGAACCTCCAGCCGGCCGGACGGTATCCCTGCTGAAGGCTGGTAGCTGCGGTAAGCCAATCGATGATCTGCTGGCGCGCTGACCGAGCTTCCACGCGTGGTGCATTCACAACGTCATCATCCCGCGTGAGGTCGGGAGACGGTATCGGCATTCACGTGCAGATCAGCGTGCACCGGGGCCGTGCAGCGCACGGGACATGATCGTGTTCGTGATGGCTGCTACGTCGTCGCGCGTGGTGCCGCGCTGGAGCGCCGCCACGAAGTTGAGCGTGTCGGCACTCGGAGTCTGGCCGATGTCGTCGAGCGCTCGCGTGAGCAGCGCCAGGGTGCGGGGGATCGCGGACTGCTGGCCCAGGCGAGCTTGCGTGCGCACGATGTCGCGGTAGATGCCGTCGTTGTACGGGTCGAGGACGCGGGCGCGCTCCAGCCAGACCAGCGTGCCCTCCGGGTCGGTGTCGGCCTGCGCTCGGACCAGGATGTCGAGGGCGTCGAGTACGTCGCGACGAACGGACTCGCGGTACGGGTCCACCCACGGGGCGAGGACATCCTCGGCGACGTCGCCTCGATAGCACTGCTGGGCCTCGCCGAGTCTCATCAAGGTATCGGGAGTGCCGGTGCGCGCGCCCTTCATCGCTGCCTGGAGCTGCCAGAGGTCGACGGACACGACGGTGTCGTCCAGGCGGTATCGGCCGTCTTCGTTGCGCACCACGCTGGTGACCGCACCGGCGGTCGCATGGTCGATGGCGCGGCGGAGTACGGACATCGTGTTGTGGAAGGAGTTGTAGGGCCGGGGCGGTCGCGCATGGGGCCAGACGGCTTCGTTGAGTACGTCACGACGAACACCATGTGGATGCAGGGCAAGGTAGGCCAACACCTCCGCGTGCTTCGGCGTCAGCACACCGGCAAGCTCACGTTCTTCTTCTCCGCAAAGGAAAGTGAGCTGAATGCGCCCTAGAATTCGAACGCGGAGCGGCTTCTGCGGAGCTGGCCGGTTGCCATCGTATGGTGCTGGAGCGGGCGGGTCGAGAGGCTCAGCCGGAATGAGTTCGATGTCGCGGTCCTGCACGCTGCTGGAGGCATTGGCGGACTGGCCGTGTTCGGATGGACCTTCTGCTTCGCGGAGAACGCTGAGCAGCGCGACGGCATCGGCAGCAGGCAAGTGAAACAAGCGCGCGCCGGAGACGAGGCCGGTCCCGCTCGTGCTGGTCGTTCCGTCGCCCTGAACAACGACGGTCGCCTCGGGCAGCCATCCGCCGAGCAGAACGCCGGCGATACCGAAGCGTGCGCCGTTGGCGAGCAATGCTTGAAGGCGCCGTTGTGCGCGGGGTGTCGGGCTGGCGAGCAGCACCAGCGAGGCCGGATGGGATTCGGCGGTGTTTTGCTCGGCGGCTTGGCGCGTGCGCGTGATCAGGGCGGCTTCGATCTCAGCAAGGGCGTCGTCGAGAGATGCCACTACTCGGACGGCAGACGGTAGATCCGCGGCGTCGACGGTTCCGAGGACATGCTGCTGATCGAGTTCAGGCATGATCACGCGAAGCCCGCAGGGAGGCTGTTCCGCGAGCATGTGCAGCAGGAGGGCGCGGGCAGCGGCAAGCGCGCCAGGTCCGGTCAGTCCGAGGCCGGATGTCGAGGCGAGGTCCATTGCGAGGGCGCGCTCGTCGTGAACCCCGAGCCGCGCGAGGACGCGCTGCTGTTGGTCGTCCGGTTCGAGCGTGTGGGACGCGATGGTGTCGAGTCGCCCGGGGGCGTGGTCGGCGTACGCGGCTCGCAGGGCACGGACCACGGGCGCGCTCGGGCGCTGGAGGTCGGCGCGGTCGCCGCTGCCGATGCAGTAGCGCCGCCGGCGCCACATCCTGGCCGAGGCGACAGCCAGCGTGACGCCCGTGGCGAGCGCGACACTGACGAATGCGCCCGTCGGCAGCTCCAGTCCTGACGCGGTCGTTCTGTCGCGGTGCCTGTCTTCGCCTGACGACGTGTGAGGTGGCGCGGTGCTCGGCGACGAGCGCTGGCCGGGTGGAACAGTCGGCGGGCGGTCGTCGCGTGGCGGTGGAGCAGGTACGTGCGCGGTGATGGTCCAGCCGGGGTGGATCGTGTGCGGGTTGGTCAACCTTCGGCCGTCGGCCTGCTCGATGCCGTGGTTGAGGTGGTACAGCTCCTGCCAGCGATGGCCGTTTCCTGGGCCGTACACGCGCTCGGCGATGCGCCACAGGCTGTCGCGGTGCCCGCCGCGGGGAGCCCGGACTTGTTCGCTCACGCGGATCGTGCCGTCTTGCTGTGCTCCGTGCGCGGAGGGACCCGGGGTCTTCGGCGCGGAGACGGTCATCGGTGCGGTGCCCGCGAAGCCGCTCACCGCCACGGTGGCGGCGTCGGCGGCGCGGTTGCCGAGCAGCGCCACGATCATGGTTCCGACCAGTGCTGCGGAGATCCTGCGCAGGAGGCTGCGTGAGCGTCCTGGGGCATTGCCTCGCGCCACGTCGACGAGGCATCGCAGAAGGTCGAGGACGAAGACGAGCCACACGATCCAGCACAGCGTCGCCAGGATGTTGAGCAGAAACTGCGCGCTCATCGGGCTCAGCAGCACCGCCTCGACCTCACCCCAGGTCGGCAGGTGGTCGGGCAGCGGCCAGCCCACGAAACGCACAAGACCCCAAGGAATCCCGGCGACGAGTACGAGCAACATGCCCAGCGCCAGCACGCCCCGTAGCAACCGAGCCGCCGCGACGACGGCCGCCGGCGCCGGACACGGCCGTCGAGTGTCGCGGTGAACGCGACGCGGGTGTGCGGTCATGGCCTTCTCAATCTCTTGAAGCAAAAGCCTTCTGTGACCTGATCACGAGTTCGCGGGTAGCACATTGCTGGCAGGCACATCGTTGGCGGGTCCACTGACTCGCTCGTGCCCTTCGGGGCGTCGCGGCCCTGTCTCGTCTCTGTCGCCGAGTGGGGAGGAGGAGCCCGGGGTGTTCTTCTTGCGTCTGGCCCGCACGGGTTTCTGAGCTTCCAGCCATCTCGTCAAGTCGGCTGTGGGGATGCCGGTGATGGCCGCCAGTTCGCTGACCTCGATGTCGCCTCGGGCCGCCGCGAGGATGTTCCCGAGCTGGCTTTCGATGTCGCCGAATTGGCTGGCAAGGGCTGATCGCTGGTGGGCGAGGTCGGCTACCTGCTTCGCGGCGGTGGCTCGGCGGGCGCTGCGCGGCATGTCGATGTCGGCGACGCGCCGCTCGATCTCCTCGGGCGTGGTCACGATGAAGTCCTTTCGTCGTCGTGTGGCTGGGCGTTTCCTGTTCCGTGGACGGTGAGCTGGCTGATGCCGATCAGGCCGAGCAGGAGCGCGGTGTGGGTGGCGGCGACGGTCACGGTGACCGTGTTTCCGGTGACTGTGACCGAGCCGCGGGCGCCGATCGCGGCGAGGTGGCGGCGGGCGTCTGTGGCGGCCTTGGCGGGGTCGAGTTGCCGTGTGCCGTGGGCGCGGTAGACGGCGAGGTCGATCGCGCTGGCGCCGGCGCGGGCGGCGGATTCGGCGTGCGCGCTGGCTGTGATCTTGGCGGCCAGGGCGAGGCCGCCGTCGAGGGTGAGCCCGGCGAGGGCGAGCAAGCCCGTGGTGAGCACGAGGACGAACGCGCTCACCCCGCCGTCGTCGGCCTTCCACCAGAGACGTCGCCACCCCTGTCCACTGTGGACGCGATGTGTGGGGTGGCCGGGTCGCGGGAGGTCGCTCATGACGGGCTCCCCGTCGGTGTCGACGGGCCGGAGCGCCAGGTGTCGACGGGCTCGGTCACTGTGGCGGACAGGCGTTTCGTGCCGGGGACACCGAGCAGGAGCGCATCGCCTAGATCGACGGCGCACGTGATCGTCACGGTCACGGTGCCGCCGGGTCGCAGGCCGCCGGTGGCGATGTCCACGGTCAGCGATGTGCATGCCAGCCCGGCTGAGGACAACGCGTTCGCCGCGCTGGAGCGCGCGGCGGTCGTCGCCGCGACAGGGTGGCGTTGGATGCTGGCGGCGCGGGCGGCTTGGTGCGCGGCGTCTTCCAGGCGCAGGCGTGCCTCGACGCCGCGGTGGATGAGCACGCCCACGAACACCAGCAGCATCAGCAGAAACGGTGCGATCACAGTGATTTCCGCTGCCACGGACCCGGAGTCCGCGCGCCACCATGCCGCCCACCGGTCCCTCCCGCGTCGTGGCCGTCGGGCTCGCGAGTGCGACGGGGTCGTGGAGTTCGGCGTCGCCATGGCGTTCTCCTCACCCTCGGGCGGTCAGCTGTGCGATGCGTTCCACAGGTCCTGCTACGTCGGCGCGGACGGGCAGCGTCAGGAACGGCACCACCGCGATCGCGGTCCCGGTGATCCGGATCGTCGCCGTGGTGGCGGTGCGCTCGACGCTGACCCGCGCGCCCGTGAGCGGTCCACGAGCGAGTTGGTCAAGCAGTTGCCGGGCGCGGGCGGCACCGGCGGCGGTGGTGCCGTGGTGTGCCCGCGCGGCGGCGAGCCCCTGGGACGCGGCGGCTTGTGCGATGTGCGTGGCGTGGGACCACAGCGCGAACTGCACGATCACCAACAGCATCACCAGGATCAGCGGGGTGATGATCACCAGCTCGGCGCTGACCGCGCCCCGGTCGCCGTGCAGCACGGCGCGCATGCGCGCGCGCCACGACGGTGGGTTCTGGCGGGGTCGTGCTGGAGGCGTGTCCATGGCTAGAGGTTGATGCCGCGGGCTTTGGAGATGATCTTGGCGGTGATGATGGCGACGACGGCGATCGCGGCGACGACGAGCAGCGCGGTCACCAGGACCGTCTCGGTGGAGTACCCGGCGTCGGGGTCGCGGTGCACTACGTCCCATCGTGCGGCCACCGCGTCCCGCACGGTCGTCCAGTATGTTCGCAATGCGACCACCAGGTGTCGGCGTGTCATGGCTGTTCTCCTTACGCTCCAAGAGTTTCAGAGTCCGGTGAGGACTTGTGTGAGTGCGGGGTAGGCGATGAAGGCGAGGTAGCCCAGGAACAGTGCGACGACGGGCAGCGACATGCGTTCGGTGGCGCTCTGCGCATCCGTTTCAGCGTCGGTGATCTGGTGGGTGCGGAGCGCATGTGCTTTGGTGGCAAGGGACGCGCGGACTTTCGCGCCTTCGCTTCCGGCGAGACTGACCGAGGCCGAGAGGTCGACTAGGTCGGTGATGCCGAGGTGCTCGCCGAGCTGGCGCAGCGCGGTCCACGGCGGTGTACGGGTCAGCCGCGCGGTGTCCAGTGCGCGGCGGATCTGCTCGAAGGCCCACCCCCGGCCGATGGTCGCGGCGTCGGTGAGCGCGGACTCGATGCCAGCGCCACCGGCGAGGGTGATCCACACCAGATCCAGGTAGGCCGACAACGCGTGGCGGAACGCGGTGCGCGCTCGCCCCGCTGCCGAACGCACCTGCACGTCCGGGAGCAAGAATCCTGCGAACGCCAGGGCCAGCGCGGCGAGTGCCGACAGCTCGATCCCCACGGGAAGCCCGGTCAGAGTGAGCGCGACGTGCAGCACAAGCGGGCTGCACAGCCCGACGACCGCGTAAGTGATTTTCGCCGCCAGGTGGGTGGCGAGGGGGCGCTGGAGTACGGTCAGCTCCCGCGCGACGCGCTCGCCCGGCAGGCCAACGGCTTGCAACGCCATGACCACAGGGCGCGCGACCGTCGGACCGAGCCCGTCAGCGACCGGGGTCGGTGGCGGTGCGCTCGCGCGGGCCAGCAGCGAGCCGAGGGTCGGGCGGGGAGGGACCAGCCACACGGCCAACGCCCACAGGCCGAGCCCGAGCCCTGCCCCCAACGCGAGTGCGGTCGCCACGGCCATCACCCCTGTTGCTCGCTGGGTTCCGCGGTGAGGAACCGGGCGGGTTCGTCTATCCGCGCGATGCGCGCCAAC
>NZ_MUMH01000171.1 GCF_002155965.1 Allokutzneria sp. NRRL B-24872
CCCGCCCCCACCACGACCACGCTCACGAAAACTCTCCTCAGTGCAAAAGTAGACTGAGTGCAGATTAGCTCCGCTCCCCCGCCGTGTCCACCCACCCGCACCACCGGGATTAGCCTGGGGCGGTGGACGAGCCGACGGGACTGCGCGAGCTGAAGAAGCGGCGCACGCGCGAAGCGATCTCGAACACGGCGATCGAGCTGTTCTTCGAGCACGGCTTCGACCAGGTGTCGATCTCCCGGATCGCCGAGGAGGCCGAGGTCTCGCGGCGCACCCTGTTCGCCTACTTCCCCACCAAGGAAGACCTCGTCCTGCACCGGATCGCCGACCACGAGACGGAGACCGCGCGGGTCGTGGCGGACAACCCGGACGCGCCGCTGGCCGCACTGCGCGCGCACTTCCTGGACGGCCTTGAGCGCCGCGACCCGATCACCGGGCTGTGCGACGCGCCGGAACCCGTTGCGCTGTACCGGCTCCTGCTCGGCACGCCGTCACTGGCGGCGCGGATGTTCCACTTCCGCGAGGCCGGCGAGCAGGCCGTGGCCGACGCGCTCGCGAAGCACGTCCCCGCGCTCACGGCCCGCTTCGCGGCGGCGCAGATCATGGTCGTGCAGTGGCGGCTCAGCGAGGACAACTACCGCGCGGTCGCGGGCGGCACGAGCGCGGACGACGCCCACCCGGCCGCCGTGGACGCGGCGACGCTCGCCTTCGACATGCTGGGAACCGGGCTCGGCGCTGCCCTCAGCCGCGGCTGACCCCGGGCACAACCCGGCGGAAGTCGTGCGCCGAAAGCAGTCAGGCACTGCGCGACATGCAGCATTACCGGTGATCTTCAGCGATCTTGTCTTGGAGGACGCGCGCCGGTGTGCCAGCGTCGGGGGTGTGGCCGAGCTGAGGGTGTGGTTGATCCGGCACGGGGAGAGCGAGTCCAACGTGGGCGGACCCAGCTCCACCCCCGGGGAGACGCCGTTGACCCCGATCGGCTTCCGGCAGGCCGTGCGGCTGGCGCGCGCGGTCCCCGAGCCGCCGAGCCTCATCGTGACCTCGCCCTACCGCCGCGCCCAGCAGACCGCCCAGCCCGCCGTCGACCGCTTCCCGCACGCGCGGCACGAGGTGTGGCCGGTCGAGGAGTTCACCTACCTCGGCAGCCTCGAAGGCCGCTCCACCACCGTCCAGGAGCGCAGGCCGCACGTGCAGGCGTACTGGAACCGGGCCGATCCCGAGCTGCGCGACGCCGGGGCGGAGTCCTTCGCCGACCTGGTCTCGCGCGTGCGGACCTGCTTGCGGCGCCTGGGCGAGCACCGTCCGGGGCCGGTGCTGGTGCTCACCCACGAGGTGTTCGTCAAGTGCGTGATGTGGATGTTGCTCACGCAGCCCGGTGCGGCCGACCGGCGCGCGATGCGCGGCTTCCGCGACTTCCACCTCGCCACCAGGATCGCCAACTGCACGGGGGTCGAACTGCGCTCCACCGAGGGCGAGCGCTTCGACCTGGTGCCGAACCGGGTCGCGTGGAGCACCCCGCCGGGCTGAGCACCGGCCACGGAAAATCCAGGCAGAATGGCGGTATGAGCGAGCCGAAAGAGATCGTCCCGAAAGAGATCGTCGAGGCCGAACTCGTCGACATCGCGCCCCCGCCCCCGGTGACGCCGCAGTTCGACTACGACGAGGGCGGGGTGCCCACCTTCGACTACGTGCGCGAGCGCATCGAGGGCAGGACCGCCACCGCGGCCGGGGCGGCTGAGCTGGACGCGGTGACCGGTGACTCCGCCGACGTGGAGCAGCAGTTCGCCGCGCGGGAGCAGGCCGGGCGCGACCGCCTGGCGGAGATTCGCAGGTCGATGCTTGGCGAGTGATTCGATCGAGCCATTCGGTCGATCTTCGCGCGCGCCGATACTCCTCCGTTGACTCAGCGGAGGTGGTGTTCGGCATGACCCGGTCCCCGTTACCCCAGGACGAGCTCCTGCTCACCGACTCCGGCCTGGAGACCGACCTCGTCTTCAACGAGGGCGTCGACCTGCCGGAGTTCGCCGCGTTCCCGTTGCTGGCCGAGCCCGAGGGCAGGCAGCGGCTGCGCGCGTACTTCCTCCGGCACATCGCGGTGGCCCGGCGCGCGGGCACCGGCTTCGTGCTGGAGGCCCCGACCTGGCGCGCGAATCCGGACTGGGGCGCGCGCCTGGGCTACGACGCCACCGCGCTGGCCACCGCCAACCGCGGCGCCGTCGAACTGCTCGCCGACCTCGCCGAGGCCTACGAGGGCACGGCCATGCCGCTCAGCGGCTGCGTCGGCCCGCGCGGGGACGGCTACCGCCCGGAGTCGCTCATGACGGCCGAGCAGGCGCGCGACTACCACCAGGCCCAGGTCGACGTGTTCGCCGAGGCCGGGGCCGACCTCGTCACCGCGATGACGATGACCACGGTCGCGGAGGGGCTGGGCATCGCGCGGGCGGCGGCGCGGGCCGGGCTGCCGTCGGTGGTGTCCTTCACCGTGGAGACCGACGGGCACCTGCCGGACGGCACGGCTCTCGCCGACGCGGTCGCGGCCGTCGACGCGGACACCCCGCCCGCCCACTTCATGATCAACTGCGCGCATCCCGACCACTTCGCCGAGCAGCTGAGCGGAGCGTGGACCGAGCGCGTGCGGGGCGTGCGCGCCAACGCCTCCCGCCGCAGCCACGCGGAGCTGGACGAGGCCGCCGAGCTGGACGCGGGCGATCCCGACGAGCTGGCGCGGGACTACGCCCGGCTGCGCGAGCTGCTGCCGAAGCTGGCCGTGCTCGGCGGGTGCTGCGGCACGGACGTGCGCCACGTCGCCGCGATCGCCGCCGCGCTCTGAGCCGCGTCCCGCACGTGTTCGAACGAGCGCCCCCGTCTCCTCCGCCGCCGTCATCGCGCCCGGCAACCGCCTCATCGCCCACGTGGCCCCAACATCAACGCCCCCTTTGGTGCGTCTAACGCACCGAACGACCCGTTCAGTGCGCTGGAGGACCTGAACGGGTCGTTCAGGGCTTCCAACGCGTCAAAGGAGCCGTTGGGGATCGTTTTCGGAGCTGCGCGAA
The DNA here is from genome assembly GCF_002155965.1 of Allokutzneria sp. NRRL B-24872. Lineage (GTDB taxonomy): Bacteria > Actinomycetota > Actinomycetes > Mycobacteriales > Pseudonocardiaceae > Allokutzneria. Next base: position 3,054 of record NZ_MUMH01000171.1, read on the forward strand.
CGCGTGGTCCCGGGCACGGTCGTCGTGTTGGGCGCGATGCCGTTGACGCCCAGTGGGAAGGTCGGTCGCTGAGCACGTGGCCGGTCGACGCGCGTCCACCAAGCGTTCAACCGCGCCGTCGACCCGGATTCAGCGGTGCGTTAAGGCCGCTTGCGCGTTCGGCGTGTCGGGATGAAGCTGCCACCGTCCCTCCAGGACACTCGGCCACCCACACGAGGGAGGCACCAGATCATGTCCCGACAACTGCACTTCTGCGGAAGCCTGCCACCCGAGCTGACGACCACCGACGCCGAGATCTCGCGCTGGTTCCTCGACCACGCCGAGCAGCACCCGGTGACCGCGGTGCCCGCGCGCCAGGACCCTCGCTGGGTGGTCGACTACCTGCTGGGCCTCGCCGAGCACAGCGACGTGATCGAGGTGAGCGCGCCCGGCGAGTACGCCGACTACGACGACATGCGCGGCTACCGCGTGCGCAAGGGCGCCGTGCTCAAGCCCGAGCACGTCTCGCACGGCGACGTGGCGGAGACCCTGGCCAAGGTCGACGCGTTCAAGGCGCTCGGGCTCGGCGACCAGCGGTTGCTGCTGCCGGTGCCGAGCCCGGTCGACCTGGCGCTGTTCAGCTTCGTCGGCCCCAGCTTCCAGAAGGCGATCCCGGCGATCTCCGAAGTGCGCATGGCGCTGAAGCACATGCCCGTCTACACCGACGCCATCGTCGACTACGTCACCGAGGTCACCGAGGCGCGCGGCGACGACGTGCTGTGGCACATCGAGTTCCCCACCGCGCTCGTCGGCATGTGGAAGGCGCGGATCTTCCCCGGCGGCCCCGCGCTCGCGTCCTCCGTGCACAGCAAGTACATCGCGACGATGCTGGCGCGCTTTCCCAAGCAGGCCAAGACGATCCTGCACCTGTGCTACGGCAACTACAACAACACCGAGGTGTTCGTCCCCAAGGACCTGTCCTGGACGGTGGCCTACCTCAACAAGCTCGCGCGCGAGTTGACGCGCAAGCAGGTCGCGCTGCCGCCGGTGCACATCCCGGTCGCCTTCGGCGCGCACGCGCCCTCGCAGGACGAGGCGTTCTACGCGCCACTGGCGAAGCTGTCGCCGTCGTGGACCAAGCTCATCGCGGGTGTGGTCGCCGAGTCCGACGCGCCGGCCTCGGTCGCGGCGCTGCGCCTGTTCGAGGCCGCGTCCCGGCGCACCTCCGTCGGCGTCGCATGCGCGTGCGGCCTCGGCAGGCACACCGTGGAAGGAGCCGAGCGCGCGGTCAAGGCGATGATCACGGTCGCGGAGTCCGGCCCGTCGAAGTAGTCCCCGCAGAATCGTCCACTGTGGACGGCGCTTACTGTGGGCGCGGTGCTCTGACGGCGCTGCCGGAATCGCCGCACCGCACGTACTCGACCCGCACCGGGAGGCGCAGTGTCCACGACCAGAACCGCGATCTCACCGCGACGGGGCGAGAACTTCCCGTCGTGGTACCAGGAGGTCGTGCGCGCCGCCGACCTGGCGTCGATGTCGCACGTGCGCGGCTGCATGGTGATCAGGCCCTGGGGCTACGGGGTGTGGGAGCTGATGCAGCGCGAGCTGGACCGGATGATCAAGGAGCGCGGGCACGACAACGTCTACTTCCCGCTGTTCATCCCGCTCTCCTACATCCAGAAGGAGGCCGAGCACGTCGAGGGCTTCGCCAAGGAGATGGCCGTGGTCACCCACCACCGCCTGGAGAAGCGCGACGGCAAGCTGGTGCCCGCCGCGCCCTTGGAGGAGCCCCTGGTGGTGCGGCCGACCTCGGAGACGATCATCGGCGAGTCGATGGCGGAATGGGTGCAGTCCTACCGCGACCTGCCGTTGAAGCTCAACCAGTGGGCCAACGTGGTGCGCTGGGAGATGCGGCCCCGGGTGTTGTTGCGCACCACGGAGTTCCTGTGGCAGGAGGGGCACACCGCGCACGCCGACGAGGCCGAGGCGGTGGCGGAGACCCTGGAGATGCACCGGGTCTACGAGAGCTTCGCGCGCGAGTGGCTGGCGATGCCCGTGGTGGCCGGGGAGAAGTCGCCGACGGAGCGCTTCCCCGGCGCGAAGCAGACCTTCACCATCGAGGCGATGATGCAGGACGGCAAGGCGGTGCAGGCCGGGACCTCGCACTACCTCGGGCAGAACTTCGCGCGCTCCGCCGGGATCGAGTTCACCGACGTCGACGGTGGGCGCAAGCACGCGTACACGACCTCGTGGGGCGCTTCGACCCGGCTGGTCGGGGCACTGGTGATGACCCACGGCGACGACGACGGGCTGTGCGTGCCCCCGGCCGTCGCGCCGCACCAGATCGTCATCGTGCCGATGCTGCGCGGGGAGGACGTCGACACCGAAGTCCTCGACTACGCAAGGGAGATCGCCGCCGACCTGCGCGGGAAGTCCACCCGGTTCGGCCCGCTGCGCGTGCACGTCGACGAGCGCGGAACGCGTCCCTCGGACAAGAAGTGGCAGTGGATCAAGCGCGGCGCTCCGCTGCTCGTCGAGGTCGGGGCGCGCGATGCCACCGCGAGCGTGGTCAGCTACCGCAACCGTTTCTCTCCCGCCCAGCAGCTGAACAAGCCGTTCGCGGAGTTCGTCGCGGGCGCGGCTGAAGAGCTGGAATCGTTGCAGGACAAGCTGTTGGCCCAGGCACAGCAGCGGCTTGACGAGAACATCCGCCGCGATGTCCTCACCCGCGCCGACGCGGAGGTCTTCTTCAAGCAGGAGCGCGCCGGGTTCGCGCTCGCGGGCTGGTGCGGCGAGCGGGACTGCGAAACCGGCTTGAAGGCGCTCGGCGTGACCATCCGCTGCCTGCCGACGCACCTCACCGCCGACGCCGCGACGTGCCTGCCGTGCGGAGGGGCTTCGCGGCACTCGGTGATCTGGGGCCTGTCGTACTGACAGGCGACTTCGCCCCTGGTCGAAACCTCGAAACGAGGGCAACCCAGATCTTCGTGACAGCGTCTTCGCTGGTGAAAGCACTTCTCTGATTCCTAGTAGGAGAACGAATGCACAGGCGTCTCGCACTCTGCGCCGCCGCCGCGGCCTCGGTCGCGCTGCTCATGGGCGGCACCGCCGCCATGGCCAACCCGACCCCGGCCCCGACCTCCGGGTCCGTGGAGGCGGAGTTCGGCGCGCACTTCCCGGCAGCGCTGAAGGTCCGCATCGCCAAGGCGCAGAAGTACGCCGAGAGCCGCCCCGGCGTGACCGGCATCGTCGTCCGGGACCGGCTGACCGGGGCCGTGTGGCGCAACGCGGCGGCGGGCACGCACGCGTGGGCGTGCTCGACCCCGAAGCTCGCCATGGTCGTGGACCTGTTGCTGCGCAACGACTCCGGTGCCGTCAAGCTGACCGCCGAGGACCGCGAGCTGATCCACAAGATGCTCAACTCCAGTGACGACGACGCCGCGCACACGCTGTGGAAGCGCTACGGCGGCGAGGCGGAGTTCGCCAAGCGCTTCCCGCTCTACGGCATGACCGACATGAAGTTCACCGACAAGCACCCGCACCACTGGGGCTGGATTCTGACCACCCCGAACGACCTCGACCGCCTGATCAACTACGTGCTGGAGAAGCTGCCCGCCAAGCACCGCGCCTACATCGTCAAGGAGATGCGCGCCGTCGACCCCAACCAGCAGTGGGGCGTGTGGGGCGCGGGCGCGAAGGCCCAGCCCGGCAACAAGAACGGCTGGTCCGACGACAACGACGACGGCTCGTGGATCATGAACTCCGTCGGCTTCGTCGGCCCGCGCGAGCGCTACACCGTCGCGATCATGAGCAACACCATGGTGATCCAGGACGGCTTCAACGTCGGCAAGGAGACCACGACCAAGGTCGGCGAGATCCTCTTCAACGGCTACTTCGGCTAGCTCACGCCGAGTTCGACCCGCGCGCACGCGCGGACCTCGTCCAGCGCCGCCAGCGTCGCCAGGTAAGGCTCGCGGGCGCTGGTGTCGCGGGGCTTGGCGTCCACCAGGCCGACCCGCTGGTCGTGCTTGAGCACCGTGCGCGCCGCGAACATGAAGTCGAAGGACGTCGCCCGGAACTCGCGCACCCGCCGGTGCACGTCGCCGCTCCAGCACAGGCTGGCGGCGACGTGCTCCGCAGGCACCTGCCCGCCGCCCCACACCCAGTCCTCCACCGTCACCAGCGCGTGCTTGCGCAACTGCTCGTCGGTCGTCTGGCAGGCGCTCCAGACCTCCTCGACCGTGCGCTCCAGCACGTGCGCCCAGCGGGCCAGGTCGTCGTAGACCTCGCGCAGATCGCGGCGCCCGTCCCGTTCCCGCACCGCGTCCAGGAACGCCTGGTGCTGCCGCCCGGCCAGTTCCATGTGGACGGTGATCTGGCGTTCGAGGACCGCCACGTCCTGCCGGGTCTTCCAGCGCGAGACCAGGACTCCCAGTGCGATTCCGGAGCTGAGCAGGAGGGCGACGACCACGGCCGTCTGCACATCGAACGCCACATGATCATTTTGTCACGGCGCGGACGTACCTCTCACCGAGGGCCCGGACGTGCTCGACGAGTCCGGGCGGCTCGGAGACGTGGAAGTCGAGGCCGAGCATGCCGACGTAGACCGCGAGGATCTCCAGGCTGTCCCCGCCGGTCACCAGCACGCAGGTCGAGTCGTCCACCGCCTCGACCACGCCGACGGCCGGGTTGATCCGCGGCAGCACGTCCTGCGCGGGAGCGAGCACGGTGATCCGCGCGTGCACCTTCCAGCCAGCGGTGGCCACGTCGCGCAGGACGAAGCTCGTGTAGTCGCCGCCGGGGAACGGAGTCGGCTCGAAGCGGCGGTGGGTCGCCATCCGCAGCGAGATCCAGTCCACCCGGTAGGTGTGCCAGTCGCCGGTCTCAGTACCACGTGCGACGAGGTACCAGTGCCGCTCCCAGCTCACCAGCCGGTACGGCTCCACCAGCACCGGCCAGTCACCGAACGGCGCCGACGCGTCGTTGCGCCGAGGCACGTCGTCCTCGCGATCTGGTGCCCTGTAGTCGAAACGCAGCATCTCCGCGTCCCGGATCGCCGCCGCGATGCTCGCCAGCACGGACGCGTCCACCACCGGATCGGGCACGTTGGAGCCGGTGTTCGCAGGCCCTTCTGACACCGCGTCGTGCAACGCGGTCACCTGTCGCCGAAGCCGGTGCGGCAGCACCTGCTCGAGCTTCGACAGCGCCCGCGCGGAGCTGTCCTCGATGCCCGTCACCCCGCGCCCGGCCCGCAGTCCGATCGCCACCGCGACAGCTTCCTCGTCGTCGAGCAGCAGCGGCGGCAGCTTCGCCCCGGCCCCCATGCGGTAGTGCCCGGCGGGCCCGCGCACGGCCTCGATCGGATAGCCCAGCTCGCGCAGCCGATCGATGTCGTTGCGGATCGTCCGCCCGCTGACGTCCAGCCGTTCGGCCAGCTCAGAGCCCGGCCACGCCGGTCGGGACTGCAACAGGGCCAGCAGGGCGAGCAGCCTGGACGCGGTCTCCAACATCTCCCGACTGTATAGGAACCTAATGTGCCTATACAGCTTCTACTGTCTGCCTCATGACGAACAACAGCGAGATCCGCCCCTTCCGCATCGAGGTCTCCCAGGTCGAGCTGGACGACCTCAACGACCGCCTCGCCCGCACCAGGCTGCCGCGCCCGGCTCCCACCGACGACTGGGAGTACGGCACCCCGAACAGCTACCTCAGCGAGACCGTCGACCACTGGCGGACCAAGTTCGACTGGAGCGCGCAGGTCAACCGGATGAACGAGTTCCCCCACCACCTCACCGAGATCGACGGGCAGAACGTCCACTTCATCCACGTTCCGTCCCAAGAGGACAACGCGACCCCGTTGCTGCTGCTGCACACCTACCCGGGGTCGTTCGTCGACTTCCTCGACATGATCGGCCCGCTGACCGACCCGGTCGCGCACGGCGGTGACGCCTCCGACGCGTTCTCGGTCGTCGTGCCGTCGATGCCCGGCTTCGGCTACAGCACCCCGCTCGCCGGGCGCGGCTGGACCATGCGCAAGGTGGCCGAGACCTACGACAAGCTGATGCGGCGCCTCGGCTACGACTCCTACGGCTCGCACGGCAGCGACGGCGGCGCGATGATCTCCCGCGAGCTCGGGCTGATGAACCCGGAGGGCTTCCTCGGCCTGCACGTGCTCCAGCTGTTCTCCTTCCCCTCCGGCGATCCGGCGGAGTTCGAGAAGCTCCAGCCGAAGGACTACGCCGCGCTCGAGCACATGAAGTGGTTCCAGTCCGTCGGCGGCTACAACCAGATGAACGGGACGCGCCCGCAGACCATCGGGGCCGCCGTCGCCGACTCGCCGGTGGGGCAGCTGGCGTACAGCGAACTGTTCAACAACTTCGGCGACGGGACGAGCCTGGTCACCACGGACCAGATCCTGACCCAGGTCTCGCTCTACTGGTTCACCAACACCCAGGCGACCGCTGGCCGCTACCACTTCGAGGAAGGACGGGCGGGTCACGAGCCCGCCGTGAACTCCGCGCGCACCGGCGTCGCCGTCTTCGCCGACGACTTCAAGTCGATCCGGGTCTTCGCCGAGCGGGACAACTCCAACATCGTGCACTGGTCGGAGTTCCCCGACGGCGGGCACTTCGCGTCGATGGAGCGTCCGGACGTCCTCGCCGAGGACCTGAGGACGTTCTTCCGCGCTCCCCGGTAGTTTGCACCGACGAGCGAGGGGAGCTGAAGTGGCGCGTCTTCACGTCGGTTGCGCGATGTGGACCCACAGAGCGTGGTCCGGGCGCTTCCTGCCGCAGGCACTGCCTGCCAGGGAGCGCCTTCGGGCGTACGCGGGCTGGTGCAACGCGGTCGAGGGCAACACCACCTTCTACGCCACCCCCGCCCGCGCCACCGTCGCGACGTGGGCGGAGCAGACCGATCCCGGCTTCCGCTTCGTGCTCAAGCTCCCCAAGGTCGCCACGCACGAACGCCGGTTCGTCGGCGTCGAGACCGAGATGCGGGCGTTCCTGGACGCGATCGACCCCCTCGGCGACCGCGCGGTCCTCTGGACCCAGTTGCCCGGCTTCTTCAGCCCCGCCGACGTCGACGCCCTCGTCCGCTTCCTGCGCAGGCTCCCCGCCAACCGCCGCCGCGCCGTGGAGGTGCGCCACCCCGACTTCTTCACCGACACCCGCGCGGCGGCTCAGCTCGAAGCAGCGCTCGCCGAGGTCGACGCCGAGTGGGTGCCCTTCGACACCACCGTCCTGTACCAGAGTCCGCCCACCAGCGAGGCCGAGCAGGAGGCTTGGGGCAAGAAACCCCGGCTGCCGCAACGAATGCGGGCGCTGACCGATCAGCCGATCGTCCGCTACATGGGCCGGGACTCGGCGAAGGAAACGATCGAGGGGTGGCGGCCGTGGACCACGACCGTCGCCGACTGGTTGCGCGAAGGCCGGTCGCCCACGGTCTTCCTGCACACCCCTGACAACTGCGACGCGCCCGCCCTCGCCCGCCGATTCCACGACGACGTGCGCGCACTGGTCCCCGACCTCGCCCCACTCCCCGAGCCGGAGCCGGTCGAGCCCGCCACCCTGTTCTGAGCGGCTGGGTTCAACACCAGTACGAGGGCTGCCAGCTTCAGCCACTGGAGAATCGATCCTCCTCACCGAAGCGCACCGAATGCGCCTCACCCAGTGCTAGGGCCTGTCCTCAAAGT
>NZ_MUMH01000172.1 GCF_002155965.1 Allokutzneria sp. NRRL B-24872
GGAGGTGGCGGGGGAGTGAAGGTGGAGTGGGGCGGAGTGCGGGTGGGTACGGTTCCCTGATGAGTACGTCGATCTTGTGGTTCCGAAGGGACCTGCGGTTGGGGGACCACCCGGCTCTGGCTGAGGCGGGGCGCGCGGCTGATCGCGTGCTGGCGCTCTTCGTGCTGGACCCGAAGCTGGTGGAGGTCTCCGGAGCCCCTCGGCGGACCTTCCTGTACCGCTGCCTGCGCGATCTGGACGAGCGGTTGGACGGGCGGCTGCTCGTGCTGCACGGCGACCCGGCGGAGGTGGTGCCGCGCGTGGTGCGGGAGTACGAGGCGGGCAGCGTGCACGTCTCGGCGGACGCCGGACCCTACGGGCGCGAGCGGGATGCCTTGGTGGAGAAGGCGATCGACGTGGAGTTCGTGCGAACGGGCTCGCCGTACGCGATCACCCCCGGCCGCGTGGTGAAGGGCGACGGCACGCCGTTCAAGGTGTTCACGCCGTTCTACCGCGCCTGGACGGAGCACGGGTGGCGCGGCCCCGCGACCACCTCGAAGTCCACTGTGGACTGGATTGAACCGTCCACAAAGGACAGTATTCCGGATGACGAGGACCTGGGCGGGATGTCGTTGCCCGCGGCGGGAGAAGCCGCTGCGCGCAAGGCTTGGCGGAAGTTCCGCGAGGTGCGCGAGGACTACGCCGAGCACCGCGACCGCCCGGATCTCCCTGGTACGAGCCGGATTTCGCCATACCTGCGCTGGGGGTGCGTGCACCCGCGCACGCTGCTCGCGGACCTCGGCGCCGAGGACGAGGCGTACCGGCGGGAGCTGGCGTTCCGGGACTTCTACGCCGACGTGCTCTGGCACCGCCCGGAGACCGCGCGGGAGAACTACGACCGCAAGTTCGACGCCCTGCCCTACGACAGCGGCGAGAAGGCCGACGAGCTGTTCGACGCGTGGTGCGCCGGGGAGACCGGCTTTCCCATCGTGGACGCGGGCATGCGGCAGCTGCTCGCCGAGGGGTGGATGCACAACCGCGTGCGCATGATCGTGGCGAGCTTCCTGGCCAAGGACCTGCACATCTGGTGGCGGCGCGGAGCATCGCACTTCATGCGGCACCTGGTGGACGGGGATCTCGCGTCCAACCAGCACGGGTGGCAGTGGACGGCGGGCAGCGGGACCGACGCCTCGCCGTACTTCCGCGTGTTCAACCCGATCACCCAGGGCGAGAAGTTCGACCCCAACGGCGACTACGTCCGCAAGTACGTGCCGGAACTCCGTGGTGTGCAAGGGAAAGCCGTGCACCAGCCGTGGAAGCTCGCCGGAGGCAGGCCGAAGGACTACCCCGCGCCGATCGTCGACCACGCCGAAGAACGCCTCGAAGCGCTGCGCCGCTACGACGTCGTCAAGGGCAGATAGCAGTGCGGGGCGCCAGAACGGCGCCCCGCACAGGGAACTCAGCTGGCGCGGAAGGCTTCGCGGAGCTTGACGCGGCTGCCAGTGCGCAGCACGGCGTTGCCGAACACGCGGCCCGCCAACCAGATCAGCCCAGCCAGCGCCGCTGCGGCGAGGACGGCCGACACGATCACCTGCCACGCCGGGGCGACGCCGAGCGCGGCGCGGGCGGGCATCACGATCGGTGAGAACGGCGGGATGAACGACAGCACCTCCAGCAGCTTGCTCTCCGGATCGCGCGGGATCGTGATGAAGGTCAGCACGAACGGGATGATCGCGGAGAACATTAGCGGCTGGACGACGGAGTTGATGTCCTCCTGGCGCGACACCAACGACCCGGCCGTCGCGAACAGCACCGCGTAGAGGAAGAAGCCGAGGAAGTACCAGACCAGCGTCGACAGCACGGTGACCAGCACCGCGCCCTGCGGCAGCGTGAGCACGCCGAGCTGGATGGCCGCGGTGAGCCCCACCCCGGCCACGATTCCCATCTGCAGCAAGCCGACCAGGCCGATGCCGAGCACCTTGCCCGCGAGCAACTGCCACGGCCGCACCGCCGACAGCAGCAGTTCGATCACGCGGCTGGACTTCTCCTCGACGACGCCCTGCGCGACCGCCATGCCGAACATCAGCAGCGAGCCGTAGAGCAGGAAGGTCACGCCCATCGCGACGCCGAGCCGTTCGCCGCGCTCGGGGTCGTCGGGCTCGATCGTGCGGACCTCGAACTTCGCCCCGGCGACGGTGGACCGCACCGCGTTGGGGTCGAGTCCGGCCTCGGCCAGCTCAGCGTCCAGCGCCTGCTGCCGCACGAGCCCGTCCAGCGCGGCGCGCACCTGGTTGCCGAGGTCCTTCTTCACCAGCACCTGGAGCTTGTCGGTGGCACCGCTGACCAGGACATCGATCTCGCCCGCGGCGACCTGGCGCTCGCCGGTGGCCACGTCGGGGACGGTGGTGACCGAGACGTCCTCGCCGAGCGCCTTCGCCGAGGTCTTCAGCGGCTCCGCGAGAACGCTCGCCTGGCCGGTCATGCCGACGGTGGTCTGCGACATGCTCTGGCCGACGAAGAACATCACGCCGATGTAGGCGGCGATGACCACGATGATCGCGGCCGTGCCGATGACGAACGCCTTGGAGCGCACGCGGGTGTTCAGCTCGCGCTTGGCGACCAGCCAGACGCCGCGCGAGACGGAGACGGAACTCTTGCTCATGCCGCGCGCTCCTCGGTGACCACGTTGCGGAACAGTTCGGTGAGGGAGGGCCGGAGCCTGGCGAACTCGTGCACCGGACCGGTGTCGAGCGCGGCGCGCAGGACCTGCTGGTCGTCGGCGCCCTCGCCCAGCTCCAGGACGGTGCGGCCGTCGACGTGGCTGACCAGCGTCACGCCGGGCAGCTCGCTCGCCCAACCGTAGCTCGCCAGCGGCGCGTGCACCTCGATGCGCGCGGCCCCGCTGGAGCGCAGCTCCTCGACCGTCCCGTTCGCCACCATTTGTCCACTTCGGACGATCCCGACGCGGTCGCACAGACGCTCAACGAGGTCCAGCTGGTGGCTGGAGAACACCACGGGCACCCCGGAGTCGCACTTGTCGCGCAGCACCTGGCTCATCACGTCCACCGCGACCGGGTCGAGGCCGGAGAACGGCTCGTCGAGCACCAGCACCTCGGGGTCGTGCGCCAGCGCCGCGGCGAGCTGGACGCGCTGCTGGTTGCCGAGGGAGAGCTTCTGCACCTCCTCGTTGCGCCGCGCGGTCAGCCCGAGTCGCTCGGTCCACTCGTCGGCGGCCTTGCGCGCGGCGGCGGTGCTCATCCCGTGCAGCTCGGAGAGGTAGACCAGCTGCTCGACGACCTTCATCTTCGGGTAGAGGCCGCGCTCCTCCGGCATGTAGCCGATGTGCCGCCTGGTCTCAAAGGTGATCGGCTCGCCGTTCCAGCGGATCTCCCCGGAGTCGGCCGAGAGCACCCCGAGCGCGATCCGCATCGTGGTGGTCTTGCCCGCTCCGTTGCTGCCGACGAATCCGAACATCTCGCCCGCTCGGACCGAGAAGCTCATGTCCTGCAGGGCCACGACGGTGCCGTAGCTCTTGGAGACCCGATCGATCTCCAGCACCGCGTCAGACACGGTGTTCTCCCTCCGGTGGGCGACGACCTGCTCCGAGTCTGTCAACCTTGCGGCCGCCAGCACAAAAGATCGCGGGCAACGCGGCCGAGTTCACAGATAACCGGTGGCCGTCTCCGGCGCACCGGCCTACCTTCGCCTCGTGGACCCGCTCAGCCAGGACGACATCCGCTCGTCATTCGTGAACTGCTCCAAGGGTGAGGCGAAGGGCGTGACGCTGCCCGCCAGGGTGGAGACGATCCAGTGGGCTGATCTGGAGTTCCTCGGCTGGCGCGACCCCAAAGCCCCCGGCAGGGCCTATCTGGTGCTCTGGCACGACGGTACGCCGGTCGGGCTGTCCCTGCGCGCGACCACGCCGCCGAAGAGCAGGCTGCGGTCGTCGATGTGCGCCTTCTGCGCGACCGTGCACGGCGCGACCGACGTGGCGCTGTTCTCCGCACGGCGCGCGGGTGCCGCGGGCAAGGCGGGCAACACGCTGGGCACCTACCTGTGCCGCGACCTCTCGTGCTGCCTCTACGTGCGGCGCAAGCTCAAGCCCGAGGTGCCGCAGCCGAGCGAGACGCTGACCGTCGAGGACCGCATCGCCCGGCTGGAGCTGAACGCGCACCGCTTCGTCGCCGAAGTGCTGAGCTAGACGCCCTCCAAAGCCCGTCGTACCAGGGATTCCACGCGCTCGGCGGCCTTCGCGCGCTCGACCGGGACCAGGCCGACGCGCGTGCGCCGGTCGAGCACGTCGTCGGCGTTGAGCGCGCCCTCGTGCCGCACCGCCCACACCACCTCGGCGGCGGTGACGCCCTCGGCGACCTCTTCGGACAGCTCCGCGTCGAACTCGCTGAGCGCGCTGACGCGGGGTGCCTCCGCGCCGTAGCGGACGACGAGTGATCTCGGAGCATCCACAATGGACAGATAGCTCTGCGGGGCTGAGCCGACCAACGGGACGCGATCGGTCCGCGACTCCCCGCACTGAAGATTCCGTTGCCGCACAAGGGCGTCCACCGCATCCGAGGCCATCCGCCGGTAGGTCGTCAGCTTGCCGCCGACGATCGTGATCACACCCTCGCGCGAGCGCAGCACCGCGTGCTTGCGCGAGAGATCGGCGGTCTTGCCGTTGGCGGAGTCGAGCAACGGCCGCAGTCCCGCGTAGGAGCCGATGACCTGCTCACGGCCGATCGGTCGCTCCAGCACGGTGGACGCGACGCCGAGCAGGAAGTCCACATCGGACTCCGGCACCTCCGGCACATCGGGCACGGGGAGGTCGACCGGCTCGTCCGTCAGCCCGAGGTACACGCGTCCGCCCGCCTGCGGCAGCACCAGCGCGTAGCGGTTGCGCTCGCCGGGAACCGGCACGGTCAGCGCGGTCTGCGTGATGCCAAGGTCCGCGCCGGAGAGCACGAGGTGCGAACCGCGCGACGGCCGCAGCCGGACGCCGTCGACGACCTCGCCCGCCCAGACCCCGGCCGCGTTGATCACCGACTTCGCGCGGATGTCGAAGGACGCTCCGGTCAGCTCGTCGCGGACCTCCGCGCCGTCGCCGCCGACCTTGAGCGCGCGGACCCTGGTCAGGATGCGCGCGCCGAACCCCGCAGCCGTTCTGGCCAGCGTGACGACGAGGCGCGCGTCGTCGATGAGCTGGCCGTCGAAGGACAGCAGCCCGCCGCGCAACCCGGCTCGGCGCAGTCCCGGGGCGAGCGCCAGCGTCTCCGCGACCGGCACGCGCCTCGGCCCTGGCAGCACGGCGGTCGGGGTGCGGGCGGCTCTGCGCAGCGCGTCACCGGCGTGCAGCCCGGCGAACAGCACAGCCTCCGAGCTACGGGAAATCCCTTGCCCGGAACGGGTCTTGGCGTGCAGCGGGATGAGCTGGGGGAGGGCTCGGACGAGGTGCGGAGCCGTGCGCGTCATCAGGAGTCCGCGCTCGACGGCGCTTTCGTGGGCGAGTGCCACATCGCCGCGCGCGAGGTAGCGGAGGCCGCCGTGCACCAGCTTGCTCGACCAGCGCGATGTGCCGAACGCCAGATCGCGCGCCTCGACCAGCGCCACGGAGAGCCCGCGCGAGGCCGCGTCCAACGCGACTCCGGCCCCGGTCACGCCGCCGCCGATCACGAGCACATCCACGACCTGGCCGCCCGCGAGCGCTTCCAGTTCGGTCGCGCGCCGCCCGGCGTTGAGCGAGGTCGCCCGCAACGAGCCCGCGGGCAGCGGAGTGGCTGTCACGACTTCGCCTCCGGGGTCAGCGCGGCGTCGAGGGTGTGCGCCAGCTCCGCGAACAGCGCGTCCTCGTCGACGTCCGAGGTCGCCGGGCGGAGTGAGAGCACGACCGTCTGCGCGATCAGCAGCAGCATCCTGACCTGTGCGTTCGTGCCACCGCGGCGGATCGAGCCGTCCGCGTGCCCGGCGAGGACCTGCTCGTGCAGGAACTGCTCCGCGATCCGCTGCGTGCTGCCCAACCGCTCGAAGACGTAGGGGATGAGCAGCTGCGGGTCCACTTCCAGGACGCTCCGCAGCAGCGGACTCGCGCTGAGCCCCCGCACCCCCTGCACCACGCACCCCACCAACCGCCCCCGCGTGTGGCCGGGGTCTAAAGCCCTGAACGGGTCGTTTAGTGCGTCAGGGACCGCGACTTCGGCCAGGAGGGTGCCGAACTCCCTGGTCATGAGGGCGGCCAGGAGGGAGTTCACGTCGGGGAAGCGGCGATAGAGGGTCATCCGGCTGACCCCGGCCCGCCGGGCCACCTCGCTCAGCGTGGTGCGGCGCACGCCCAGTGCCAGCACGCAGTCGCGCGCCGCGTCGAGCACGGTGTCGTCGTGCACGCGGTTCACCGGGCTCCGCTGCTGCGCTCCCGGCTCGCTGACTGGCGCCCCGCTGGTCAACGACGGGGTGTGACATTCGGCAGCCATGTGTCACACTCTAGCTGTGAACCAGCGCATCGACCACACCCTTCGCGGCAGCTGGACCTCCGCCGAAGCGCACCTGCCGCCGCACGCGCTGCGGTGGTTGCGCACGCGCACCGGCCTGGGCACCGCGATCACCCCCGAGGCGCCCGGCTCGGTTCTCGCGGTCGGGGACTCGCAGCTCGGGGCGGACGCGCGCGCGGCGTTGGCGGAGGCCGTCGGCGAAGCGCAGGTGCTGGTGGACCGCGATGCCCGGCTCGGGCGTGCGGGCGGACTGTCCTATGTGGACTTGATGCGCCGCCGTGGAGCCGGGGAGCTGGACGTTCCGGACGCCGTGGTGCTGCCCGCCGATCCAGAGCAGATGCAGCGCGTGCTCGAAGTCTGCGTCGAGCACGATGTGGCCGTGGTCCCCTTCGGCGGCGGCACGTCCGTGGTCGGTGGCGTGAACGCTTTGCGCGGCAACAAGAGCGCGGTGATCTCGCTCGACCTGGTTCGCCTCGACCAGCTGGTCTCAGTCGATCCGATCTCGCGCACCGCCGTGTTCCGTGCTGGAGTTCGTGCGCCGGACGCGGAGCGCCTGCTCGCCGCGCACGGCTTCACGCTCGGCCACTTCCCGCAGTCCTTCGAGCGCGCCACGCTCGGCGGCTTCGCGGTGACGCGCTCGTCGGGGCAGGCGTCAGCGGGCTACGGGCGCTTCGAAGAGATGGTCGTCGGAGTGCGAATGGCCACGCCGCAAGGAGAAATGCGGCTCGGCGGTGTGCCCGCGTCGGCGGCCGGACCAGATCTGAAGCGCCTGGTGTTCGGCAGTGAAGGGCTGTTCGGCGTGGTCACCGAGCTGACTCTGCGCGTCCGGCCCGCTCCGCGCGTCAAGCACTACGAGGGCTTCGTGCTCGATGGGTGGGAGCGCGCGGCCGACGCGGTACGCGCGCTGGCTCAGGGAAGGGCGCTCGCCGACGTCACGCGACTGTCCGATGTGGACGAAACCGAGGTCTCATTCGAGCTCTCCGGTGGCTGGAAGGTCAAAGCGCTCAAGGCTTATCTGCGCGCTCGCGGCGTCGCCGAGCCGTGCATGCTCGTGTTGGGCTGGGAATCCGGCTCCCCGAGAGAACTCGCGACGCGGCGCGCGGCGGCGCTCAGCAAGCTCAAGCGCTTCCGGCCGGTCTCGCTCGGGCGCGCGCTGGGCGAGACCTGGCGCAAGGGGCGGTTCAACGGGCCCCGGCAGCGCGACGTGCTGCTGGACGCGGGCGTGTGCGTCGAGACGCTGGAGACGGCGGCGACGTGGGCCGACCTGACCGCGCTGCGCACGGCCGTGCGCGGAGCGCTGATCGATTCCCTTGGCGCACAGGGCAAGAGCCCAGTCGTGATGTGCCACATCTCGCACGCGTACGAGACCGGGGCCTCGCTGTACTTCACCACGCTGACCCCGCGCTCCACCGAGGACCCGCTCGGGCAGTGGCAGCGGGCGAAGGTCGCGGCGTGCGAGGCGATCGTCCGACACAGCGGCACGATCAGCCACCACCACGCGGTCGGCGTCGACCACGCGCCGTGGCTCGGCGCGGAGATCGGCGACCTCGGGCTCGAAGTGCTGCGCGCGGTGAAGCAGCGGCTCGACCCGACCGGCGTGCTCAACCCGGGAAAGCTCGTCGGCGACGCAAAACCGCGCCCGTGACCACGGCGGCGATCACCCCGCCGAGCGCGTTCGCGAAGTAGTCGGCGGTCGAGCACACGCGTCCGGGTATCTGGGTCTGCACCACTTCGATGACGCCCGGCAGCAGGATGGCCAGCCACACGCCGTGCCCGGTGCGCCGGGTGGCCAGCACGACCGCGATCACCACGGGCACGAGCACGATGAGGTTCAGCGAGTTCTCCAGGTCCCCCGCGAGCTGGGCGAGCGAGCGCAGCAGCTTGCTCCCGCGCGTCGGCAGGCACTGCGCCAGCGTGGGCGGACGCAGCTCCGCGCCGGGGCCGAACGTCAGCGCCAGCGTCGAGCTGACCAGCAACAACGACACCAGCGTCCAGCCGGGGTGCCAGCCGGTCCGCGCGGCGAGCGGGCGCCAGAACAGCAGGCTCGCCGCGCCGCCGAGCACGAGCCCGAGGCCGGTCCACCACGTGAGCGGCACGTGGACGTCGAAGAGGTACACGTACGGGGATGCTGCCTTGTCGGGTGTAGCGGGATAGTGTGGCCTGGGTGACCGGTGATCTCCTGATCCGTTCGGTGCGCCCCTGGCCCCACACCGCTGGCGGCCCCGAGACGGACGTCCTCTGCCAGGGCGGCTCCATCGCCGCCATCCAGCCCGGCATCCCCGCCCCGGACGGTGTCGCCGTCGTGGACGGGCGCGGCGGCGTGCTGCTGCCCGCCTTCGCCGACGCGCACGCGCACCTCGACTCCACCCGGCTCGGGCTGCCCTTCCGCGAGCACACCGCGGGACCGGGCCTCGCCGGGCTGATCGACAACGACCGCGCGCACTGGCGCTCGGCGGAGAAGAGCGTCGCTGAGCGCGCCACCCACACCCTCGGCCGCACCATCGCCGCGGGCGCCACGCTCGTTCGCAGCCACGCGCAGGTCGACACCGACTCCGGCCTGGAACGGCTCGAAGGCGTGCTCGCGGCGAAGGAAGCGCACTCCGCGCGCGCCGCCGTGCAGGTCGTCGCGTTCCCGCAGTGCGGAATCCTGCGCGACCCCGGCACGGAGGACCTGCTCGACCAGGCGCTGCGCGCGGGCGCCGATCTGGTCGGCGGCATCGACCCCGCAGGCCACGACCGCGATCCCGTGCGCCACCTCGACATCGTCTTCGGGCTCGCCGAGCGGCACCAGCGCGGGGTGGACGTGCACCTGCACGACGCCGGGGAGCTGGGCGCCTTCGAGATCGAGCTGATCTGCGAGCGCACCGCCGCGCTCGGCATGGCGGGCCAGGTGACGATCAGCCACGCGCTCGCGCTGTCCACTGTGGACTCCGATCGTCAGGTGGCGCTGATCGACCTGTTGGCTTCCAACGACATCGCGGTCACCACCGTGGCCAGCGGCCGGGCGAACCCGTTGCCGCTGCGCCGACTGCGCCGAGCCGGGGTGCGCATCGGGCTCGGCCAGGACGGCATCCGCGACTACTGGTCGCCCTACGGCAACGCCGACATGCTCGACCGCGCGTGGCAGTTGGCCTACCGCAACGGTTTCCGCGCTGACGACGAGATCGAGATGTGCGTGGACATCGCCAGCCGGGGCGGAGCGCACGCGCTCGGCGTCGACCGCCACCGCATGATCGAGGGCGATTCCGCCGATCTCGTCGTGGTGCCCGGCGACTCGGTGGCGGCGGCCGTGATGGACCGCGACGTGCGGACCCTCGTCGTCCGAGCGGGTGTTCTCGTGGCCGCGAACGGTGAACTCTACGCTTAATTCGGACGACAAGGTCGGCATGCGGAGGTAGGAAGGCCGCATGACCGACGATGCCGTCGCGCTCAGCCATTTCGCCCGGCTGGCAGCGCTCGACCCGCTGCTGCCCGCAGGCGCGCGCCTTGTCGGGGACGACCCGGTCGAAGCTCCGGGCGCGGTGGGCTACAGCTTCAGCGATGTCAGCGAGCCGACCACCGCGATCTGGGGCGCGGCGCGCACGCACACGCTTCGTTTGCGGCTCGCCACCGGCAGCGACGCCGAACTGGGCGGCCTGCTCGACGAGTGGGAGAAGCGGCTCGCGGCGTCGTGCACGCCCGGCGACCGCGATGAGTCCGCCGTCGTCCGGCTGGCCAGCCGGGACAGCGTTGCCTTGCGGGAATTGGTGTTCCGAGGCTTCGCGACCGCGACGGTCATCGCTGTGCGCCCGGCGGGTCGCTCCTCGCCGCCGGCGCGGCCGGGGAACAAGATCCGCCCGGCTGAGCCTTCGGACATCCCCGCGCTCACTGAACTCTCCGTCGAGCTGCACAGTCACGCCGCGCAGTACGGCATGGTCACCGATCGGCCCTACGCCCGCGAACTGCTCGAAACGAGCGTGCGTGAGGCGGTGGAAGCCGGTGACGGCCTGACCATGGTCGCGGAGCAGGACGGTGAGGTGATCGGCCTCGTCGAAGCGATGGTGGGCGAGCGCGCCGCGTGGATGAAGGGGATGACCTCCGCTTCTCCCGCCGCCTACATCGCCAAGCTCTTCGTCCGGCCCGATGTGCGCGCCTCCGGCGTCGGCGGTGCGCTCGTCACCGACGTGCACGCGAAGCTCGACGAGCGCGGTGTCTCGGCCACGTTGCTGGAGCACGTGCTGCACAACGAGTTCTCGACCCCCTTTTGGTATCGCCACGGATACCGTCCACTGTGGACGACGTGGCAGCGACGACCGGCGGTGCGTTGATGGAAGACGTCGTTCAGGGCCACTACGAGCGCCTGGCCGCGCTCGATCCCCTGTTCCCCGTGACCACGCCGCCCTCGGACGTGTCACGGATCGACGTGCCCGGCGCGGTCGGCTTCTTCTCGGCGGAGGTCAGCAGCCCCGAGGTCGCGCTGTGGGCGGCAACCCATCGGAACGTGCTGCGAGCGCGGCTCCGCACCGGTTCGCCGGAAGAACTCGGCGCGCTGCTCGACGAGTGGGACAAGCACCTCGCGGAGTCGTGTGTGCCGGGGGACCGAGATTCGGCTGCGATCGTGAACTGGCCGAGCCGGGACAGCCTCGCGGTGCGCGAGCTGGTGTTCCACGGCTTCGCGCCCGCCTCCGTGATCGCGGTCCGGCCCGCTGGGCGTCCGATCCCCGCCGTTTCGGCCGCGCACGAGATCCGGCCCGCGGTTGAGGCTGACCTTCCCGTGCTCATCGAGTTCTCCGTGTCGCTGCACAGCCACGACGCGCGCTACGGCCTGGTCACTGAGCGCCCGAACGCCCGCGACGTGCTCGCCGAAGAGATGCGTGAGGCGGTGGCCGAGGGGATCGTCCTCGTGGCTTCGCGCGGAGGTTCCGTGGTCGGGTTCGTCGAGGCCGACACGGGCGAGCGCGCGAGCTGGGCGCAGGGGATGGTCACCGCCACGCCGACCGCCTACCTGAGCAAGCTCTTCGTCCTGCCGGAGGCGCGTTCCGGCGGCATCGCCAGCGCCCTGGTCGCGGAGGTGCACTCCAGGATCGACGCCGAGGGCGCTCCGGTGACGCTGATGGAGCACATCCTGACCAACGAGTTCTCCACGCCGTTCTGGTACCGCCAGGGATACCGTCCCCTGTGGACGGTCTGGCAGCGCCGCCCCGTCATCCGCTGACGCCGCCCCGAACACCCCACCCCTCAACGCCTCGCGCACGCCAATAACCGTTTCGTACTCAACTCGGGAAAGAGAGCGCTCCCAAATACCGTTAGGAGTACGAAACGGGAAGGTTCAGACCACCCCGGCGCGCGTTGGGGCGAGCGGGGCGGTGGGATGCATGGGGTTAGTTTAGCTGGTGGGAGGGGTGATCGAGGCTAGTCGCGCTTGCGTGGACGGAGGAGGGTTCGCTTGGCGAGCACCTCTTCGAGGGCCTGGCGGGTGCGCTCGACCTCGCCGTCGAAGTGGTTCTGGTCGGCGGCGGGCACGGACGCGGCGGGCTTGGGCAGCGGCTTGATGGACAGCCACCGCTCGTCCCAGAGCGCCTCGACGGCGGTCTCCCACTGGGTTTCCACGCTCATCCGCACGAGGCGTTCGCGGTCGGCGGCGCGGGCGAGGCGTTCGCCGTTGCTCTCCACCTCCAGCTCCAGCTGACGCGCGCGTTCCTTGTCGCGGGCCCGCGTGCGCTGCACGGCCTCGTCCACCCGGCCGGTGATCTCGCGGTACCGCTGGCTTGCGGAGAGTCCCTCGCTCACAGCTCACCTCCGCTGGGGTCGATGCCGATGTCGAAGGGGATCACGACTTCGGGCTTGGCGTGCTCGAAGCGGTCGAAGAACAGCCCGCGCCTCGGTCGCGGCGCCCAGCTGATGATCTGCCCGGCGGCCAGGCTGGACAGCTCCTGCCCGTGCACGTCGAGCGCCACCCAGCTGCCGATGTCGTCGAGCGCCCCGCCGATCAGCGAGCTCTTGAGCCGTTGCGCGCTGCGCCACCAACCGATGACGTGCGTGCCGAACTCCGGCCCGTGCTTGAGCACGAACTTCATCGTGTCCAAGCCGGACTGGCGGGTGGCCGGATTCTTGTTCTCCAGCAACGGATACGCCGCGTCGATCGCGTAGAGCAGCACGTAGTGCGGGCGCGGAGCCTCGGTCCCGGTGCCGGACAAGCGCGCGTTCAGCCCTTCGGCGAGGCCGTCGAGCTTGGCGCGGATGCCGTCGAGGTCGATCACGTCGACGCCGTGGCCTGCGGCCGTCAGCTCCTCAGCCAGTGACCGCGCGCTCGCCGAAGCGTCCTCGGTCAGGTAAGCGACCGTGAAGTCAGCCTCGCCCGGAGCATGTTGCCGCGAAAGGGAAAGCGCCGCCGCGCCGAGCACTCCGGTCGCGTCGCGGAGCACGGAGCCGATCGCCGCGACGTTGCGCCCCGGGGAGCGGACCATGCGGACCTTGGCCGCGCTGCCGCTGACGTCGATGACCTGGCCGAGCAGCGCGGTGGGCACACCGGCTCCCGGGCGCAGCGCTGTGAAGTCGTCCACAGTGGACAGACGGGGCACTTTTTCGCCGTCGAAGAGCAGCGGCTCCGCCAGGCTCTCCGCGCGCCGCTGCCACAGGTCGAGCTGGAGCGCGTCGAAGGTGCCCTTGCTCGTCGCGTCGGGCACGCGGGCGATCTCGTTGCCGTGCCGCACACCGGAATCGTGGTTGATCACCGCGTGCCTGCGCGGCACCTCCATGGCGGCCAGGTTGGTCTCGGCGAGCACCCGCCGCGCCTTGGGCAGCGCCACCCGCAGCACGAACTGCTCGAAGATCGCGGGCTTGCCCCAGAACGCCTCGATGCCGGAGACGTCCTGGCTGGAGAGCACCAGGTGGATGCCCTGCGACCGGCCGCGCCGCGCCACGTCCTCCAGCAGCCCGACCGCACGGCTGGTGACCGCGTCGCGCTCGGCGAAGAGGTACTGGAACTCGTCGATCACCGCGACGATCCTGGGCCAGCGACCGGCGGGGTCCTCGGCGCGCAGTTCCTCCAGCTTGGTGACCTCGTGGTGCTTGGCCGCGTCCGCCCGCCGCCGCATCTCGTCGGCGAGGAACTTCAGCAGCGCCAGGCCGAACTCGCGGTCGGCGTTGACGTTCACGCCGACCAGCCGCGCGTGCGGCAGCCAGCTCGGGTCCTTGCGGCCGGGGGTGAACTGCGCGAAGGACACGCCCTCCTTGAAGTCGAGCAGGTACAGCTCCAGCTCGTCCGGGGAGTAGCGCGACACCAGCGCGCCGAGCATCGCGTAGAGGAAGTTCGTCTTGCCGGAACCGCTCGGCCCGCCGACGAGCACGTGCGGCGAGGCGTCGCCGATGATCATCGAGACGGGTTCGCCGTCGTGGTAGCCGATCGGCGCCTCCAGCCCGGAGGAGGACGCCGAGCTCCAGCGCGCCTCGGGCAGCAGGTCGTCGAAGGTGCAGACCCGGCTCCTGCGCTCCAGCAAGGACTCCGAGATCGCGCCGCAGGCCTTGGTGACCTGCTCGCGGGGCAGCTGCGGGTCGAGCGTCACCGACGCGTGCGGGCCGGTCATCGTGCCGCGCACGACGCCGTCCTTGCCCACCCGGATCGTCTCCAGCGGCGAGTTCACGGTGATCGGCAGGTCGACCAGGATCAGCTGGATGCCGCAGGCCAGGCCGTTGCGGGCGATGCGTTGCAGCTTCTGCTGGAGCTGCTCCTCCAGCGCCGTGCGGTTGCCGAAGAGCACGGCGACGCGCCACGGCTCGGTGCGCCTGCCCGTGGCCTCGGCGACCGCGCGCAGCGAGGGCCTGCCGTCCACCAGGACGCTGGTGTGGATGCGGCGGATGTGCTCGGCGAACTCGTCCAGCAGCTCGTGCAGCCGCGCGGGGTCGTGCACGGTCAGCAGGCCCGCCCTGGCCAGCGGGTAGAGGCCGGGCAGCGCGCCGGTGAGCTGGGCGACGTCCCAGACGTGCAGCTGCACGGCCCCCGGCTGGAAGTAGCTGATCAGCCGCAGCAGCAGCGCTTCGACGGTGCCCTCGATCTGCGCGCGCGTCTCCGGGGTGGAGCTGAACGACAGGTGCGACTCGTCGAGCAGCGGGACGGCGGCCGGGAACTCCTCGCGCTCCGGCGCCCGGTCGATCACCGCCGAGCCGACCCGCCACAGCCCCGGCACGTCACCGTTGCCGTCGCGCTGGCCCGCCTGGCCGAGCCAGGTCTGCCACGGCTCGCCGGCCGGTCCGGGCGCGGCCTCGGCCATCAGGCGGTGCAGTTCGAGCGGGCCCTGGCCGGTCCAGCCGGTGAAGATGCCCTGGTGCTCCTCCAGCGCGTGCTCGACAACCGGCTTGAGCAGCGGGTTCTCCAGGCAGCGGCGGAAGGCGGGGTCGTCGACCGCCGTGGTCACACCGGTCTGCCGCAGCCACAGCTCGAACATGCTGCGGGCATGGGCCACCGCCGCCCGCGAGTGGTCCCGGGCAGCCGCGCCGAGGGCAAGGCCCACGGTCTCGCGGAACTCCTCGAACGCGTGCTCGATCTTCTTGCGGCGTTCGGTCCGCTTGTTCAACGCTCACCCCAACGGCGTTGTCGGTGTACCCATGATCAAGTTATCAACGCTCCGGGCACGGGTTCCTCACAGGGAGGCCGCGAAAACACCGATCGCCTCCGCGCCCTCTGACAGTGTGCCGAGCAACCGCTCCAGGAGTTCCTCCGCCCTGGCCAGTTCGGGCGGGACCAGCGAGCGCTGGTGGTCCCTGGAGAGGTCGGCGAACTCCTCGGCGGCCTCGGACAGCCGGTCCGACGCGGTGCGCGCGTGGTGCACGGCCGCGCCGAGGTGCTGGTGCGCCACCTCGAACGCGGCCCGCAGTTCGGCGACCGACACGCTGCTACAGCCGGTTCGCGTAGTCCTCGGCGGTCGAGATCGCCTGGGTCACGCCGTTCTGGACGTTGTTGAGGTCCTCCAGCATCTGCGTGAACATGCCCTGGATCTTCTCGGCGTCGTCCTGGGCGCTGCCCTCGGACGCCGCGACGAACGCGGTCTGCGCCTCCTCGATGGCCGACGCGGCCTGCTGGAGTGCGGCGATGCTCTCGTTCGCCTTCTCGGTGGCCAGGCTGATCCCCGCTCGAACCTGCTCGACGCTTGCCATGTCGCTTCAGCCCTTTCAACACGCCGTGCACTGCGGCCGACTCCTGTGGGCCCCACCGGCCGCACTCTGAAGTAATACCGCTCCGCCGCACGGGCGCAAGCACGAGGGAACAAGATCGGCCGATAGGGCGTCCCACGACCCCGCCCGGCTCCCCACCTGTGGATCTTCCGTTCGGGTGCGGCCCGGTGGGCGCAAGTCGGTAACCGAATGACACGCCTGGGCAAATCAAGGAAAATTCCTAACTCACCCTCTGGTGCGCGCGGCCACTGGCGCCCACGTGTGGACGGCGTGGGCCGTCTGGCGGATTGTCGGCCTTCCCGCGCGGCCAACAGGATCTTTTCGTCGCCATCGACGGAAGGACTCCCTCCATGCCAAGACGCTCAGGTCGGCTCCGCGGCGCACTCGCCGCCACCGCGGCGGCGCTGACGGTGGCCACCCTCGCGCCGGTCGCCACCGCGGCCCCTGGCGCCGAGCAACCCCAGGTCTTCGACGTCACCGCGCCCGGTCAGGACGTCGCCGCGCTCGCGAAGCGGCTCGCCGACAAGGGCTTCGACGTCGTCTCCCGCAAGGGCGGCGAGGTCCAGGTGCTCGGCACGGAGCGGACGAGGGGAGAACTGGCCGCCGAGGGCGCCGCCGTCGTGCGCAGCGCGCCCGGTCCAGCGCCGGTGGTGGCCGCCGCGGCTTACCCGAAGCCGAAGTTGTTGGCGGACAAGGACTATCCGACGCACTACGGCGGATACCGCACCGTGGAGGGCTTCCACTCCTTCACCCGTGACGTCGCGGCGGCCTACCCGTCGCTGGTGCGGCGCGTCGAGTACGGCGACTCGTGGAAGAAGGCGCAGGACCCCGGGGCCGGGAACAGCCTGGAAGCCTTGTGCATCACGGCGAACGCGGCGAACGGGTGCAAGACCGACCCGAACTCCGCGAAGCCGCGTTTCCTGCTGATGGCGCAGATCCACGCGCGCGAGCTGACCACGAGCGAGATGGCGTGGCGCTACATCACGAAGCTGGTCGACGGCTACGCCGACGACGCCGACGTGACCTCGGTGCTCGACGGAACTGAGATCTGGGTTGTGCCGCAGGTGAATCCGGACGGCATCCAGTGGGTGGAGTCCGGCCTCAAGGGCGAGACGGGTGCGGCAAGCAACTCGTGGCAGCGCAAGAACGTCAACAACACCAACGGTGCTGAGCCCTGCCGGGGGAACTCCGGCTCGCAGTTCGGCATCGACCTGAACCGCAACTGGGACTCCAACTGGGGCAAGGCCGGCACCTCCACCGGCACCTGCAACCAGGTCTACAAGGGCCCGAAGGCGGCTTCCGAGCCCGAGGTCTCGCAGCTCGCGACGCTGTTCGCCAAGCTCTTCCAGGACCAGCGCGGCCCGGCGCCGACCGATCCCGCCCCGGTGACCACGCGCGGCGCGATGATCACCCTGCACACGTACTCGAACCTGGTGCTCTTCCCGTGGGGCTACGACGGGAACGTCAAGGCGCCCAACGATTCCGGCCTGCGCTCCATGGCGTTCCGGATGAACCACTACAACGGCTACGACGCGGGTCAGCCCGGCGAGGTCCTGTACGACGCGTCGGGCACCACCGACGACTGGGCCTACGACAAGCTCGGCATCGCGTCCTTCACCTACGAGATCGGTCCGCCGTCCGGCGAGTGCTCCGGCTTCCACCCGGCGTACACCTGCCAGGACCGCTTCTGGCGGGAGAACGAGGGCGCGCTGTTCTACGCCGCGAAGGTGGCCGCTCAGCCCTACGTCTCCGCGCAGGGACCCACCGTCTCCGGCATCACCGTCGCGCGCGCTCGCGGTCAGTTCGCGTCCTTCACCGCGAAGGCCGACGACGACGCCTACGGCCGCGCCGGCGTGGGTCGCCCCGCAGCGCAGAACATCGCGGCGGCGGAGATCTACCTCGACAAGGCTCCGTGGGCCGGTGGCACCCCGCAGGCGCTCGACGTCCGCGGCACGGGTCCCACCGTGGAGATCGGCGGCGTCGTCCCCACCACCGACCTGGCCAAGCGCCTCGCCTACGTCCGCGCCAAGGACGCCGCGGGGAACTGGGGCCCCTTCACCACCACCTGGCTCCCCGCCCGCTAGTTCATCGTCGGAGCGCACCGTCCTTCAGGCGCCCCCAACCCCACGTCGGTTGGGGGCGCCCGTCCCGTGCACCTGATCGTGTGCTGGTGCGGCTGGAAGCTCCCGTTTCGTACCGGA
>NZ_MUMH01000173.1 GCF_002155965.1 Allokutzneria sp. NRRL B-24872
GAACACTCCCGGGCGGGAGGTGAGATCCGTGGCCCGGTCGATGAGCCTGGATGCTTTGACCCGCGATACCCGGAGTTCACGCATGAGGATTTCTTCGGAGAATTCCTGGTCGCGTGGATCGAGGTCGGAAATGTAGTCGAGCAGGGTCACGGAAAAGTCCGCTACGGCTTTGCCCATGCCGGTGAAGGCCGCCTTCAAGACGGCATCGGAATCCATACTTCTATTCTACGCCGTTTAAATAGACGATCATGGCTCTAAGGGGTGAATTCCCAGGCGTCCGCAACGCCGAAAAGGCAACCCCCGACTAGCGGAACACGCGGCTGGAATGGTCGGCTTTACCTGGGGTGCGCGTGCCATACGCTTGCGCGAGGGCCGGGTGTTTCATCCCGTGCCCCTGTAAGGCCCAGGGGCACGCGCAAGGGGTTCCCAGGTCAAGCCGACCCCACGTTGGAACCGGCGCGAGCTGGAAGCCCAGCCGTGCCCCAGCCGACCCCACGCAGAAACCAAGCCGAGCGCTGGCAGACTCCACCATCCGCACAACAAAGGGAGAACCAGCGTGGAGACGGGCCTGCGGAGAGAGCTCTCCAGCCGCCAGGTCGGCATGATCGCCCTCGGTGGCGCGATCGGGACCGGGCTGTTCCTCGGCTCAGGCCTCGCCATCTCGATGGCCGGGCCCTCCGTCGTCGTGGTCTACGCCGTCGCGGCGGTCGTCGCGCTCGCCCTCGCCTACGCGCTCGCCGAAATGACCGTCGTGCACCCCGAAGCAGGCGGGTTCGGGGCGATCGCGCACCGCTACCTCGGGCCGCTGGCGGGGTTCGTGCAGCGGTGGCTCTACGTGGTCGCGCAGATCGTGAACATCGGCAGCGAGGTCGTGGCCGCGGGCCTGTACATCCAGTTCTGGTGGCCGCAGGTGCCGTTGTGGATGCCGGTGGTCGCGTTCTCCGTCTTGATCCTGACGGTGAACACGTTGTCGGTGCGCTTCTTCGGCGAGTTCGAGTACTGGTTCGCGATGATCAAGGTCGTCACCATCGTGGCGTTCATCGGGATCGGCGCGTACTTCCTGCTCTTCGGGTTCGCGGGGCATCCATCGCCGGGGTTGTCGGCGATCACCGAGCACGGCGGTTTCCTGCCGAACGGGCTCGGCGCGGCGTGGCTGGCGCTGAGCGTGGTGTCCTTCAGCTACCTGGGCACGGAGGCGGTCGCGGTCACGGCCGCGGAGTCCCGTGACCCGGAGCGCGACGTGCCGAGGGCGGCGCGGAGCATGGTGCTGCGCCTCGGGCTGTTCTACGTGCTGGGCACGGCCGTCCTGGTGCTGGTGGTGCCGTGGTCGGAGGCCGCTGGTGTGGAAGGCATCACACAGAGCCCCTTCGTCCGGCTCTTCGAGTACGCCGGTGTGCCCGCCGCGGCCGGGGTGATGAACTTCGTGGTGCTGACCGCGGCGCTGTCGGCGATGAACACCAACCTGTACCTCAGCTCGCGGATGGTGCACTCGCTCGCGGTGGTCCGGCAGGCGCCGCGCGGTCTGTTGAAGATCAGCAAGCGTGGTGTGCCGAGCCGCTCGCTCGGGGTGTGCGCGGTCGGCCTGGTGATCGCGGTGCTGGCGTCGGTGTTCTCCCCGAAGGACGCGTTCCCGCTGCTCATCGGTGCCGCGCTGTTCAGCGGACTGGCCGCGTGGATCATCATCTTCGCCACCCACTTCGCGTTCCGCAGGGCCCGCGAGCGCGAGGGAGCGGCGCCGTCGTCGATCCGCCTGCCGGGCGCGCCGGTGACCTCCGGGCTCGCGGTGCTGGTGCTCGTGGCGGTGCTCGTCACGACCGGCTTCACCGACCAGTTCTTCGTCGCGTGGCTCGCGGGGCCGCCGTTCTTGGTGCTGCTCGTGCTCGCCTACCTCGTGGTTCGGCGCCGGGCCGCCGCGCGAGCGGACGAACCAGCCGCCTAGACTGCTGTTCCGTGGATCGTCAGGCGCTGATCGCCCCCTCCATCCTGTCCGCGGACTTCGCCCGTCTCGCCGAGGAGGCCGCCGCAGTCGGCGGTCCCGACGGCGCCGACTGGCTGCACGTCGACGTCATGGACGCGCACTTCGTGCCGAACCTGACGCTGGGCCTTCCGGTGGTGAAGTCGCTGCGCAAGGCGACCGAGATCCCGCTGGACTGCCACCTCATGATCGAGAACCCGGACCGGTGGGCCGTCGGCTACGCCGAGGCGGGCGCCTACAACGTGACCGTGCACGCCGAGGCGGCAGGGGACCCGGTGAAGATCGCCAAGGACCTGCGCGCGGCCGGTGCCAAGGCGGGCCTCTCGGTGAAGCCCGGAACGCCGCTCGAGTCCTATGTGGACGTTCTGAAGCACTACGACACGCTGCTGGTGATGTCGGTGGAGCCGGGCTTCGGCGGGCAGTCCTTCATGCCCGAGGTGCTGGACAAGGTGCGCACCGCGCGGCGGCTGGTCGACACCGGGCACCTGAAGCTCGTGGTGGAGATCGACGGCGGCATCAACGCCGACACCATCGAGCAGGCGGCGGAGGCGGGCGTGGACTGCTTCGTCGCGGGCTCAGCGGTCTACGACGGCAAGGACCCCGGCAAGGCGGTGCGCGCCCTGCGCCGCCAGGTGCTCGACACGGCGCGCTGATGTCCTCCGTGTCAAGACTCGACCCCGCAAGCGGGTCTTCGGCCCTCGAACTCGCGATGCGCTCGGCGATCGCCGCCAGCGAGGGGGTTCGCGGCTTCACCAGCCCGAACCCGCCCGTCGGCTGCCTGATCGTCGACGCGAGCGGCAAACCCGTCGGGTTCGGGGGCACGCAACCGCCCGGCCAGGCGCACGCCGAGGTCGTCGCGCTCCGCATGGCCGGGGCCGCCGCGCGGGGCGGGACCGCCTTCGTCACGCTGGAGCCCTGCGCGCACCACGGCCGCACCCCGCCGTGCGTCGACGCGCTGCTCAAGGCGGGGATCGTCCAGGTCTACTACGCGGTCGACGACCCGTCACCGGTCGCTTCCGGTGGGGCGCAACGACTCCGCGAAGCGGGCGTGACCGTCCACTCAGGACTGTTGGCGGAGCAGGTCCGCACCGGGCCGCTGCGCGCGTGGCTGCACCGCGTGCGCACCGGCCGCCCGCACGTGACGTGGAAGTTCGCGTCCTCTGTGGACGGTCGTCTGTCCGCGTCGGACGGCACCAGTCGCTGGATCAGCTCGCCGGAGGCCAGGGCCGAGGTGCACGAGCTGCGGCTCAAGGTCGACGCGGTGATCGTCGGCACCGGGACCGTGCTCGCCGACGACCCCCAGTTGATTTCCCGTCCCCCGGTGAACGAGACCGCGACCCGGCAGCCGCTGCGCGTCGTCGTCGGCGAGCGCGACATCCCGGCGGGCGCGCGCGTGCTGGACGACGCGGCGGAGACGATCCACCTGCGCACCCGTGACCCGCGCGAAGTGCTCGCCGCGCTGACCGAGCGCGGCGTGGTGGACGTGCTGCTCGAAGGCGGCGCGAAACTCGCGGGCGCGTTCTGGGAAGCAGGAGTGGTGGACCGGGCGTTGGTGTACATGGCACCGATGCTGCTCGGCGCGGGAACCCCCGTGCTGGGCGAGATCGGCGTCGGCACCATCGGCGACGCGCTCCCGCTGATGTTCGAGAGCGCCACCATGATCGGCCCGGACGTGCGCATCAGCGCCGTCCCGGCACCCGAGTAGGAGGACCACCTTGTTCACCGGAATCGTCGAGGAACTGGGCAGCATCACCGCGGTGGAGCACGCCGCGCACTCGGCGCGCCTGACGGTGCACGGCCCGCTGGTGACCTCCGACGCCAAGCACGGCGACTCGATCGCGGTGAACGGCGTGTGCCTGACCGTGGTGGACGTCGCGGACGGCGCCTTCACCGTGGACGTGGTGCACGAGACGCTCCAGCGCTCCAGCCTGGCCAAGGCGGAGGCGGGGCAGGCCGTGAACCTGGAGCGCGCGGTGGCGGCCGGTCAGCGCCTCGGCGGGCACATCATGCAGGGCCACGTCGACGGCACCGGCACGCTGCTCTCCCGCGACGAGACCGGGCTGACGCGCTTCGCCATGCCGCGCGAGCTGGCCCGCTACGTGGTGGAGAAGGGCTCGATCGCGGTCGACGGCGTGTCGCTGACCGTGGTCGACGCGGGCTCCGACGAGTTCAGCATCGCGCTCATCCCGACCACGCTGGAGCTGACCACGCTCGGCCGCCGCGAGCCCGGCGACGTGGTGAACCTGGAGGTCGACGTGGTCGCCAAGTACGTGGAGCGCCTCGCGACCCCGCACCTGGCCAAGTGATGAACGCCGCGCCGGGAACACCCGAGGCAAGGGGGACAATGGGCAGCATCGAGCAAGGAGGCCCGGTGACCACTTTGGACCCCATCGAGCGGGCGTTGGCCGACATCGCGGCGGGCCGTCCCGTCATCGTCGTGGACGACGAGGACCGGGAGAACGAGGGTGACCTCATCTTCGCCGCCGAGAAGGCCACGCCGGAGCTGATCGCGTTCACGGTCCGCTACACCTCCGGCTACATCTGCGTGCCGCTGACCGGCGAGGACTGCGACCGGCTCGACCTGCCGCCGATGTACCACTCCAACCAGGACGTGCGCGGCACCGCCTACACGGTGACCGTGGACGCCAAGGAGGGCGTGAGCACCGGCATCTCCGCCGCCGACCGCGCGCACACCATCAGGTTGCTGGCCGACGCGAAGTCGGTCGCGGGTGACTTCAACCGCCCCGGGCACGTGGTTCCCTTGCGCGCCAAGGACGGCGGCGTGCTGCGGCGGCCCGGCCACACCGAAGCGGCGGTCGACCTCGCGCGGATGGCCGGGCTGCGCCCGGCGGGTGTGCTCTGCGAGATCGTGAGCCAGAAGGACGAGGGGGAGATGGCGCGCCAGGACGAGCTGGCCGTCTTCGCCGCCGAGCACGACCTCGCGCTGATCAGCATCGCCGACCTGATCGCCTACCGGCGCCGCTCGGAGAAGCAGGTCGTGCGCGTCGCCGAGGCCAGGATGCCCACGGTGCACGGAGTTTTCCGCGCGGTCGGCTACGACAGCCTCATCGACGGCGTCGAGCACGTCGCCCTCGTGTTCGGCGAGATCGGCGACGGCCAGGACGTGCTGGTGCGCGTGCACTCCGAGTGCCTCACCGGTGACTCGTTCGGCTCGCTGCGCTGCGACTGCGGTCCGCAGCTCGACGCGGCGCTGGCCATGGTGGCGGCCGAGGGGCGCGGCGTGGTGCTCTACATGCGCGGGCACGAGGGCCGGGGCATCGGCCTCATGCACAAGCTCCAGGCGTACCAGTTGCAGGACGCGGGCGCGGACACCGTGGACGCGAACCTCGCGCAGGGCCTGCCCGCCGACGCGCGCGACTACGGCACCGGCGCGCAGATCCTGGTGGACCTCGGCATCCACACGATGCGCCTGCTCACCAACAACCCGGCCAAGCGCGTCGGGCTCGAAGGCTACGGGTTGAGCGTGACCGGGCGGGTTCCGCTCCCGGTGCGCCCCAACCCGGAGAACGTCGACTACCTGCGGACCAAGCGCGACCGCATGGGACACGAGCTGCACGATTTGGATGTGACATGAGCGGTGAGGGAAGGCCGGAGCAGATCGTTCCGGACGCGTCGGGGCTGAGCCTGGCCATCGCGGCGACCACCTGGCACGCGGAGATCACCGGGAACCTCTTGGAGCGCGCGGTCTTCGCCGCTTCGAAGGCGGGCATCGCGGCGCCGACCGTTGTCCGAGTGGCGGGCGCGGTGGAGCTTCCCGTTGTGTGCCAACAGCTCGCGCGCACGCACGACGCTGTTGTGGCGCTGGGCGTGGTGATCCGCGGTGGCACTCCGCACTTCGAGTACGTGTGCGACGCGGTGACCGCCGGGCTGACCCGGGTGGCGCTGGACGAGTCCACCCCGGTCGGCAACGGCGTGCTCACCTGTGACACCGTCGAACAGGCCGTTGACCGTTCCGGGCTGCCGGATTCGGTGGAGGACAAGGGTTTCGAGGCTTGCGTCGCCGCGCTCGACACAGCTTTGACGTTGAAGGGGCTGAGAGGATGACCGCCGCAATGACCGAGCTGGTGATCCGTCCGCGCAAGGTCCGCAGGGTGGCGCCCGTGCTGGCCGTCGCGCTGGTCGCGGTCTTCGTCGTGGTGGGCCTGTTGCTGGGCAACACCCCGACCGGCGCGTACTTCCGCGTGGCCGACCAGATCGCCATGGCGGGCATCGGGGTCGCGCTCGCCGGTGCGGCGCTGCTGTTCACCCGGCCGCGCGTGCGCGCCGACGCCGAGGGCATCGAGGTGCGCAACATCGTTGTGACGCACCGATTCCCGTGGGCCCTGGTGCGCGAGGTGAACTTCCCGGACGGTTCGGCGTGGGCGCGGTTGGAGCTGCCCGACGACGAGTACGTGCCGGTGATGGCGATCCAGTCCACCGACTCCCGGCACGCCGTCGACGCGATGCGCGAGCTGCGCGCGATGCACGCGGAGCACACCCAGTGAGTGTGCGGCTCGGCGACATCGTTCTGCGCAACCGGCTGGTGACCTCGTCGAGCCTGCTGGGCTACGGCGTGTCCAACTCCTCGCTGGTGCCGTACGGGATGAGCCCGATCTCCAAGTTCGTCCCGCTGGAGCGCTTCGGCGCCGTCACCGCGCGGACCGTCACCGTCGAGCCGCGCGAGGGCCACTTCACCACCCGCGACGTGTGGCCGGTGCGCGAGCTCCCCGCGCTGCTCAAGCGCTACGGCACGGTGCTGCGGCAGACCGACACCGGCTGGCTCAACGCCTTCGGCTGGTGCAACGTCGGCATCGACGCCTACCTCCGCGACTACTTCCCGCGCACACGGGGGCAGCGCACGATCATCTCGCTCGGCGGCTTCTCGGCGGAGGAGTTCGTCGCGCTCGTGGACAAGGTCAACGCCGCCGTGCCCGCCGGTGACATCGCCGCCGTCGAGCTGAACGTGTCCTGCCACAACGTGAACTTCGACTTCAACAAGATCATCGGCTCGGTGCTCGCGGAGGCCGTGCCGCGCAGCAACCACCCGGTGATCCTGAAGCTGTCGCCCGACTACGACTACCTCGGGCACGCGAAGTTGGCGGCGAAGCACGGGGTCTCCGGGCTGACCGCCATCAACACCGTGAAGGGCCTGCGGCTCGATCCGAAGACCGGGAAGCCGTGGCTGGCCAACCGCTACGGCGGGGTCTCCGGCCGCGCGATCAAGCCGATCGGCCTGCGCGTGGTGTCCGAACTGCGCGAGGCCGGGGTGACGCTGCCGATCATCGCCACCGGCGGCATCCGCACCTTCGACGACTGCCGCGAGTACTTCTGGGCGGGCGCCGACGCGGTCAGCCTCGGCAGCGCGTCGTGGTTCGCCAGCTACCCCGGCTACCTCCTCTCCCCGCTGCACGGCCTGCGCATCCGCGGCCTGCTCAACAAGATCGAGAAGTTCACCCCGCCCGCTCGCCAGTAGTCACCCGAAGTGATTCGGAGGTGCCTTGAACGGCGCAACCGGTCGCTTTGGGTGGCAGCAGGACCGCGTTTTTCGCTGTGTCGGATCGGGTAACCGGGCGAATCGGTTTCCCGGAAGAGTTGTGGCTGGATAAAAGGCATTCTTCGTCAAGTACCGTTCCCTCGACTTTCACCGTCGAAGGAGCTGCCTTGTCCGAGATCGCCGAGCTGGCCCGCACCACTCTCGCCAAGCACCAGTCGTTGTTCTTGGCCACTTCGGGCCCCACTGGTCCCTGGGTGAACGGCGTCTACTTCGCCGAGGACGGTCTCTTCTCGCTGCTGCTCGTGCTCGAACAGCGCGGGCGCACCCTCGCCGCGCTGCGCGAGAACCCGATGGCCGCCGTCATCGTCTCCACCGGCTCGCCCGCCGACCCGTTCTTGCAGGCCACGGTTCGCGCGGAGATCCTGGAGGGTTCGGAGGCAGAGGCCGCGCGCGCGACTCTGCTGGCCAAGGTGCCCTACGTCGCGCCGTTCCTGGAGACACCGATCGTCACCGCGTGCCTGCGCGTGGAGTCCTGGCGCGTCACCGACATCCCCAACGGCTGGCTCCCCGGACGCGAGCTCGCCGCCTGACAGTGATCCCGCCGCCCGGCAGCGGCCGAACGGGTCGACAATTTCCCGCGAAGAGTGAGTGTGTTCACGGAATCCGTTGTTCGCGCGCCGGATTC
Source organism: Allokutzneria sp. NRRL B-24872 (assembly GCF_002155965.1). GTDB lineage: Bacteria > Actinomycetota > Actinomycetes > Mycobacteriales > Pseudonocardiaceae > Allokutzneria. The sequence goes on from NZ_MUMH01000173.1 coordinate 8,155, forward strand.
GCACACGCTCGGGTGACTGGCCGTTCCGGAAATGTCGACCTAATGTCGATCGCATCAGCCTCGCGACGCGAACCGAGAACGAGAACAAGCGCTTCGAGAAGTGGGACGTCAATGGTGACGGACGGGTCGACCGCACCGACTACCGCGAGGAGGGTCTGCGCATTCTCGCGGCGTTCGGCAGGGACGTGGACTCGCCGCAGGGGCGGGCCGTCATGGGCGCGCTGATGGAGCTGTTCGCGGTCCAGGCCGCTGCCGTCGGCGTCGGCCCCGACGGCTCGCTCGACCGCGAACAGTTCCTCGCCGCCGACCAGGAACTGATGTTCGGCCGGGGCGACGTGGGCTTCGACGAGGTGCTGCGCCCGACGATCGCGGCCATCGCCGACCTGTGCGACACCGACCGCGACGGCCTGGTAGACAGGGTTGAGCTGCGGCTGTGGCTCACCTCGGCCGTCGGCCTCAGCGAGGAGGAGTCCGACCGCAGCTTCGAGTTGATCGACCTCGACGGCGACGGCCGTCTGACCGTCGAGGAGCTGGTGACGGCCGTGCGCGAGTTTCACTACGGACGCCTGGACATCCCGCTCTTGGGCTGAGCCCCGCCGTATCGAAGTCGCACGCGACTACCGGGTGATCTACGAGATCCACGACGAGGTCCTGGTCGTCACGGTGATCGAGATCGGTCACCGCCAGGAGATCTACCAGCGCTAGGCGTCGGGGTCGATACGTCCTCAGGTTTACTGGTCTTCAAGATCGCCTGACTCCCGTCCCCACGGTCTCCTTCGACGGCAAACCCTTGGGCGAGTAGGAGTTTGGGGTGGTGAGCGACATCTGCAACGGGGGACTGCGGTACTTGAAGACTGCCCAACCACAGGCACATCCGCACGGCCGACCCCAACGGCCCGTTTGACGCGCTGAACGGGTCGTTTAGTGCGTTCAAGTACCCGAACGGGCCGTTCAGGGCTTCAGCGGAGGCTGAGGTTCACGCCAGGGGCTAAGCGTCGGAGAAGTCGGCGCTGAGCCAGCGGTCGGGGTGCGCGGTGAACAGCACGAACACGCCGGCCAGGTGCGCGGCCTCGGCCTCGGCGAACTGGCGCGCGGCCTCCTCGGGAAGGTAGCGGCTGGTGATCGCGAAGACCTCGTCGAAGGACGGCGAGCGGTCGGCGCGCACCACGGTGCACTCGGCGGTGACGTACTTGTACGGGAACTGAGGCTGCTGGACGCACAGGCTGAGCTGCCCGGCGTGGTGCAGCAGAAGGGTTTTGCGTGATGTCCGGCCCTGCGTGTTGGTGAAGAACGTCAGCTCGCCATCGGCCCGCGACGCGTACCAGACCGGGACGGTCAGCGGCGGGCGGCCGTCGTTCGAGGCGACGCTGAGCACGGCGATGTGGGGCTGCGCCAGGAAATCCGCGCGTTCGGAGTCGGTGAGCTGCCTGGGCACGGTGGTCAGCTCCCGTACTCGTCGCGGTGGCGCATCCACTGCATGGTGGGCGTCTGCGGCCAACCCTCCGGCGAGTCCTCCCACTCCTCCTGCCTGCCGTACGGGGTCAGGTCGAGCAGGTTGAGGTCGACCCGGAGCCGGTCGACGCCGCGCCCGGAGGTGTAGTAGCTCCGGAAGATCTCGTCACCGTCGCGCAGGAACACGCTCACCCCGAACATGCCGCCGAGGCCGAGATCGGCGTAGAGCGAGTTGCCGAACGCCGAGTACCACGGGATGGTCCAGCCGAAGCGCTTGCGCACCAACGAGATCTGCTCCTGCGGCGCGGGGGACATCAGGGCGAGCGTGGTGTCGCGGGGGCTCAGGTGCGGGTGACCGGCGATGTTGTCGGTGAACGACGAGCAGCCGTCGCAGACGTGGTCGCTGCCCGGCTCCAGCATGAAGTGGTAGACGACGAGCTGGCGGCGGCCCTCGAAGAGCTCGGCGAAGTCGACGGCGGAGCCGTCCGGCGCGGTGAACCGGTAGCCGGGGTCCAAGCGCACCATCGGCAGCCTCCTGCGCTCGGCGGCGAGCGCGTCGAGGGCGCGGGTGTGCTCCTTCTCCTTGACCAGCAGGGCCTCGCGGGCGGCCTGCCACTCCTGGGCGCTCACCACGGGCGGACGGTTCATCACTACCTCCAAGTTCCTTGAGGAGACTGACTGTAGCGCAGAACGTTCCTTTAGGGAACTATGGTGGGGTGGTGCAACGGACGCAATTCGGCGACATGGCGTGTTCCATCGCGCGCACCCTCGACGTGATCGGGGAGCCGTGGTCGCCGCTCATCCTGCGCGACGTCTACGTCGGCATGACCCGCTTCGAGCAGATGCAGCAGGACCTCGGGATCTCCCGCAAGGTGCTGACCGAGCGGCTGAAGTGGCTGGTGGAGCAGGGTGTACTGGAACGGCGCGAGTACTCCAGCCGGCCGCCGCGCTTCGAGTACGTGCTCACCGCGAAGGGCACCGAGCTGTGCGACCTGCTCATGGTGATGGTGCGCTGGGGCGATCGCTGGACGGCGGGTGCGGCTGGGCCGCCGGTGCTCTACCGCCACCACGCCTGCGGGCAGATCGCGCACGTCGAACCGCGCTGCTCGGCGTGCGGGGAGCCCATGCACGCCACGGACATCGACGTGCTCCCCGGGCCGGGGCTGAGCGGATAGCTTGGGATGCATGGAGATCGAAGTCGGCGAGTTCACCTTCGACGTTGTCGCCTCCGGGCCGGAGTCCGGTGAGCCCGTGCTGCTGCTGCACGGCTTCCCGCAGACCTCGCACAGCTGGCGCCGAGTCACCGCGCAGCTCACCGCGGCGGGCCTGCGCACCTACGCGCCTGACCAGCGCGGGTACTCACCGCGGGCCCGGCCGCTCGGGGTGGACGCCTACCGGATGCCGCACCTGGTCGGTGACGTCGTCGGGATCGCGGACGCGCTCGGGCTGGACTCCTTCCACCTGGTCGGCCACGACTGGGGCGCGGCGGTGGCGTGGGCGGCGGCCATCACCCACCCGGGGCGCGTGCGCGCGCTGACGGCGGTGTCCGTACCGCATCCCGCCGCCTTCGGCTGGGCCCTCGCCAACGACGCTGACCAGGCCGAACGCTCGCAGTACATCAAGCTGTTCCGCACGGAGGGCACGGCCGAGGAGGCGCTGCTGGCCGACGACGCCGCCTGGCTGCGCCAGGTCTTCGCGGGGGTGCTGCCCGTCGAGGACGCCGAGGTCTACCTGCGGGCGATGGCCGAGCCGGGGGCGCTCACCGCCGCGCTGAACTGGTACCGGGCGGTCGGTGGTGGGCGGCTCGAAGAGCCCGTGCGCGTGCCGACCACCTACATCTGGAGCACGGCCGATGTCGCGCTCGGCGAGGCGGGGGCGCGCCGGTGCGCGGAGTTCGTCGACGCGCCCTACGAGCTGCGCGTGCTGGAGGGGGTCAGCCACTGGGTCCCCGAGGAGGCCCCTGACGCCGTCGTATCCGCGGTGTTGTCCCGAATCGCGGGAACGGGCACGGACTGAGACGGAACTCTCGTCCCCGCCGTTTGTGTCGCTCTGACGAAGGACAAAACAGATTAGTTCGATACGCGGTGGGTGCTAACAGCAGGCCAGGACCGGACCAAGCGATTTCAAGTTGTTGGGGACAAAGGGTCTTGCGTGTGCGGCAAGCGAGCGGGCGCAGTACAGCCGGGCGCATGTCCACTCGATCGGGCGGTATTGCCATTATCCCAGGTCGAAGGCCGGTTTTCACCCATTAGAGTTAGGGTATAGAAGTTCCTGGGCGCCGTTCGCCGACTGGCATCGCGCGTCCGACGAACTGTTTACCGCGTGTTGATTCTTCTCCATCTTCGCCTTCTACGGTGGTGGGTCCCTGCGGTATACCAAGTGCGATCGGTGCTGAGCGGAGGTTGAGATCATCGAAGTGCGCGTGCTCGGCCAGTTCGAGGTCCTGCGCGGTGGTGTCGCCATCACCCCGACCCCGCCGAAGATGCGTCAGGTCTTCGCCCTCCTCGCGGTCAACGCCAACAGCGTCGTGCGGACCGAGTCCTTCATGGAGGAGCTCTGGGGACCTCGACCGCCGTCCAAGGCGACCACCACGTTGCAGACCTACGTCTCGCACCTGCGCAAGATCCTGGCCAGCTCCGAGCGCGCCGAGCTGGCGGACTCGGTGCTGCGGACGCATCGCGTCGGCTACTCGCTCGACCTGCCGTCGGAGTCGCTGGACGTCCAGCACTTCGCCGAGCTGGCCCAGCGCGGGCGCACCGAGCTGGAGAGCGGGATGTACGAGAACGCGGCCGACTCGCTGCGCTCGGCGCTGGCGGTGTGGCGCGGCTCCGCGCTCAGCGACGTCCAGCCCGGTCCCGTGCTCAAGACGCACATCGCCCGCCTCGAGGAGAGCCGCAGCAGCGTCACCGAGCAGCGCATGGAGGTCGACCTGCTGCTCGGGCGGCACCACCAGCTGATCGCCGAGCTGAGCACCCTGGTGCGGCAGTACCCGACGCACGAGGGCCTGCACGGCAAGCTCATGCTGGCGCTGCACCGCGCCGGCCGCCGCTCCGAGGCGCTGCGGGTGTTCCAGACGATCCGCTCCACCCTGGTCGCCAAGCTCGGCATCGAGCCGGGGCCGGAGCTGCAGCGGCTGCACCGCTCGCTGCTCGCGGGCGGCACCGACCACGCCGCCGAGTCCACCGCGAGCGGGCTGACCGTGGTCCGCGACAGTGGGCGCGAGGCCGCGTGGGGCGAACCGCCCGCGCAGCTGCCGCCCGACCTGCCCGCCTTCATCGGCCGCTCCGACGAGCTGGCCAAGGTCGAGGCGCTGATGCTGCGCCCGCCGTCCTCCGCGCCGCCGGTGGTGTCGGTGACCGGGCCGCCCGGCTCCGGCAAGTCGGCGTTCTGCGTCCACGCCGCCAACCGGGTGCGGGCGCGCTTCCAACAGGGTCAGCTCTACGCCGACCTGGCCACCACCGAGCCCGCCGAGGTGCTGGCCGGGTTCCTGCGCGCGCTGCGCGGCCCGCACGTCCCGCTGCCCGCCGCCCTGGAGGAGCGCAGCCAGCTCTTCCGCAGCTGGACGGCCCAGCGCAAGATCCTCGTCGTGCTGGACAACGCCACCAGCGCGGCCCAGGTCGCGCCGCTGGTGCCGACCGGCCAGCGCTGCGCGGTGATCGTCAGCTGCCGCCGCAGGCTGCACTGGCGCAGCGTCGGGCTGATGCTCGACCTGCCGCCGCTGAGCCCCTCGGAGAGCACCGACCTGCTCGCCTCGGTGATCGGCCAGGCCAGGGCGGGCCGCGACGACGCTGCCGCCGCCGCACTGCTGCGGCTGTGCGGGGGCTCGCCGCTGGCGGTCCTGGCCGCCGCGACCCGGCTCGCGCTGCGCCCGCACTGGTCGGTGGCCCGCCTGGTGGAGCGACTGGGCGCGGAGGACCAGCGGCTGCGCGAGCTGACCAGCGGCAAGCTCGACGTGCGGGCCAGCGTGGAGGCCAGCGTCGAGGAACTCGACGCCGACACCCGCGCCGCGTTCCTCGCGCTCGCCCCGCACGCCAGGGAACCGTTGCCCCTGGAAGACGCGGCGAAGCTGCTCAACCTCGACGAGTACCACGCGGAGTCGGTGCTGGAGCGCCTGGTGGAGTTCCACCTCGCGATCCCGGAGACCGGTGGCGCGGCGGACTTCGCCGGGTGGTTCCGCTACCGCGTGCCGCCGCTGTTCCGGCTCACCGCGCAGGCGATGGCCGACGCCGACGCCGTGCCCGGGCTCAGGTGAGGCTCGGGCGGGTGCCGCGCAGCAGGTAGCCGGTCAGCGCGCGGCCCTGTTCGCGCTCCTTCACCGGCGATGAGGGCATCGGCCAGCGCAGCTGCTCGTAGAGCGCGGCGCGGTGCAGGTCGTAGGTCGACTCGAACAACGCCGCGAAGTGCGCCGCGCGCGAGGGCACCCAGAACCACGCGGTCACGCCGAGCAGGCCGAGCCCGATCGGCAGCGCCCACCACGACCACCAGGTGAAGCCGCAGAACAACGCCGCCCACACCAGCGTCGCGGCCGAGGAGTGCAGCGCCGCCCTCGCCGCCGCCAGCTCCTCGCGCGCGGCCCTCGGCAGCACCAGCCACAGCCTGGGCCAGGTGATCACCGCGTCCAGGCCGTACTTCTCGCTGACCCGCGCCTGCGCCGCGCTGAGCAGGTTGCCCACGCGCGTCGGCTGGTGCTGGGCCACGTCCGCCGAGCACCGGCTGAGCCGCCGCTCCAGCTCCACGTGCTCGGCGCGCTCCTCGTCGGTTGCCAGCTCGGACTTCACCGCCGCCGTCAGCTCGCGCCACTTCAGCTCGTCGGCCTCCACGCGCGCGCTGATCTCCGCGGTTCGCTTGCGGGACAACTCCTTCAGCGGCCCCGGCCACGGTCCCCGGAGCACCCGCAACGCCAACGGCGCCACCTGGTTCACCAGCACCGCCGAGCCGACGAGCGCGCCGGCGAACAGGAAGGCGCCCGGCACCGTCGCCAGCCACGCCGGCCCGCCCGGCACGAGCGCGAGCCCGCCGAGCCAGAAGATCACCGCAGGTGCTCCCGCGCGCACCAGCCGGTCGAGCAGCCTGCCGGAAGTGGCCTCCCAGAACGGTGTCATCGCGGGCTCCTCCCGTCGAACCGACTTCCGACGTCACCCGTCCGGGGCCGGAAGATCAGCGTGCGCCGCCGCAGGCCAGGAGACCGCGCCCGTTCCCATCTCGTAAGCCCATTGGCCCCAACCGGTTGCCGGTCGGGTGTCGGCGCCGAGGGTGAAGCGACGCCGGAAGTGTTGTGGCGCAAACCGTCCGTGCTCGTGCACGCCGCGCCGCGCTCCCGGACGTGAGCTGACTGTCAGGGCTCGGGTGCACCATGCGGGCATGGACAACGGATCGGTGGACATGGCGCCCGTTCCGACGGAGCGCGAACTGCTCGAAGACTGGATGCGCGTGCTGACCCTGCTCGGCGAAGCCCGCCCGGTCGAGGAGATCTTCGAGCTGATCGCGCGCGCGAACAGGCACGACGAGCCCACGGGCAGCATTCGCGTGGTCCCGCCCTGCACGCACGAGGACCTGATGCGCGTGATCTTCGCGCTGCGCTGGTCGCAGCACACGCGCACGGCGGAGGCCAACGCGCACATGGTGGTCGACCTGATGCTGATCGACCGCGTGTCGAGGGCGACCGGCGAGACGCACTCGGAGGTGGTGCGCGAGCTCGCGGCGGAGGTGGCCGCGATGACCGGCTAGCGCGGCGGCGCGGTGGAGGCGCGCACGACCAGCTCCGGCCGGATCAGCAGCGAGCGGCCGGGAAGCGGTGCGCCGCCCTCGATCCCGGCGCGCAGGTGCTGGAAGGCCTCGGCGGCCATGCGCTCCAGCGGTTGGCGCACGGTGGTCAGCGCGGGCGCGCACAGCTCGGCGAGCAGGATGTCGTCGAAGCCCACGACCGACACGTCCTCGGCGACCTGGCGGCCGGTGTCGCGCACGCCCGCGCAGACGCCGAGCGCGCACATGTCGTTCATCGCCACGAGCGCGGTCGGCGGGTTCGCCGAGCCGAGCAGTTCGACGGTGCGCGCGCGGCCGAGCTCGGCGGCGTCCCGGTCGCCGTAGCTGGTGTCCGAAGTGGACAGTTCGGCGTTGGCGTCGGCCAGGTCCAGCCCGGCGTCGGTGATCGCGGAGAGGTAGCCCCGGTAGCGCTCCTGCCGGTTCACCGCGCGCAGCGAACCGGAGACGTAGGCCAGCCGCCGGTGCCCGAGGTCGAGCAGGTGCTGGGTCACCAGGTGCGCGCCGACGACGTTGTCCACGCTGATGTTCACCAGCGCCTCGGGATCGCCGGGCTGGGCGGTGCGGTCGAAGGCGACCACCGTCAAACCGGCCTCCAGCAACGGTTTCACGTGGTCGAGCGAGGGCAGCGACGAGCACAGCACCACGCCGCGGATGCCGTCGTCCCAGAGCTGTTCGAGGTAGCGGCGCTCGCGCTCCGGCTCGCGCTCGCTGTTGCACAGCAGCACGTGGTAGTCCTCGGCCAGCGCGGCGCCTTCGAGGTGGCGGGCGAAGGTCCCCCAGAACGGGTTCGCCACCGAGGGCACGACGAGGCCGATCGCCTGGGTGCGGCCGGTGCGCAGCTGGCGGGCGGTGCGGTTGGGGCGGTAGCCGAGCTGTTCGATCGCTTCCTCGACCCGCTGCCGGGTCGCGGGCAGCATTCGCCCGGGCCTGCCGTTGAGCAGGTTGGACACCGTGCTCGGTGACACTCCCGCGGCGCGCGCGACCTGGTAAATCGTCACACTGCTGCCGTTGCGCACTCCGGCACCCCTCCCTCTCACCTGGCGAGACCGTACCAGGGGACAAGTTTTCTGAGGTGGGCGTTGACGTGCTCGCAGGCCGCCCCTAGCCTTCGGGCACCGCCGGACAGTAAATCGATGCACGAGTCTTTGTCGGCGGCTTGCCGGGTCGTCCCCTGATGAGAGAAGCGACCGATGAATCGTCTGATTCCCCTGTGCTGTGCGGCTTTCTCCGTTGCCGCGCTGGCCTCAGCGGCGCCCGTGGCCGCGGCTGACCCGTCCTGCAAGCACCCCGGTGACGTGCTCGACCTGAAGAACTGGAAGCAGACGTTGCCGACCGGTTCCGCCGAGAAGCCGAAGGAGGTCAAGCAACCTGCCCTCGCCACGTTCAGCGCGGACCCCTGGTTCGTGCCGACGCCGGACTGCGCGGGCGTCCAGTTCCGCGCCGCCGTCAACGGCGTGACCACCAGCGGCTCCGGCTACCCCCGCTCCGAGCTGCGCGAGATGACCAGCAACGGCAAGGACAACGCGAGCTGGTCGTCGAGCTCCGGCAAGCACGTCCTTGAGGTCGAAGCGGCCGTGACCCGCCTCCCGAACGGCAAGCCGCACGTGGTGGCCGCGCAGATCCACGACGGCAGCGACGACGTGTCGGTGTTCCGGGTCGAGGGGAACAAGGTTTACGTCACGAAGGGCGATGACACGCACTTCCACCTCGTGACGAGTTCGTACGAGCTGGGACGGAAGTTCGTGGCCCGGTTCGAAGTGAGCGGCGGGCGGATCAAGGCCTTCTTCGACGGGAAGCTGGCTGTGGAGATCCCCAAGAAGTTCTCCGGGGGCTACTTCAAGACCGGGGCGTACGTGCAGGCGAACTGCTCGAACTCCTCGCCCTGCAGTGGGGCCAACCACGGGGAGGTGCGGGTGTTCCGGGTCGGGGTGGCGCACTCGTAGCACGGCTCACCGGCATCACAGGTGCTTCAGCTTGGTGCACCTGGGGTCCTTGCCGGCGGTGTTGAAGATGAACTCGACGAAGATGCCCGGGTGCTGGGTCCTCGTCGCGTCGATCTCGCGGCTGAGCGAGTGCCACTTGTTGTCCGCCAGGGCTTTGTCGCCGCTCTTGGCCAACAGGTAGCTCACCTCGGGGTCGTGCGGATCGGGGCGGTAGTGCACGAAGACGTCATTGCGCTCCGTCCGCCCACCACCCGGCTTCTTGATCTTGTACTGCACCTTGGTGATCAGCGCCAGTGGTGCGGTGCCACCGAATCCGTCGGGGCCTGACTTGCCGTAGACGGCGACGGAACCGGTGAAACCCGCCTTGCTGCAACTGGCGGTGAGCTTCGGCTTCTCCGCCGCCTCCGCCGCGATCCCGGAGACGACAGTGCCCAAGCCCGTGACCGCGACGACCGCGATCGCTCGACGAAGATCCATCCGCCGAGACTCGCACGTGCGGTCGTTGAGCCGCAAAAAGGTCCGGGCTGGGCCGAAGCAACCACGTGCGTGGGGTTCGCTAGCCCTTGACGTGCTTGCGCAGCGACTCCAGCGCTTGGTCGGCGTGGGCCTCGAAGCGGAGCTCGCTCTTGATCACGTCGAGCAGGACGCGGTCGGTGCCGATGACGAAGGTGTGGCGCTTCACCATCTTGATGATCCTGCGCTTCACCCCGAACTGGGCCGACACGGTTCCGTCCACATCGGACAGAAGGGGGTAGTCGAAGGTGTTCTGCGACGCGAACTCCTTCTGCTTGCTCACCGCGTCACCGCTGATGCCGACGCGCTGCGCGCCCAGCTCGGCGAACTCGGCGCCGAGGTCGCGGAAGTGGCAGGCCTCCGCGGTGCAACCACCGGTCATGGCGGCGGGGTAGAAGAACAGCACGACAGGGCCGTCGGTGAGCAGCTTGCTCAACGTGCGGGGCTCGCCGTCCTGGTCGGGGAGTGTGAAGTCTGCGATGGTGTCACCGGGGCGCATTGTCAGCCTTTCTTGGGTGGCAGCGGGAAGAAACCGCTGGTGCGGGAGACGTACTCGGCGTATCCGGGGCGCTCGCGCATGGCCCTCTCGGTCAGCGGGGCACCGCTTCCCTTGGCCAGCAACAGGATCATCGCCACCGGCGACAACACGGTCGCGGCGCCGATCCAGTGCTCGCAGGCCATGAGGTAGAGGCCGGCCCACACGCACGCGTCGCCGAAGTAGTTGGGGTGCCTGGTGTAGCGCCACAAACCCGTGTTGAGCACCGGCGGGCGGTCGGGGGTGGCCTTGTAGCGGGCGAGCTGGTGGTCGCCAACGGTCTCGAAGACGAAGCCGAGCAGCCACACCGCCGCGCCGAGCCATCCCAGCCAGCCGACCTCCGGGACCCAGTACTGCGCCGCCTGCACGGGCAGCGACACGAACCACATGATCACCGCTTGGAGCATGTACACGCGGTAGAACGGGTTGCCCTTGATCTTGGTGTAGCGGGGGTCCTCGCCGCGACCGTGGTTGCGGGAGTGGATGTGCCACGCGAGCCGGACGCCCCACACGACGGTCAGCGCGGCGCTGAGCAGGTGACCGCCGCCGGAGAGCGCGTAGCTCGTCACGGCGATCACGGCGAAGCCCAAGCCCCAGAGCGTGTCGATGGTGTCGAGGCGCCCTCGGCGGCGCGCGATCACGTAGGTGATCACGAAGAGCACGATGGAGAGGGCGCCGGTGATCGCGAGGTTGCCGGTGAAGCTCACCTCAGATCACCGCCGGGCGCATCGCCAGGATCTGGTTGACGCCCATGCGGTTCTCGGCGAACGCCAGCGATCCGCCCGCCATGTACAGCCGCCACACGCGCGCCTGCCCTTCGCCGACGAGCCGCACGAGCTCGGCCCAGCGCTTCTCGATGGTCTCAGCCCACACGTCCACGGTCCGAACGTAGTGCTCGCGCATCGCCTCGACACCACGGACCTCGAAACCGGCGCGCTCGATGAGGTTCACGGTGCTGCCGACGGGGCTCATGGTCATGTCGGGTGCCACGTAGCCCTCGATGAACGCGCCGCCGCCGGGAGCGACCTTGCCGCGCGACATCTGCTGGATCAGCACACGACCACCGGGCTTGACCGCGCGGTGCAGCGCCGAGGTGTAGATCGGGTAGTTCCCGGCGCCGACGTGCTCGCCCATCTCGATCGACGACACCGCGTCGTAGGGGCCGTCGGACAGTTCGCGGTAGTCCTGCAAGCGCACGGTGACCTTGTCGGTGAGGTCGCGCTCCTTGATCCGGTTCTCGATGAAGTCGCGCTGCTGCGCGGAAAGCGTGATGCCGGTCGCGTGCACGCCGTAGTGCTCGGCCGCGTGCAGGATCATCGAGCCCCAGCCGCACCCGACGTCCAGCAGGTGCATCCCGGGCTTCAGTTCCAGCTTGCGGCAGACGAGGTCGAGCTTGTCCCGCTGTGCGTCCGTGAGGGTGTAGTCGGGATCGTCGCTGGTCCAGTAGCCCGACGAGTACGCCATGTGCGGGTCGAGGACCTTCTCGTAGAACTCGTTGCTGAGGTCGTAGTGGTGGGCGATGGCCGCCCGGTCCCGCAGCCGCGTGTGCAGCCGCCCGCGCAGCCTGGCCTCCTCCGGCGGCGCCTTCGGGCGAGGGCCGATCACGCCGAGCCGCAGAGCAGCCTTGACCAGGTCCACGCGGTCGGCGGCCGTCACCTTCGGCCGCTGCTTCCTGGCGAGCGCCCAGAACCGGCGAAGGCCCTCGGCGAGGTCACCGTCGACGTCAAGATCTCCAGAGACGTAGGCCCTGGCGAGGCCCAGCTCGTTCGGGTCCCACAGCAGCCTGCGCAGCGCCCTGCGGTTGCGGACCACCGCGACCGGGCCGTCGGAGGGCCCCGCGGTGCTGCCGTCCCAGGCCCGCACCCCCACCGGCAGACCGGCTCCGAGCACCCGTTCGACCAGCTCAGCCAATGTCTGAGCCACACCATGCTGCTGGGACACGCCGCACACCCCGCTTCCGAAGCTTTCCCGGTCTTCGTCGCGCGCGGGCGCCCGGATTGGTGGATCACCCGAAAGACCAAACCGGAGCGCCGACTGCCCCGAATGACCGATGTGCGCACACCCGACGTGACGATCATGGAAGCCGGTGCGGAGGTTGAGGCCGTTGTCATCGTTCTGCACGGCGGCAAGGTCCGCAGCAGGGAGCCGGTGCTGCGGCGCAACCTCAGCTACCGGCGGATGGTCCCGATCGCCCGGTCGCTGCACCGTGCGGGGCGGGAGCACGGCGTCTCCGTCTGGCTGGTCCGCTTCCGCGAGCGCGGCTGGAACGAGCCGGAGCTGCCCGCCGTCGCCGACGCGCGGTGGGCGATCGCCGAGGCCCGCCGCAACCACCCCGGCGCGGCGATCGTGCTGGTCGGGCACTCGATGGGCGGCAGGACGGCGTTGCGCGTGGCCGACGAGAGCGGAGTGCGGGCGGTCTGCGCGCTCGCGCCGTGGATCGAGCCCGGCGAGCCCGTCGGCCACCTCGTCCGGTCCGGGCGCGAGGTGCTGATCGTGCACGGCACCGCCGACCGGTGGACGAGCCCGGCGCAGTCCGCGAGCTACGTCGAGCGGCTGCGCTCCCTGGGGGTCGCGGCCGAGCACGTCGCGCTGCCGGGCACCGGGCACTTCATGCTCCGGCGGATCGCCGACTGGACCGACGCCGCCCGCACGTTCGTCATGAAGATCACGGAGGAGAAGCGCGATGCGTGACCGTGTTGCCGTCATCGGCAGTGGAGTTGCTGGACTCACCGCGGCCTACCTGTTGCAGCGGCGCTACGACGTGGTGATGTTCGAGCGGGACGAGCGCGTTGGCGGCCACGCGCACACCCATGACGTGCCCGCGCCCGATGGCGGGATGGTCGCCGTGGACAGCGGTTTCATCGTGCACAACCAGCGCACCTACCCGAACCTGCTGCGGCTCTTCGGGGAACTCGGGGTGTCCACGCAGGACTCCGAGATGTCGATGAGCGTGCGCTGCGAGGGCTGTGGCCTGGAGTACGCGGGCGCCAAGCAGATCGGCGGGCTGTTCGCGCAGCCGAGGAACCTCGTCAAGCCCGCGTACCTGCGGATGCTGGCCGAGGTCACCCGCTTCCACAAGCACGCCCGCCGCGTCCTGGCCGAGCCGGACGCCGGAGACGTCACGCTCGGCGCGTTCCTGGCGATCGGCGGCTACTCCTCCTACTTCGTCGACCACTTCGTGCTGCCGGTGGTCTCCGCCGTGTGGTCGTCCTCGCGCGAGGTCAGCAAGCAGTACCCCGCGCGCTACCTCTTCGAGTTCCTCCGCAACCACGGCATGCTCGCCGTCGGCGGTTCTCCGCAGTGGAAGACGGTCACCGGTGGTTCTCGGTCCTATGTGGAACGCGCTGTCAAGGGGCTCACCGCCGTGCACGTCTCCACGCCGATCCGTGCCGTGCACCGCGACGCCGACGGCGTGGACATCCGTGACGACGCCGACGAGCTGCACCGCGTCGACCGCGTGGTGATCGCCACCCACCCCGACCAGGCGCTGCGGTTGCTGGGCGACGCGACCGAGGAGGAGAGCGCCGTGCTGGGCGCCTTCCAGTACTCCCGCAACGAGACCTGGCTGCACAAGGACGCTTCGCTGCTGCCGCGCGCCGAGGGTGCGCGGGCGTCGTGGAACTACCTCAAGCCGTCGTGCCGGTCGGACTCCAACGAGGTCGTCGTCAGCTACCACATGAACCGGCTCATGCGCCTGTCCGAGCCGGAGGACTACGTCGTCACGCTCAACGCCCCCACCCGGATCGCGAAGGAGTCGGTGATCGCGAAGATGGTGTACGAGCACCCGATCTACACGCCGGAGTCCGTTGCCGCGCAAGCGAAACTCCCCGGGCTCGCGACCGGCAGGACGGCGTTCGCCGGTGCCTACCACGGGTGGGGCTTCCACGAGGACGGCTGCGCGTCCGGGGTGCGGGCGGCGGAGGCGTTCGGAGCGGGTTGGACATGATCTACGACGCCGTCGTCACGCACACGCGCCTCGACCAGATCCGGCGGCGGTTCTCCCACCGCGTCCAGATGTCGCTGGTCGACCTCGCCGCGCTGCCCAAGGGGTTCGAGGCGCGCGACCACCTCGGCGACCCGGAGCGGTCGATCCGCGCGAACCTCGACGCCTGGCTCGCCTCGCAGGGCGTCGACCTCCGGGGTGGGCGCGTGCTGTTGCTGGCAAACCCGCGCTCGTTCGGCTTCGTCTTCAACCCGCTGTCGGTGTTCTGGTGCCACGGCCCCGACGGTGAGCTGGAGTGCATCGTCGCCGAGGTCCACAACACCTACGGCGAACGGCACTGCTACCTGCTCCGCCCCGACCCGGCCGGCCGCGCGGTGGCGGACAAGGAGTTCTACGTCTCGCCGTTCTTCACCGTCGAGGGCCGCTACCACATGAAGTTCAGCAGGCCGGGCGAGCGGCTGGACATCAGCATCTCGTTGCGGCAGAACGACGAGGTCGTGTTCGTCGCGACGCTGCGCGGGCAGCGGATGTCCACCCGCAAGCGCCTGCTCGCCCTGTCCCACCGCGTGTTCGCCCTGATCTTCCGGCACGGGATCGCCCTGTGGCTCAGGCGAATCCCGGTCGTTCCCCGCAAGCCGCACACCGTTCAGGAGGGTGTCCAGTGACCGTGCTCCGAGCCAGGATCGCCGAAAGTCTGTTCAGGAACGCCGTCCGGGCGTTGCCGGTCCGCGTCACGCTCCCCGGCGGCACGCGCTGGGGTGCCGGTGGCTCGAACTCGCCGATCATGCGGATCGTGCGGCCCGAGGAGTTCTTCCGCAAGCTCGGCGCCGACGCCAAGATCGGCTTCGGCGAGTCCTACATGGCCGGGGACTGGACCAGCGGCCACCTCGCCGACGTGCTCACCCCGTTCGCGCGGCGGATGGCCACGCTGATCCCCAAGCCGTTGCAGGTCTTCCGGCACATCGTCGAACGGCGCCAGCCCACCGAGGAGCGCAACACCGTCGACGGCGCGCGGAACAACATCCACCGCCACTACGACCTGTCCAACGACCTCTTCGCGAACTTCCTCGACGAGACGATGACCTACTCGGCGGCCTGGTTCGCGCCCGGCGTCACCGACCTCGCCGAGGCCCAGCGCCGCAAGATCGACGGCATCCTGGACTACGCGGGGGTGCGCGCGGGGAGCAGGGTGCTGGAGATCGGCACCGGCTGGGGCGAGCTGGCGATCCGCGCGGCCCGCCGGGGAGCGCACATCACGTCGATCACCATCTCCGCCGAACAGAAAGCCTTGGCGGACAAGCGGATCGTCGAGGCCGGGGTCTCGCACCTGGCCAAGGTGGAACTGAAGGACTACCGCGACGCCACCGGGGCCTACGACGCGATCGTCTCGGTGGAGATGATCGAGGCGGTCGGCCGCGAGTACTGGCCGACGTACTTCGGCGCGCTGGACCGGCTGCTCGTGCCCGGCGGGCGGGTCGGGCTCCAGGCGATCACCATGCCGCACGACCGGTTGCTGGCCACGAGCGAGTCCTACACCTGGATTCACAAGTACGTCTTCCCGGGCGGACAGCTCCTGTCCGTGCCCGCGATCGAGAGCCACAGCCACCTCCCGCTCGTCGCGCGCCGCTCGCTCGGCCAGGACTACGCGCGCACGCTGCGGCACTGGCACCAGCGCTTCACCGCCAACTGGGACACCATCGCCGAGTTCGGCTTCGACGCCCAGTTCAAGCGGATGTGGGAGTTCTACCTCGGCTACTGCGAGGCCGGGTTCCGCTCCGGCTACCTCGACGTGTGGCAGCTCGGATTCGAGAAGGCCCGATGAGCCCGCGCGTCTGGATCACCGGTGCCTCCAGCGGGATCGGCGCCGCGCTCGCCCAGGAGCTGCACGCGCGCGGCGCCCGGGTCGCGATCAGCGCCCGCCGCACCGACCAGCTGGCCAAGGTCTCCGACGGCCGGATGCTCGTCCAGCCCGTCGACGTGATGGACCGCATCGCCGTGCTCACCGCCGCGGAGAAGGTCATCGACGCGTTCGGCGGCATCGACATCGCCGTGCTCAACGCGGGTGCTTGGGACCGCTTCGACGTGACGAACTGGGACCCGGACTCGTTCCGGAGGCAGTTCGAGGTCAACGTGTTCGGGATGTCCTACGGCATCGAGGCCGTGCTGCCGTCGATGCTGGAGCGCGGCAAGGGCACGATCGTCGGTGTCGCCTCGGTCGCGGGCTATCGCGGCATGCCGGGCGGGGAGGCCTACAGCGCGACCAAGGCCGCGCAGATCAACCTGCTGGAGTCGTTGCGAGGAGGCTTGCGGCACAAGGGAATCCGCGTGCAGACCATCTGCCCGGGTTTCGTGCGGACCCCGATGACCGCGCGCAACACCTTCCGGATGCCGTTCATGGTCGAGCCCGACCACGCCGCTCGCAAGATCGCCGACGGCATCGTCTCCGGCAAGCCGGAGATCGTCTTCCCCCGGCGGATGGCGGTGCTGATGAAGGCGGCACGCCTGGTACCAGTCGGCATGTGGTCCCAGCTCACCGGTCGCCGCCGCTGATTCGTTCGCGCCGCACCGGGTAGCCAGAAGCCATGGGCGAGGTGCTGGTGGGAACGGCGGGGTGGACCGACCGAGGGCTGACCGAGACCGGCTGGTACCCGGCGGGAGTGCGCGACGCGGAGCGGCTGACCAGCTACGCGTCGCGCTTCCCGCTGGTGGAGGTCAACACCTCCTACTACGCCATCCCCACACCCGAGGTCGCGCAGGGCTGGGTGGACCGCACCCCGGAGGACTTCACCTTCAACGTCAAGGCTTTCGCCGCGTTGACCAAGCACACCGTGCGCTCCTCCCACCTGCCGCCAGACCTGCGCACCGGCACCGATCGCGTCCGCCTCAGCGACCTCACCCCGGCGCGCGCCGAGGAGTTGTGGTCGCGGTTTCTCCTTGCCGTGGAACCGATCCACGCCGCGGGGAAGCTCGGGCTGCTGCTGTTCCAGTTCCCGCCGTGGTTCCGGCCGGGGGAGTCCGCGCGGCAGTTCCTGGTGGAGTGCAGGAGCCGTTGCGCGCCGATGCGGATCTGCGTCGAGCTGCGTCACTCCACGTGGCTGGACCACGTCAACGGCCCCAGCACGCTCGCTTTCCTGTGCCAGCACGACATTCCGTACGTGTCGGTGGACATGCCCCAGGGCCACGACGACTCCGTGCCGCCGCTGCTCGTGGCGACCTCCGACATAGCCGTGCTCCGCATGCACGGTCACAGTCCACAGTGGACGAGCAAGGACATCGAGAAACGGTTCCGCTACTCCTACTCCGAGGCTGAGCTGGCCGCGTGGGCCCGGCGCCTGCACGAGCTCGACGAGCCCGCGCACGTGGTCTTCAACAACTGCTACCGCGACGAGGGTCATCTCAACGCGCAGTTCTTGCAGGGGCTGCTGAACAATTCTTCTATTCACAGTCTTGAGTGAAGGTGAGCAGTTCTCGGCTGTGATCCTGCGTGATCGAACCGCTACCCCGAATGCTCTGGCCTGCGCATTTCAGGCCTGCTTGAAGGGGATTGTTCACTATTTTTTTCGCTGCCTACGGTCCTCTCGATTTCGGGTACGACCGAACTGAAAGGCAGAAAACGGTGAAGAGGCTCTTCTCGGCCCTGCTGGCCGCGGCGGCGGTCATCGCCGCCCTCCCCGGAACGGCCTCGGCGATCCCCGCGTTCGTCAACGCCAGCGACTGCTTCCGGACCGCGCACCCCCAGGACGTCGTCGCGTCGCTGACCCCTGGCGGCTCCCCGCACCAGTCCGTTCAGCTGCGCTGCGGCGACTACACCTCCGGTGTCATCCACATCGACGCCGGTCACCCCATCGCGGAGAACGGCGCCGACGACGTCAACGTCAACGCCTGCTTCAACCACATCTTCTCGCGGAACTACTACGAGGTTCCCGCCGCGAACGGAAATGTCGCACTGCGTTACGACCGCAGCCACGGCGGTCACGCGACCCTCGTTTACAACAAGGGCTCCGGAAATGTTGTGACCATGTTCACCTCGGACGGCCCCTCCGGCAACAACTGGCGCGGCTGCGCCACCGGCTGAGCAATTCCGCCCCCCACGACGACACAGGAGTAGTTGTGCGAACCGCCCTTTCCCTGACCCTTGCCGCCGTCGCCGCGCTTTCGTTCACCGGAACCGCCGGCGCCGCCGAACCGCGGGCGAACGTCCCGGACTGCGTGAGCTACCGCCTGCAGGAGCCGGTGGGCATCTTCGAGCAGACCGTCCACATCACCAACAACTGCCGGACGTCGCAGACCGTGCGCGTCGACATCGCCTTCGCGCTGGACAGCGAGTGCGTGTCGGTGCTGCCCTTCACCACCAAGCCGTACACGTTCCTCGCGTCGCACCTCCTGGTCCGCGGCCTGGCCAGCTGCTGACCCCGCCGGTGACGGGTCCGCCCTCCCCCCGGTCCACGGACCCGTCGCTCCACAGTGGACGGTCGTGGGGCCCGCTCGCCCCGCGACCGTCCACCGTGTTCTCCAGCGAGTTCTGACACGCGGTGGCGCACCATGAAGGCATGACACCGACCGACATCCCGGGCTCGGTGGAGGACAGCGGCCCCGAGCGCCTGCTCACCGACCGAGGTTCACCTTCGACCGGACGGCCGTCGCGGTCCGGGCCGCGCTCGCCGCCACCAACGCCGACGTGCTCGCCGAGTTCGAACGCGAGTTCCACGTGGCCATGGCCGAGGCCGACGATGACTTCGACCTCGCCAGGGTGGACGTGGTCGTGCGGCACTGGTGGCTCCGCGCGGTGCTGTACCTCGATCGCGAGGCGTTCGAGCACACCGTCGCCGTGACTGAACGCCTGGAGACGGGCGACGAGTCGGACGTCCACCGGGCGCGGCGGTGAGCTGCGAAGCCCGCTGCACCACGCGTGCCCAAGAGCAGAAGGAGCCTGGTACGCGTCGTTCGACGAATTCGGTCAAGTCAAGTACGTCATCGGCGCGAACAACGCGGTTCGCGTGACCGTGCTGTTCGTGACCTGGGCAGCCTAGGAGCGGGTGTCGCGGCGCAGCGGGTGGTCGGCGGGGATCTCCACCAGCACGATGCGCACCCCGTCCGGATCGCGAATCCAGCCCTCGTGCAGCCCCCACGGCTCCACCTCCGGCTCGCGCAGGACCTCGGCGCCGCGCGAGACGAGCACCTCGAACTCCGCCCGCACATCGCGCACCTGCATGTACAGCGAAGTGCTCCCCGGAGCGGAGCCGTCGCCGCTGTGCGCGGCCACCTCCAGCAACCCCTGCCCGAGGAAGAACACAGTGCCGCCGGGGAACTCGCGGAAGACGGCGAGGCCGAGCACGTCCCGGTAGAACGCGCGCGAGCGCTCCGGGTCACGCGGGCGCAACAACACCCTGCTGCTCAAGATCTCCATACGTCCACGGTGGCAGCTGAACGGCCCCACCGCATCAGGTGATGACGTGAACCTGATCGGGTTGGCAGGCTCGCCGGTGTGACTGGCATCGACGAAGACCGCCTCGCCCTGGCCGACGCGCTCACCCGGGAGGAGGTGGACGAGGTGCTCGCGGAACTGGACGAGCACATCGAGGTACTGCGTACCGCGCAGCGGCGGACCGAGTCCCGCTACCGCGAGGCGGTCGAGGCGCACCGCAGGGCGAAGGTGCCGAGGGCGGGCCTGGACGTCGCGCACCCGCTCGCGGTGGTCACCACGGAGACGATGTTCCTCGCCGAGCAGCACGACACCTCCACCAAGGAGTCCTACCGCAAGGTCGCGGCGTGGTTCGCCGACATCGCGGTGCTGGCGCTGGAGGAGGCGGTGCACGGCACCCCGGTGGACCCGGTCAGGGTGGTCGCGGTGATCAACCCCGGCCTGCTCTCCAGACCGCAGCTGCTGGAGGTCGTCAGCCGCTACCGGCCCGGCCTCGCCGAGGACCACCTGCTGGAGCCCGACGACGCCCGGCACGCGCTGTGGGGCAGCGAGTGGAACGACTTCTGGCTCTGCCGCCTCCCCGAGATGTCCACATTGGACAGACTGCCGCTGTTGTCGGAGGAGGTCTTCGAAGACGTCCGCGCCGCGCTCAAGCGCGTGCTGCTCGCTGTCCAGTCCGGGCAGACCGCGTTCGAACTGGAGGACTCCGGGCGCCCGCTGACCGTGGACGAACTCGCCGAGGCGTGCGCGCTCAACGGCGACCTGCACCGCATGCCCGACCTGCTCAGCGAGTTCGCCAGGGCGATCAGGCGCGGCCTTCCTGCTCTTCGCTCGGCGGCGTGAGCTTGGCGAAGGCCCGCAGTGCCCCCGGGCTGACCTTGGACAGCGCGAACGCGACCCTGGCCTCGGCGTTCACCGGGACCAGGGGCGCGTTGCGGAGCACCGCGCGCAGGATCTGGGCCGCGACGCGCTCCGGCGGGTAGTTGCGCGCCTGGTAGCTCTGCACGGCGCGTTCGCGGAACGCCGCCTGCTCGGCGTCGCTGGCGCCGACGTAGGTCGTGGTGGCCGCGATGTTGGTGTTGATCAGCCCCGGGCAGATCGCGCTGACGCCGATGCCGTTGTGCGCCAGCTCCGCGCGCAGGCACTCGCTGAGCATCAGCACCGCGGACTTCGTCGTCGCGTACGCGGGCAGGACCTGCGTCGGCGTGTAGGCCGCCGCCGAGGCGACGTTGACGATGTGCCCGCCCTCCGCGCGCTCGGCCATCGCCGCGCCGAAGAAGCGGCAGCCGTGGATCACACCCCACAGGTTGACGTCGAGCACGCGCTTCCACTGCTCCGTCGAGGTGTCCAGGAACGGCCCAGCCACACCGATTCCGGCGTTGTTGACCACGATGTCGGGAATGCCGTGGTCGGCCAGCACGGTGTCGGCGAAGCGCCGCATGGCCGCCTCGTCGGAGACGTCGACCTGGTAGGCGGCCCCGGAACCCATGCGCCGCACGGTGTCCTTCGCCGCCACCTCGTTGATGTCGCAGGCGATCACGTCCGCGCCCTGCTCGGCGAACGCCTCCGCCGTGGCCCTTCCGATGCCGCTGCCCGCGCCGGTGATGACGATCAGCTTGTCGGCAAAGGGTTTCCGGTTCTCCGAGACGCGGTGCTGGCGCAGCGCGCGCGTGCTCGTCCCGGTCTCGACGTGGTCGACGAACTCCTCGACCATGCGAGCCACGGCCTCGGGGTGGCTCAGCGGGGCCCAGTGCCCAGCGGCCAGCGGGCGCCGCCACAGCTCCGGCGCCCACCGCTCCAGGTCCTCGGCGAGCGCGGGCGTGACGTAGCGGTCGTGCAACGGCGTGATCGCCTGCACCGGCACTGTTGTCCGCCGCTCACGGGGATTCTTCAAGCGCGGCAAGATGTTCGCGCGGTACAGCTCCATGCCGAGCACGCCGTCCTTGGCGAGCACGCGGGTCGGGCGGTCGAACTTGATCCCCTCGGTGCGCCACAGCCGCCGCGCCCAGTTCCGCGCGAGCACGGTGCGCCACAACAACGCGGGCAGCACGGGGAGGTGGAAGAACAGGATGTACAAGGAGTGCAGCTGCTGCGAGATGACCTGCCGCAACCTTCGCGGGGTCGGGCGGCGCAGCCTGCTCCGCGTCCAGTGGCCGACGTGGTCCAGGCAAGGCCCGGAAATCGTTGTGTACGAAGCGATCCGGTGCCGCGCGGCGGGATCGGTCACCGCCTCCCACGCCTGGATCGAGCCCCAGTCGTGCCCGACCACGTGCACCGGCTGGTTCGGGCTCACCGCGTCCGCGACCGCGAGCAGGTCCTCGCCGAGGTGTTCCAGGCGGTAGCCGGAGCGCTCCTTCGGCCCGGCCGAGGTGCCGGTGCCGCGCGTGTCGTAGGTGACGACGTGGAACTTCCCGCGCAGGCGCTGCGCGACCCGGTCCCACACGTGATGATCGTCGGGGTAGCCGTGCACCAGCAGCACTGTCGGCCGATCGGGCGCTCCGCTCTCGTACACCGCGAGTCGTGCCGAGCCGGACCGGACTGAACGCATGTCGTCTCCCGACCACTAGTAGACGTGATGTCTAATATTGATGTGAGCAGGACTCGTGTCAATGCCACACGCAGGCGACTGCCCGTCGCCCAGCGGAGGGACGAGATCCTCGCCGCGGCGCAGCGGCTCTTCGGCACGCGCCGGAGCGAGGACGTCACCATCGACGAGATCGCCGCCGCCGCCGGTGCCTCAAGAGCGCTGGTCTACCGTTACTTCGGCGGGAAGCGGTCGCTGTACCTGCACGCGCTGCTGGCCGCCGTCGACGAGCTCGCTCGCGCGGTCGAGCCCCCGCCGGGGCCGCCGTTGAGCCGCCTGCGCTTCGCCGTATCGGGTTACCTCGACTTCGCCGAGCGGCACGCGCACGGCTACGTGGCGCTGCTGCGCGGGGCCAGTCAGGGCGCCGAGGTCGCCGAGATCGTCAACCGCACCCGCGAGCTGATCGCCGAGCTGGCCTTCGAGGGCTTGGAGCTGGACCGCGCGTGCCCGCGACTGCGCCTCGTGCTCGTCGGCTGGGTCGCCGCCGCGGAAGCCATGACGCTGCACTGGCTCGAACACCGCGACCTCGCCCGCGACGACCTCGCGGGACTGCTCATAGAGAACCTGCTCGCGGTCCTGTCGCCACCGGGCCGCGCAGGTACGCCCACAGCACGGGCTTGAACTCCTCCTCGGGCGGTGTCGGGCGGTGGTCGGCGTAGTGCGCCGGGCAGCCCTTCAGCCCCCGCTCGGCGGCATCGGGGTCCACGACGAACTCCGGCTTGAAGTGGTCGGTGTCGTAGTAGCGGTGGAACACCGGCGTCAGCCCGCCCGACACCGGCGGCACGATCCAGCTCCAGTCGGCGGGGCACTTGCGGCCCGCGCGCGCCTCCTTGTCGATGTGCTTCAGGAAGTGCTGCGACTCGGTGTGGTGGTCGGTGATCGTCACGCCCGCCTCGGCGTAGGAGTGCAGCACCGCGCGGTTGAGTTCCACCAGCGCCCGATCGCGCCAGAGCGTCGTCTCCCGGCTGGTATCGAGTCCCAATCGGTTCGCAAGCTCCGGCAGCATGTCGTACCGGTCGGCGTCTGCCAGGTTGCGCGCGCCGATCTCGGTGCCCATGTACCAGCCGTTGAACGGCGCGGCGGGGTAGGAGACGCCGCCGATGACCATGCGCATGTTGCTGATCGCCGGTACCGCGTGCCACCGGAGACCCAGTTCCGCGAACCACGGGTGGTCGGGGTGGGTCAGCCGCACCTCGTCGATCGCGGTCCTCGGCAGCGGGAACAGCCTCGGCCCCTCCTCGGGGGTCTCCACCACCAGCGGCAACACGTCGAAGCGCCCGCGCTCCCTCGGCTGCTGCCAACCCATGGACGTCACGGTGCTGGTGAAGTCGACGTAGCGCGGGTCGCCGAGCACCCCGCCGTCGGCGTCGCGGTAGCCCGCGTACCGGATCAGCTGTTCGTTCCAGATCCTCGGCGCGGGCCTGCCCGGCACCTCCGGCGCGAAGATGGTGATCAGCGGGCGCAGCCGCCCCTTGTTGTGGGCCAGCCGCAGGTGCTCGACGCACTGCGTGGCCACCTCGGTCGCACCGCGCACCGCCCGCATGTCGCGCACGCGCAGGCTGCGCCAGTACAACCGGCCGATGCAGCGCGCGGCGTTGCGCCAGGCCACCCGCGCGCCGAAGGACAGTTCGGCGGTGGTGTGCTGGTAGGAGCCGGTCATCTCGATCTCGGTGCGGACCCAGGCCACGCGGCGCTCGACCGGTCCGGCGTCCGGGTTCTCGCCGTGGAAGATCCTCAGGAACTCCTCGGCCTCGTCGGCGTCAACGACCTGGTCACCGGTGGGCGCCTCGGTCGGTGCCGACAGGTGCGGGGGCAGCGCCCAGGTCCCGGCGTGCGCTCCGTTGTCGTCAGCCACCGCGTGAACCTATACGCCCGGTCGATCACCCGTCACCGCTGATCAGGTAGCCGAAAACCCGAAGATCGCTCACTCACAGCACTCGTGTCAGGAACGATCACCCTGGTGAGCGAGCTGCGCCACGGCCTCGGCCACGCTCTGCTCACCCCCGGTCACCTCGACCTGGCGGTGCACCGTTTCCGGGGAGTCGAGCAGCTCCAGCAGTACCAGTGCCACGTCCTCCCTGGTGATCGAGCCCCTCGGCAGCTTCTCGGCGATCCGCACCCGCCCGGTCGCTGGTTCGTTGGTCAGCGCGCCCGGCCGCAGCACCGTCCAGTCGAGGTCGCGGCCCCGCACGTCGGCGTCGGCCTCGCTCTTGGCGCGCAGGTACGTGGCGAAGGTCTCGTCCATGTCCGGCGGCGGCGTGATGTCGGCGTTCATCGCGGAGATCATCAGGTAGCGCCGGACCCCGGCCAGCTGCGCGCCCTCGGCCAGCAGCGCCGCCGCGTCGCGGTCCACGGTGAGCTTGCGCGCCGTGCCGCTGCCCGGTCCTGCCCCCGCCGCGAAGACCACCGCGTCGGCGCCCCGCACCACGTCAGCGACCTGTTCGGCGGTCGCGGACTCCAGGTCCAGCACGGCCGCTTCGGCCCCGGCCGCGCGCAGGTCGTCGGCGTGGC
Organism: Allokutzneria sp. NRRL B-24872; assembly: GCF_002155965.1. GTDB lineage: Bacteria > Actinomycetota > Actinomycetes > Mycobacteriales > Pseudonocardiaceae > Allokutzneria. The sequence goes on from NZ_MUMH01000173.1 coordinate 32,821, forward strand.
CGGGGTTGCGGATGATGCCGACCGAGGTGTCCCCGCGCGCGGCGAGGTGGCGTTCCAGGTGCAGGGCGATCTGGCCGTGTCCTCCGGCGATGACGATGCGCATGAGGCCCAGGTTAGTGAAGGCGTTTCGGAACCACCGCGCCAAACCCTTGAACACTTAGGTATGCCTTGCTTTACTCGGACGGGTCCGTGTCCCAGTGAGGGAAGGCCCGCATGACCGCGACGACCGACACCCGGCCCGAGCAGGTCCTGTCCTACGTCCACTTCCGCGCCCAGGTGCGCGAGGTTCGCCGACTCACCCCGAACATGGCTCGGGTGACCCTCGGCGGCCCCGATCTCGCCGGGTTGACCAGTGGCGGCAAGGACCAGCGGATCAAGCTGTTCTTCCCGTTGGCCGGTCAGCGGGAGCCCGTGCTGACCAGCGGTCCCGGTTGGTACCAGGACTACCTCGCGCAGCCCACCGAGATCCGCCCGGTGATGCGCACCTACACGCTGCGCGGCCACCGCCCCGAGCACAACGAGGTCGACGTCGATTTCGTGCTGCACGGCGACACCGGCCCCGCTTCCGCCTGGGTGGCCCGCGCCGAGCGCGGCGACCACGTCGGCCTGCTCGCCCCCAACGCCCTGCACGCACCGATCCTCGGCTACGAGTACCACCCGGTACCCGGTACCGACTGGCACCTGCTCGCCGGTGACGAGACCGCGCTCCCCGCTATCGGCGGCATCATCGAGTCCCTGCCCGCAGGCGCCGTCGCGAAGGTCTTCGTCGAGGTGCCCGAGGAGGCCGACCGCCAGGACCTCCGCAGTGCAGCCGATGTCGAGATCACCTGGCTCGCGCACCACCACGGCGAGTCCCGCCTCCTCGACGCCATCCGCGCCGCTGATTTCCCGTCAGGCCAGGCCTACGCGTGGATCGCGGGGGAGTGCGCCGTGATCAAGCACGTGCGCCGCCACCTGCTCCGCGAACGCGGCGTCGCCAAGGACGCCCTCTACTTCTCGGGTTACTGGCGTCGCGGCGCCGACCACGATTCCCTCTGAGCCTCACTCAGAACGGCGCCGGTTCGGCGATCGGTACCGGGTGAACGTCCTCGGTCTTCCCACGCGGTGTCGTCCAGGTGTGCGTCCCGTCG
>NZ_MUMH01000174.1 GCF_002155965.1 Allokutzneria sp. NRRL B-24872
GCTGACCGTGACGGGCTCGTCGCCGTGTTCTCGTTCGTAGTACACGTCTAGGGCAGCCACGATGAGGTCTTCCCTCCTTGGTATTCGCGAAAGAAGCCGTTGGCGCCGTACACGGTCAACGTGTACCCCTTGGGCAAGATCACGCCAATCAGCGCGTCGCATCCTAGAGGCCCAGGGCACGGCACGTGGTTGACCAGCAGGACGACCGAGCGGATGCCGTTCACCCGCATGTGGACGGCCAGCTTCATCTCCACGTCGGACGCCTTCGACGGAATTCGGCTGACCCGCATGTCCTTGAAGAACTGGATAGCCCTTTCGTACTTCGCGTCCCGCCCGCTGATCTCGGCGTGCGCCGTTCCGTCCGGGCCGATCCAACGGCCGTGCGTCTTCTGACCGGAGCGCGGAACGACGGGCGGGGGAAGCTCGGCGCGTAGTTGGTCGATCAGATCGCGCGGCGGGGCGGCAGTCGCTGCCTGAGCTGTCCCGCCACCCGAGAGAACGGCGATGTAGTCCCGCACCCGTTCTCCGAGAGCCATCACGCTGCGAAGGGCGTCGTTCAGCTCGGCGGCGCCGTGCGTCAGGAGGCCGAGCGCGTCGTGTGCGCAGGGATCTCGGGTGCTGGCGATGGCGTCGCCGTACTGCGCGCTGGCCTCGTCGAGGAGCCCAGCGGCCTGGTGGAGGTCGTCGCGTGCCTGGCCGCAGGTGCTCACCACGCCGCGCAGGCGAGAAATGACGTCGCCGAGCGCACTCACGAAGAACAGCGTAGGCGCGGTCACCGTTTCGGATGAGGGCGAATGCCGGGATGCGGGAATCGAAGTTCTTGGGCTGAGCCAACGGAAAAGTGCCACGCGCGCGTAGGTCTTCCCGGAACGGGGGCGCGGTGCTCCCGGGGACGAGGGAGCGTGCATGCGGGCGTATTCCAGTCGGTGGGTGCCCTTAGCGGCACTGATCGCCTTAACGGCGTCGTTGGTGGCGGCGCCGAGTGCGGTCGCCCAGGACCGGGGCGAGGTGGCGCGGGCGCCGAAGGAGTGGACGGTCACGCTGCTCACGGGCGACAAGGTCGTGGTACGCGGTACCGATGTGGTCGGAGTCCGGCCCGGTCCGGGCCGCGACGACATGGCGTTCCACAGCGTGGTCCTGAACGGGAAGCGGCACGTCTACCCGGCGGACGCGGTGCCGTTGGTGCGGGAGAACCGGCTCGACGACACGCTGTTCAACGTCACGGAGCTGATCAACCAGGGCTTCGACGACGCCTCGTCGCCGGTCTTGCCGGTGCTGATGACGGGGCAGCCGCAGCGCGCGCGTGCGGTGCCGCAGGCGGGAACGGTGACACGGGACCTTCCGGGACTGGGTATCACCGCGGTGGCGCAGCCGAGGGCGCGGGCGGGCGAGTTCTGGGCCTCGCTGAACGGGCCGTCGTTGCGGGCGCCGCAGGCGAAGGTGTGGCTCAACCGCAGGCTCCAGCCGAGCCTCGACCAGAGCGCCGCGCTGATCGGAGCCCCCGAGGTGTGGCGCGCGGGCGGTACGGGACTCGGTGTCCCTGTCGCGGTACTCGATACCGGTTGGGACCAGAAGCATCCGGACCTGGCGGGACGGGTGAGCGGATCGAAGAGCTTCCTGGCAGACGAGCCGGTCAACGACACCAACGGGCACGGCACGCACGTGGCTTCGACGATCGCCGGTGCGGGACCGAAGTTCCGCGGCATCGCGCCGGAGGCGAAGCTGTTGATCGGCAAGGTGTGCGGTGCTTTCGGCTGCCCGGAGGACGCGATCCTCGCAGGCATGCAGTGGGCCGCGGACCAGGGCGCGCGCGTGGTCAACATGAGCCTCGGCGGAGCGCCCACCGATGGCACGGACCCGGTGTCGCAGGCGGTGAACACGTTGTCCGCCAAGACGGGGACGCTGTTCGTGATCGCCTCCGGCAACTCCGGCCTTGACGAGGCCGTCGAGTCGCCGGGTGCCGCCGACGCGGCGCTGACGGTCGCGGCGAGCAGCAAGGCCGACGCGCTCGCCCCGTTCTCCAGCAGGGGCCCGCGACTGGGCGACCACGCCGCGAAGCCGGACATCGCCGCGCCGGGTGTGGACATCGTGGCCGCGCGCGCTGCCGGGACGCTGCCGCAGTTCGCGGTGAGCGAGTCCCACGCGCGCCTGTCCGGCACCTCGATGGCCGCGCCGCACGTCGCGGGCGCGGTGGCGGTGCTGGCGCAGCGGCACCCGGATTGGAAGGGCGAGCAGCTCAAGGCCGCGATCATGGGCGCGGCGTCCCCGCTCAACGGGGCGTCGGTGTTCGGGCAGGGAGTCGGTCGGCTGGACCTCGCGCGTGCCTTCCACCAGCAGGTCCGCGTCGAGCCCGCGTCGCTGTCCATGGGCAGCGTGCCCGCTGGCACCACCGAGCCGGTGAGCAAGAGAGTGCGCTACACCAACGATTCTGACAAGCCGGTGACGCTGAAGCTGGACCTGCCCGCGCCGGGCGGACTGTTCACAGTGGACAAGAAGGACCTCGTCGTCCCTCCGAAGGGCTCGGCGGAGGCGACTGTCACCGCTGATTTCCGCAAGGCGACCGGGCTGTTCGGAGTTCGTTTGACCGCAACGGCTCCGGGTGTCTCGCTGCGCACGTCGGTGGTGGCCGAGACGGGTCCGAAGACGCACGTGCTCACCGTGAAAGCCTTCAGTCGCAAGGGAACTCCGGACCCGAGCGTTTCGGTCCTGTTGCAGGACATCAACTCCGGCAAGGCCCGCATGGTGCGCGCGATGAGCGAGAGTGTTCCTGAGGGGCGCTACCGCGTGCTCGGCCAAGTGATCGACGTGGAGCACCCGCCCGGCTACCCGTACGGCGTCTTCACCGACCGGGTGAAGTTCGCCCAGGAGATCACCGTCGCCGGGGACACCGAACTGGTGCTCGACGGCCGCGGCGCCAAGCCGGTCGACGTGCGCGTGGACGATCCCGAAGCCGTGCAGACCCCGCTCCAGCTGGGGCACGAGGTCGGCGTGCTGTCGCAGCTGCCGGGCAAGGGGCTCTCCGGCATGTCGATGATCTCCAAGCCCGGCAAGGAGTTCGTCGTCCCGAGCCCGCCGATGGCCGGACTTTCCTTGTACAGCAACACCTCGTGGAACCGAAGGGTGATCTCCGCCGCGTTCGGCGATGTGGAGCTGGAGCCCGCGGACGCCAACCCGCTCGGCTTCCGGGGTGACATGTCGGCGAAGGTCGTCGACATCGGCAAGGGCACTTCCGAGGAGCTGGCCGAGGTCGACGTGCGCGGCGCGCTCGTGCTCTTCGCGCCGGAGCGCCTGCCCACGGCCGAGGTCACCAAGCGCGTGGCCGCCATCTTCGCCGCCGGAGCCGCTGGAGTGCTGGGCGAGAACGCCCACCCGGTGCACGATCCGGCCTGGACCGGGCCCACGCTGGTGCTTCCGGAGAACAAGACCGCGATTCTCCGCGAGGCGATGCAAGCCGGGACGGTGACCCTGCGGGTACGCGGTATCGCCAACCCACCCGCCGCCTACGTCCTGCACGACCGCGTCGCCGGTGGACTGCCGAACGGTGTCACCTGGCACCACTCGGCTCGCGATCTCGCCAAGGTCAGCACCGAGCTGCACAAGACCGGTCCCGGCCAACTGCGCACCGCCGCCGAGGCCCTGGTCAACATCGGTGGCATGTGGTTCGGCTCGCGAATCCCGTTGCGGGCACCGGCGGAGCTGGACGTGCTCCACACGCCGGACCTGCCGTGGGTGACGGTGAGCGCGATCGGCGTCGACGCCGAGGGAATGCCCTACGGAGTCCAGGAAACCGCGCCGACGGTCTTCAAGAAGGGGCAGTCCGCCCGCCTGGACGTGTTCAAGGCGCCGTTCAACCCCGAGCTGACCCGGGACGGCGTCACGCGTGACGGGAACAAGTTCCGTGTGGAACTGCCGATGTTCACGCAGTCTGGAACTCAGTCCCCGAGCGGTGCGTACAGCCCGGCGCACGACAAGGGCTCGACCACGGTCACCGTGGCTGGCAAGAAGGTCGGCGGTAGCGACGTCCCCGGCATCGCCACCGTGGACGTCCCCGCGCAGCGCCTGCCGTTCGAACTGCGGGTCGACGCCACGCGCACGATGCCCGGCATCGACGTGGGAACGGGTTCCAGCGTCGTGTGGAAGTTCCACAGCGGACAGACGAGGGGGTCCGTTCCGCTCGCGCTGCCGGACGTGCGCTACGACCTCGACCCGAAGCGCGCGAAGCCGGGGGAGTTCGGGTTCCGCGTCAGCGGCGGCAAGGCGATCACGATGCAGATCTCCACGGACGACGGGACCACGTGGGCCTCGGTCCCAGTTCTGCCGTCCGGCGAGGTCAAGGTCGTCAATCCCGCGCAGGGCTTCGTGTCGCTGCGCACCACCGCGGTCGACGCGAGCGGGTCCTCGGTGACCGAGACGCTGATCCGCGCCTACCAGGTCCTCTGAGGTGGCGGGGCTGGGCGGAGCCCGCTCAGCCCTGTTCCACCACGGCCGGGTGACGGGGGTCGTCGGCGCGGACCACGATGTCGGCCAGCAGCGCGGGATCGACCTCGTTCTCGTAGCGCTCGAAGGCCCCCAACGTCCAGTGCTGGTCCGGCGGGGTCCGCCTGGCCAGCGCCGCCCGCGAGAGCCACAGGTGCACCACCAGATCCAGCGGCAGCCCTTGGCCGAGCAGCAGCGGCCCGTCCAGCACGACCACCCCGCCCACCGGGACGTCCACATAGGACGCTCGGCTGGCGCGGTCGGTCGTGGGGTCCCACAGGCTCGGCAGCACCCGCCCCGAGCCGCCGGGGGACAGCGGTTCCAGCAGCTCCCTGGTGATGCCCTTCACGTCCAGCCAGTCCTGGTAGAACGCGTCCGGATCGGTGCGGCCGTGCTCGAAGCGCAACGAGGCCGGACGCAGGAACCCGCCCGCCGACGCGCGCAGCACCGCCCGCCCGCCGAGCCGCAACGGCTCCACCAACGCCTCCGCCAGCCGAGCAGTCCCAGCGGCCTCCGCCCCGTCCACCGCCAGCCGGACCCAGTCCTCGCGCGGCAGCGCCACCACCCGCGCCGCGATCTCCTCGACCAGCCGCTCCGGCGTCACCGCCCTGACCCGCACATCTCCTCCTCGCGAGCCCCCGCGTGCGAGGGTGGCTTTCGCCCGCTCCCGCGACCCCCCGATTCCACGGTGACGCGAATCGGCTTCGCGTGCCAAACCCTGGGCAGGCGCGGGTGATCTCCCACTCACCGCCCACGTTCCGCACGCCGAACCCAGGCATCCGCCTACCCATCCGCCGGGGCTTGGACCTGAATGACTCATTCAGGGCGAAAGCGGAGAGAGGTGCGGTCAGGCCATGGGGCGGGCGGTCATGGACTGCTGGATCGCGTACTCGACCAGGGTGATCAGCGCCTGCTTGGTGGACTCCTTGGTGCGCGCGTCGCAGACCACCATCGGGACCGAGTCGTCGATGGTCAACGCCTCGCGGACGTCTTCGATGCGGTGGTGCAGCATGCCGTCGAAGCAGTTGAGCGCGACGATGTAGGGCAGCTGGCGGTCGTCGAAGAAGTCGATGGAGGCGAAGGCGTCGGCGAGCCTGCGGGTGTCCACCAGCACCACGGCGCCGATGGCTCCGCGGACGAGGTCGTCCCACATGAACCAGAAGCGGTGCTGGCCGGGCGTGCCGAACAGGTACAGGATCAGGTCCCGGTCCAGCGAGACGCGGCCGAAGTCCATCGCCACCGTGGTGGTGACCTTGTTCGGCGTCGCGGAGAGGTCGTCCACCCCCGCGCTGGCCTCGGTCATCACCGCCTCGGTGGTCAACGGCACGATCTCCGACACCGACCCCACGAAGGTCGTCTTGCCGACGCCGAAGCCACCGGCCACCACGATCTTGGCCGAGGTCGTCGCCCGGCTGGTGTCCGGTGTGTGCGGATCAAAGCCTGCGGAGCCCACTGAGCACCCTTTCCAGGAACGCGATCGAGGGCTGGTCGCCGGACACCAGACCGTTCTGGTGCACCTGGACCAACCCCATCGTCGCCATGTCGCCGATCAGTACCCGGACCACGCCCAGCGGAAGCCGCATCCGGGCCGCGACCTCCGCCACCGACCGGGTCTCGATGCACAACCGGCTGATGGATCGGTGCTCGGCAAGCCCGATGGCTTCCCGGTCGCCCGCGGCGTGGTCGCTGGTGCGGACCAGAGCCTCGATCGGAAGATCGTAGTCGGGTCGCGTCCGGCCGCGTGTCCGGGCGTAGGGGCGGGCGAGCATACCGGTCTCGGTCAGCGGGGCGCGCAGCCCGTGCCTGCCCTCCGGCTGCTCGGCGAAGCCGCCGAGCTCGGCCCGGTGGTCCTCCACCGCGCCGTACTCGGTGGAGTGCTGCCCACCATGGGTGTAGAGCTGCGACCAGTTGTCGCCGGTGTTCTCCGGGTCGTAGTAGGAGCCCGTGCTCATCTCGCCACCTCCCGCGTCACGTCAGCCCTCATCGGCTCAGACCAGCCCTCGTCCGCCGCCCTGGAGCTGGGCGCGCAGCTCAGGCGTCAGCTGTTGGCCGACCCGCTCGACGAGCATGGTCATCTCGTAGGCGACCAGACCGATGTCGCAGTTCGGCGCGGCGAGCAGGGCCAGGCAGGAGCCGTCGGAGACCGACATCAGGAACAGGTAGCCCCGCTCCATCTCCACCACGGTCTGGGCCACGTTGCCCGCCTCGAAGCAGCGCGCCGCCCCCTGGGTGAGGCTGACCAGCCCGGACGCGACCGCGGACAGCTGCTCGGCGCGATCGCGCGGCAGGCCCTCGGAGCCGGCGAGCAGCAGGCCGTCAGCCGAGACCACGACGGCGTGCGCCACCCCGGGCACCCGCTGCACGAACTCGGTGATCAACCAGCCGAAGCCGCCCGGCTGTTGCGGGATGGTCACTTGTCCTCCTCCTGCCGCGCGGCGCCGTTGGGCGACGCGGCGCCGTTGGGCGCGTGAGTTCCGTTGGAGCCGGCGCGCTCGCCAGCGAGTTCGTCGATCCTGGCATGCCGTCCGCGCCGCAGCCCCTGCTGGAAGCTGGACATCCGGCCGCGCACCGTCTCCGCGGAGCGCGCGGGCTGCGCGGGCTCCGCCGCGATCGCCGGCTGCTGGCCGGTGGTGCCCGTGCCCCTGGTCGGCGGAGCTGAACGGCGCGGCGCGGCCGGCTTGATGGAGCCGGGCATCAGCTTCGCCTTCGGCACCCGCTTCGGCAGCCCCGCGGAGGTCACCGCCTCCTCGGCCGGGGCGTTGAGCATCGTCTCCACCGCGCGCCAGCCCTCGTCCCCGGCGGAGCGCCAGGTGGACGGGCGCGGCGGGGCCGGGATGGTCTCCCTGCGCGTCACCGGCTCCACCGGAGCGGGCGCGGGCGGGGCAACCGGCTCGGCCCGGACGACCGGCTCGGCGACGGGCACGGGCTCGACCACCGGCTCGGGCTCGGGCGCGGCCGGGCGCTCAGCGGCGGGGCGCTCGACGGGCGCCTTGGCCACCGGGGCGGGCTCGGAAGCGGGAACCGGACGCGGCGGCGAGGGGTTGGGGAACTCCCCGTCCGGGTTCTCCACCGTCTGGAACCACTGCGAGAGGATCTCCTCGTAGATCGGCAGCCGTTCGGTCGGCGCGTCCACCTCGGGGCGATCGACCTGGGGGAACGGGTTCTCGTAGCCGCCGCTCTGCTGCACGGGATTCTCTTGCGGCGCAGGGGTTTCCTGGTACGCGCGCTCGTCCTGGTGCGGTGCGAACAGGTCCGAGGCGTCCGCGCTGTCCGTGCTGTCCACAGTGGACTCGGCGGGCACTGGCGGCGCCATCAGGTCGTCGGCCTCCAGGCCCCTGCCCTCGGTCTGCTCGACCAGGGACGGCGCCAAGCGCCGGGCGAGCGCCCTCGGCCCGCCCATCCGCGGCTGCTCCGCGGCGTCCGCCTGCGTCACGGCCTCCGCCACGGGCTGCTCGGCCGGAGCCGGAGCCGGGGCCTGCGCGGGAACGGGCGCCGGGGCGGGCTCGGGCTCGACCGGGTCGACGGCGGGGTTGGTGGAGGTGAACCACTCCTGCTGCTCCGGCAGGTGCTGCTGCGGCTGGCGCTGCGGCATCGGCGGCGGGAACTGCTGCTGCGAGGTCGGGTACAGCCCGGTGTCCAGCGCCGAGGGCAGCACGACCAGCGCGGCGGGCACGGTGATGATCGCCCTGGTGCCGCCGTCGATGTACTCGCCGTTGTGCAGCCGCACCTTGATCTCGTGCCGCGCGGCCAGCCGGGCGACCACGTACAGGCCCATCCGGCGGGACACCGCGACGTCGATCTCCGGCGGCTCCGCGAGGTTCTTGTTGGCCTCGGCCAGCTCCTCCTCGCTCATCCCGACACCGCGGTCGGTGATCTGGATGGCGAGGTCCTTGGAGCGCAGCTGCGCCACGCTGACGTCCACCGGGCTCTGCGGGTCGGAGAACACCGTGGCGTTGTCCAGCAGCTCCGCGGTGAGGTGGATGAGGTCGTTGACCACGCGGCCCTGCACCAGCACGTCCGGCGCGGAGGTCAGGTTGATCCGGGCGTAGTGCTCGACCTCGGAGACCGCGGCGCCGATCAGCTCGGCGACCGGGACCGGGGCCGACAGCCGCTTGCCGAGCCCGCTGCCGGAGAGGATCAGCAGGTTCTCGCTGTTGCGGCGCATGCGGGTGGCGAGGTGGTCGAGCACGAACAGGCTAGAGAGCGCGTCCGGGTCCTGCTCGTCCTGCTCCAGCTGGTCCAGCACGGACAGCTGCCGCTCGACCAGCGTCTGGCTGCGCCGGGAGAGGTTGACGAACATCGCGTTCACGTTGTCGCGCAACAGGGCCTGTTCGGTGGCCATGTGCACGGCCTGCTCGTGGACGGCGTCGAAGGCGCGGGCGACCTGGCCGATCTCCTCGCGGGTGAACACCTTCACCGGCTGGACCGCGGTCTTGGCGGCCTCGGCCGGGTTCGGGTCGTCCAGGATGCGCCGGACCGTCACCGGCAGGCGCTCGTTGGCCACGTCCAGCGCCTCGGTGCGCAGCACGCGCAGCGGCGTCAGCAGCGAGCGGACCACGACGGCCATCAGCAGCAGCGCGGCCAGCAGCGCGACCAGCACCAGCGCGGCGTCCCTGGTCGCGGAGGCGACCGCGGCGGCGGCGAGGTCGTCGGCCTCCGAGCGCAGCGACTCCAGCAGCGAGTTCTCCACCCGGCTGAGCAGGTCGCTGGTCACCCCGGCGACGCGGGTGTACTCGGTGCTGTCGATGTTCAGCGAGTCGCCGTTGGCGCCCTTGATCACCGAGATCTGCTTGATCCGCTGCCGGGTGTCCACGTCGCTGCCGCTGACGGTGCCCAGGAACAGCTGCCGCTCGCCGGGGGTGGCCACGGCCTGGAAGTCCGAGACCGCGGCGTCGTAGCCGGAGTTGGCCGAGCGCAGCTCGTCGAGCTGGCCCGCGCGGAACTCGTTGTGCGTGGCGGCCATCTGCATGAGCGCGTTCTGCTGCGCGACCCGCTCCTTGGCCTGGGTCAGCGCCTGGATCGCGGTGGCGGCCCTGGACAGCGCGTGCTCGGACACCGAGGCGCTGACCTCGCGGCCGAGCTGCACCAGCGCGTCGAGGATGGAGGAGTAGACCGCGTGCACCGCGATGTCGGCGTAGGAGGTCGTGTCGGCGACCAGACGCAGCGGGTTCAGCGCGCTGAGCCGCTGGATACCGCGCTTGTAGCGCTCCTCGCTGGCGGCGTCGTCGTACTCGAGCGGCTCCATCGCCCGGTTCAGCTCGTTCACCGCGACGTTCACGGTCTCGAACTGGTCCACCATGGGCTTGCGGTCGGTGCTGCGGCCCGCCGCGACCATGGCCACCACGAGCGTCCGTTCCTTCTGGATCTCGTGGATGACGGTGGTGACCTTGCGGGCGACGTCGACCTGGGCGACGGTGCGCTGGAAGTCGTCGGCGCGGGCGAGCTCGTCCTGCACGCGCAGGGTGCCGAGGACGAGCGCGGTGATCGTGGGCACGAGCAGCACCACGGCCATCCGGTTGCGCAGGCGCCAGTTCCGCAGGCGCCAGCGCGCGTCGTCCCGCCGGTCGGGATGGGCTGGGATCGGTGTCGACTCGGACACCGGCTGTGTTCGCCGCTGCGCGCGCGGGGAGGGGCCACCGCCGTCGCCGTCTTCGGCGGGTGCGGTGGACCGGTTCGGGGCACCCTTGCGGGACGCGATCCTGCCGGGCTGATCGGGCACTACGTGAACACTCCCCGGATCAGAGCTAAGCGGCTCCCCCCGTACGGGACCCAGCTCGTACGGACAACTTTCAGCGCAAGGTAGCGAAGAAGAACCGCCTTGTCAGCCTTGGGCGCTTCACTTAGGAAGGTCATGACATTCGTGAACTTGATTTGACGCTCAACCATGGCGTTGTCTACACCCTTATGGCTCGGACGAGTGATTGCGCGGTCACCCTTGGTGAAGGCGCCACTGCCGAACCGGGCAACGCAGCCCCGTGGTCGAGGAGCCAGTATGACCCGCCATAGCGGTCGCCGTGAACTGGGCCGATGCCCTTCACGTGCTCGGCTGTCCGCGCGCGGGGCACTGGGCCCGGCCACGCCCGTTCGCGACCCGGTTCCCGCCCGAAGCGGTGCCCGCCCCACCCGGAGCCCGGGCGGGGCGTGTCTCGGAATCATCTCGGAAGCCGACCTTCGGCGGTTTTCGCATCGAGTGCTCTTGAGCGGGACTACTCCGAACGGGGCTCCGCGGCGAAATTCATCCGCCGTGTCCTCCGCTCGGTCACCCGTGGTCGCTCTCCGTTCACAATCACGCCGATGTGATTACAGCGCGTTTCCTCCTACCCTAAGGAAATGCAAAGCCTGCGAAGTTCGGCGAACTAAAGCGTGTTGTTTCTTCGTGTACGGGCTTGACCGGTCGTGGCGCTCGAACGTTAGGTAGGCCCGCCGGCACTCCCTCGGCAGCACCCCGCCCCCATCAGCACCTCGAAGCACTGGAGCGCAAGCATGAACCGACGCGGCATCCCCGGCGGGCCGTCGTCCCGACCCTCCCGCATCCTGGGCGCGGTCCTCACCGCGGCGGCCCTGATGGCCAGCCTCGGCGGCTGCGGCCTGCTCGGCGGCTCCTCGACCGAGGACAAGCCCAGCGGCGGCGGCGAGAACATGAAGATCCGCCTCGGCCTGGTCAAGGTCGTCGACGTCGCGCCCGTCTACATCGCGCATCAGGCGGGCTTCTTCAAGGCCGAGGGCCTGGACCTGGAGCTCATCCCGCTGACCACCTCCGCCGTCGGCATCGACAAGATGGCCGCGGGCGACATGGACATGGTCCACGGCAACTACGTCTCGATGTTCACCGCGCACGCCAAGAAGGTCGTCGACCTCAAGTGGGTCTCCGACTGCTACGCGGCCAAGCCCAACGTGTGGATGACCATGACCTCGCCGACCTCCTCGGTGAAGTCCATGAGCGACCTGCCCGGCAAGAAGGTCGCGGTCACCACGACAAGCAACCTCGCCGACATGACGGTGTGGTCGGTGCTCAGCGCCAACAACATCGACGCCAAGCAGATCAAGTACGTGCAGATGCCCTTCGGCGAGATGGCCGCCGCGCTGAAGAACGGCAACGTCGACGCCGCGGTGATGGCCGAGCCGTTCATCACCCAGGCCGCCAAGAGCATGGGCGCCGTCCGGGTCTTCGACGCCGCCTCCGGGCCGACCGAGTCCATCCCGATGGCCGGCTACTCCACCAACGCCAAGTTCGCCAAGGAGAACCCGAAGGCCCTCGCCGCCTTCCAGCGCGGGCTCGCCAAGGGCGTGGAGATCGCCAACGCCGACCGGGGCCGGGTCGAGGCCGCCGTGCAGGGCTACGCGGGCATCGACGCGCAGACCGCCTCGATCATGAACATCGGCGCCTACCCGAGCTCGCTGGAAGCCGCCCGGCTCCAGCGCGTCCCGGACCTGATGAAGGACTTCGGCATCCTCAGCGAGCGCATCGACGTCAGCACGATGGTGCTGCCGCAGGCCCCGGTCCCGGCCAGGTAGGGGTCGAGGGGTTCGTGCGCGCCGCCTTCCGCGGACTGGTCGGGGTCGCCGTGCTGCTCCTGCTCTGGGAGCTGCTCAGCGCCTCCGACCTGGTCCCGCCCGGTTACATCCCGCCCCCGACACTGGTCGCGAGCACCCTCGTGAACCTGCTCGGCGACGGCGTGTTCGTCTACGACGTGATCGCCAGCCTGCTGGCGTGGGCCATCGCACTCGGCATCGCCGTCGTCATCGCGGTGCCGCTCGGGCTGGTGCTGGGCAGCGTCCCGGCGGTGCGGCGGGCCACCAGGACGGTGGTGGAGCTGCTGCGCCCCGTCCCGTCGGTGGCGATGATCCCGCTGGCCATCCTGCTCTTCGGCGGCGGACCCGAGGCCAAGATCGTGCTCGCGGTCTACGCCTCGGTGTGGCCGATCCTGTTCAACACCATCTACGCCCTCGACGAGCTGGACGAGCAGCTGGTGGACACCGCCCGCGCCTTCGGCGTGAGCAAACCGAGGATCATGGCGACGGTGGCGCTGCCCAGCGCCGCGCCGTTCGTGATGACCGGGATCAGGACCTCCGCGGCGATCGCGCTGATCGTCGTGGTGAGCACGGAACTGCTCGCGGGCGCCACGCTCGGGCTCGGCCAGTTCATCCTCAACGCCAGCAGCGGCGGTTCCCGGATGGACCTGGTCTTCGCCGGAACCGTGGTCGCCGGGCTGATCGGCTACCTGGTCAACGCCGGGCTGGAGTGGGTGCAGCGGCGGTTCTTCGCCTGGGGCGCGCGGACGGGGGAGACGGTGTGAAGCGGCTGCGGAGTTCGGCCTCCGGCTGGATCGTGCTCGTCGTGCTGGTGCTGCTGTGGGAGACCGCCACGCGGCTGGCCGGCAGCCTGTACTTCCCGCCGCCGACCCAGATCGCCGAGACCGCCAGGCAGATGTGGTTCAGCGGCCCCGCCTCCAGCCTGTTCCTGACCGACGTGGTCTTCGAGGACGTCCTCGCCAGCGTGGCGCGGATGCTCGGCGGCTGGGCCATCGCGGGCGTGCTCGGCGTGAGCATCGGCGTCCTGCTGGGGCGCTCGGCCACCGCGATGGACTACTGCGGCCCGATCATCTCCTTCCTGCGCGCGATCCCGCCGCCGACCCTGGTGCCGGTGTTCCTCGCGCTGTTCACCCTCGGCACCCCGATGCAGCTGGCCACCATCGTCTTCGGCACGATCTGGCCGATCCTGCTCAACTCCGTCGACGGGGCCAGGTCGGTGGACGCCACCAAGACCGAGACCGCCCGCGCCTTCCGCCTGTCCACAATGGACTGGATCTTCGGTGTGGTGCTGCCGGCGGCTTCGCCCAAGATCTTCGCGGGCCTGCGGATCAGCCTCTCGCTGTCGCTGGTGCTGATGGTCATCTCGGAGCTGGTCGGCTCCACCGAGGGCATCGGCTACCGGCTGCTGTACTCCCAGCGCCAGTACGACTTCCCGGCGATGTGGGCGAGCATCGTCCTGCTCGGCGTGCTGGGATTCCTCTTCAACACGGGCCTGTCGGCCGTCGAACGCAGGGTGCTGGCCTGGCAGCCGGCCCACCGCCAGGCCGCTGTCGCGGCCGGAACGGGAGCATGACGTGAGCACGATGCTGGAGGTCAGCGACCTCGGCCACCGCTACCACGCCAAGGGCGGCGAGCACACCGCCATCGACCACCTGTCCTTCACGGTGGCCGCGGGCGAACTGGTCTGCATCGTCGGCCCGTCCGGCTGCGGCAAGTCCACCCTGCTGCGCTCGCTGTCCGGGCTGATCACCCCCAGCACCGGCCGCGTCGCGCTGCACGGCGACGAGGTGCGCGGCGTCCCCGACGACCTCGCCGTGGTGTTCCAGGACTACAGCCGCTCGCTGTTCCCGTGGCTCACCGTGCAGCGCAACGTCGAGTTCCCGTTGAAGCGCAAGACCTCCCGCGCCGAGCGCCGCTCCCGCGCTGAGCAGGCCCTGGAGTGGGTCGGCCTCTCCGGCGCGGGCGCCAAGTACCCGTGGCAGCTCTCCGGCGGCATGCAGCAGCGCGTCGCGATCGCCCGCGCCCTGGCCTACCGGCCCGCCCTGCTGCTGATGGACGAGCCCTTCGCCTCCGTCGACGCGCAGACCCGCTTCGAGCTCGAGGACCTGCTGCTGCGCGTGCGCCGCGAGCACGACACCACGATCCTGCTCGTCACCCACGACATCGACGAGAGCGTCTACCTCGGCGACCGGGTGCTCGTGCTGTCCAAGTCCCCGGCCACCGTCGTCGCCGACCTCAAGGTCGACCTGCCCGCCGAGCGCGACCAGATCACCACCCGCGAGTCCGACGCCTTCGTCGCCCTGCGCGCCGAGACCGCCCGCCTGCTGCACGGCGGCGGCAGCGCCCGTCCTCGCGTCCAGTCCGACCCCGAAGGCGCCGCCGCCCGCTTCCTGGCCGCCGAACGCGCCGAGCGCGAATCCCAGGCCACCCACCGCGCCACCCAGGGCTGACCGCCTTCACCGGCAGCTGAATGACTCATTCAGGTACCTCAACTCCCTGAACGGGTCATTCGGGTACTGGGAAGCCCTGAACGACCCGTTCGGTGCGCTCAACGCGCCAAACGGGTCGTTCAGGGCTCGGCGGGCGGGTGGGCGACCGCACAAGGTCGAGCCCAGCGGCGGGCGGGTACCCTGCTGCGATCATCGCAGGCCCACGGGGAGGAGCGCGCGTGCCGGAACCCGTTGTGCCACGGCCGAGGAAGGTCCCGCTCAGCGATCCCGAGCGGCAGCAGGAGATCTTCGCCGCGACGCTGGCGGTGCTCGCCGAAGTGGGCTACGAGCGGTTCAACATGGACCTGATCGCGAAACGGGTCCGCGCCAGCAAAGCCACCCTGTACCAGTACTGGCCGGTCAAAGCGGCGCTGATCCTGGACGCGCTCAAGATCAACGAGGTGCCGCACGCCGACCCGGACACGGGCTCGGTGGCGCAGGACATCCGGCAGCTGCTGCGGTCCTGGGTGCGCGCGCAGACGCCGTACACGCGCGGCATCCTGCTCGGGCTGATGGAGGGCGGTCGCCGGGACGAGGAGATGGCCCGGATGTACGCCGAGCGCATCGCCCAGCAGCAGGAGCCGTTGCTGCACACGATCCTGGCGCGCGGGGTGCAGCGCGGGGAGGTGCCGGAGGGGGTCGATGTCGGCCTGCTCGCCGACCTCCCCGCGGCGATCTTCCTGCTCCGCCTGATGACGACCAACGACGAGGTCGACGACGCGCTGGTGGACCGCGTCGTCGACGGCCTGGTCATCCCCCTGCTGGGCAAGGGAGCGTGATCGCCGAGGGGTGCTCGGGATCGTGGAGCACCTCCTGGTCGGCGGCGAACAGCTCGCGCGCGACGGCGTGGTGCTCACCGCTGCCGGTGTTGCGGGCGAAGCGCGGGTGTGCGCCGCTGGAGACCTGCACGCGCAGCCGGTGCCCGCGCGGGAAGCGGTAGGCGATCGGCGTCAGCGCGACCTCGACGCGGGTCACCCCGTCCGGCCGCACGTTCACCAGGCCGTCGCAGACGTTCACCGAGCGCCCGCGCGGGGACACGTCGCACAGGCGCACGAACACGTCGGTGTCCGGCCTGCTCGACCTCAGCCAGACCCGCGCGCCGACCTCGCCGACGCTCTCCAGGTCCTCCGCGAGCGGTTCGGTCGTGAACGTCAGCACGTCGGAGCGCGCTTCGAGGGCCCGGTTGTCCTTGCGGCCCGCGCCGCGCCGCGTGAGCATGGGCCCGCCCACGGACGGCGTCGGATCGGCGGGGTCGTAGCGGTAGCGCGACGGCTCGGCGGCCCGCGGGGCGGCGGTGCTGAGCGCGCCACCGCCGTGCAGGTGCCAGTCCCGCGCGCCGTAGCCCTCCGGCGGCCAGGTGTCGTAGTGGCGCCATTCCTCGGCCCCCACAACGAAAAGCCGCACCCGAGCGCGACGCGGCGGCTCCTCGCCGCGGCAGTGCGCACCGGACCACTCGACGGTTTCCCTTGCCGCCACACCGAATCCGGCGAGCGAGCCGTGCTGCCACGGACCGATCACCAGGCGCGCGTCCCGGCCGGCCTCGCGCAGCGCGACGAAGTCGGCGATCTGGTCGGCCAGGAAGATGTCCTCCCAGCCCGCGACGAGGCTCGCCGGAACGGTGACCTCGCCGACGGAAGGGCTGTGGTCCCACTCCTTCCAGAAGCTGTCCTCGTTGTCGTGGTGCACGCAGTCCTGGTAGAACGGCCACCGCTCGCCGAGCACGCGCAGATCGGCCTCGCCCATCGGCAGGCTGTTCATCGCCTCGCGCACGGACTTCTCGCGGTACCCCTTGAAACGGCGTTCCTGCCGCGCGGTCGCCACCGACCAGCGCAGCGAGGTGTCGAGCCCGAACCCGCCGCGGGGCAGGAACGCCAGCGCGAGCCGCGACGAGGTCACGTGCGGCACCATCGACTTCACCTGCGGCGGCGCGCCGGCGGCGACGGACCACTGCGTGTAGCCGAGGTAACTGGGCCCGGCCAGCGCGAGCGTGCCGTCGAACCACGGCTGCTCAGTGATCCACTCGATGGTGGCCAGTCCGTCGGCGCGCTCGTGGCGCATCGCCCTGAAGTCCCCGACAGAGCCGAAGGTCCCGCGCACGCTCATGATCACGACCTGGAAGCCGCGCTCGGCGCACACCCTGGCGAAGAGTCCGCCAAAACCCTTGCGGCCGTACGGCGTTCGGATGAGCAGCGTCGGCAGTGCGGCCCCGGCGGGGCGCCAGTGATCGGCCAGCAGCACTCCGCCGTCCGGCATGGTGACCGGTACGTCCCTGGTGACCTCGACGTCCCGGGTGATCGGCGGAGGCAGTCGAAGCAATCTCTGCGCCAGGTGGCTCACCAGGTTCATGCCGTGAACGGTACGGTTCCGTTCGGTTTTCGACCACTGGGCGATTAGGCGTTTCGGGTTCCCCTTGGTTGGGAACCGGTCCCCGGAGGTACTCGGTCTCATGGCGTGCGAACCGGTGTACGAGCCGCCGATCTGCCCTGCCGGGTCGGATCGAGCGGAGCTGCGCGCGGAGATCGCACTCAAACTGGCCGAGGTGTTGCAGACCGTTCGCGAAGCGCGCGCCTACCTGCTGGCGGTGCGGAGGTTGATCGAGCACTCCGATGACGCGCTGGAAGACCTGGTCGGCCTGCTCGCCGCGGACGGCAGACGCGATCTCGCCGCGTGCGTTCAGGTGGAGGTCATCGAGGAGAACTTCGTCGCCGAGCGCTGGGTGACCCGGTTGATCGAGGAGTTCGACCGCAACTACTACGCGGCCTTCCAGCGCATGGAGGAGAACATCCCGGCCGAGGTCGGCCACGTCAGCGGGGACGAAGTGCTCGACGCGGTAGTGCGTTCGGTCATCGATCCCTAGCGTCGTCCATGCCGCGCGCGTCCAGTGCCTCCGCGATGTGATCGGCCATCCGCAACACCTTGACCAGCAACGGAAGCAGCAGTGCGAGCGAGGAGCGCTCTACGCCCCGTGCGCGCTGCGCCGTGCGGATCTCGTCGGCCTTCTCCTTGATCAGCGGGATGAACCGAAGCGTCAGCGACAGCACGAACGCGATGCGGTGCGGACGCAGTCCGAAGATCCGCAGCGGGCTCGCGGCGCGCTCCAGGGTGCTGATCATGTCGTCGGTGCGACTCGTCATCGTCACCACCGTGGCCAACAGGATCAGCGCGATCAGCCGCAGCAGCACCACGATCGCGGAAACCCAGCCCAGCAACAACACCTGCGCGACACCGAGCAGGACCAGCACGAGCGCCAACGGCCGCAACTGCCGCAGCAGCTCCAGCAGCGGAATGCGCGCGAGGCTCCACATGCCGACCACGACGAGCAGAACTCCGCCCAGCACGAACGGGTTCGGGACGAAGAACAGCCCGATTCCGCTCAGCAGCAGCACAACGAGCTTCACGCCAACCGGAAGCCGGTGCAGCGCAGAGGTTCCCGGGCGGTACAGGCTCAGCATGGCGCCATCAGGTCGAGATAAGCCGGGATCGCCCGCGCGGGTGGGGCGTCCTCCACGATCCGGCCCTCGTCGAAGACCAGCACGCGGTCGAAGTCCGACAACAGGTCCAGATCGTGCGAGACCACGACGACCTGGTGCGGTAGCTCCGCGATCACCTTGGTGGTGCGCCGCTTGTTCCTCAGGTCCAGCATCGTGGTCGGCTCGTCGAAGACCACGCACTCCGGTTCGAGCGCGAGCACCGACGCGATCGCCAGCCGCTGCTTCTCGCCGCCGCTGAGCAGGTGCGCTGGCCGCTCCGCCAGCTCCGAGAGCCCGTGCTCCGCCAACACCTCCGCCACCCGCGCCGCAGTGTCCGTTTTGGACAGACCGCGGTGTTTGAGGCCGAACGCCACGTCCTCGGCCACGGTCGGCATGACGATCTGCACGTCCGGGTCCTGGAAGACGAAGCCGACCTTGCGCCGCACCGCCCTGCCCTCGGAGCGCGTGTCGAGGCCGTCCACCAGCACCCGCCCCGACGTCGGCACCTGGAGTCCGTTGAGCAGCCTGGCGAAAGTGCTCTTGCCGGAGCCGTTCGCGCCGATCACCGCGATCCGCCGCTCGGTCAGCTCCACCGAGATCCCGTGCAGCACCCGCCGCTCGTCGTAGCCGTGCTCGACGTCCTCGAACAGGAACATCAGGGGGCCTTGACCAGCGGGTACGCACGGCGCATGGTCACGCCCGCGATCGAGGCGAGCACCACCTTGACCGCGTCGCCCGGCACGAAGGCCAGCGAGCCGGTGAGCGCGGTCCCCAGGTCCAGCCCGCCCGCGACCGCCAGGAACGGCACGCCGATCAGGTAGGACACCACGATCCCGCCCGCCGCGTTGCACAGCAGCGCCCACGCGAGGTTGTAGCGGTTCCACACCCGCTCGGTCAGCCAGCCGATCACGAACGCCGCGATCGGCCAGCTCAGCACGAAACCGCCGGAGGGGCGCAGCAGCGCCGCCAGCCCGCCCGAGCCGCTGGAGAGCACCGGCAGGCCCACCGCGACCAGCGCCACGAAGACCAGCAGCGCGAGCCCGCCCTTGCGCGCGCCGAGCAGCGACCCCGCGAGCATCACGCCCAAGGACTGCGCGGTGATCGGTACCGGCACGAAGGGCAGCGGTACCGCCGGGAACAGCGCGAGCACCACCACGATCGCGGCGAACAACGCCACGTGCACCAGGTCCTTGGTCCGCATGGGGACATCTTGCTTCGTGGGCGGCGCCCAACCAACTCGGCGAAAGCGGCGTCACAGCAGCATGTGAAAGCACAGCACGCGGTGTTCCTGGTGGTCGCGGCGGTCGCCACCGGTGTAGTAGCCCTCCCGGCGCATGCCGCGCCCGCGCCGCAGTCCACCTCGTCGGTGACACTGGTCACCGGCGACCGGGTCCAGCTCGAGCACGGCGGCGTGACCGTTCGCCCAGCTCCGGGGCGTGACCACATCCGCTTCCTGCACAGCACCGACAAGGGCGGCGACCGCGTCGTCGTGCCCGTCGACGTGGCCGAGTCGGTCCGCTCCGGGCGGCTCGACCGGCGGCTGTTCAACGTGAGCCGCCTGGTCGCGATGGGCTTCGACGACCGCGCCCGCCCCGACCTGCCGCTCATCGTCGAGCCCGCGGTCGCCCGCGCGCTGCCGAGGGCCGAGCGCGAGCTGCCCAGCATCGGCGGGCTCGCCGTGCGCGCCAAGAAGGCCGACGCCGCGCGGACGTGGTCGGGGCTGGCGGGCTCGCGGGTGTGGCTGGACGCGCCCGTGCGCGCCGCGCTCGACCGCAGCACCGTGCAGATCGGCGCCCCGGTCGCGTGGAAGGCCGGGCACACCGGCAAGGGCGCCACCGTCGCGGTACTCGATACCGGAATGGACGCCGAACACCCCGACCTCGCGCGGCGGATCGCCGGGGCCAAGGACTTCTCCGGCTCGGCTTCTGGAACTGACGACCGCGAGGGTCACGGTACCCACGTCGCGTCCACTGCGGCGCGCGTCGCCCCGGACGCCATGCTGCTCAACGCGAAGGTGCTCGACGACGGCGGTGGTGGCAGCGAGTCCGCGATCATCGCCGGGATGGAGTGGGCCGTCGCGCAGGGCGCCCGCGTGGTCAACATGAGCCTCGGTGGCCCGCCGACCAACGGCAAGGACCCCATGTCGCTCGCGGTCAACCAGCTGACCGAGCGCACCGGCGCGCTGTTCGTCGCCGCGACCGGCAACGCGGGCCAGGCCGAAGCCGTCATGAGCCCGGCCGTCGCCGACGCCGCGCTCGCCGTGGGGGCCGTCGACGCCAACGAGGCGCTCGCGTCGTTCTCCAACACGGGACCGCGTTCCGGCGATGACGGACTGAAGCCGGACATCACGGCACCCGGTGTCGGGATCGTCGCCGCGAGGGCTCGCAACAGCACTCCCGAGGAACCCGTCGGCGACCGCTACGCGCGCCTCTCCGGCACCTCCATGGCCGCACCGCACGTTGCTGGCGCCGCCGCGGTCGTCGCCGCGCAGCACCCCGACTGGCGCGCCGACCGGATCAAGGCCGCGCTCATGAGCACCGCGCGCCCCAACGCCAAGCTCGCCGTCCACCAGCAGGGCGCCGGGCGCCTGGACATCGGTCGCGCCAGCACCCAGACCGTGCACGCCACGCCCGCGAGCATCCACAACGGCATCGCCAAGTGGCCGCACGGCGACGACGAGCCCAGCAAGACCACCGTGACCTACCACAACTCCGGTTCCGCCCCGGTCGTGCTCGACCTGGCTCCGGATGTGCGTGCTCCCGCGGGGATGTTCGCCGTCCACCCCGGACGGATCACCGTGCCCGCGCGCGGTTCGGCCGGCGTTGTTCTGACGGTCGACACCCGAGTGTCCGCGCAGGACGGCCGCTACGGCGGTGCCCTCGTCGCGACCGGTGCTGATGTCGCCGTGCGCACGCCGGTCGGAGTGACGCGCGAGGTCGAGAGCTACGACCTCAAGCTCGACGTCCTCGATCGGCAGGGCAAGCGCGCCACGAACTCCTCCATCTACCTCAACGACCTCGACCGCGGTACCGCGTACCAGCCGGAACAGGGTGTCGTCCGGCTGCCCAAGGGCCGGTACTTCCTCCAGGCCACGACGTGGGGTGAGGAGACCTCGCTCTTCGCCGAGCCCACCGTGGTGCTCGACAAGAACACCGAACTCGTGTTCGACGCGCGCGAGGCCAAGCCCGTCGGGTCCACAGTGGACAAGCGCTCCGCGAAGGAGTTCCGGGCCGACGTCCAGTTCCAGCGCACGTCCGCATCGGACCCTGTCGTCGGCGGCGTCCTCGAAAAGGACCTCAGCAAGACCTTCGTCCGCCCGTCCACCACCTCCGCCCCGCCGGGGCAGTTCACCTTCACCGTCGAGCAGCGCTTCGCCGAGCCCGATGGCAAGGGCGGCTTCGAACGCAGCCCCTACCTGTACAACGTCCGCATGGTCCGCGACGGTGTCGTGCCCAAGGAGCTGACGCAGCACGTCCCGGACCGCTCGCTGGTCGCCGTCCGCGGTTCGCACGCCGCTACCGGCTCCGGCCAGATCGGTGTTCGCGAGGACGCGATCAAGGCCCCGCTTCCCTTCACCCTCACCGAGTTCTACACGCCAGGCGTCCCGTGGACGAACTTCTTCGAGGCTGGCACGACGAAGATCGCCGCTGTTCCCCGCGTCTTCACCAAGCCGACCGAGGAACGGTGGAACACCGCCGTCTTCGGTCCTGCCTTCCCGAAGGGCGAGCCCGGTGAGTACGCCGGGCGCGTCGGTGACGTCATGGAGATGAGAATTCCCTTGGCCAGTGGGCAGAACGAGCACCAAGCAGGCTTCATCGACGACGAGACCGGCACCACCAAGCTGTACCGCGACGGTGTGCTCGTCGCCTCCAGCCCGCTCCCCGGCTGGGCCGAGTTCTCCGTGGCCCCCGAGGCTTCTCAGTACCGTTTAGAGGTCACGTCCACTCGGGTGAACGCGCAGTGGACCTTCCGCTCCGCGCACGGCGTCTCCGACTTGCCGCTACTGGGCGTGCGGTTCGCACCCGGCGTCGATGCGCACAACCGCGCGCGGCCTGGCAAGTTCTCGATTCCTGTTTCTGTGCACAGGAATGGCGTCGGTCGCGTGGACGCTTCGCTGGCTGTCGAGGTGTCTTTCGACGAGGGGCGCCAGTGGGAGGCCGTGAAGGTGGTCGACGGCGCGGTGTCCGTGGTGAACCGGGTCGGGCCGGTGTCATTGCGGGTCAAGGCTGTTGACCAAGACGGGAACTCGTTGGAGCAGACCGTGATCGGGGCCTACACGGTGGCGTAGTCCTGGGGGTTGTCTCCAGTGCGGGGTCGGCTTGGCTTGGCGAGCCGACCCCGCACTAGTTGCGCCCGAGCCAGGCAGCGGACTTCTCGGCCGTGTCGAGCACGCGCAGCGCGGCGTCGCGGTCGGCCATCGGGTAGTGGACGCTCAGCTCCAGGTTGGTGATCGAGGCGGTGCCGGTGAAGTGGTAGGTCGCCTCGATCTCCACGCCGTCGCGGAGGTAGCGGTAGACGAGCTCCAGGTTGGCGTCGCCGAAAGAGCTCTTCGGCAGCGTTCGCTCGGAGACCGCGCGGTAGCCGGGCGTGCCGTCGACCCGGGAGATGTGGCGGTTGGCCATGGCCCGAGCGCTGAGGATCGGGGCGCGGCCGAAGACACCGGTGATGTCGACGCGGAGCCGGACGCGCTTGGCGGGGTCGGTGAAGTCGGACCAGTAAGCGCCGCCGACGCGCTCGGCCCACCCGGCGGGCACGGCCATCACGAGCGTGGACGGAGTGGCCTCGGCGAACCAGTTGCGCTGGGCGTAGCCGGGCGCGATCGCGGGGGAGGACGTAGCGGGAGCGGCAGAGGACGACACGCCGGCGGTCGCGGGCAGCATCGGGACTGCGGGGCCGCCGACGTCCGCGGGGCCGCCGCAGGCGGACAACAGCAGCACGAACGCGCCGAACACCGCTCCACGTGACACGCCCCCACCCATGAACCGGCATGATACGGGCATGCCGGTGCCGGGGCGGATAGGCCGATTCGAGGTGGTCGAGCGCATCGGGGGCGGCGCGTTCGCCTCGGTGTGGCGGGCGCGGGACGACGCGCTCGACTCGACGGTGGCGATCAAGGTGCTCTCGTCGGAGTGGCTCGATTCGGCGGACGTGCACGAACGGTTCCTCGCCGAAGCGCGGTTGCTGCGCAGGGCGGAGTCCGACCGCGTGGTCCGAGTGCACGACATCGGCGAACTGCCGGACGGACGGCCCTACCTGGTGATGACCTACGGGGACCGGGGCACGCTCGAAGACCGGGTCGCGACGGGACCGCTGCCGTGGCGCGAAGCGGTCGAGGTCGCCGTGGAGATCGGGCTGGCACTGCGTTCCCTGCACTCCGACGGCGTGCTGCACCGCGACGTCAAACCGTCGAACGTGCTCTTCCGCTCGGGACCGGACGGCAGGGACCGGGTGCTGCTGGGCGACCTCGGACTCGGCAAGCTGCTCAGCGAAGCCTCGACGCTGACCATGATCGGCGGTACTCCGGCCTACATGGCACCGGAACAGGCTGGTGCGGACGAGCCGCTCAGCGTCCGCACGGACGTCTACGGGCTCGGAGCGCTGCTGTACCGGACTGTCACGGGCCGCAACCCCTACGAGAACAACGCGATCATCGACATCGCGGACCGCCCCGAGCCGTCGCGGCCCGGCCTCGTCGCGCGGGATCTCCCGGCAGGGCTGGACGCCGCCGTGCTGCGCGCCCTCGCACCCAAGCCCTCGGACAGGTACGGCGACGTCGGCGAGTTCGTCGCGGACCTCCAGCGACTGCTCGCCCCCAAGCGGCGCAGGTGGCCGATCCCGGTCGCCCTGCTCGTGCTCGCGGGCGTCGCGGTCGGCACCTGGTACTTCACCCGATCCGAGGTCGTCGAGGTCGGTGACAGCACGAAGACCGTCAGCCTGCGCGTGCCGAGGGCGTGGGCGGGGGAGGCCGCCGGTGCCGGATGGGACCCAGTACTGCTCGGGCTCGCACCCGGCCGGTGGCCCGGCTTGGTCGTCGCCGAGTCGGTGGCCGCGTTCCCCGCCCCCGCCGACCCGAGGGCGGGAGTCTTCGCCGGGGTGCTGCCGCCGCAGGCCGTGCTCGCGCCCAAGGACTTCGAGGCCAAGACCGCCAAGCCGGGATGCGTCGCCGTCGCGGTGAAGCAGCCCGAGGTGGTCGGCATGCGCACAGTCCACATCCGGCGCTGCGGAGTCGCCTTCGTCGCGGACGCGCTGCTGGAGCTGTCGGGGCAGCAGATCTGGGTCCAGGTCAAACAATCCGCCGACAATGTGACAGCGTTCCAGGAGGTACTGAGTTCCGTAGCGCTCGGGCGGCGCTGAGTGCCACGT
This sequence comes from Allokutzneria sp. NRRL B-24872, assembly GCF_002155965.1. Lineage (GTDB taxonomy): Bacteria > Actinomycetota > Actinomycetes > Mycobacteriales > Pseudonocardiaceae > Allokutzneria. The sequence goes on from NZ_MUMH01000174.1 coordinate 24,332, forward strand.
GTCGCTGTCGTCGGCGCTGGCCCCGGCGGTCTCGTCGCGGCCAAGGAACTGCTCGCGGCGGGCGCGGAGCCGGTGGTCTTCGAACGCGGCCACGAGATCGGCGGGGTCTGGCGCACGGGCGGGCTGGCGTGGCCGGGAATGTCGACGAACCTGTCCAAGCACAGCTGCTGCTTCTCGGACTTCCCGTGGCCGGACGACGCGCCGGACTTCCCCTGCCGCGACGACGTGCGCGCCTACCTGCACCGGTACGCCGAGCGGTTCGAGCTGACCGCGCACCTGCGGCTCGGCGTGGCTGTCACGACGGTGGTCGGCTCGGTCGTCAACGGCGAGCCGTTCGACGGTGTGGTCTTCGCCTCTGGGGCCTTCGGTCCAAACGGGACTGAGTACCTCGGCCCGGCGCGGTACCGGGGCAAGCGCGTCGTGGTGGTCGGCGCCGCGTTCTCCGGGGCCGAGATCGCCGCCGAGCTCGCGGCGGACGGGGTCGAGGTCATCGCCGTCGCGAGTCGGCCGATGTGGTTGCTGCCGCGCTACCTCGACGGCGTGCCGTGGGACCTCGTCAGCTACCGGCGCGGTCGGCCGAAGCTGTCCCTGGTCGAGGCCAACCGCCGCTTCTCGCGGATCGCGCTGAACCCGGGCGACTTCGACGAGCGCCTGCGCATCGACCCGGACTCCGATGGGCCTCCGTACCTGGTGGTATCCGATCTCGTGCCGGAGGTACTGCGCGCGGGAGCACTACGGATGGAGCCGGGCCGGGCGGTGCGGCGCGAACCCGGCGCGGTCGTGCTGGACACCGGTGTCCGCCTGCCCTGCGACGGAGTGATCGAGTGCACCGGCCACCGCCTCGAACTGCCCTACCTGAGCACCGAGCAACGTGCCGCGCTCGGCCACGACCCGGCGGACCCGCGGCAGCCGTTGCTGCTGCACGAATGCACCTTCCACCCGGAGTTCCCGGACGCGGCGTTCGTCGGCTTGTACCGGGGGCCGTACTTCGGCGTGGTGGAGCTGCAGGCGCGGTGGGCGGCGGCCGTGCTGACCGGCGCGCTGCCCACACCGTCGGGGATGGACGCCGGACTGCTGCGCCAGCGCGAGATCCGTCAGCTGCGCCCGCGCCCGCAGTTCCCGCACGGCGACTACGTGGGCATGGCGGACCGCCTCGCCGCAGAACTCGGTGTCCTGCCGAACCCGGTACCGGATGGGCCGCTGATCCCCGCGCACTACCGGCTGCGCGGCCCCGGCGCCGCCCCGGACGTCGCCTCGGCCGAGATAGCATCGGTGGCGCGACGAACCGCCGGGAGCCAGCAATGACCGAAGACTCGCTTGCGGAGTCGAGCATGAACACCGAAGACCCGCTTGCGGGGTCGAGCACGGGAACCACCACGCCTGAAGGACGCCTTTTTCTTTCCCTGCAAGGAAAATGGGCTCTGGTTCGGGCGATCCCCGGTACCGGTTCGGTGACCGGGACCGCCGAGTTCCGCCCGCTGCGGCCGGACCTGCTCCTCTACCGCGAGGAGGGCCGACTGGAACTCGGTACCGGACAGCACCACGACGTGAGCCGCGAGTACCACTACCTGCTGGAGCACGACCGGATCAGGGTCTGCTTCGTCGAGCCGCCGGAGTTCGGTCGCACCATGCACACGCTCCGGCTGGACGGCTCCGAGGCCTCCGACGAGCACCTGTGCGACCAGGACCTCTACACCGGGCACTACCGCTTCGACGGGCCGGACCGCTTCACCGTCGACATGCGCGTGCGCGGCCCGAAGAAGGACTACTCGATGCACACCACCTACGACCGGCTACCGCAGGTGCGCGCGGACCTCCGCTAGCCGGGGGTGGCCCAGCTCCTCCAGGATCGCCACGGCCTCGCCCCAGTGCTCCTGCGCGCGATCGGCCTCGCCGGAGGCGTCGTGCACCTGCGCCAGCAGTTCGAGCACTTCGGCCTCGTAGAGCCGGAAGTGCTTGTCGCGGTAGCCCTCCAGGCACTCCGTGAGCACCGGAAGCGCCTCGTCGTGCCGCCCGGCGCGCAGCAACGACTCGCCGAGGTTGTGCAGCACCGCGATCAGCCCGACCACGTCACCGACCGCGCGCGCCGGACGCAGCGCCGTCTCCAACGAGAGGATCGCGTCGTCCACGGCACCGCTCACCATCTGCGCGCGGCCGAGGTTGCTCAGCATCCGGATCTCCAGGTGCTGGTTGCCCGTCCGCCTGCTCAGCTCCAACGCCTGCTTCAGGTAGCCGGTCGCGTCCTCGTAGTCGCCGCGGTTGGTGTGCGCGACACCGAGGTTGCCGAGCGTGCGGGCTTCTCCGTGCACGTCACCGACCTCGCGGCGCAGCGCGAGCGAGTCGGTGAAGTACTCCACGCACACGTCGATCTCGCCCAACTGGCCGTGCGCGACGCCGAGCAGGCTGCGGACCATCGCCTCGGCCTGCCGGTCGCCGATGCGCTGAGCGGCCTTCAACGCGTCGCGCCCGGTGGTGATCCAGTCCTTGTAGTTGCTCAGCCGCTCGAAATAGTGCTTGAGCACCAACGGGAGCTGCCACGCGACGCGGTGCAAGCCCTCGGTCAGCGCGACCCCGACACCCGCGACGAGCGTGGCGTGCTCGTCGGCCAGCCACTGGAAGGCGTCCTCGTCGCTGTCGTGCACCGGCACGTGCCCCGGCCGAGGCGATGCGTCCAGTTCGATGTCGACGAAGAGCGGGAAGAGCTGTTCCCGCGCGGAGTCCGCCGCGTAGAGGTACCAGGTCAGCACGCGTTCGACCGCCTCACGCCGCTCCTGCTCGCCCGCGTGCTCCGCGGCGTACTCGCGCAGCAGGTCGTGCAGCCGGTAGCGCCGCGCGGTCACCATCGTCAGCAGGTGCTCGTCGACCAGCTCTTCCAGCCGCTGCCGCGCGGTTTCCGGGTCCGTCCCGGTGAGCGCCGCCGCGGACTCGGCGGTCGCGTCGTCACCGGGGTGCACGCCCAGCAGGCGGAAGAACCGCTGCGATTCCGGTGCCAGCGCCCGGTAGGACAGGTCGAAGACCGCACGCAGTCCCCGCGAACCGGAACTCAGCTCCCCCAGCCGGTCGCCGGAGGCGCGCAGCCGTTCCGCGAGATCGCTCAACGTCCACAAAGGACGGTTCTGCAACCTGCGCGCGGCCAGCGCCACCGCGATCGGCAACCTCCCGCACAGCTCGGCGACCTGGTCGGCGCCCGCGCGGTCGGCCTCCACCCGCCCGGCACCGGCGATCGTGGTCAGCAGCGCCGTGACGTCCTTGGCGGCGAACAGGTCGAGCGCGAGCGTGGCGGCGCCGTCCAGCGCGAGGTGCCGCCTGCTGGTCACCAGCACGAGGTTGTCCGGGCTGGCCGGCAGCAGTGGCTGGACCTGGCGTTCGTCGGCGGCGTTGTCCAGGATCACCAGCACCCGCTTGCCGTGCAGCCGGTCCCGGTACAGCGCGGTACGCGAGTCCAGGTCCCTCGGTACCTGGGCCCCCGGAACGCCGAGCAGGTTCAGGAACGAGGCCAGCACCACCGCCGGGTCGGCGGGCGGCTGGTCGGAGTGCGCGCGCAGGTCGACGTAGAGCTGGACGTCGGCATAGCGCCCCGCCGCGACCAGCCGGTGCGCGAAGTGCACGACCAGCCGCGTCTTGCCCACCCCGGCCATGCCCTCGATCGCCACGAGTGGGAGCGCGTTCCCCGTGGGACCGAGTTCCGTGAGCCACCGCAGTTCGGCGGCGCGCCCGGTGAAGTCGCCGATGTCCGGGGGCAGCTGCCGGTGCGCGCTGGCGGAGGCCGAACTCGGCGTGCTGGCGCGGTTGTGCAGCACCCGCTGGTGCGCCTCGGTCAGCTTCGGGCCGGGATCGACACCGAGTTCCTCGGCGAACCGACGGCGTACCTCGTCGAACAGTGCCAGCGCCGCGGCTTGACGTCCGCTCGCCGCGAGGGTGAGCATCAGCCGCGCCTGCACCGCCTCCGCCAGCGGCTCGGCCGCCGCCAGCCTGCGCAGCGGGGCCAGCGCCCGCTCGTCCTCGCCCAGCTCCGCGGCCAGTTCGGCGAACTCCAGCACCAGCGCCTGCCAGTCCAGCACGACCTCGGCGACGCCGGGATGGCTGTGCAGCGCGGGAAGATCCGCCAGCGGCGCGTCCCGCCACACCGCCAGCGCCCGTTGGCACGCCTCGGCCGCGCCCGGGACGTCCACCCGTTCCCGCGCCGCGCGCGCCTCGGCCGCCAGAGCGCGGAAGGCGAGCAGGTCGAGCTGGTCGGGGGCGGCGGTGAGCTGGTAGCCACCGGGCGTCGCGGCCAGCTGCGGGCCGTCCGAGGTCAGCTTCCGCCGCAGTCGCGAGATGTGGGTCTGCAGGATCTCCACCACGTTCGGCGGCGGGCGGTGCCCCCACACGGACTCGACGAGCGCGTCGCGCGAGACCGGTGTGTTGGGGCTCAGCGCGAGCACGCCGAGCAGGGTCCGCTGCGGCGCGGAACCGAGGTCCACCACGTCCTCGCCGATCCGCAGCACGAGCGGTCCGAGGATGCCGACGCCGATCCCGGAGGTGGTCGATGTGGTGTCCCGCAACAACTCCGTGGCCTCGGCGGGGGACAGGCCGAAGGCGTCGGCGAGCCTGCGCAACGTGGCCGGGCGGGGGCGGGAGATGCGGCCCTGCTCCAGGTCCCGGAGCCCGGCGACGCTGATCCCGGCGGCGGCGGCGGCCTCGGTCTGCGTGAATCCCGCTCGTGTTCTCCAGAGCTGGACCCGCGGACCGAGCGAATTCCGCGCAGCCCGATCCACCGCGTCCAACACCCCGCACTCTCGCCGTCCAAGCCGCCGTCCCGCGACCGTGGTGACGGACAGACTAGAGGCATCAGTGCGTGCGAGCGGGTTCCGGTCTCATCTCGAAACGCACCTCGTTCGGGTTGTACTTGGCCAGTAGGTGCACGTAGCGGCCCGAAGCGAGCGCGTTCTCGACGGAGCCGAAGCCCCGGTCCAGCGCCGCCAGTTCCAGGTTCGACAGCGGGACGCCCCATCGCCGCGCGGTGTCCTCGGTGATCCGCTTCTCCGCGATCCGGTCCACGTGGAAGGAGTGGTCGCGCTGGGCCAGTTTCGCGTTGACCCCGCTCGCGTAGGCGGCCAGCTGTCGCGCCCGCGCGAACGACCGCGTCCCCCGCAACGCCTTCAGCGCGAGCTCGTCCCACGGCAGCGACGGCGCGACGCGAAAGCTGCGCACCAGGAACAGCGCCAGCTGCTCTCGCGGAGCCAGCCCGCGCTCGGCCTCGGTGAGCCAGTCGTCGAGGAAGACCTCCTGCGTCGCGGAGTCGATCCGGTAGACGCCGCGGTGCTCGCCGTGGTCGACGGCGACAGCTTCCGAGGGCCGCCCCGCCTGCGGCAACCGGCATTCGCGTCGGCAGTCCTCCGCCAGCCAGCCCAGCACCAGCTCGCGGTGCAGCGCCGGGTAGTCGCCTGCCAGCAGTTGGCAGACGCGCAGCGCGGCCAGGTCACTGATCCACGTCGAGGTGTTCTCCTCCACCTCGCCCCTGTTCTCCAGCTCCCACCCGTGCACGAACAGCGTCCTGCTCAGCTCGACACCCATCGGCTTCCGGGGTGGCAAGTCAGCTTCGCGCAGGATGTCCAGCAGCAGCACCGCGTCCGCGCGCTTCTGGTCCACCGCGCCGCTGTCGACGAAGCTGGCGAGCTGGAGCAGTTCATCCCCGTCGACGCCGAGATCGCGGCCCACCGCCCACATCGCGCGGTAGCAACGCGCGGGATAGGGGCGATCGGCCATCGCGTCGAGCAGCAGCCCGCGAGTGGCGGCGGAGCAGAATCCCTTGCGCTCGGCAGCGGCGAGGGTGGCGCGCATGTTCACCAGCGGCTCCGAAAGCGGCCGGTAGTCGTGCTCCGGCAGGCTGTGCAGCAGCGTGACCTCGTCGTCGGCCTCCAGCAGTCCGGAGGCGTAGTCGTCGTAGATCTCGCCGATGCCGGTCATCCCGAAGGTGCTCAGTTCCGCCGCGCGCAACGCCCCCGTGCTGGCCGCGCCCAGGACCCGCACACCCCGGTCTAGCATCACCAGGATCTCCTTGTGCGTGATCGACCGCGAGTGGTGGAAGTGGCCGTCCACGATCCCGACGACGTCGCCGGGGCTGGGATCGAGCTGGAACAGGTCGTATGCCGCGATCGGCGGAAGCACGCGGATTCCCGTGCCCGCCAGCAGTTTCTCGGCGTCGGGCAGGGTGGGGCCCACGAACAGCACGCGTTCGGCCACGTTCGCCTCCCTGGCTCGGTCGTCGTCAGAGGTGGTGGGGGGAAAGCAGTCTCGGCGCGATCACCCTGGCGACCGGGACCGCGAGTTCGGGCCTGGTGAGGTCGACCACGAGCGGGCACACACCGGTCGCGGTGGTGATCCGTTCCACCAACAGGGCGTTGTCCTCGGCTGGGCTGTGCACTGGAAACGCCGCCACAGTCCCGAAATCGCGCTCGGCGCCGGAGACGGAGACCTCCCGGTCGCGCAGGACAGCGAAGGGGCTGGTCTGCTGGTAGGAGGGTTTGCCGATGTCGTCGCGCGTGCCCGCGATGGAGGTGACCCGTGACCGGGCGGCCTCGGTGAGCGCGCGGCACAGCGCGATCTGCGGATCGAGGTGGCAGCCGTGACCGCGGCTGTAGACGGGAAAGGTCTCGCTGAAGATCCGTGCGCCGAAGCACGGGATGCCGCACGGACCGTCCAGCAACTCGACGACGACCTCGACCTCGGCGTCGGCGAATCGCGCGAGCAACCCGGCCGCCGCACCGTCCACAGTGGCCAGTCGAAGGCGAGGAGGGCGGACACCGCCGTGCTGGTGCCGTGCGACGGCGTCGCGCTCGACGACCTCGGTCAGGCCTCGGCCGATCGCCTCGTCCAGGGTGTCGCCACCGGCCAAACCGTTGGTGCTGCCCGCGAACGCCGGTGGCGCCCACTCGGGGCGGACCCGCCCGTCCAGGCGCAGGCAGGCGGTGGGCACCTGGGTCTCGCCGGAGCCGTCCAGCCACCGCGCGCGGTTCCAGCTGAGCCGCAGTGCGGGGTTGAGGCAGCTGCGCGGGGAGCTGTCCAGGTCCCGCATGCGATAGCCGAGACCGGGGGCGGCGGCCCCGGCCTCGGCCTCGGGGAGGTCCGGCTCGACGTGCTCGGCGTGCCACAGCTCGATGGCCTCCACCGCCGCGCGGACCTTGGCCGCCGCCTTGGTCGGACCCGTGCCCTGGGAGACCGACACCAGCCAGGCGTTCGGACGAACGGCCTGGTAGACGGGAATGCCGATCTCGTCGAGCCAGGTGAGGTCGGCGAGACGGGTGATGCCGACCGTGCGCAGCGCGGGGGAGAGCCAGTCCAGCGTCTGCTCTGGGGTGCGCGTTCGCTGGGGACTGTGGTGAGCCGGACCGGTGGTCGTGGTGCTGCTCCGAAGCGGGCCGGTGACGCCACCGGCCCGCCCCTCGGGACCGTTCACCAACCCGGGTGCTCGGCGGCCAGGGCGTCCCACCGCGGCGCCGGGCTCTCGTGGACCTGCTCCCACCGGGAGAGCTCGCCAGCCAGCTCCTGCGCACTCGGGACGACGATCCTGTCCATCTTCACTCCTGGGGGTTTCGCGCTGTCCTGCCCGATCAGGATGGCAGCGGCCGCTGGCACGCCGCTGACAACGCAAGGTTCTTTCGAGTTATTGTTTGTGCTGGTCAGGGCCATGATCATTGCGGTGTGCCGGGGTGCTACGGCCGAACTACGGTTCTTTTCCCGAGCGGGTGTCCGTTCCGGGTGGTCCCCTTCGTCGGTGGGGTGGAGTCACGAGATGAGGAGAACGCGGTGCACTACATGCTGTTGATCTGCGGGGACGAGTCGGCGGCCGAGCACGCCCAGGACGGCTGCGGCGGCTGGTCGGAGGAGATGGAGGCCAGGGGTGTCATCAGGGGTGGCGCGGGGCTGCGCCCGCCGACCGACGCGACCACGGTGCGGGTGCGCGAGGACCAGCTCGTGCTCTCCGACGGGCCCTTCGCCGAGACCAAGGAGCAGATCGGCGGCTTCTGCCTGATCGAGTGCGCCGACCTGGACGAGGCCATCGAGATCGCCTCGAAGCACCCCGCGGCGGGCTACGGCACGATCGAGATCCGGCCGCTGATCCAGTTCCCGTGACCGAGGAGATCCCCGCCGTCCTCGCGCGCGCCTTCCGCGACGAGTGGGGCCAGGTCGTGGCGACCCTGATCCGCGTGACGGGGGACTGGGACCTGGCCGAGGAGTGCGCGCAGGAGGCGTTCGCCCTCGCGCTCCAGAGCTGGCCGAGGGACGGAGTACCGCGCAGTCCCGGAGCCTGGCTCACCACGGCCGCGCGCAACCGGGCCACCGATCGGCTCCGCCGCGCCGCGGTGGGTGCCGCCAAACTGCGAGAGGCCGCCGCGATGGCCCACGACACCGAGTTCCTTGAGGTACCCGACGAGATCCCCGACGACCGGCTGCGGCTGATGTTCACCTGCTGCCACCCGGCCCTGGCCCCGGAGGCGCGGGTCGCGCTGACACTGCGGACCCTCGCGGGACTGAGTACCGCCGAGATCGCCAGGGCGTTCCTGGTGGGCGAGCAGACCATGTCCAAGCGGCTCACCAGAGCGAAGCAGAAGATCAAGAACGCCGGTATCCCGTACCGGGTCCCACCGGCGCACCTGCTCCCCGAGCGCACGCCCGCCGTGCTCGCGGTGCTCTACCTGCTGTTCAACGAGGGCTACGCGGCCACGGCGGGCGCGGACCTGCTGCGGCTGGATCTCGCCGGGGAGGCGATCCGCCTGGCCCGGGTGCTCGCCGAGCTGATGCCGGACGAGCCCGAGGCGCTCGGCCTGTTCGCCCTGATGCTGCTGCACCACGCCCGCCGCGAGGCCCGCACCGGCCAGGACGGGGAGCTGATCACCTTGGAGGAGCAGGACCGCGCGTGCTGGGACCGGGTGGCCATCGCGGAGGGCGTCGAGCTGCTGGACTCCGCGCTGCGCCGCCGAAGGCCCGGTCCGTACCAGATCCAGGCCGCGATCGCCGCCTGCCACGCGACGGCCGACTCCGCCGAGGAGACCGATTGGCCGCAGATCGCCGCCCTGTACGGCCAGCTCGCCCGGATCGCGCCGTCGGCGGTCGTTGAGCTCAACCGCGCCGTCGCCATCAGCATGGCCGACGGTCCCGCCGTGGGTCTTCGCCTGGTGGAAGCGTTGCGGGACAGGGGAGAGCTCGTCGGCTACTACCTGCTCCCCGCCACTCGCGCCGATCTGCTCCGCCGACTGCGCCGCGACGCCGAGGCCGCCTCCGCCTACCGCGAGGCCCTGGCGCTGACCACCACCGACACCGAACGCCGCTACCTCGCGAGGCGTCTCGACGAGGTCTCGAAGAACGCCGGAGACACCCCATGACCACCGACATCCGCGCCGCCATCGCCGCCGAGCGCACCGACCTCATCGAGCTCCTGGCGGATCTGCCCGAGCACCACTGGGATTCCCCGTCGCTCTGCGCGGGCTGGCGCGTCCGCGAGGTCGTCGCCCACATCACCATGGCCTACCGCTATCCGCTGCCGCGCTTTCTGTTCCACCTCGCCCGCTCCGGCGGCAACTTCACCCGCATGTCCGACAACCGCGCCAAGGCCGACGCCGCATCTCTGTCCACAAAGGACTTGCTGGCCTCGTTGCGCGACAACGTGAACCACCCTTGGAAGCCCCCGGGTGACGGCTATGAGGGCGCCCTGTCCCACGACGTCGTCCACGGCCTCGACATCACCGTCGCGCTCGGCGTCGACCGCAAGGTGCCGCTCGACCGGCTCCGCGCGGTGCTCGGCGGGATGACGGGGAAGAAGGCGAAGTACTTCGGCGTCGACCTCGACGGCGTCCAGCTCCGCGCCACCGACCTGGACTGGACCCTGGGCTCCGGCACCCCGAGGTCGGCCCCCGCCCAGGACCTGCTGCTGTTCGTCTGCGGCCGAGAGATCTGAGGACCCCCGTGTTCATCGTCAGCCTCCCCATCCAGGACCGCGCCCGATCCCACCGCTTCTACCGCGGCCTCGGCCTCACCCCCGTAGGCCCGCTGGCCGAGGACGGTCTCCCCGAACCCCTCCAGTTCGACCTCGCCGAGGGCGCCCGCCTGATGCTCGTCCCCCAGGACGGCTTCCGCTGGGTGCTCGGCGGCCGCCCCCTCGCCCCCTCGGGCAGCACCGAGTGCCTCTTGAACCTCAGTACCGCCTCACCCGAAGCGCTCGACGACCTCATCCGCCGCGCCGCCGAAGCGGGCGCCGATCTGATCGTCGAACCCGCTCACCAACCGTGGGGCTACGCCGCCGTCTTCACCGACCCGGACGGTCACGCCTGGATGGTCACCACCGCGCCTTAGAACGGTGCTGGGTCCGCGATGGGTTCCAGTTCCGTTTCGTGCACCCTGCCGCTGGGTGTGATCCACACGTGGCTGCCGTCGTCCCGGTTCTCACACCGCCAGTTGGAGTGGGTCTTCATGTTGTGGTGGTGCCTGCACTTCGGCCGCAGGTTTCGGATCGTGGTGTTGGTTCCGTCGTAGGGGCGGCAATGATCAACGTCGCAGCGTTGTGCCGGTTGTTGGCATCCGATCGCGGTGCACCTCGGGTAGCGGGCGTTGATCAACTCCCGCTGCTTCGCCGACGGCCGATAGGTGTCGCTGACCTCTTCTGCCATGCCGGTGGCCGGGTCGGTCAAGATCCGCTTCCAGATGCCACCGGCGGCGATGTCCTGCGCGACACTCGTCGGGATCGGCCCGTATCCCGCCAGCATCCCAGGGTCATCGGTGAGACCGAGGAGGGCGGTCACCGGCATGGTCAGGTAGACCATCGTCTGCCCCTGCGGCGCCGGAGTGTCCAAGCCCAGCAACAAATCCCGCGCCACATCCGCCCGCTTCTGGTCCAACGTTCGGTCGTCTTTAGGGAGGCTGCGCGCGATCCTGTCGATGTGGTCGTAGGCCATCGCGGTGTCGTGGGCGGTGAACGCCAGGCGGAGTTCGGCCATGCCGTCGTCGAGGTTGGTCTTCCACACCAACCTGTCTTTGCGCTTCTCCTCGTGACGACGCTCGGCGGCTTTCGGGTCGAGCTTGTGGATCAACGTCTGAGCACGACGCCGCACCGAGGTGTAGGTACGGGTGGGGGCGTAGGCCAGGAGATCTGCCTCGGCGATCGAGGCTTGCGGCTCCTTCAGGACGCTGACCTGGTCGACGATGAGTCGGGCTTTGCCCTCATCGATCACCCCCGCCGACAGAGCCGCGAGCACCAACGGGCGCTCGGTGAGTTCCAGGGCAGTGGACAGGATGCGGTCAGCGCCACGCCGGGAGATATGCAAGGCCCACGCGACCTCATTCTGGACGTAGCGGTAGTCACGATCATCGGCAGCGTTCTGGAACGCGGTCAAGGCCGAAGCGAGATTCGCTTTCGCATGACACAAAGCAGCGTGACTCGCCTCAACCTCGACCAACAACTCATCGAGGGTCATACCTCGATTCTACCCGCAAATAATAGTCGATCATGGCCCTAAAGAATGAATTCCCGGGCGCCCACCACGTCCGAAAAACGCAACCCCCGCGAAACGGAACGCGCGGCTGGAATGGTCGGCTTTACCTGGGGTGCGCGTGCCATACGCTTGCGCGAGGGCCGGGTTCACCACCCGTGCCCCTGTAAGGCCCAGGGGCACGCGCAAGGGGTTCCCAGGTCAAGCCGACCCCGCGCTGTTACCGGCGCAAGCTGGAAGCCCAGCCGTACCCGACCCACCGCTGGTACCGGCGCGAGACGCCGGTACCAGCGACAACACCTACCCCAACGTCACAGCATAAACAGAAACCCGCGGATCATTCGGCAAAGAAACAGACCGAACTCCCTTCCCCGGCAACGCAAAAGAAGCCGAGAACAACTTCACGGGAGTTCCA
>NZ_MUMH01000175.1 GCF_002155965.1 Allokutzneria sp. NRRL B-24872
GTCCACCCCGCGCCGCCCGGCGTCGAACTGCCCGAGGGTGCCGATCCGCTCGCGGCCTGGGACGACTTCCTCGCGCGCGTGGGCGTGCCGGAGGACCAGCGCAACACCCGCTCGGCGATCGAGGACCCGTCCGGCGTCGGTCCGCGCATCTTCTTCCAGCAGGTCCCGGAGAACAAGGTCTCGAAGAACCGCCTGCACCTGGACGTGCGCGCGGCTCCGGGGCTGCACGGCGAGGAGCGCATGGCGGCGTTGGAGGCCGAGTGCGCGCGGCTCGTCGCGGCGCACGCGCGTGGCGCCCAGTGCGACGAGCCGCGCGCACTCGGCCTCCAACGCCGCCATGCGCTCCTCGCCGTGCAGCCCCGGAGCCGCGCGCACGTCCAGGTGCAGGCGGTTCTTCGAGACCTTGTTCTCCGGGACCTGCTGGAAGAAGATGCGCGGACCGACGCCGGACGGGTCCTCGATCGCCGAGCGGGTGTTGCGCTGGTCCTCCGGCACGCCCACGCGCGCGAGGAAGTCGTCCCAGGCCGCGAGCGGATCGGCACCCTCGGGCAGTTCGACGCCGGGCGGCGCGGGGTGGACGTAGCCCAGGACCTGGCTCCAGAACGTCGACAGCGCCTTCGGGTCGTGGGCGTCGAAGGTGACCTGGACGTGGCGGCTCATCGCGGTGCTCCGTTCGTGGATTGACGTGGAGCCACCCTGACACGCGTCGCGGACAACTGCCGCCCTCGACGACAAGTTCGACAGCCGTCGAACTAAGGCGTACCGTCGCCACTATGGTTCCAGAAAAACCGAACAATGAGCTGCGCGTCGGAGTGATCGGCGCGTCGGGGTGGGCGAACGTCTCCCATCTGCCCGCGCTGGCCGGAACGGAAGGACTGCGCGTCACGGCCGTCTCCACCAGCCGCGAGGAGTCCGCGCGCGAGGTCGCTGAGCAGTGGAACGTCCCCGCTTGGCACACCGACGCCGTAGAGCTGGCCAAGCGCGACGACGTCGACCTGATCACCGTCTCCGTCAAGGCGCCCCTGCACCGCAGCGTCGTCGAGCAGGTTGTCGCGGCGGGCAAGCCGGTGCTCGTCGAGTGGCCGATGGGCGCCTCCCCCGCCGAAGCCGCACTGCTCGCCGAGCTGTTCGAATCCTCAGGGACACCCGGCTTCGTCGGACTCCAGGCGACCGTTCACCCGGTCCTCGTCGAACTGGGGCGGCGCGTCGTCGACGGAGCCCTCGGAACCGTTGTGAGCGTTGCCTTCCGCAGCTCGCGAGCGAGCAACGAACCTCTCCCCGCATCCTGGGCGTACACCCTCCAGGCGGAGAACGGCGCCGGGATGCTGGAAATCCTCGGCGGCCACGGGCTCTCCGCGATGCTCACCGCGCTGGGCATCGACCTCGCGCACGCCCCGCTGCCCATCGGCGGTCTCGCGAAGCAGGTGAAGCGCGAGTACCTGGGCACAGACGGCACCACGATCCACTCCACCGGCCCGGACACCGCCGCCGGAGTCCTCGAACTGGACTCGGGCATCGCTTCGATGAGCTTCGCCAGCGGCGACAGCACGCCGAGCACGGAGATCACCATCGTCGGCACCGCCGGGCGCGCGCACGCGAGGACGCTGCCCACGCCGGACCTCCGCATGAGCCAGCCGCAGATGGCGGAGTGGACCGCCGAGATCGCGGGCGAGCGGATCGACGCCCCGGAGAGCCAGCTCCCCCTCGCCGCGCGCAACCCTTCTCGGCTCTACGAAGCCATCCGTCTCGGAAGGCACCCAGTTCCACGTGCGGCCGACGCGGTGGCGCTGCACCGCGTGCTCGACGGGCTGCGAGCGGCTACTTCACGAGCTTGAGCTGCGCGACAAGGGCGTCGCAGCCGCTGTCGATGGCTTTCGCGGCGTCCTTGTTCGTGTCGGTCCAGCGGCAGCGGATGGAGACCGGCTTGGCCTGCGCGTCCTTGTTCGGGATGTAGTAGACGCGCTGGTTGACGGTCACGTTCGGGTCGCGCGGCGCCTTCGACGGGCCGATGGTCTGCACGACCGAGTCCCGGCCGTCGATGGCCTTGCGGGAGTACCGCGTCGGCGGGAGGTCCTTCGCGATCACCCTCGGGTTCTTCAGCGAGTGCTCGATCGCGGCGGCGTCGCCCTTGTAGAGCGATTCCGACCCCACGGTGATGTAGTTCTGGTTGTCCTGCGGGTTGCTCTGCGGCGTCAGCACCGCGTGGTAGCTACCGCCCCAGCTGACCAGCTTCGTGGCGTTGGTGAGACCGCTCGGCAGCTCGGCCGTGTAGAACTTGCCCTCCGGGTCCCCGATGGCGTTCGCGGGCAGCGCGGCCGCGGTGGTGGTCGTCGGCGCGGAGCGGCTGGCCGAGGTCGGCGCCGGGATCTGCTGCTCGCTCGCCGGACTCGGCGAGCCGACGACACTGGTACCGCAACCACCGGTCAGCACAGCGGTGAGCACCGCGAGGCCGGAAAAGGACACGACTGAACGCCTCATGGCCGCATCCTTACACAGACCCCTCGCCAGCACCCCCGGTCGCCGGAATGCGCCGCTGTTTCAGGCGAGGGTGAAGCACTCCGCCAACACCCGCATCCCTTCAGTGATCCCCGTCGCAGCGCCATAACCGAACGCCAGGCCGCGCTCACCTGAACTTCCGTCGCAATAGGACGCCAAGCTCTCGACAGCGACCCCGCGTTCGCGAGCGCGCGCCCGCACCGCCTCGACGTCGACCGACACCCCGGGCCGCAGACGCGCGGCCATGTGCAGGCCCGCCAACGACTCCACGGGATCGAGCCACTCGGCCAGCTCGTCGCGCAGACCGGCCAGGATCAGCTCGCGCCGGGCGGCGTAGACACGGGTCGCCCTGCGCACGTGCCGGGACAGCTCGCCGGAGTCGACCAGCCGGGCCAGCGCGGCCTGGCCGATGTGCTCGCCGTGCCAGTCGGTGAGCCGCTTCGCGACGCGCAGCGCGGGCAGCAGCGACGCGGGCGCGACGAGGAAACCCAGGCGCAGCAACGGGAGCAGCGTCTTGGAGAAGGTGCCGACGTAGATCACCCGCCCCGTGCGGTCCAGGCGTTGCACGGGGTCGAGCGGGCGCTCGCCGTAGCGGAACTCACTGTCGTAGTCGTCCTCGACGACCACCGCGTCGTGCCGCTCCGCCCAGTCGAGCAGCTTCGCCGCGCGCGCCGGGGACATGGTCATTCCCAAGGGAAACTGGTGCGACGGCGTGACGTAGACGATCCGCGCCGCTGCCGGGAGCGCGTCGACGATCACCCCCTCGTCGTCCACGGGAACTCCGACGACCCGCGCGCCGAGCGAGCGGAACAGCAGCCGCGCGGCCGGATAACCCGGCTCCTCGACCGCGACGAGATCTCCGGGCTCGATCAGCACGCGGCCGATGAGGTCGAGCGCCTGCTGTGCGCCGTGAGTGAGCACGACGTCGTCAGCGTCGGCGCGCACGGACCGGGACAGCCCGACGTAGCGCGCGACTGCTTCGCGCAACCCGGTGTGACCGGCGCTGTCGTTGTAACCGCTTATCTCGCGCACGGTGGAGGCACGCAGCTCGCTGGAGACCAAGCGGCGCCACGTCGCGTAGGGGAACAGACCGGTGTCAGGCGTGCCGAGCCGGAAGTCGTGCACGGGCGGCGGGCCGGGCACGTCCTCGACGCGCTCCAGCTCTGTCCACAGTGGACGCGGGCGGACACCGCTGCCGGCAGGAGCGCTCCTGCGCCGAGGAGGCACCGGCGTGTTCTCCACGAACGTGCCAGCGCCGACGCGAGCCGCGACGAAGCCCTCCGCGGCGAGGCGGTCGTAGGCGACGGCGACCGTGCTGCGCGCGACCTGGAGCCTGCGCGCCAGCTCGCGGGTCGGGGGCAACCGGTCACCGGGGCGCAGGCGCCCGTCCAGGATCGCGTCGAGCAGCTGGCGGTAGATCCGGGACGTGAGGTCGCCCGGACCCGCCAGGGAGATGTGCACGTCCACCACCGGACCGTACATTGGCCTGGTCAGATAGCGCGGAATTGGCGCTTCTGCGATCCAATTCGAAGCCGTTGAATCACCGCGTGACAAGCGCTGACCTGTGGTTCGACCCGAAGTGCCCGTGGGTGTGGAACACCTCGCGGTGGCTGCTGGAGGTGGAGCGCGTCCGCGAGGTGCGGGTGCGCTTCCACGTGATGAGCCTGTGGCTGCTCAACGAGGGCCGCACCGGGTTGGAGCCCTGGTACGAGCGCTGGCTGGCGGACACCCTCGGTCCGGTCCGCGTCCTCATCGCGGCTGAGATCGCGGCTGGGCAGGAGCACGGCAACGCGGTGCTGCGCGAGCTGTACACGGCGCTGGGCAACCGCATCCACCACGAGAAGGTGGAGATCGGGCCCGAGCTCTACGCCGAAGCGCTCGCCGAGGTCGGCCTGCCGCAGCACCTCGCCGCGGCCGCTGACGTCTCGACCTACGACGACGCGCTGCACGTCAGCCACCACGCCGGGCTCGACCCCGTCGGCGAGGACCTCGGCACGCCCGCACTGCACATCACCGCCCCGGACGGGACGCGCAGCGCCTTCTTCGGCCCTGTCGTGAGCCCGGTGCCGCGTGGCCAGGCCGCTGGGCGGTTGTGGGACGGTGTCGTGGCAGCCTGTGGCACGCCCGGTTTCTTCGAACTCAAGCGCGGTCGCACAGAATCTCCGAGGGTTGACTGATGTCCCGTGTCCTGCCGCAGGGGCCGCTGCGAGTGCTGGCCATCGCGCAACTGGCGAACTCCGTTGGCGACGGTGCTTTCTACGCGTGCTCGGCGCTGTTCTTCATCCACGTCGCCGGGCTCTCCGCCACACAGGTCGGGCTCGCGCTGACGATCGGTTGGGCGACGGCGATGGCCGCCGGGACCCCGCTCGGCGCGCTCGCCGATCGCTGGGGACCGCGCCGCACCGCGATCTGGCTGTCCGTGGCCGTCGCGCTCACCCTCGGCGCGGTCCTGTTCGTGCGCTCGTTCCTTCTGGTACTGCTCGTCATCTGCGGCTACGCCTGCTGCCAAGCTGGACTGGGTGCCGCGAGGCAGGCACTGCTCGCGGTCCTGGTACCCCCGGCCGAGCGCACCGCGGCCCGCGCCCACCTTCAGTCCACGCTGAACGTCGGCTTGGCACTCGGTGCCGGTCTGGGCGCGCTGGCCCTGTGGTCCGGCACGTACACGGCGTACCTGGCGGTGTTCGGCCTGGACGCGGTGAGCTTCCTGCTCGCGGCGCTCGTGCTGCGCAAGCTGCCCCCGACACCGCCGATCCCGCGCACCACCGTGTCGAAGGCGGGTGTGCTGCGCGACCGGCCCTACGTCGCGGTCACCCTGCTCAACGCGATCATGTGCCTCAACATGCCGCTGCTGAGCCTCGGCCTGCCGATGTGGGTCGCCCAGCGCACCGACGCCCCGGCACCCGTGGCCGCGATGCTGCTGATGCTCAACATGCTCGGCGTCGTCCTGTTCCAGGTGCGGGTGGCGCGGCGGGTCACCAGCCTCGGCAGCGCTACCAGAGCAACCGGGCGGGCTGGCTGGCTGATGCTCGCGGCCTGCGGCGCCTACGCACTGTCCGGAATGGACGGTGGAGCGTGGGTCGCGGTCGGGCTGCTGGTGCTCGCCGCGCTGATCCAGGTCTTCGGCGAGATGGAGCACGGCGCCGGCAGCTGGGAGATCGGCTTCGCCCTGGCGCCGCCGGAGCGGCAGGGCCAGTACCAGGGCTTCTTCGGGATGGGCCCGCAGATCGCGCGGATGATGGGGCCCCTCCTGCTGACCACGCTGCTGATCGAGTGGGGAACGGTCGGCTGGCTGGTGCTCGGCGGCCTGTTCCTGGTGGCGGGCCTCGCCTTCGGGCCCGTGGTGCGGCGCGCCGAGGCCCGGCTCAGCCCAGCAGCTTCGTGACGTCGGCGGCGTAGACGGTCATCCACTGCGGGTGCAGTCGGTAGTAGACGGTGTCGTTGTCCCAGTCGAAGCTGTGGTCGCCGTAGAAGTCCTTGAGGTAGGCCACCACATCCGGCCAGTCCTGCGCTGGTTCTTCCTTGTGGGGGTTGAGGATCTCGACCGTTCCATGGGTGAACACGCCGAGGTCCTCGCCGCGCATGTGCGCCACGCTGACGGCGGGCCGAGCGCTCATGTGCCGCGCCTTCGCCGCTTCGCGCGCTGTGCCGAAGTACCACTTCCCCCACAGGAAGTGCCCGTCGGCGCCGCTGATCCTCGGCTCGCCCTTCGCCGTCACGGTCGACAGCGCGAGCGTGCACATGCCCGTCAGCACCTGTGTGAGCTGCTCCGCCGACAGCGTGCTCTCGGTTTTGATGATCGAGCGCAGGTGCGCGGTGGAGCGGGAGAGCGAGGCGTCGAGCAGGTCCTGCAGCCGCGTGAGGTCTTCCGGCGTTTCGCGCATGGAGTTCCTTGTCCTGTCGTCGGTTCCGTGCCGTTCCATCCTCGGCGCCAACACTGACATCTTGTGTCAGTGTTGCTCCGCGCGCTCCTTCACGTGGGGGTGAAGCGATTTGGCCGCGAAGATCAACTCCGCGATCGTTCGTGCACCGACCACAAGAGGAGAAGTCCGTGTCACGTCCGTCCCTCATCGCCGCCGCGCTCTCCGCGCTCGCGCTCTCCGGCGGCC
>NZ_MUMH01000176.1 GCF_002155965.1 Allokutzneria sp. NRRL B-24872
GGCGACGGCCGCAGCCCCGAGGTGCGCGGCGTCCGGCTCTCCGCCGAGTCCGGCCCGCAGGCCGCCGCCGAGCCGCGTGCCGCCGCGCGCAGCTACCGCGTCTACGCCACCCGCGAGGGCCTCGTCGGCGGCACCACCGCGAACGGCCACGTGATCAAGTCGCGCGACCACTTCGTGGCGCTGCCGTCCGGGAAGTCGTTGGCGCCCAAGAACACCGGCACCTACAGCGTGAAGGTCTGCACCGCCAGCCGCTGCGCGTGGGCCGCCGTGTGGGACAAGGGCCCGTGGAACATCAAGGACGACTACTGGAACCCCTCCGCGCAGCGGGAGATGTGGAAGAACCTCCCGCAGGGCAAGCCCGAGGCCCAGGCGGCGTACCAGGACAAGTACAACGGCGGCAAGGACGGTTTCGGCCGCGTCGTGCAGAACCCCGCAGGCATCGACCTCGCCGACGGCACGTTCTGGGACGGCCTGAAGCTCAACGACAACGCGTGGGTCACCGCGACCTACCTGTGGACCGGCACCGGCACCTTCGGCACCGTCCGGAGCACCGGCGGCGGCCCCGTCAACGTCCGCAACGCCGCCAAGGCCACCGCCACCCAGGTCGGCATGGCGGGCAACTACGCCCGCGCCCAGGTGACGTGCCAGGTCACCGGGGACAGCGTCGCCGGATCGCAGGGCACCTCCACCATCTGGTTCCGCATCCACACCAACATGTACATCCCCAAGGCGTTCGTCTCCGGCGTCGCCTCCGCCCCCGCCTGCTAGCCCCCCGCGTTCTTAAGCCCTGAACGACCCGTTCAGTGCGCTCAACGCACTGAACGGGTCGTTCAGGTACTTGAGCGCACCAAACGAGCCGCTCACGCGCTCCCCCACCGCCCTCAATGACTCATTCAGGTGGCTCCCCCACCACCTCAATGACTCGTTCATGTGGTTCAACGTGCTGAACGAGTCATTCGCCAACTCCGAACGTGCTGAATGAGTCATTCAGGTACTCCGCGACGCACTGAACGGGTCGTTCGGGGCTGTGGGGCTCGGCGTGGACCCACGGAGTGCGTGGAGCGGGGTGTCGGCCAAGATGTGCGCATGGCCTCACTCGCCCAGTGGATCGAGGGCGCTCGCCCGCGCACGCTGCCCAACGCCGTCGCCCCAGTGCTGGTCGGCTCCGGCGCGGCGTACGGCGTCGGTGGCTTCTCGTGGCTGCACACCGCGCTCATCCTGCTGATGTCGCTGGCGCTGATCGTGGGCGTGAACTACGCCAACGACTACTCCGACGGCATCAGGGGCACCGACGAGGACCGCGTCGGGCCGCTCCGGCTGGTCGGCTCGGGGGCGGCGAAGCCGAAGGCCGTGCTGATCGCGGCGTGGGCCAGCCTCGGCCTCGCGGGGGTGCTCGGTGTCACGGTGGTGGTGCTGACCGGCCAGTGGATCATGCTCGCGGTCGGAGCGCTGTGCATCGTGGCGGCGTGGTTCTACACGGGCGGGAAGCGGCCGTACGGCTACTCGGGCTTCGGCGAGCTGGCCGTGTTCGTGTTCTTCGGCCTGGTCGCGGTGCTGGGCACGCTCTTCGTCCAAGCGGACATGGTCAGCGGCGTCTCGATCGGCGCGGCGGTCGCGGTCGGCGCGTTCTCCAGCGCGGTGCTGATCGCCAACAACCTGCGCGACATCCCCACGGACCGCGAGACCGGCAAGCTCACGCTGGCCGTGCGCCTCGGCGACCGCGACACCCGCAGCCTCTACACCGCCGTGCTCGCGGTGCCGTTCCTGATGACCGTCCTGCTCGGACTGCGCCAGCCGTTGGCACTGCTGGGTTTCCTGGCGCTGCCGATCGCGATCCCCGCGCTGCGCCGGGTGCTGGGCGGCCGGACCGGCATGGAGCTGATCCCGGTGCTCCGCGACACCGGCATGGCGATGCTGGTGTGGTCGATCGGCACCAGCATCGGCCTCGCACTCGGCTAGCTAGCCGGTCCACTCGCCGGAGGCGTGGAACTTCTCCAGCACCTCCGTCGCCGAGCTGATGTCGATGTTCTCGCGCTCCAGCCAGGCGTCGTCGTAGTAGGTGTTGGCGTAGCGCTCGCCGCCGTCGCAGAGCAGGGTCACGACGCTGCCCTGCCTGCCGTCGGCGCGCATCTTCGCGATCAGCTGGAAGGCGCCCCACAGGTTGGTCCCGGTCGAGCCGCCGACGCGCCTGCCGAGCAGGTCCTCGGCGTAGCGGATGGTCGCGACGGACGCCGCGTCGGGGACCTTGATCATGCGGTCGATGACCTGGCCGACGAAGGAGGGCTCGACGCGGGGGCGGCCGATGCCCTCGATGCGGGAGCCGCGCTCGCCGACGAGGCCGGGAACGGTGTCCCGCCACGCGTCGAAGAACACGGAGAACTCGGGGTCCACCACGGCGAGGCGGCTGCGCAGCCTGCGGTAGCGGACGAAGCGGCCGATGGTCGCCCCGGTGCCGCCGGTGCCCGCGCCGACCACGACCCACTCCGGGACGGGGAAGCGCTCCAGCGCCATCTGCTCGAAGATCGACTCGGCGATGTTGTTGTTGCCGCGCCAGTCCGTTGCCCGCTCGGCGTGGGTGAACTGGTCCATGAAGTGCCCGCCCAGCTCGGCGGCGAGGCGGTGGGACTCCTCGTAGAGCGCGCCCGCCTCGTCGACGAAGTGGCAGCGACCGCCCTGGCGCTCGATCAGCGCGATCTTCTCGCGGCTGGTGGAGCGGGGCATCACGGCGATGAACGGCAGCCCGAGCAGCCGCGCGAAGTACGCCTCGGACACCGCAGTCGAGCCGGAGGAGGCCTCGATCACCGGCGTGCCCTCGGTCACCCAGCCGTTGCAGATCGCGTACAGGAACAGCGAGCGCGCGAGCCGGTGCTTCAGCGAGCCGGTCGGGTGGGTGGACTCGTCCTTGAGGTAGAGGTCGATCCCCCACTCCTGCGGCAGCGGGTACGGCAGCAGGTGCGTGTCGGCACTGCGGTTGGCGTCGGCGTCGATGATCCGGACGGCCTCGTTGACCCAGTCCCTGGTCTGCTCACAACACCGGTCGACATGCATACCCGGACCTTACGTCCCGGCTTCGGCTTCTCCCCGCAGCTCGGCGCGGAACGCGGCGCGCTCGGCCCTGCGGCGCTCGCCCGCCTCGGCGAGGCCGGTCGCCACGCGCACGCGCAGCCCCTTGAAGATCACCAAGGACGCGGGCAGCGCCACCACGAGCGCGACCAGCAGCGCGACCAGCAGCGGCACGTTCACCAGGACGAGCAGCGCGGCGACGGCCGCGACGGTGCCGAACCGCGCGACGGTGTACAGCGCGATGTCGCGCGACAGCGCCGCCTTCGAGGTCGAGGTATCGGACACGCCCCCAGGTTACGCGCCGGGTCCCGCGACGGTCGGCACCGGCGGTGCGCTGACCGAGCCGGGGGTGTTCGGACGGCCCTCGAAGCGCGTGGAGAGCACGACGGTGGTCCTGGTGCGGGCCACCCCGGCTATCCGTCGCAGGCGCCCCAGCGTGCGCTCCAGCTCGTCGACGGTGGCGACGCGGACCTTCACCACGAACGCCTCGTCGCCGGCGACCGCGTAGCAGCTCTCGACCTCCTGCAGCTCGGCGAGCGCCGCGGCCACCTCGTCGTCGTCGCCGGTGTCGGTCGGCTGGATGCCGACGAGCGCGGTGACCCCGAGCCCGACCGCGCTCGGGTCGACCATCGCGTGGTAGCCGGTGATCACCCCGGCGGTCTCCAGCTTGCCCACGCGCTCGTGCACCGCGGAAGCGGAGAGCCCGACCTGTCTGCCCAGGTCGGCATAGGTGGCCCTGCCGTTGTCGCGCAGCGCCGCGATGATCTTTCGGTCGACAGCGTCCATGGTCGCAAGAGCGTAGAGCCTCCACGCGCGCTCCGGTCGACCTGCCCGAAGCGCACGTTTCGTCCCTTACCTACCCATTACCTCTAGACAAACGTTCGAGTACCCGGGGCCTCGGGTGCCACGATGCCCGAGTACGACTCACGATCAAGGGGAGGACACCGTGACGACGATGCGAGCGGCGGTTCGGCCGTCCAGCGAGCGCCTGCTGACCCCGGGCGAGGTCGCGACGCTGTTCCGGGTCGACCCGAAGACGGTGACCAGGTGGGCCACCGCGGGCCGGATCGGTTCGATCAGGACGCCGGGAGGGCACCGCAGGTTCCGGGAGTCCGAGGTGAACTCCCTGCTCGCCGAGCTGACCACCGAGGCGGGCTGACCCGGGCAACACGCTTACCCACGAGTCGCCAACCACTCCAAACCCACCGGGGTTTGTGGTGGTTGGCGACTCGTGCGTCCGGGGTGCGAGCGGGGTCAGCCGATGGCCGGGTGGGCCTCGGGATGGGTGTCCCACCAGCGCGCGAAGCTGTCGTTGTACTCGACCAGCCCCAGGTAGGCGTCGGCGGCGGCCAGCCGGACCAGCTCGCCGTTCTCCGCGAAGCGCTCGCTCGACCACGCCACGTCCAGCCGCCGCACGATCGGATCGCCGACCAGCGGCCGCACCACGATCCCCAGGCCCTCCCGCGAGGTCGCCTGGGCCAGGCTCACGCACTGCCCGCTCGCGACGAAGCTGCGCGCGGCGGTGGTCTCCGTCGCGTGGTGCCTGATCCTCGGCTCGAAGCCCGCGCGCTGGCACGCCCGGCGCAGGTGCGCCGACTCCCCCGAGTCGAGCAGCGGATCGATGATCCACGACTCCTCGGCGAGGTCCGCCAGATCGATTTCGGCTTTGCCCGACAGCGGGTGCTGGTCGCCGAGCGCCACGAAGACCGGCTCCACCGCGACCAGTTCCATCCGCCGCACCGACGGCAGCACCGGGAGTTCGTGCCCGGCGAACTGCTCGACGACGACCACGTCCAGGCGGTCGGAGTCGATCATCCGCAGCAGCGCGAGCGAGGACTGCTCCGCGTGGCTGTAGACCTCGGTCTCGTTCTCCGGGCGCAACGAGGTGAACGCCCGCCGCAGGCTCAGCGCGAGCTTGGCCGCGATCGGCCCCGGCACCGCGCCGATGCGCAGCAGCATCGGTTGTTCGCAGACCTCCAACTGCGCGGTCCAGGACCGCAGCTCCTCCAGTTCGGCGAGGACGGTGCGCGCTTTGGCCAGCGCGTACCGGCCGTAGGCGGTCGGTTCGACGCCGCTGGGCGAGCGCTCGAAGAGCGGGATGCCCATGGTGCGTTCGATGCGTTGCAGCTGGGCGGACAAGGACGGTTGGGACAGCCCCAGGGTGGCCGCCGCCCTGGACACGCTTCCGGTGTCCGCGACGGTCAGCAGAACTCGGAGGTGCCGCACCTCAAGCTCCATAACCCGGATGCTATGGCGACTTGGGATGTGTGCTCCTCCGCTCAACGGGTCATATTTGGGTTCAGTAATTCACAGGCTCGCTCCGAGAGGAGACGGCACGAGGACCAAGTGGAGCAGTGCACGACGGTGGCCGCGGCGCCCGCGGCCGGTCGGGTGTGCGCTGACGGAGCGGCGGCGAGCAGCAGCTCGGGACCGTGGCGCCTTTCCGTGGTCGTGAGCCCCTTGCGAGGGCAGGGGGACCGCGGGAGGACGTCGCGAGGTGGCCGAAGTCCCGGCGCGCCACGTCGCTCACGGGGCGGGGCAACGGACCCGGTTCCGCCCCTCCTCACCCGGTGAACCTGCGGCGGCGGACGTTCACCGGGTAGGGACTTCACCCCCGGTTCGCTCACCGATCACTACAGTGGTCGGTGAGCGAACCGGGGTTTTTGCCGTTGGTCGCGAACAACCCCGGTAAGACGTCGGAGCGGCGAGCTACCCTCAGCCGTGTCGGACGTGGGAGGAGGCAGCGGTGTTGTACCTGTACATGCTGGCGGCGATCGGTGCGGTGACCATCTCCGCACTGCTCTGGAGGGCCTTCGGCCCCGAGCACACGAGCAAGCCGCGCTCCGCGAGCCTCGCACCGGATGACGACCCGGAGTTCTTGCGCCGCTTGGACGAGCGCAAGCGACGCGAGCGCAAAGATCCCGAAGAGGGCTGAGCCAGAACCGAGAAAGAAGGGGCGTCCCGACCGGGGCGCCCCTTCTTCGTGTCACGAGCTCAGTTCGAGCGGGCCCTGGCCACGGCGTGCGGGAAGTCGTCGGCGACGACGGCGCCGAGTTCCAGCATGGCCAGGCGGGTCTCCGGGGCGAGCTGGTCCAGCTCGATCTCCGCGCCCTCCTCCAGGTGCGGGTCGAACGGGATCATGCAGACCGCGCGGCAGCGCGAGGCGAAGTGCTCGGCCAGCTTGTTCAGGTCGACCTTGCCGGAGCCCGGACGCACCGAGTTGATCACCGCGACGGAGCGGGTGACCAGGTCGCGGTAGCCGTGCGCGTCCAGCCAGTCCAGCGTCGCCGACGCGCTGCGGGCGCCGTCGATGGAGCCGGAGGAGACGATCACCAGCGAGTCGGCGAGGTCGAGCACGCCCTTCATCGCCGAGTGCATCAGTCCGGTGCCGCAGTCGGTCAGCACGATGTTGTAGAAGAGCTCCAGCAGGTCGACCGTGCGGCGGTAGTCGTCCTCGCTGAAGGCCTCCGACACCGCGGGGTCCTGCTCGCTGGCCAGGACTTCGAGCCGGCTCGGGCCCTGCGAGGTGTAGGCGCGCACGTCGCTGTAGCGGCGGATGCGCCCGGCGTCGCGCAACAGGTGCCGCACGGTGGCCGTGGTCTCCAGCGGGATCTTCTGCGCCAGCGTGCCGCGGTCGGGGTTGGCGTCGACCGCGATCACCCGGTCACCGCGCAGCGACGAGAACGTCGAGCCGAGGCTGGCCGTGGTGGTGGTCTTGCCGACGCCGCCCTTGAGGCTGAGCATCGCGATCTTGTAGCAGCCCTGGACCGGCTGGTTTATCCGCGCGATCAGCTCGCGCCGGTGCAGGTCCGTCGTGCTCTCGCCCAGGTTGACCAGGTGACCGCTGGCCACGTAGACCGCGCGGCGCCAGCCGGACTGCGGGGGGCGCTTGGTCTGCTTGAGCAGCTGCGCCGAGGACAGGTCCTGGATCTGGTGCCGCCCCTGCTGCTGGGACTGCTGCGGCGGCTGGGGGTAGCCGTGCTGCTGGAGGTAGCCCGGAGGCTGCTGCTGCGGGTATCCGGGCGGCGGCTGCTGGGCGTACGGGCCGTTCTGCTGCGGGCCCGGCTGTCCCTGCTGCACCTGGTACGGCCCGGAGGGACCGCCGGTGACCGGGTACGGACCCGACTGGCCACCGCTGACCTGGTACGGGCCGGACTGGCTGCCCTGCACCGGGTACGGCCCCGACGGAGTGCCCTGGGTCGGGTACGGGCCGGAGGGACCGCCGGAGACGTGGTGCGGTCCGGACGGGCCGGACGGGTTCTGCGCGGGCAGCGACCCGGACGGTGTCGGGTCGACCATCGGCGCTGTCTCGGTCGGCGCGTCGGCAGGCGGCGTCCACGCGGGCTGCTGGCCGCCGTTCTGCGGCGGGGTCCATGCCGCGTCCTGGCGCGACTCGGGGTCCTCGTGGCGTCCGGTCACCGCTGGAGTCCCTCCTTGGGCAACGTCGCGAAGCTCGGGGGGCAAGAATTCCTCATCCCGCGGCCGACGTTAGTCGTTTATGCCGAATCGTGTTGATCCGGGGTCACACGCCCGCGTACGAGTGAAGGCCCGTCGTCACCAGGTTCACGAAGAACAAGTTGAAGATCATCGTGAGGAACGCCAGCACGTTGACCCAGGCCGAACGTGAACCGCGCCAGCCAGCGGTCGCCCGCGCGTGCAGGTACCCGGCGTAGATCACCCAGGCGATGAAGGAGACGGTTTCCTTGGGGTCCCAACCCCAGTAGCGGCCCCACGCCGACTCGGCCCAGATCGCGCCCGCGATGATCCCGAACGTGAAGATCGGGAAGGCGAAGACGGTCAGCCGGTAGGCCAGCCGGTCCAGCGACGCGGCGGCGGGCAGCTTCGGGCCCATCGCGGCGAAGCGCTCCGGATTGGCCTCGTGCGGCAACCGGATCAGGTAGAGCACCGACGCCACGCCGGAGACGAGGAAGACGCCGCTGGCGAGGATCGCGGCCGAGACGTGGATGGTGATCCAGTACGAGCGCAGCGCGGGCATCAGCGGCGCGGCCTCGACGTAGAGCAGCTTGCCCGCGACGAACAGCAGCAGCAGCATCGGCAGCATCACGAAGGCGCCGATGTGCCGGACGTCGTGCTTGCGCAGCACCACCAGCCACGCGACGACCGCGACCAGGCAGATCGCCGAGCCGAACTCGTACATGTTGCCCCAGGGCACGCGCTGCGTGGCGAGCCCGCGCAGCAGCAGCGACACCCCGTGCAGCACGGCGGCGAGCACGGTCAGCGAGACGGCGGTGCGGCCCAAGCGCTCCGGCAGCGTGCGGCCCTGCGTGATCGTCGTGCCCAGGTCGGGGGCGAGCTCGGCGCCACCGGTGCCACCCGCGGCGACCAGCTCGCGCTTGCGGTCCGGGTTTCGGGTGAAGCCGTACTCCGCGGCGTGCAGCACCAGCACGACCAGGTAGATGGCCAGCGCGCTGTTGAACGACCAGTCGCTGAACGTCGAGAGGTTCGAGTTGACCATCAGCGTTCCTTCCCGGGCCGCAGGAGATCCGCGGCGAGCGTGGTGAACTCCTCGCCGTAACCGGCCTGGTCGGTGCGGGCCAGCCCACCGACCTCGACCACGGTACGTGCGCTTTCTGCGCCTTCCGGCGCGGGGGTGGCACGCAGCCAGACGCGCCGCCGCTTGATGCTCAGCGAGGCGCCGAGGCCCAGCAGCACCAGCACTCCGGCGATCAGCACGCTGAAGCGGCCCGGGTCGTAGCCGACCTGGACGCCGACCCAGCGGCCAACGCCGTCGAAGCGGATCTTGGTGCCGTCGTCGAGCGCGATCTCCTCACCGATCCGCAGGTTCTGCCGCGCGACCTTCTTCAGCCGTCCCGCGTCCACCATGGACTTGTCGATCTCGAAGATCGACTGCCCCTTGCCGGACTCGTTGCCGAGATCGCCGCGCATGACGTCGACGGCGACGGCGGGGTCGCGCAGGTCGGGGAAGACGGAGGTCATCAGCGTGCCCTCGAAGGCCGCCGTCGGCGCGAACAGGCCGGTGACCGCGAGCTGGCCGGTGCGCCGCTTCTCCGGGTCGGAGACGCCGGGCGGGTCGAACTTCGTGGCGCCCTGGGAGAGCAACGTGACGGTGTTCATCGTCTGCCACTGCGTCGCCTCGGTGCGCTTCTGGCCGTCCGGGAAGGTCACCGTGAAGCGCGGCGAGTACCCGTGGCCGAGCAGGTAGACCGTGCCGCCCGCGAGGCGCAGCGGGCTGTTGACCTGGAGCCCCGCCTCGCGCCACGTCCCGGCTTCCAGATCGGCGGCCTCCTGGTAGGAGACGTTGGCGTGGAAGCTGTCCGCCTGACCGTTGTGCAGGAACGTCGCCTCGAAGTCGTTCACGCGCACGCAGAACGGCTGCAGCTCGGTGCCGTCCACGCGCAGGCCGGGGCGGAAGCTGTCGTAGGCGTAGATGCCGGAGTTGCAGAAGCCCTGCCTGTCCCCGGCGTGGATGATCACCTGGCCCTCGAAGCCGAACATCTTGCCGAAGGCGATCGCGACCAGCATGGCCATGAGCGCGAAGTGGAAGACGAGGTTGCCCGCCTCGCGCAGGAAACCCTTCTCCGCGCTGATCGTGTGCGAACCGTCGTCCTCCACGCGGACGTCGGTGCGCCAGCCGCGCAGCCGCTCGCGGGCCGCAGCGACGACGTCCTCCGCCGAAGTGTCCACTGTGGACTTCGCGTGGTGCGGCAGCCGCGCGAGGTTGCGCGGGGTCAGCACCGGCTTCGCGCGCATCTGCTTGGCGTACTCGACGGTGCGCGGGACCAGGCAGCCCACCAGCGAGATGAACAGCAGCACGTAGATCGCCGAGAACCAGATGCTGCCGAAGACGTTGAACAGGCCGAGGCGGTCGAGCACCGGGGCCAGGTTCGGGCTCTCCTCGAAGTACTTCCCGACCTTGTCGCCCGCGGTGAGCCGTTGCGGCAGCAGTGCTCCGGGCATGGCCGCGAGCGCCAGCAGGAACAGCAGGACGAGCGCCGTCCGCATGCTCGTCAGGCCGCGCCAGGTGTTGCGCAAGAACGCGAAGGTCGCCATCAGATCGGTAGCTCCGTAGTGCTGATGAGCGTGGTCTGCAACCACTGCACGAGATAGGCCCAGGTGCCGGTGACCAGCATCAGGCCGACGACGACGAGCAGCACGCCGCCCGTGAGCTGAACGCCCCTGGTGTGCTTGCGCAGCCACCCCGCGCTCCGCAGCGCCCAACGCGCTCCCAGCGCCAGCAGCACGAACGGCAGGCCGAGGCCGATGCAGTACGCCAGCACGAGCACCACGCCGCGCAGCGTGGTCGGCCCGACCGAGGTGCCCGTGGCGACCGCGATCACGCCGATCAGCGTCGGGCTCAGGCACGGCGTCCACCCCAGACCGAACACCGCGCCCAGCAGCGGAGCGCCCCACAGACCGCGCTTGCGGCCCGGTTGGCTGTGGATGCGCACATCGCGCTGGAGGCCCGGGACGAGGCCGAGGAAGACCAGGCCCATCGCGATCGTCACGACTCCGCCGATGCGTTGGAGCAGCTCGACGTTGTCGTTGACCGCGTCGGAGAGGCCGAGCACGACGACCGTGGTGAGCCCGAAGACCACCGTGAAGCCCGCGACGAACAGCAGCGCCGCCAGGACCACCCGCCAGCGCCCCGCCTTCGGCGCCTCGTCGGCGGTGACCGCAGGTGCTTCCGAACCGGCGAGTCCGGCCAGGTAGGCGAGGTAGCCGGGCACCAGCGGGATGCAGCACGGCGAGGCGAAGGAGACCGCCCCCGCGAGCAGTGCGACCGCGATCGCCAGCACCAAGGGGCCGGACATCGCGATCTCGGTGGGGCTCACGACAGTTCAGCGTAGGTACCCCGATCGTGGGCACTCCGCCCGGGTACTCCCACCAGCCACGACATGTGGCCCACCCCACGCACCCCCTTCAC
>NZ_MUMH01000177.1 GCF_002155965.1 Allokutzneria sp. NRRL B-24872
ACAGGATTTGAACCTGCGACCCCCCGCTCCCAAAGCGGGTGCGCTACCAAGCTGCGCCACACCCCGGTACTGACTCGCACGAGCCTAGCCGGAGCCTGTAGGCTTCCCAGCGTCGCCTCTGACGAGGCGTCGTGCGGGTGTAGCTCAATGGTAGAGCCCCAGCCTTCCAAGCTGGCCACGCGGGTTCGATTCCCGTCACCCGCTCGCGTCCTCAGGCCGACTCCGCTCAGTGGCTTCGCCACTTCGCCGGGTCGGCCTTTGTGATGTTGGGGACCGAGTCCCCCAAACCCCCTACGGTGCGGGTTCCTCGCGAACCAGCGTGGTTCGGCGGCCGGGGGACCACCATCGGTGTTGGGCGGTGTCCGCTGGCGGGGGCTGTCCTTTGTGGACGGTCTTGTGGGTTTCGGGCTCGTTTACAGTCGGGGGCATGAGCGAGCCGCGCTGGTTGTCCCCGCAGGAGATGCGCGCGTGGCTCGGCTACCTGGAGGCCACGAACCTGCTGGAGCGCCAGCTGGAGCGGCAGTTGCAGGACGAGGCCGGGATCTCGCACGCGCAGTACGACATCCTGTCGACGCTGTCCGCGAGCCCGCAGCGGCGGATGCGGATGACGGAGCTGGCGGCGGCGGTGATCGTCTCCAAGAGCGGCCTGACCTACCAGGTCGGCAAGCTGGAGAAGGCGGGGTTGGTGCGCAGGGTGGCGCACCCGCTGGACGAGCGCGGGGTGCTGGCGGTGCTCACCGACGCGGGGATCGCGTTGCTGGAGCGGATCGCGCCGGGGCACGTGCGGACCGTGCGGGAGTTCCTGATCGACGTGCTCTCCCCCGACCAGCTCGGTCAGCTCGCCGAGATCACCTCGGCGATGCGGGAGCGGTTGCGCGCTAGTCCTGGCTGAACTGGGCTTCCAGCACGGCGATGCGCTGTTCGACGGTGACGGCGTCGGCGGCGAGTTCCCTGGTGCGCTGGGCGGCGAGGGCGAGCCGCCAGCCGTCGTCGACGAGGTGCTCTCCGGCCTCGGCGGGGATGTCCCACTCGCGCACGGCGCGGGCCAGTTCGTCGGCGATCCGGTCGGCCCGGTCGGCGAGGTCGAGAAGGGACTGCCTGCCCGCTTCGGACATCAACGTTGATGACTCCGGCAGATTCATGTCAATGAAGTTATCCCCGCCGACCTGATTGTTTGCTCGATGTTGACCACCGTCACACGGTGCGTGACGGCACGAAGCGCGGCAAAACCGGTGGCCGTGCGCGCGCACCCCGGTTACACAGTGACGATGACCACAGCGACGCCGCGCGTCCGGCTGCTCGACGACTCCGATTTCGAGGTCTTCCACCGGGTCGTGAACTCGGCGTTCCTGACGACGTCCACCGACGGCGAGGTGGCGAGGGATCGGCTGCTGTTCGGCACCGGGCGCTTCCACGGCGCATTCGACGGGGACGACCTGATCGGCGGCGCGGGAATCCTTTCGAAAAGGATGACAATGCCCGGCACCGGTTCGCGCGCGGTTGCTGGAGTGACCGCCGTCGCGACCGCTCCCGGAAATCGTCGGCGGGGTGTTCTGACAAGCCTCATGCGCACGCAGCTCGAGGGGCTGCACGAGGAGGCGGCGCAGCCGATCGCCGCGCTGTGGAGTGCTGAGGCGGGCATCTACGGGCGTTTCGGGTACGGCCCCGCGTCGATGCGCCTGTTCACCGGAGTGCCGCGCGGATCAGCTTTCTTGTCCACTGTGGACTGTGGGAGCGATCGCGTGCGCGAGCTGACGCGCGATGCTGCTTTTGTTGCCATGAAAGAGATCTACGAGCAAGTCACGCCTTCGCGCATTGGCTGGCTTGCCCGCACAGATGACGACTGGGCGCACTGGTACCACGAGGACGAGCCCAATCCGTTCCGGTTCGCCGTGCTCTCCGGGGCCTACGCGGCGTATCGGGTGCGCAGGGACTGGGCGATTCGCGGACCGCAGCACAAGGTCGACGTGCACGAGATCGTCGCGGTGGACCCCGTGTCGTACGCGGCGATGTGGCGCTACCTGCTGGACCTCGACCTGGTCGGCGAGGTCATCCACAACAACCTGGCGGTGGACGATCCGCTGCCGCACCTGCTGGTCAACCCTCGCGCTGCTGAGCGCAGGGTCGGCGACGGGCTGTGGCTCCGCCTCGTCGACGTGGACCGCGCGCTGGTGGAACGCCGCTACAGCGCGCCCGCCGACCTCGTTCTGGAGCTGGGCGACGCCTTCTGCCCCTGGAACGCGGGACGGTGGCGGTTCACCGTGGACTCCGACGGGTCGGCGCGGGTTCGACGCAGCGATGACGACGCGGACCTCGCGCTGAGCACGACGGAGCTGGGCTCGCTGTTCCTCGGCGGCGTCGGCGTGGCGGGGTTGGCAGGGGCCGGACGGATCGGGGAACTGCGCTCGGGCGCGCTGGCCGCGCTCGGGCTGGCCTTCTCGACGGAGCACCAGCCGCACTCCCCCGACCTGTTCTGAGCGGGAACCCACGAGGTGGTCTCGTCCGTTGACCACATGAGTCGAGTCCCGTGATCGAAAGGCCCGTGATGGAGTTCCTCTTGCTGGTGCTGGTCATCGCGCTGATCGGCGGGATGGTGGTGGTGTCCCGGCAGCGCGCGGCCGCGCAGCGCCGGGAACTGGACGACGCGAAGGCCGAGGCCCGCCGCTGGGTGGAACGCCTCGGCGGCCAAGTGGTCAACCTGATCGGCACGAACGAGGCCGCCAAGCAGGCGCTGGCCGACGCGTCCGAGCGCTACACCGCGGCGGGCTCGCAGATGGAGCAGGCGAACACCGCCGCGCAGTGCCGCCTCGCCACGCAGACCGCGATGGAGGGCCTCTACTACGTGCGCGCGGCGCGCGTGGCCATGGACATGGACCCGGGCCCTGAGCTGCCGGACCTGAACGGGCAGCGGCACGCCGGCTCGGTGACCGAGGAGCGCGACGTCGAGGTGCAGGGCCACGACTACATGGCCTCGCCGCGCCCGGGCAACCGCACTCCGCACTACTACCCCGGCGGCATGGTGGCCGGGCGGCCGGTGCCGCAGGGTTGGTACAGCGAGCCGTGGTGGAAGCCCGCGCTGGTCGCGGGCGCTTGGGGCGTCGGCTCCGCGCTGTTGTTCGGCGCGATGTTCTCCGGCATGGCCGGGGTCGCGGCGGCGGCCGCCGTCAGCGACATGGGCGGGCTTGACGGGGTTGGCGACCTGGCCGGGGCGAGCGACATGGACAGCATCGGCGACATCGGCACCGATTTCGGCGGCGACATGGGCGGATTCGACTTCGGCGGCAGCGACTTCGACTTCTAGCCGACTGCTAGCCCGCCTGGCAGGTGGGACACCAGTAGAGGTTGCGGGCGACGAGCTTCGCGATCGCCACTGGTGTCCCGCAGACCAGGCACGGCTGGGAATCCCTGCGGTAGACGTAGACCTCGCCGCCGTGCCGGTCCTCGCGCGGCGCGCGCCCCATCGCCTCGGGCTCGTGCTCCGGGCGGACGGTGTCGATGCGGCCGACGCGGACGCCGTACTCCATCAGCTCCTTGAGGTCCTCCCAGATCGCCTTCCACGTGGCCTCGTCGATGTCGCGGCCGGGCGTCAGGGGCGGGATGCCCAGGCGGTAGAGGACTTCAGCGCGGAAGATGTTGCCCGCGCCCGCGACGATGCGCTGGTCCATCAGCAGGGCCGCGATCGACGTGCGCGAGTTCTGGATTCGCCGCCACGCCTTGTCGGCGTCCGCGTCCGCGCGCAGCGGGTCCGGCCCCAAGCGCTCGCGCAGCACCTCGACCTCTTCCTCCGTCAGCACCTCGCACGCGGTCGGGCCGCGCAGATCGGTCCAGTGCGTCGGCCCGATGACGCGCATCCGCACGAGCCCCTGCGGCGGTGTGACCGGACGGGGCTCCTCCGCGAACTTCCCGTACAGGCCCAAGTGGACGTGCACCGTGCGGTCCGGGCCGTAGTGGTGCAGCAGGTGCTTGCCCACGGCCTCAGCGCTCTCGAAGACGTGCCCGTTGACGAGCGAGGCGCCGATCGCGAAGCGGCCCTGCGGACTGTCCACGGCCACCTCGTGGCCCGCGTAGCGCTTGTGGTGCAGCCGGGCGAGCCGGTGCAGCGTGTGACCTTCAGGCATCTGCGCTCATTCGGTTCAGCTGGGCCACCACGCGGGGCCCCATGCGATCACGGAGAGGCAAACGTAGCCGAGCAGGCACCAGGCAGCGATCAGCAGGCCGGAGCGGACCGCGCTGCCCACGACGAGCTGTGCGCGACGGCGCCGCGCGTGCATCACTCCGGCGACGAGGGCGATGACGGGCACCACGAAGGCGCTGACGATCAGCCACACACCGATGCCCAGGCCGCAGTCGGGCGGGCCGCACGGGGGCTGGCCGTCGAAGGAGTTGATGATGACCGTGCTCTGCACGAAGTACAGCGCCAGCACGCCGACCACGGTCACGCCGAAAGCGACCGCGGCGGACACCAGCCACGTCGCCGTTCCGAACTCACGCACACGAGCCATGCGCTCCCGGGTACCCACCGGGAGCGCACGGCAACCGGTGTCAGGGCAGGACGGGCGCTTCCTTGGTCTTCTCGTACTCCGAGATGAGGCCGATGCGGCGGATGTGCCGCTCGTCGTCGGAGAACGGGGTCCCGACGAAGGCGTCCACGATCGCCGCGGCCTGCTCCTCGGTGTGCTGGCGGGCGCCGACGCCGATCACCTGGGCGTTGTTGTGCTCCCTGGCGAGCTGGGCGATCTCGGTGCTCCAGGCCAGCGCAGCGCGGCAGCCCTCGACCTTGTTCGCGGCGATCTGCTCGCCGTTGCCGGAGCCGCCGATGACGACGCCGAGGCTGCCGGAGTCCGCGACGACGCGGCGGGCGGTCTCGATGCAGAAGGGCGGGTAGTCGTCCAGGGCGTCGTAGGCGTGCGGGCCGACGTCGACGACGTCGTGACCGCGGCCGGTGAGGTGCTCGACGAGGTAGGACTTCAACTCGAAGCCCGCGTGGTCCGATCCAAGATAAACGCGCACGGAAACGGAGTCTGTCATCCGCCGTCCGGGTATTCGCTGGCCGCCCCTGCCAGGATGCTCTGGTGGACGCGTGGTTCAGGCAGGACGGCTACCAGGTACGACTCGAATGGGGACCCGACGGGGTGACCGCGCTCGGCGCCGACTGCGCTGTGCTCGTCATCGTCGATGTGTTGTCCTTCACGACTTCCGTGGACATCGCGGTGAGCAGGGGCGCCCGGATCGTGCCCCTGCGCTGGAAGGACGAGGCCGCCGCCGCGCAGGCCCGCCTGGCCGGGCTGCCCGTGGGTGAGGCGTTCCACAACAAGCTCTCGCTGCGCCCGTCCTCGCTGACCTCGATCGAAGCGGGCACCACGCTGGCGCTGCCTTCGCCGAACGGCGCGACGCTGTGCGATCTGGCGTCGAGGACCTCCGCCCAGGTGCTGACGGGCTGCCTCCGCAACGCCGACGCCGTGGCCGCACGAGCGCGTGAACTCGCCGGTGACCGCCCGATCGGGGTCATCGCGGGCGGAGAGCGCTGGCGGCTGCCCGGCGACCCGCTGCGGCCGTGCTGGGAGGACCTGCTCGGCGCGGGCGCGATCATCTCCGCGTTGCGTGTTGGGCGCTCGCCCGAAGCGGAGATGGCCGCGCTGACCTATGCGGCGACCGGGGCCTCGCTGCTGCGCGAGTGCGTCGGGGCGAAGGAGCTGATCGCGGCGGGCTACCCCGACGATGTTCGCCTGGCCACCGAGGTCAACGTCAGCACCGCGATCCCGCAGCTACGCGATGGAGTTCTTTCGTGACTTCATGGATCGAGATCGCCGACCGTGTGCACGTACGGCGCTATTCGGAGCTCGACCTCACCGTCGGGCTCGTCGTCGGCGATGACGGCTGTTTGGTGATCGACACTCGCGGCGATCTGGAGCAGGGCGCTGAGCTGGCCGCTGCCGTCCGCTCGCTCACGCCGCTCCCGTGGACGGTCGTGTACACGCACGCCCACTTCGACCACTGCTTCGGCACTTCGGCGTTCCCCGGAGCTTCGGTGTGGGCGCATCGCTTGTGCCACAAGGACATGGTCGAGCACGGCGCTTCCGAGCTGCGGAAGTGGAGTTCCCACTACCGCGCCGAGGGCAAGCCGTCGATCGCTGCCGCCCTGGACCGCACGTCGCTGGTGCTGCCGACCGATCTCGTTGACGACCGCGCTTCGATTTCCCTTGGCGGGCGGGAAGTTTCTTTGGTGTACGCGGGGTTGGCGCACTCCAGCGGCGACCTGCTCGTGCACGTTCCGGACGCCCGCGTGCTGTTCGTCGGCGACCTCGTGGAGAACGGCGCTCCGCCCCAGTTCGGCGACGCGCATCCGTTGAGCTGGCCGACCGCCCTGACCACGATCCTGGAGTTCGACGTCGACGTTGTCGTTGCGGGGCACGGAGATCCGGTCGTCCTCGACTTCGTCGCCACTCAGCGCGAGGAGCTGCGCGCGGTCGCCCAGCTCTGCCGCGCCGTCGCGTCCGGCGAACTGTCCACTGAGGACGCTTTGGCGGCGTCCCCGTATCCCGCCGAGTTCACCCGCGAGGCGTTGGAGCGCGTCCTCAGCACTCGATGACGTTGACGGCGAGGCCGCCGCGCGCGGTCTCCTTGTACTTCACCTTCATGTCGGCGCCGGTCTCGCGCATCGTCTTGATGGCCTTGTCCAGCGACACGAAGTGCGTGCCGTCGCCACGGATCGCCATGCGTGAAGCGGTGATCGCCTTGATGGACGCGACGGCGTTGCGCTCGATGCACGGGATCTGCACGAGCCCACCGATGGGGTCGCAGGTGAGGCCGAGGTTGTGCTCCAGCGCGATCTCGGCGGCGTTCTCGACCTGCTCCGGGGTCCCGCCGAGGACCTCGGTCAGCCCGGCGGCGGCCATGGAGCACGCGGAGCCGACCTCGCCCTGGCACCCGACCTCGGCGCCGGAGATGGACGCGTTCTCCTTGTACAGCACGCCGATCGCGGCGGCGGTGAGCAGGAAGCGGACGATCGCGTCGTCGTTGGCGCCGGGCACGAAGCGCGCGTAGTAGTGCAGCACGGCGGGGATGATCCCGGCGGCGCCGTTGGTGGGGGCGGTGACGACGCGGCCACCGGAGGCGTTCTGCTCGTTGACGGCGAGGGCGAACAGGGTCACCCAGTCCATGACGCGCAACGGATCGGTCGTGTAGTGCTCGGTGGACAGCGTCTGGAACAAGGTGGCGGCACGGCGCTGGACCTTGAGACCGCCGGGAAGCACGCCCTGCGTCTGGCAGCCCTCGCTGACGCAGTCCTGCATGACCTGCCAGATCTTCAGCAGGCCCGCGCGGATCTCGGCCTCGGAGCGCCACGCCTGCTCGTTGGCGAGCATGATGTCGCTGATCGACATGCCGGTGCGCTTGGTCTGCTCCAGCAGCTCGACGCCGTTGCGGAACGGGTACGGCAGCGCGGTGTCGTCTTCCTTGATCCGGTCGGCGCCCGCGGCGTTCTCGTCGACGACGAAACCACCGCCGACGGAGTAGTAGGTCCGCGCGCGCAGCTCGGTGCCCTTGGCGTCGAAGGCCGCGAAGGTCATGCCGTTGGGGTGGTACGGGAGCGACTTGCGGCGGTGCAGCGTCAGGTCCTCGCGCTCGGCGAAGGCGATCTCGTGCGTGCCGAGCAGGTTGAGCCGCTTGCTCGCGCGGATCTGGGCCACCCTGGGCTCGACCGAGTCGGTGTCGACCGACTCCGGGTCCTCGCCCTCGAGGCCGAGCAGCACGGCCTTGTCACTGCCGTGGCCGTGGCCGGTGGCGCCGAGCGAGCCGAACAGCTCCGAGCGCACGCGGACGACCTCGGCGAGCAGGCCATCGGCCTTCAGACCTGCGACGAACGTGTGCGCCGCGCGCATCGGGCCGACCGTGTGCGAACTGGACGGACCGATGCCGATCTTGAAGAGCTCGAACACGCTGATCGCCATCTGCGCCTACCACTTCCCTGCCGATCATGGCCGCCCCGTTGCGGCCATGTCCGAGTCTGACACAGCCGGGTGAACACGAGCCCCACGCAGTGAAAACGGCGCCACCGCCGAGGTGACGCCGTTCACGTTGTGCACCGATTCAGGAGAAGAATCAGGAGAAATCGGGGTCCTCGGTCCGCGTCCGCTTCAACTCGAAGAAGTGCGGGAAGCCCGCCAGCAGCCGGGCGCCGTCGAAGACCTTGCCCGCGTCCTCGCCGCGCGGGATGCGCGAGAGCACCGGGCCGAAGAACGCCACGCCGTCGACGTGGATGACCGGGGTGCCGACGTCCATGCCCACCGGGTCCATGCCGCGGTGGTGGCTGACCTTCAGCTCCTCGTCGTGCTCCGTGGAGGTCGCGGCCTCGGCCAGCTCCGCGGGCAGGCCCAGCTCGGCGAGGGACTCCGCGATCACGTTGTCCCAGTCCTGCCGACCGTTGTTGTGGATGCGCGTGCCCAGCGCGGTGTAGAGCGGGCGCAGCACCTCCTGGCCGTGCTTCTTCGCGGCGGCGATGGCCACGCGCACCGGGCCCCAGCCCCTGGTCAGCAGCTCCTTGTACTGCTCGGGGAGGTCACGGCCGGTGTTGAGCACGGAGAGGCTCATCACGTGGAAGTCCAGCTCCACGTCACGGACCTGCTCGACCTCCAGCATCCAGCGGGAGGTGATCCAGGCCCACGGGCACAGCGGGTCGAACCAGAAGTCGACGCGGGTCTTGCCAGGCTCAACAGCGGTCATGTCGATGCCAACCCCTGAACCGTGCTCACCATTCCCCGGCGCAGGTAGTAAAAAGTTCTTTGGGGGTCCGTGATTGGATGCCCAGAAGTCGACGTCTACGAACCAGGACAGGGGTGAACACGTGGCAGCACCGAACCTCACGTGGGAGCAGGCGCGGCAGCGCGCCGCGCTGCTGAAGGTGGAGTCCTACGACATCTCCTTGGACCTCACCGACGGTGCCGCCGGGCCTGGTGAGACCACCTTCCGCTCCACCACGACGGCCCGCTTCACCTGCTCGGAGCCGGGCGCGTCCACGTGGGTGGACATCGTCGCGGCCGGGGTGCGGCGCGCGGTGCTCAACGGCGTGGAGCTGGACGTCACCGGCTACCGCGAGGAGGACGGCATCGCGCTGCCCGGCCTCGCCGCGACCAACGAACTGCTCGTCGAGGCGGACTGCCGGTACATGAACACCGGCGAGGGCGTGCACCGCTTCGTCGACCCGGTGGACAAGTCGGTCTACCTCTACACCCAGTTCGAGACGGCGGACGCGAAGCGGATGTTCGCCTGCTTCGACCAGCCGGACCTGAAGTCGGTCTACACGCTGACGGTGACCGCGGCCAACGACTGGAAGGTCATCTCCAACGCGGCGGCCACCGGCACCGAGAGCACCGAGCTGGGCGCGGTGACGCACCGATTCCCCACCACCAAGCCGATGTCGACCTACCTCGTCGCGCTGGTGGCCGGTCCCTACGCGGAGTGGCGCGACGTCTACACCGACGACGAGGGCGACATCCCGCTCGGCCTCTACGTGCGCGCCTCGCTGGCCGAGCACATGGACCACGAGCGCCTGTTCACCGAGACCAAGCAGGGTTTCGAGTTCTTCAACAAGGCGTTCGGGGTGCGCTACCCCTTCGGCAAGTACGACCAGTGCTTCGTGCCGGAGTTCAACGCGGGCGCCATGGAGAACGCGGGCTGCGTGACCTTCCGCGACGAGTACATCTTCCGCTCGCGCGTCACCCGCTACGTCTACGAGCGCCGCGCCGAGACCGTGCTGCACGAGATGGCGCACATGTGGTTCGGCGACCTGGTCACCATGCGCTGGTGGGACGACCTGTGGCTGAACGAGTCCTTCGCGACCTGGGCCAGCGTCTACGCGCAGTCCGAGGCCACCGAGTACAAGAGCGCGTGGACCACCTTCGCCAACGTGGAGAAGTCGTGGGCCTACCGGCAGGACATGCTGCCGTCCACGCACCCGATCGCGTGCGAGATCAGCGACGTCGAGGCCGTTGAGGTCAACTTCGACGGCATCACCTACGCGAAGGGCGCCAGCGTCCTCAAGCAGCTCGTCGCGTACGTGGGCATCGAGAACTTCCTCTCCGGCCTGCGGATGTACTTCGACAAGCACGCGTGGGGCAACGCCACGCTCGCCGATCTGCTCAGCTCGCTGGAGCAGGCATCCGGGCGCGACCTGTCGTGGTGGAGCGCGCAGTGGTTGCAGACCACGGGCATGAACACGCTGCGCCCGCGCTTCGAGGTCGACGCGAGCGACCGGTTCACCTCCTTCGCCGTGCTGCAGAGCGGCGCCAAGCCGGGTGCCGGTGAGCTGCGCACGCACCGCACCGCGATCGGCGTCTAC
Source organism: Allokutzneria sp. NRRL B-24872 (assembly GCF_002155965.1). GTDB lineage: Bacteria > Actinomycetota > Actinomycetes > Mycobacteriales > Pseudonocardiaceae > Allokutzneria. The sequence continues at coordinate 10,337 of NZ_MUMH01000177.1, forward strand.
GACCGCGACGAGAGCACGGGCAAGCTCGTGCGGATCAACCGCATCGAGCTCGACGTGGACGGCGAGGTCACCGAGGTGCCCGAGCTGGTCGGCACTCCGCGCGGCAAGCTCGTGCTGGTCAACGACGACGACCTGACCTACTGCGCGATGCGCCTGGACCCGGCTTCGCTGGCCACGCTGATCGACAGCATCGGCGACGTCGAGCAGTCCCTGCCGCGCACGCTGTGCTGGTCCGCGGCGTGGGAGATGACCCGCGAGGCCGAGCTGAAGGCCCGCGACTTCATCACCCTGGTGCTCAACGGCATCGACTCGGAATCCGAGATCGGCGTCGTGATGCGGCTGCTGATGCAGGCCCAGGCGGCGCTCAACTCCTACGCCGACCCCTCGTGGCGCTCCGAGGGCTGGTTCCGCTTCACCAGCAAGCTCTTCGAGCTGGTGGAGAGCGCGGAGGAAGGCTCCGACCAGCAGCTGACCTACGTCAACACGCTGTGCGGCTCGGTGCTGCGGCCCGAGCAGGCCGACGTGCTGCGCGGCTGGCTGGACGGCTCCCGCGAGCTGCGCGGCCTCACCGTGGACACCGACCTGCGCTGGCGGCTGCTGCACGCTCTCGTCTCGCACGGCGCCGCCGGTGAGGACGAGATCGAGGCGGAGCTGGCCGCCGACCAGACCGCGACCGGTCAGCGCGCGGCCGAGCGCGCCCGCGCCGCCCGTCCGCTGGCCGAGGCCAAGGCGGAGGCGTGGGAGCGGGCCATGCGCGACGACGAGCTGCCCAACGCGATCAACGAGGCGATCGTCGGCGGCTTCTACCACCCGGCGCAGATCGAGCTGCTGCTGCCGTACGTGCCGCGCTACTTCGCCGAGGTGGCGGAGATGTGGTCGCGCCGCTCCACCGAGCAGGCCCAGCCGTGCGTCGAGGGCCTGTTCCCGAGCTGGGCGATCGAGCAGTCCACGGTGGACGCCGCCGACGCGTGGCTGGAGGGCGAGGCCTCCCCCGCGCTGCGCCGGCTGATCACCGAGGGCCGCGCGGGCGTCGTCCGCGCACTCCGAGCCCGCGAGTTCGACCGCTCGTAACCCCGAACGCGACAACGCCCGCCCACTGCGAC
>NZ_MUMH01000178.1 GCF_002155965.1 Allokutzneria sp. NRRL B-24872
TCGGCCAGCCACAGGCCGCGCACCTCCGGGGCCGGACCGACCAACGGCAGCTCGTCGGGGGTCAACGCGAACACGCCGTTGATCCGCTTCTCCACGTCAGCGGTGCGCAGCGCGGGCACGAGCTTGCGGGCCTTGGCCAGCGCGGGCTCGAACACCTTGTCGCGGAAGCGCCGCCCGGCCGTGGCACCGAGCGCGGCGGGCACTGGCTCGTGGTCGTAGCTGCCGAAGCCGTAGCGGTGGCCGTGCGTGCGGCAGTACACCGCGTGCTCGGGGTAGCGCACGATCGGCATGGTGATCGGCTCCGCGGTGAGGTCGTCGCTGGGCACGGTGAAGGCGTAGGGGTGCTCGACGGGCAGCATCGGCACCTGCACTCCGACGGTCGAAGCGAGCGTCGGCCCCCACACCCCGACCGCTAGGACCACTGTGTCGGCGCGGACGACGCCGCTGTCCATGCGCACTCCGACGACGCGGCCGCTCTGCTCCTCCAGCTGACGAACCGGGCTGTTCCACCGGAACTGAGCCCCCTGCTCGCGCGCGGAGGCGATCAGCGCGGCGGTCACGGCGACCGGGTCGACGGCGCCGTCATCGTGGATGAGCAGCGCTCCGTGCGCGGTATCGGACACGAGACCGGGAGCCAGCGAAGCCGCCTCGGACGCGGTGATCACCCGCGCGTCGAGACCGAGCCGGGTGCCGTTGTCGACGTCGGCGGCGAAGCCGGACATGCCAGCTTCAGAGGTGGCGACCTCCAAGCAGCCCACGCGGTGGAACTGCCCGGGCAGCCGCGAGTACAGCTCCACGCTGTCGATCGCCAGGCGGGCCAGGTCGCGGTCGGAGCTGAGCTGGCCGACCAGTCCGGGGGCCAGACCGGTGGAGCCGGGCAGCGTGCCCTCCGAGCGGGCGTCGATCACCAGGACATCGGCGAACCCGCGCTCGGTGAGGTGGTGCGCCACGCTCGCGCCGACGATCCCAGCGCCCACCACGACAACGCGCTGACCAGCCACCAGACCTCCAGGTGCGACACCAGACCGAGCCGGTGCCACACCTTAGGTCACAGGTGCGCTCACGCGGCGTGGTGCCGTCTGGTCCTGCCCCTGCCCTTGCGGGCCAGCACGACCGCGCGGCGCTCATCCTCATCCTGCCCGCCCCACACCCCGTACGGTTCCTCGACCGCCAGTGCGTGCTCCAGGCAGCGCCGCACCACCGGGCAGGTCGCGCACACCTTCTTCGCCTCGTCGTCACGGCGCCGCCGCGCC
>NZ_MUMH01000179.1 GCF_002155965.1 Allokutzneria sp. NRRL B-24872
ACTTACGAGACAGCCCTTAGCGGGAAAGAGAGCGTTTGCGTCTCCCGCTATCGGTACGAAACGGGGTTTTGAGCGGGTCAGCGGTCGCAGGTGGAGTCGGCGAGTTCGATGAGCTCGGGGCGCTTCGGCTGGAGGTTGTCGCCCATGGACACGCCGCGGATCTGCCTGCCGACCCACGGCACCAGGTGCGCGCGGGCCCAGTGCAGGTCGCCCCGGCGCAGGGTCACCCAGGTCGCGGGCGGCTCCTCCGGCAGCGGCGTCGCCCAGTCCTCCTCCACCGGAACACCGAGGGCCTCGCAGGTCCGCAGCGCCACGCGGTGGTGGCCTTCCGGCGTCAGGTGGAGGCGGTCGTCGCTCCACATGCGACGGTCTTGGAGCACGCGCATCGACCACAGGTCGACGACGAGGCAGTCGTAGCGGTCGGCGATCGCGCGCAGGTGCGCGTTGTAGGTGGCGACCTTGCCGCGAACGCGGCGCAGCACCGGGGTGTCCCGGGTGTCGAAGCCGGTGAAGACCACGACCTGGCTGCCCGCCGCGCGCAGCTCGCTGACCGCGCTCTCGTACAGCTCGGCCAGCGAGTCCGGGTCCGCCGACGGCATGATCAGGTCGTTGCCGCCGCCGCAGAGCGTCACCAGGTCGGGGCGCACGGAGCTGACCAGCGGGACCTGCTCCGCCACGATCTCGCCGAGCAGCTTGCCCCTGATGGCGAGGTTCGCGTAGCGCAGACCGGGGTTGAGCACGGCGAGCCGCTCCGCCGTGCGGTCGGCCCAGCCGCGGAACTGGCCGTTCGGGCCCGGGTCGTCGAGCCCCTCGGTGAAGGAGTCACCGATCGCGACGAAAGATCCCCACTTCACGACGTCCCTCCCAGTGCTGATGTCCTACGCCGTCGTCATCCTCCCACCGTAACTTGACACACCGTCAGATAACCTGCGAGATCTGCCCGATGCGGGGACCATCACGCCGCTACCGGCGAGGGCAGGGCGGCTCCGCGCAGCGCGGCCTCGGCCGCAGAGCCCGCTCCGAGGGCGTCGAGCCCCCACAGCGCGGCTCCCACCACGGGCGGCAGGTCGACCAAGCGCAGCTCCGCCAGCGGAGCCACCGCGCGGCACCGGTCGCCGACCTTCTCCAGCAGCTGACCGGACGCGCCGGTCAGCACGCCGCCGCCGAGCACGACGGGCACCGGCTCGGACGTCAGCCCGAGCCGCCGCAGGCTCACTCCGGCGAGCAGGCCGATCTCGTCGGCGAGCCGGTCGACCACGGTGCCCGCGACCGCGTCCCCGGCCGCCGCGACCTCGAACAGCACCGGCGACAGCGCGTGCCTGGCGGAGTACAGGTCGAGTTCGCCGAAGTGCAGCCCCTCGATCACCTCGGCCATGCTCGCCGCCCCGAAGTGCGCCAGCACGGCGGGCAGCAGCGCGGTCGGCTCGCCCCGGCCGTCGTCGGCGCGCGCGGCCAGCCACAACGCCTCCTCGCCCATCTGCGGGCCACCGCCCCAGTCGCCGGAGATCCGGCCGAGCGCGGGGAAGCGGTGGACGCGCCCGTCCGGTGCCACGCCAGCGGCGTTGATCCCGGCGCCGCACACCACGGCCACGCCGACGCCGTCACTGGTGCCCGAGCGCAGCAACGCGAAGATGTCGTTGGCCACCACGGTGGAGGACGACCAGCCGCGCGCGCTGACGGCCTCGATCAGCAGCTCCTCCTCCCTGGGCAGGTCGGCCCCGGCCAGGTAGGCGGCCGTGTGCGTGGCGAACGGAGCTTCGCCGGAGAGCCCGGCGGCCCGCGCGGCGCTCGCTGCCAGCTCGGCGAAGCAGTCCAGGCTCTCTTGCACGCCAACGGTTTGCGGGGACGCGCCGGGGCCGCGAACCCGGGAGAGCACCTTGCCGTCGATGTTCACCAGCATCACGTCGGTCTTGCTGTTGCCGCCGTCGATGGCGAGCACGGTCTGTTCGGCCGTCACGTCGTCTCCCCCTGCCGCCGCACGGCGATCAGCCCGCGAACGACGATCTCCCGCGCTCGGTCAGCCGTCCTGAAACACGGGAAATCCGTGTGAGAGCGCTCTCTCCTTGGCCGTGCCTCCGCGGCGAGAAGCTCGCGGAGGGTCCTGATCGGCCGGCCCTCCTGCCGGTTCACGACGTGGCCCAGGGCAGGTGGTCGCGGTTCTCCGCCACCAGGTCGTCGGCCAGCTTCTCGGCGAGGGTGAACTGGCCGACCAGCGGGTGCGCCAGCAGCGCGTCGGCGACGCGGTCCCGGCCGCCGTGCACAGCGGCCTTGAGCGCCAGCTGCTCGTAGGCCGTCACGTGCGCGATCAGCCCGGAGAACTCCGGCGGGACCTCGGCGACGGGCAGCGGGACCGCGCCGTTGGTGTCCACAGTGGATGGAACTTCGATCACCGCGTCCGATGGCAGGAAGGGCAGCGTGGAGCCGTTGCGCACGTTGACGACGTGCTCCTCCGCGTCGCCGCCGCCGGTCAGCGCGTGCACCAGCTGGATGGCCGCCTCGGAGTAGTACGCGCCACCGCGCTCGGCCAGCTCCTTCGGCTTGGTGACAACGTTCTCGTCCGAGTAGATCTTCATCAGCTCGTGCTCGACGTCGGTCACCACGTCCGCGCGCGGGCGCTCATCGCGTTGCTTCGCAACGATCTCGTCGTGCGAGTAGAAGTACTTCAGGTAGTACGAGGGCAGCACGCCGAGCCGTCGCAGCACGTCGGCGGGCAGCTCCAGGTCAGCGGCGATCTCGTCGGCGTGGTCGGCGATGAGCTGCGGCAGCACGTCGCGACCGTCCACCAGCACCTGCCGCGTCCACGTGAGGTGGTTGAGCCCGACGTGGTCGAGCTTCACCTCCTGCGGATCGCGGCCGAGGATGCCGGAAACCAAGCGCTGCAACGTGATCGCCACGTTGCACAGGCCGACCGCGCGGTGCCCGGCCTCCAGCAGCGCGCGCGTGACGATGCCGACCGGGTTGGTGAAGTTGACGATCCAGGTGTCCGGCCCGGTCACCGCGCGCACGCGCTCGGCGATGTCGAGCACCACCGGGACCGTGCGCAGCGCCTTGGCCAAGCCGCCCGCGCCCGTGGTCTCCTGGCCGAGACAGCCGCAGTCCAGCGGGAACGTCTCGTCGGAGCGCCGCGCCGCCTGGCCGCCAACGCGCAGCTGGAACAGCACGGCGGAAGCGCCCTCCGCGCCCTCCTCCAGGTTCGAGGTGGTGCGCACGCGCGCCGGGTGCCCCGCGTGGTCGAGCAGCCGCTGGGAGAACGGCCCCACGACGGAGAGCCGGTCGTGGTCGGGGTCGACGAGCACGATCTCGTCGACCTTGAGACTGGTGCGCCTGCCCGCGATCCCGTCGATCAGTTCGGGTGTGTACGTCGAGCCGCCGCCGACAACGGTGAGCTTCATCAGCCTTTGACCCCCGTGAACGTGATGCCTTTGACGAAAGACTTCTGGGCGAGCAGGAACAGCACGATGGCCGGAGCCATGATCAGCACCGTCGCCGCCATGGTCAGGTTCCACTGCACCTGGTGCGATCCCCGGAAGGACGCCAGCGCCAGCGAGAGCGTCCAGTTCTCCTGGTTCTCCCCGGAGTAGAGCAGCGGGCCGAAGTAGTCGTTCCAGGTGAACAGGAAGCAGAACAGCGCGGTCGCCGCGATACCGGGCTTGGCCATCGGCACCAGCACCCGCACGAGCGCGGTGAACTCCGAGCAGCCGTCGATCTTCGCCGCGTCGATGTAGTCCTGCGGGATGGTCAGGAAGAACTGGCGCAGCAGGAAGACGCTGAACGCGTCGAAGAGGAAGTACGGGATCACCAAGGGCCACAACGTTCCCGTGAGCCCGAAGCTGATCCACATGTCGTACAGCGGCACCGAGACCACCTGCGGCGGCAGCATCATCGCCGCGACCACGAGCAGGAAGACCACGTTGCGACCGCGCCACTTCATCCGCGCCAGCGCGTAGGCCGTCGGGATCGCCGACAGCATCACGCCGAGCGTGGCCAGCAGCGAGTACAGCAGCGTGTTCCCCATGTACTGCAACATCGGGGCCTTCTCGAACACCTTCAGGAAGTTCTCGAAGTGCCACTCCTGCGGCCACAACGTCGAGGACAGCGCCTGCTGGTCGGACATCACCGCGGTGAGGAAGACGAACACGATCGGCATGGTGAAGCCGATCGCCAGCGCGATGCCGATGCTGTGCGTGGCGATCCACTGGAGCTTGCGGTCCCAGGAACCCTTGCGCTGCTTGGCTTTCCGTGGAGCCAGAGTGGTGGTCATCCGCCCTCCTCGACGTGCGAGGCCCTGCGCATCTGGCGCACCAGGATCGCGGTGAAGACGAAGGACACCGCGAACAGCAGCACCGCCATCGCCGCCGCGTAGCCCATGTTGAAGTACCGGAAACCCTGTGTGTACAACCACATCGGGTAGGTCAGCGTGGAGTTCTGCGGGAAGCCGAGGATCTTCGTCGAGCCCGCCACGTCGGCCGAACCCGACGCCACCGAGCCCGCGACCACGGCCTGGGTGAAGAACTGCAACGCGAAGATGATCGAGTTGACCACGCCGAACATCAGCACCGGCGAGATCGTCGGCAGCGTGATGTGCCAGAACTTGCGCACGGGCCCCGCACCGTCCAGCTCGGCCGCCTCGTACTGCTCCTGCGGCACGTCCAGCAGCGCCGCCAGAATGATGATCATCAGCTCGCCGGAGCCCCACAGCACGAGCAGCGTCAGCGCGGGCTTGGCCCACTCCGGATCGCTGAACCACAGCGGGGACTCGATGCCCACGAAGTTCAGGAAGGCGTTGACCGGTCCGAACTCCGGGTTCAGCAGGAAGCTGAACACCAGCGTCGCGGCGACCGGGGGCGCGAGCGACGGCAGGTAGCACAGCGTCCGGATGATGCCGACGCCGCTCTTCAGCCGTGCGATCACCGAGGCGACGCCGAGCGCGAACGCCACCCGTGCCACCGTGAGCACCACGACCAGCCACAGCGTGTTCCACGCGGCGACCTTCACCAACGGCTCGCTGGTGAACATCCGCACGTAGTTGTCGAACCCGATCCACTCCGGGGCGTTGATCAGGTCGTAGCGGGTGAGCGAGAAGTAGACCGTGGCGATCAGCGGGTAGCCGAAGAACACGACGAACCCGACGATCGCGGGCGACATGAACGCCAGCACGGTCCACTTGGTGCGGGCGCGCGGTCTCGCCGTGCGGCGGGGCGCTGGGGCCACCGCCGCACGGTCCAGCGTCGTGGTCACTTCCCGCTCTGCGCGAGCGCGTCGTTGATCTGCTGGTCGACCTTCTTCAGGCCCTCGTCGAGGTTGGCGACCTTGCCGGCCTGCCACTCCGCCGCGAAGTCGTTGACCGCCTTGAGGTGCGCGTCACCGATCGGGGTCGGCGGGTTGGACCACAGCTTGCCGCCGCCGTAGAGGTCGATGAAGGTCTTGAACTGCGGGCTCACCTGGAGCCTCGGGTCCTTCAGCGCGGCGTCGGTGCTCGGCACGTTCTTGATCGCGTTGGAGAGGTTGACCAGGGTGTCGGTCTCCAGCGTCATGTGCTTGATCAGCTCCCACGCGGCGCCGGGGTTCTTGGCGCCCTTGGGAATGCCGACGATCGTGCCGGTGGCGAAGGCGCCGTCGGCGCGGTCCGGGCGGGCGGGGGAGTGCGGGAACGGGGC
>NZ_MUMH01000018.1 GCF_002155965.1 Allokutzneria sp. NRRL B-24872
CAGGCGATGTAGGGCACGACCCTGTCGGCCGTCGTCGCGGTGCTCGGGGGATTCGGGTTGGCGGCCGTGCTGGTCGTGCCCTACATCGCCTGGAGCTACCACCGGCGGGGCGAACTGGGCCTCGGGCACGCGGTGCTCGGACTGGGCTTCCTGATCTACTCCTTCGCCCTCGTGACCTACACGCTGCTGCCGCTGCCCGAGATCGACACGACGTTCTGCGTGCGGCACGCGGCCGTCACCAGACCCGTGCTCGCACCGCTGCGCTTCCTCTCCGACATGGGCAAGTACGACACCGCGGGCGTCCGCGCGCTGCTGCGCAACCCCGCGCTGCGCCAGGTGCTGTTCAACGTGGCGCTGTTCGTCCCGCTCGGCATGTTCCTGCGGCACCTGTTCCGCTGCGGCCTGCCGCTGACGCTGCTCACCGGCGCGCTGATCTCGCTCACCGTGGAGAGCACCCAGCTGACCGGCGTGTGGTTCCTCTTCCAGTGCCCGTACCGCCTCTTCGACACCGGCGACCTGCTCTCCAACGCCCTCGGCGCGGCCATCGGCTTCCTACTGGCTCCCGTGCTCAACTTCGTTCCAGGACAACGGGTTCGCGTGCCCGTCGGGGTGCCCCGGCCCGTGACGCGGCGGCGGCGCCTGCTCGGCATCGCGCTCGACCTGCTCGCCGTCTGGGTCGCGGGCAACGGCCTGCTGTTCGGCGCGAAGCTCGCGAACTGGGCGCTGCACGGCGAAGTTCCGCGCGAGGGCGTGTGGAACCCTTTGCTCACCTCGGTTCTGGCCTACTGGCTGCCCGCCGCGCTGCTGTTGCTCGCGGTGCCGCTGCTGGGCAACGGCGGCACGATCGGCCAGCGCATCGTGCTGCTGCGCCCCGCCGACCGCCTCGGCCAGGTCCCCCGCTGGCCGCGCGCCGTGCTGCGGTTCCTGACCGGCTCCGGTGGGTACTACGTGCTCGTCGGGGCGGTTCCCGACGCGGCGGTGCTGTTGGTGTGCGCCAGTTTCGGCTTCCTCGTGCACACCACGGGCGGTCGCGGGCTGAGCGGCGTGCTCGCCGGGTTGACGGTGATCGACTCCCGGGTGGACCGCTACGGCACTAGGGTTGCCCCCAACCGCAAGTACCGCTTCGAACACCTTCCCGCGGAGGAACACCGATGAGCCTCGACCGTCCCGTCGCCCCCGATCCGTACGCGCTGCTGCCCGAGGTCGCGTCGTTCACGGTCACCTCGGAGGACATCGCGGACGGTCAGCCGCTGTCCTCGAAGCACGTCTTCAACGGCATGGGCGCGACCGGCGAGAACCTCTCCCCCGCTCTGTCCTGGTCAGGCTTTCCCGCCGAGACCAAGAGCTTCGTCATCACCTGCTTCGACCCCGACGCCCCCACGCCGTCCGGCTTCTGGCACTGGGTGGTCGTCGACGTCCCCGCCTCGGTGACCTCGCTCCCCACCGGCGCGGGCTCCGGCTCCCTGCCCTCCGGCGCTTTCCAGACGCCGACCGACTTCGGCACCCCCGGCTACGGCGGCGCCGCTCCGCCGCAGGGCGACCGCGCGCACCGCTACTACTTCGTCGTGCACGCCGTCGACGTCGAATCCCTCGGCGTGGACAAGGACGCCACCGCCGCGGTGGTCAGCTCGCAGGCGAACGCGGAGCTGCTGGCCAAGGTCCGCGCGGCCGACCTGTGCCTGGCGCTGGACACGGAGTCGATGAAGAAGTTCGGCGCCAAGCAGGCCCTCGCCATGGGCCCCGGCCTGAGCGGCTGCAAGGTCCTCTCCGGCAACGGGGGTGACAACGACCCCATCCACCGCTTCGAGGTCTCGGTGAACGTCTACACCGACTACGACCGCAAGGACGACGTGGAGTCGGAGGTCAACGGCCACAAGCTCTACCAGGCGAAGAAGCGGATCACCGAGTTCTCCTGCACAGCCAAGCTGCCCATCGGCGACAGCGGCTTCGCCTTCAGCATCAGCGGCTACAAGTCCAAGGGCGAGTGGCCCGACGCGTGCGAGGAGGCGAAGACCTACGCCGGGATCGTCGCGGCCAAGCTGCTCGCCCTGCCCGCCCGCACCACGCCGCCGACCGGCAAGTCGTTGGTGGGCAAGGACCCGTGCGCCTCGCAGGCGCAGATCGTCGCCACCATGCCCGGCTGGACGGTGGACTCCGTCGCCCGCTACACGCCCATCGGCTGCCAGGTGGGGCTGACCAAGGCCGGCGAGCAGTACAAGTACCGCTTCTCCGTGATCTACCAGTACATCGTCGAGCAGGCGATCGGTGAGAACACCACCGCGACGACCGTCGCCGGGCTCAGCGGCACCCGCTACAACCGGCCCGCATCGGACCTTCCGGAGACCTGTTCGGTGAGCCTGGTGTACCGGCCTTCCGAGCCCAAGGGCACCAACACCGCGCACCTGGTCACCGTCGAACTCGACGCCTCGCAGCTGAACCCGAGGTTCGGCCAGAAGCCGCCGCCGCAGACGCTGAAGCCCTGCGAGATCGTCGACAAGGCGGCCACCGCCGTCGTGCAGGGCCTGGGCTGACGGCAGCGCGGCGGGGGCGCGACGCCCCCGCCGCCACCGCTCAGAACTTGATCTCTCCGCAGGCCCGGCCGATCGACCGCGTGCCGCCGCCGTTCTGGTGCTCCCAACCCTGCACGCACACCACGGAGCGGTTGGGCAGGTCGTGGCCGACCCGCAGCGTGTAGCCGTCCGGATGGGCCCACGTCGTCGTGTAGGTGTTCATGTCGATGCCGCCGCCCCAGATGTGGAAGTGGCCGTAGATCTTGCTCCGCCAGGTCAGCGAGGCCCTGATCGAGTGCACCGACAAGCCGCTGCCGTTGATCGTGATGCACGTGATGTCGTTGCAGCCCGACATTCCCGCCTGGGCCGGAACGACGAGCGTCGACATGGCGGCCGTGACGGCGACCGCGCTGACCGCGGCGCGGCGGAGCACATTCTTGAAGAGCACCGGAATCCCTCTCTCACTGTCGTGCGACGACGGTGGGGACCGGGATTCGGCGAGAGCGTAAGTCGCGGCAGCGGGCCGCGCAGAACGAGCGACCCGCTGCCGCCCCGGTTCAGACCTTGATCGTCACGCAGGGGAGGCCGATCGACTTCAAGCCGCCCTTCTCCAGGTGCTCCCAACCCTCCGCGCAGTACTTGGTGCCGTTTGCCACGTTCTTGCTGAGGTCCAGCGTGTAATGGACATGGCGGTTCCAGCTGTAGATCTTTCTGGGGGTGTTCATGTCGATGCCGCCGCCCCAGATGTGGAAGTGGGCGTCGCGGTCGAAGCTGAACATTTCAAGGCTGACCCTGATGTAGTCGACGTACAGACCTTCACCCATGACCACGATGCATGTGATGTCGTTGCAGCCCGACTCCTTTGCCTGAGCCGGGACGACCAGCGTGGACATGGCCGCCGCGACGACGGCCGCACTGACCACGACGCGGCGGACCGCGTTCTTGAAGAACACCGAAATTTCCTCTCGTACCGGTGCGATGAGGGTGGGGACCCGGTGTGGGCGTGACCGTAGGGCGGCGGGCTAAACGATCACTCAACGCTGTGGCTGGGGATCGGCGCGCCACCAGGACAGCAGGTCAGCGGCGAATTCCGGGGCCGCGACGAGCACGCCGCCCTCCGGCAGCGCCCGTGGGTGTCCGTCGCGGTCCAGCACCACCGCTCCGGCCTCCGCCGCCAGCGCGAGCGCCCCGGCCACGTCCCACTCCTCGTAGGCGTGCAGCACCGCGCCGACCGCGTGGCCCAGCGCGACCTGCGCGATCGCCAACGCCGTCGAGCCGAGCACGCGCACGGCGACCCTGGCCCGCCCGGCGCGCTCGGTGAACTCGGCCATGCCCGGCCAGATCCCGCCCCTGCTCAGCTCGGTGCAGACCACGCCGCCCGCGAGGTCCGCGCGCGGGGCCAGGCGCACGGGTGTGCCGTTGGCTCGGGTGCCCCTTCCACGCGCTGCCGCGTAGATCTGCGCTCGATAGGGATCGGCGACCACGCCGACCACGGGGCCGAACCGGTCGATGAGCGCCAGGCTGAACGAGCACCACGGGATGCCCGCGACGTAGTTGATCGTTCCGTCCACCGGGTCCACCACCCAGCGGTACTCGGTGGAGGCCGCGACCGGCAGTTTGCCCGCGCCCGCCTCCTCGCCGATCACCGGAACGCCGGGGAACTCCGTCGCGAGCACGCGCCGGGTGTGCCGCTCCAGGGTGCGACCGGTGTCGGTGACCCAGTCGAACGGCGACTCGTCGGTCTCGGGGCGGACGTCGCGCCCGGCCGTGGCGGTGATCACGTCCGCGGCGTCGTTGGCCAGCCGCCCCGCCACCTCCAGAGCGCGGGAGAGCAGTGCCGGTTCGAGCGAGGGCACCGGCTGGGAGGACAAGGCCGTCATGCCGTCCGAGCGTGACCGGAGTCGGTGTCCGCAGCGCGAAACCGAGGTGACGTGGTGAGGATCACCAGGCCAAAAGTGCGGGTCAGACGTCTGTGCATACGTGGGTGTCCAGGCGTTGCCCGAGCGCGCCGGGGGTACCTCGAACCAGGACTTCGCCCGCCGTTCGCCGACCCTTCGTGCAAGCGGTGCGGGCCGGGCTGGAAGGGTGGGCACTGTGAGACCCGTGCGCGTAGCGATCGTGACCGAGAGCTTCCTCCCGCACGTCAACGGAGTCACCAACTCCGTGCTGCGGGTGCTGGAGCACCTTCGCCGCAACGGTCACGAGGCGATGGTGATCGCCGCGGGCAACGGCCCCGACGAGTACGCGGGCTTCCCGGTCGTGCGCCTGCCCGAGGTGCAGCTGCCAGTGCTCAAGGCCCAGCCCATCGGCGTGCCCAGCCGCAAGGTCGTCCGGGCGCTGCGCGAGTTCAACCCCGACGTGGTGCACCTGGCGTCGCCGTTCATCGTCGGCATGCGCGGCATGGTCGCCGCCCGCAAGCTCGGCCTGCCCACGATCGCGATCTACCAGACCGACGTCGCCGGCTTCGCCGGGACCTACGGCCTCGGCCTCGCCGAGCGCGCCGCGTGGCGCTGGACCCGCTGGCTGCACGGCATGGCCGACCGCACGCTCGCCCCGTCCAGCTGGGCCGTTGACGCGCTCGGCGAGCACGGCATCCCGCGCGTGCACCACTGGGCTCGCGGCGTCGACGTGAACCGCTTCCACCCGTCCCGCCGCGACGACGCCCTGCGCGCCCGGCTCGCCCCCAACGGCGAACTGCTCGTCGGCTACGTCGGCAGGCTCGCGCTGGAGAAGTGCGTCGACCGCCTCCAGGCCGCGCACGACATGCCCGGCGTGCAGCTGGTCGTCGTCGGCGACGGTCCCGAGCTCGACGCCATGCGCAAGTCCATGCCCCGCGCGGCCTTCCTCGGCATGCGCGAGGGCGAGGAGCTGGCCACCGCCTACGCCAGCCTCGACCTCTTCGTGCACACCGGCCCGTTCGAGACCTTCTGCCAGACCGTCCAGGAAGCGCTCGCCTCCGGCGTCCCCGTGCTCGCCCCCGACGCCGGTGGCCCCCGCGACCTCGTCCAGCCCGGGCGCACCGGCTACCTGCTGCCCGCCTGGGACGCCGCCGAGTTCGAGCAGGGCCTGCGCGAGGGCGTCACCGCGCTCGCCGACCCCGGCACCCGCGCCCGCTTCGCCGAGGCCGCGCGCCGCTCCGTCCTCGCCCGCACCTGGCCGGTTATCTGCGACCAGCTCCTCGACCACTACGTCGAGATCGCCAACATCCCCCAGTCCACCACCACCGCCGCCTGAACGACCCGTTCACCACGCTCAACGCACTGAACGACCCGTTTACCACGTTCACCGTGCTGAATGACTCGTTCACCACGTTCACCGTGCTGAATGACTCGTTCAGCACGTTCAACCACGCGAATGACTCGTTCAGCACGTTCAACGGACCAAACGCGGCATTGGCGACGCACCCACGTCGCGGCCAGGCCACCCACATCCCAGCCGCCCGCCAGCGTGCCTCCGCGCGTTGTGCCAACGACTTGTGAAACGGGAGCGCTCTCCCGCACAAGTTGTTGCCAAAACGCGAAAACGGCTAGTTGCTGTTCTCCACGGCTATGCGGGCGCGCACCTCGTTGAGGGCTTCCTGGTAGTCGGGGGAGGGGAGCATGGCCACGGCGATCCTGAGCTCGCGCACCGCGTCGTGCAGCCGGCCCTGGCGGTGCAGGGTCTTGCCGAGGCCGAAGCGCGCGTAGTGGTCGGTCGGGTCGAGCTCGACGACCTTGCGGAAGGCGGCCTCGGCCCGGTTGAGCTGCGCGGAGGCGAAGTAGGCGCGGGCGGCGAGGAGTTGGACGCTCGGGGTGTTGGGCTCGTCCTCCAGGACCGGCTCCAACGCGCGGATGGCGTCGAGGGGCTGCCGTCGCGCGAGTAGCGCCTCGGCCCTGCGGAACGCCTCGAATGTGCCGTCGCTCATGGTCCACCCCACGCTACGCCGGGGACGGCCAGTGATCGACCGCCGGATGGTGGGCAGCCGGCGCGCGCACCGGCACCCTCAGTGATCATCCCGGATGGACGGTCGCGACGCGATCTCTTCGCGGTACCGGACGGATGTCCGCTGTCCCCAGCGCGCACGCGGCCGCGCCGACGACCAAGCCGAAGACCGCGCCGAGCGACGGCACCTCGCCGAGCACCGGCCACGCGGCGATCGCGGTCATGGCGGGCACGACGCTGAACAGGGAGCTGGCTCGCCGGGCACCGCCGCGCCGGACCGCTTCGAAGTACACCGCCGTCCCGAACAGCGCGTTGATCAACACCAGCCAGAGGGCGATCAGCCCGGCGCCGGTCCAGTCCTGCACGGTCCCGCCCTCGAACAGCGCGAGCACGCCGACGATCGGAGCGGACACGGCCATCTGCACGGTGCTCGCGGCCCGCACGTCGACGCCGACGCAGAACCGCTGCTGGTAGATCCCGCCAACGGCGAAGCCGAAGAGCCCGATCAGCGTCAGCAGGCTTCCCGCGTCCAGGCCCACCTCCACCACCCGCTCGCCGAGCACCGCGATCACCGACAGCACGCCGAGCGCGAGCCCGACCAGCTGCCGCCGCCCAACGCGCTCGCCGAGCAGGCCCGTCACGAGAACCGCCGTCAGCACGGGGTTCAACGCCATCACGAGCGCGGTGACCGCCGCGGGCACTCCGGCCTGCAAACCGCCGTAGACACCGGCGAACTGCACGGCCTGCGTGAGCACTCCGGCGACGCAGACGTGCAGCAGGAGCCGCCCACGCGGCCAACGCGCGCGAGTCACGAGCGCGATCGCGCCCATCAGCACCGCGCCCAGCGTCAGGCGGACCGCGGTCAGCAGGTACGGCGGGACCACGCCGACGGCCAAGGCGCCCAACACGTAACCGGACGTCCAGACGAACACGACTCCGATCGCGACCGGAACGGGAATCCTCATGCGGCAAGCCTGAATCGGAGCCGCAACAGAACGGCCAATCGATTAGTAAACGCGATCGATCAGCGGGCGTGATGGATCGGGCGGTTAGCATCCGGGCATGGCCGTGCTCGACATCGTCCAGCTGCGCAGCCTCGTGGCGATCGCCGACCACGGAGGCTTCCACCGCGCGGCGACCGCGCTGCACCTCACGCAGTCCGCGGTCAGCCAGCACATCGCCCGGCTCGCCAAGATCGTCGGCGGGGACCTGCTCGAACGCGACGGCAGGCAGAGCCGCTTCACCGAGCGCGGGGACCAGCTCCTCGCCGAGGCCAGGGCGATCCTCTCCGCGCATGACCAAGCACTGCGCAGGCTCGGCCTCGACCACGACGCCGCACTGGTCATCGGCTCCAGCGAGCACGCCGCCGACCAACTCCTGCCCGAACTCGCCGTCGCGTTGCGCGATGCGTTCCCCCAACGCGAGATCCGTTTCCGGCTGGACCGCACGGCGCGCCTGGCCGAGGCGGTCGAGCGCGGCGACGTCGACCTCGCGCTGCTGCTCGGCGGACCGACGGGCGGGCGCAGCCGCGCGGCGGGCACGATGCGGCTCACCTGGTTCGCGGCGCCGAAGTTCGTGCCGACCGATCCGCTGCCGCTGGTGGTCTACGCCGAGCCCTGCGTGGTGCGCCGGACCGCGCTCGCCGTGCTCAACGACGAGCACGTCCCGTACCGGCTCGCGGTCGAGGCGCAGGACCTCTCCGGGGTGCTCGCGGCGGCCAGGGGTGGGCTCGGCGTCACACTGCTCCCCGTCACCGCGCGTCGTCCCGAGGGGCTGGCCGAGTACGAGGGATTGCCGGTGTTGCGGCCCGCTCCGCTGCGGGTCAGGGCGCGCAGGGGCGCTCCGGCGGGGCTCGCCGCGGTCGCCGCGGAGGTGGTCCGCGACGTGCTGGGGCGTGTTTCATAGGTCTCGTTCGATGAGAGCCTGCCCTGGCCGCAGGCCGAAGTCGGGACACAGTGAGGTCGTTCCTGACAAGACGCCGGGGAGTCCGCGTACCGGTGTTGTACGGGGGCTTTCCGGCGGCGCAGCCAGGGGCGGGCTCGCCCGGCTATCGCGAACACGGACTTGTGAAACGCGCCCGACCCGGCACGACTAGGCTCGGCGCCTGTTGGGTCCCACACGCTGGTAAAGAGGGAGCGCACGTGGCGGTCATCGAGCAGGTAGGCGCCCGCGAGATCCTGGATTCGCGCGGAAACCCCACCGTCGAGGTTGAAGTGCTGCTGGACGACGGAACCCTGGGGCGCGCCGCCGTCCCGTCCGGGGCGTCGACCGGTGAGCACGAGGCGGTCGAGCTCCGCGACGGCGACAAGGGCCGCTACCTCGGCAAGGGCGTCGAGAAGGCCGTCACCGCGGTCCTCGACGAAATCGGCCCCGCGCTCACCGGCATCGAGGCCATCGAGCAGCGCGTCGTCGACCAGAAGCTGGTCGACCTCGACGGCACCCCGGACAAGTCCCGCCTCGGCGCGAACGCCATCCTCGGCGCCTCGCTCGCGGTGGCCAAGGCGGCGGCGGAGAGCAGCGGTCTCGAGCTGTTCCGCTACGTCGGCGGCCCCAACGCGCACGTGCTCCCGGTGCCGATGATGAACATCATCAACGGTGGCGCGCACGCGGACAGCGGCGTCGACATCCAGGAGTTCATGATCGCCCCGATCGGCGCGGAGTCCTTCCGCGAGGCCGTTCGCTGGGGCGCGGAGGTCTACCACGCGCTGAAGTCGGTGCTCAAGGCCAAGGGCCTCAACACCGGGCTCGGCGACGAGGGCGGCTTCGCCCCCGACCTGCCCAGCAACCGCGACGCGCTGGACCTCATCGCCTCCGCCGTGGAGAAGGCGGGCTACCGCCTCGGCCGCGACATCGTGCTCGCGCTCGACGTGGCCGCGACCGAGTTCTACCGCGACGGCGCCTACCACTTCGAGGGCACCAAGCGCAGCGCCGAGCAGATGACCGGCTACTACGAGGAGCTGGTCAAGGCCTACCCGCTGGTCTCCATCGAGGACCCGCTGAGCGAGGACGACTGGGACGGCTGGGTGCGGATGACCAGCGAGCTGGGCGAGCGCGTCCAGATCGTCGGCGACGACCTGTTCGTCACCAACTCCGAGCGCCTTGAGGAGGGCATCTCCCGCCGCGCCGCCAACGCGCTGCTGGTGAAGGTCAACCAGATCGGCACGCTCTCGGAGACCCTGGACGCGGTCACCCTGGCGCAGACCTGCGGCTACCGCTGCATGATGAGCCACCGCTCCGGCGAGACCGAGGACACCACCATCGCCGACCTGGCCGTGGCGACCAGCGCCGGCCAGATCAAGACCGGTGCCCCGGCCCGCTCCGAGCGCGTCGCCAAGTACAACCAGCTGCTGCGCATCGAGGAAGCCCTCGGTGACGCGGCGCGCTACGCGGGCGATCTCGCCTTCCCGCGCTACTCCCCGGCCAACGGGGGCTGATGAGCCGTGGCTGGGCGCGATCAGGATCGGGAGCGCCGCCGTCGCCGGACCGAGGCCGCGGCGGCGCGCCGACCGGAGCGCGCCCAGCGCAGGCTGAGCGGCTGGACCGGTATCCGGGGTGACCGAGGGGACCGGGGAGAGCGCGGCGAGCGGGGCGGCGGTGAGCGCGCGGGCCGACCGCACGCGCGCGAGCAGCAGCCGGGCTCGCCCCACCGCGGCGGGGCCCCGCGCCGGACCCCGCAGCCGCCGCGCAGGCAGAGCATGGCGCCGAAGGCGGCGGGGGCCTTCCAGCTCTCCTCCACCCGCAGGGCCGCGATGCTGGCGCTGGTGGTGTGCGCGCTGGTGCTGTCCGTGGCGGTGCCGCTGCGGACCTACATCAGCCAGCGCTCGGAGATCAAGCAGGAGACCCTGCTCCAGCAGCAGAACGCCGACGAGGTGCGGCGGCTGGAGGAGCGCAAGGCCCAGCTGCTGGACCCCGCCCAGGTCGAGGCCGAGGCGCGGCGGCGGCTGAAGTACGTGAACCCGGGGGAGACCCCGTACGTGGTGGAGCTGCCGACCCCGGCGCCGCCGCAGGAACAGGACACCACCAAGCAGGCCGCCCCGAACAAGTCGTGGTTCGAGCGCCTGTGGGACTCGATCGCCGGAGGATGACCGCAGTGACGTCCGGAGCCGGGCACGAGCCCGCCAGCCAGGCAGACCGGGACGCGATCACCGCGCAGCTCGGCAGGACCCCGCGCGGCGTGCGCGCCGTCGCCTACCGCTGCCCGTGCGGCGACCCGGCGGTCGTGCAGACCAACCCGCGCCTGGAGGACGGGACGCCGTTCCCGACCATGTACTACCTGACCTGCGCGCGGCTGTCCTCGCGCCTGGGCACGCAAGAGGCGTCCGGCGTGATGCAGGAGATGACCGACCGCCTCGCCGAGGACCCCGCGCTCGCCGAGCAGTACCTCAAGGCGCACGAGTCCTACCTGGCCGAGCGCGACTCCATCGAGTCCCTCGGCACCAAGGTCAGTGCTGGCGGCATGCCCGACCGCGTGAAGTGCTTGCACGTCCACGTGGCGCACGCCCTCGCGACCGGACCCGGCGTCAACCCCTTCGGCGACGAGTCCATCGAAGCCGCTGGCGAGTGGTGGAAGCCCGGCCCCTGTGCCCAGCGCCACTCCTCCTGATGGCAAACCCCACACGCCCCACTCACGCGAACGCCTAGTTCAGTGCGTTGAACGCGCTGAACGACCCGTTCAGTGCGCTCAACGCACCAAACGACCCGTTCAGGGCTTTAGCCCACCGTCGGCATGATCCGTTCCACCAGCGCGGTGGTGTCGAGGCCGCGCGGGAGCGTGCCGAAGGTGCGCGTGGTTTCTGAGCCGAAGCGGGTCGCCAGGAACGCGTCCGAGACGTCGTTGGGGGCTTCCCGCACCAGCAGGGAGCCTTGGAGGCACAGGGCAGCCAGCTCGGCCAAGCGCCGCGCGCGGGCGGGCGTCGGGTCGGCCAGCTCCTTGCGGAGGTCGGCCACGCCCGCGTCCAGTCGCGCGTCGGCTCCGGCGGCGAGGTCGACCTCGGCCAGCAAAGTGTCCACTGTGGACGAATCCTTTGCCATGGCGCGCAAGGCGTCCAGCGCGGTGACGTTGCCCGAGCCCTCCCAGATCGAGTTCAGCGGTGCGTCCCGGTAGAGCCGCGGCAACCCGGAGTCCTCCACATAACCGTTGCCGCCCAAGCATTCCAGGGCTTCCGCGACCGCGACGGGGCAGCGCTTGCAGACGTAGTACTTCGACACCGGCAACGCCAAGCGCAGCAGTGACCGCTCTCCGGCGTCCACCGCGCGGGCGAGGCGCATCGCCAGTCGCGTCGCGGCTTCGGACTCCAACGCCAGGTCGGCGACCACGGCGGACATCAGCGGAGTGTCCGCCAGCCGCGAGCTGAACGCGGAGCGGTGCGCGACGTGGTGCGCGGCCTCGGTCAGCGCGGCGCGCACCGTCGACGCCGAGCCGATCACGCAGTCCAGCCTCGTCATCGACACCATCTCGATGATCGTGGGGACCCCTCGGCCCTCCTCGCCGACGCGCCAGCCGATCGCGCCCGCGTACTCGATCTCCGACGACGCGTTGGACTTGTTGCCGAGCTTGTCCTTCAAGCGCTGCAAGCGAATCGCGTTGCGCGAGCCGTCCGGGAGCACGCGCGGCAGCACGAAGCACGTCAGTCCGCTCGGAGCCTGCGCGAGCGTCAGGAACAGGTCGTTCATCGGCGCGGAGGTGAACCACTTGTGCCCGACCAGCTCGTAGCTGCCGTCAGCGAGCGGCTTCGCCGTCGTGGTGTTCGCGCGGACGTCGCTGCCGCCCTGCTTCTCCGTCATGGACATGCCCGCGAGCAGACCCGCCTTGGTCTCCGGCGCGCGCAGGCCGAAGTCGTAGGTGCGCGAGCGCAGTCCGGGCTCGAAGCGCTCGGCCAGTTCGGGGGAGTGGCGCAGCGCGGGGATCGACGCGTAGGTCATCGAGATGGGGCAGCCGTGGCCGGACTCCGCCTGGCTCCACAGGTAGAACGCGGCTGCCCGAGCGAGGTGCGCGTTCGGGCCGACTTCAGTGCCCCACGGGGCAGCGTGCAATCCCAGTTCCACCGCATGGCCCATCAGCCAGTGCCACGAAGGATGGAACTCCACCTCGTCGACGCGGTTGCCCCAGCGGTCGTGCGTGCGCAGAACGGGCGGGTTCTCGTTGGCCAGCCTGCCGTGCTCGCGAGCCTGCTCCGAGCCCGCCAGCCGACCGGTCCCGTGCAGCCGTCCCAGCAGCTCCGCGTCGGTGATCGTGCTGGTCAGCGCGGGGTCGCAGGCCAGGGCGTCGAAGTCGGCGAGTGCGGGCGGCTGGTTGCTGACCCGGTGTGTGACGAAGTCCCCGTGCGGCATGTACTCGACAGTAACCACCCCGTCGGCCGAGCAGAAGGGCACGCCCGGTGACCGCCTCGCGCCACCCCGTAAAGGAGTTGTTAAGTGAATTGATACATCGGTGGGAAATCGCTGACGAGATAACGAACAGTCCTCAACAACCGACCTACTTGTAGGTACGGTGAGCCGGCGGGTACGTGACGACGGTAGGGCGACAACTCTGAGGAGAGGGTGCTTGGTGGAAACCCCCAACGCGCCACTCGGCAGGACCGCGCTTCGCAAGGCTCGCCGGCGACGCGTGCTGAAGACCAAGGCCAGGCGCATGGCCGCCGCCGCGACCGCCACCGCCGCGCTCATCGTCCCGCCGGCGCTCGCCGGAGTCGTCGGACTCGGCACGCTCCCGGCCACGCCGAGCGACGACGCGAACTCCGCGTACGCCTTCGGCGACCTGCTCGCCAAGCTCCGCGGCTACCCGGGCGACCTCGGCGCGGGCGGTCACCTCGCGCAGAACGACTCGATCAGCCCGACGCTGCTCGACGCGCTCCGCGATCCCGGCCAGCTCAGCGACGACCCCTTCGCCGAGTTACCCGATGGCGGCACCCTCGGCATCCCCGGCACCGTGCTCGACGCGTACATGCGAGCCGACCGCACGCTCCAGGCCACGATGCCCGGCTGCGGGCTGCACTGGTCGGTGCTCGCGGGCATCGGCCGCATCGAGTCCAGGCACGCGAACTCCGCGGTGGACCTGCGCGGCAACACGGTCGGCCGCATCCTCGGCCCCGTGCTCAACGGCGGTCCCGGCATGGCGGCGATCAGCGACACCGACGGCGGCAGGCTCGACGGGGACACCGTGTGGGACCGCGCGGTCGGCCCGATGCAGTTCATCCCGAGCACGTGGGCGCTCTACGCCGCGGACGGCGACAGCGACGGGGTTTCCAGTCCCCACAACGTTTACGACGCCGCGCTGGCCAGTGGCAAGTACCTCTGCTCCGGCGGGTTGAACCTGCTCGACCCGTCGCAGCTCGTGCAGGCGGTGTTCCGCTACAACCACTCCAACGTCTACGTGCAGAAGGTCCTGCTGTGGGCCGCCGCGTACGCGACCGGCGTGAACCCCTTGCCCACCACGCCGATTCCGCCGGACGTGCTGGCGCAGGGCGCTCCGCCGCCCGTCCCGCAGCCGCCGCCCCCGCTGCCGGACCCCAACCAGCCGCCGCCGGGCCCGGGCCCGAGCAACCAGCAGCCGACGACGACCACCACCACGACGACGACAACGACCACGAACCCGTGGACGACAACGTCGGCTCGGCCGATCACCACGTCTCCGAAGCCGACCACCACGACGCCGTCCTGCCCGAGCACGACGACGTCGACGAGCACGACGACCAGCACCACGACGCCGAAGCCGACCACCTCGACCTCGACGCCGAGCACCAACCCGTGCGTCTCCCCGGCCCCGCCGACCTCCAAGGCGCAGCCCGGGCCCGCGATGACCACGGCACCGCGCTGAGCCGCTGACGCTACGGTTGGGCTGGAAGTCCGCCCACCGTAGGAGGTTCGGCATGCCACGGGTCGCAGCGATCGACTGTGGGACCAACTCGATCCGGTTGCTCGTCGCCGATGTGACCGTGCGCGAGGACGGCAGCCGCTGGCTGCGCGACGTGCACCGGGAGATGCGGATCGTCCGGCTCGGCCAGGGCGTCGACGCGACCGGTCAGCTCGCGCCCGAGGCGATCGAGCGCACGCGCGCCGCGCTCGCCGACTACACCGCCGTGCTGCGCCGCAAGGGCGCCGAGCGCGTTCGGATGACCGCGACCTCGGCGACCAGGGACGCGGGCAACCGGGAGGACTTCTTCAGCATGGTCCGCGCCACGCTCGGCGCGGAGGCCGAGGTGATCAGCGGCGACGAGGAAGCCCGGCTGTCCTTCACCGGCGCGGTCGGCGACCTCGAACCCGAGGACGGCCCGTTCGTCGTGACCGACATCGGCGGCGGCTCCACCGAGGTCGTCGTCGGCACCTGGGACGGCGTGCGCGCCGAGATCACCGCCGCCCGCTCCGTCGACGTCGGCTGCGTCCGGATCACCGAGCGCTGCCTGCACGAGGACCCGCCCACCGCCGAGCAGCGCGCCGAGGCCGAGCGCGTCGTCCACGAGATCCTGGCCGACGCCTTCGAAGCCGTTGACGTGCGCGGAGCTCGCACCTGGGTCGGTGTCGCCGGCACCATCACCACCATCGCCGCCGTGGCGCAGGACCTGCCGGAGTACGACTCCGAGCGCGTGCACCTGCACCGCATGCCGCTGGACACCGTGCACGAGGTGTCCGACCGCCTGCTCACCATGCCCCACGACGAGCGCGCCGCACTCGGCCCCATGCACCCCGGCCGGGTCGACGTGATCAACGGCGGGGCGCTCGTGCTCCGCTCCCTCGCCGACGAGTTCGTCAAGCGCGCGGGCATCACCGAGCTGGTCGCCAGCGAGCACGACATCCTCGACGGCATCGCCCTTTCGCTGGCCTGAGACGGAGAAGCCGTTCGCGGGCAACGAAACCCGCGAACGGCTCCCCACAAGGCGCTAGCGGTTCGAAGCGGCCTTCACGAAGGTGGCCAGGTCCGCGGACTGCTGGATGCGCGAGGGCTCGTGCACGTACATCATGTGCCCGGCCTCGTAGTACTTCACCTCGATGTTGTCGCGCAGCTCATCGGGAATCTGCAGCTGCGCCAACACCTGCTCGGCCGCGAAGTACGGCGTCGCGCCGTCGTGGTAGCCCGACGCCACGTGCACCTTGAGGAAGGGGTTGGCGCGCATGGCTTCGGCGAGCTTCCCGGAAACGGTGACGTGCCGGTTCTCGAACTCCTTGTAGGACCACGGGTGCACGGCCCGCGAGAGGACTTCGTAGGGCAGGTCGTTGGAGTAGCCGAGTTCCGTGCGCACGTAGTGGTTCAGCGCGGCGGAGTACGGGCCGGTGATCGCGGTCATCGACGGGTCGGAGCCGTAGGACTCGACACCGCCGTCGCGCTCCCAGCCGGTGAAGCGGCCGTCGAGCCTGCCGACCACGAGCCCGCGCGAGCGCAGCAGCTCCGTGTAGAAGCGGACGTGCTCGATGCGCAGGTTCACGCGGTCCACGTAGTCGGTGGACAGACCGGTCAGCGAAGCCACCTTCTGGACGGCCTCCGCACGCTCCTCGGCGGTCAGCCTGGAGCCGCGCGCCAGCGCCCACAGGAAGTCGCCCGCGGCGTACTCCTCGGCCTCGGCGAGGACGTCCGCGAGGGGCCGGTCGCCGTGCAGGCCGTGGTAGTGCGCGATCGCGGCGTAGGTCGGCAGGAACAGCGCGTGCGGCTGGTCGTTGCCGGGGGTGAACCGGATCGTGCCCATGTCCAGCACGGACGAGATCAGCATGAGCCCGTTGAGGTACATGCCGAAGCGCGTCTGCAGGTACTCCGCCAGACCCGCCGCGCGCAGGGTGCCGTAGGACTCGCCGGCGAGGAACTTCGGCGACATCCAGCGGCCGTTGCGCGAGGTCCACAGGCGGATCACCTCGGCGACGGTCTCCAGGTCACCGGTGTAGCCGTGGTGCTCGCCCGGCTTCTCCCCGGCCGCCGCGCGCGAGTAGCCCGTGGACACCGGGTCGATGAACACGAGATCGCTGTGCGCCAGCAGGGTTTCGGCGTTGTCCGCGAGGCCGTAGGGCGGCGGGGTCAGTTCGCCCGCGTCACCGCTGAGCACGCGCTTGGGGCCGAGCACGCCCATGTGCAGCCAGACGCTCGACGAGCCCGGGCCGCCGTTGAACGCGAACGTCACCGGCCGGTCGGCCGCGCCGCCGTCCACGGTGTAGGAGGTGAAGAAGACCTCGGCCTTGGGCTTGTGCCCGTCGAAGGTGCCGTCGGTGTGCACCTCCTTGCGGAGCACGACGCGCCCCGCGGTCGCGGTGTAGTTCAGCTTGCGGCGCTTGATGGTCAGGGCGTGCCGTGTGGTCACCAGGTCGTCGACCGGCTCGTCCTGCCGAGACGGTGCGGCTGTCTCGGCGTCGAGCTCCTTGTCGCTGGTGCCCTTCGGCTCCTTGGCGTCTTTCGCTGGCATGACGCGACCTTAACTCGCCCGTCGCCGATTATTAGTTGAACTCAGCAACTGCTTTGCCCATCCGTTACCTCGGGCATCCTGTGCGCGTGGACCCCGTTCGCCAGGATCTGGAAGCGCTCGACGCCGCCGTCACCTCCTGCCGCGCCTGCCCCCGCCTGGTCGCCTGGCGCGAGGAGGTCGCCGTCGTCAAGCGCGCCGCCTTCCGCGACCACGAGTACTGGGGGCGGCCCGTCCCCGGCTTCGGGCCCGCCGACGCCGCGTTGGGGATCGTCGGCCTCGCGCCCGCCGCCCACGGCGCCAACCGCACCGGTCGCATGTTCACCGGCGACCGCTCCGGCGACGTCCTCTTCGCCGCCCTGCACGCCGTCGGGCTCGCCACCCAGGCCGAGGCCGTCCACCCCGCAACGGGGCTCCGCGACGACCGCCTCCGCCTCATCGGCACGCGCATGGCCGCTCCCGTGCGCTGCGCGCCGCCGGAGAACAAGCCGACGCCGACCGAGCGCGACACCTGCCGCCAGTGGCTCAGCGCCGAACTCGGCCTGCTCCGGCCCACCCTGCGCGCCATCGTCGTGCTCGGCGGCTTCGGCTGGCAGGCGCTGCTGCCGGTGCTGGCGTACTCGTCGTGGACCGTGCCCGCGCCCCGCCCCAAGTTCGGCCACGGCGCCCGCGTCGAGCTCCCCGCCACCGACGACGGCCCGCCGCTGACCCTGTTCGGCTGCTACCACGTCAGCCAGCGCAACACCATGTCCGGCCGCCTGACCCCCGCGATGGTCGAAGCCGTCCTCACCGCCGCCAAGCACACCGCGGGCCTGCCTTGAGACACCGGCTGGCGCGAAAGCGTTCCGCAAATTAAGCTGTTCCGCGTGACGCGGAACGGTCCACTTTGCGGAACGCCCTCTTCGGAGAGGGTGCGAGAGCTGATGGCCGCTCTTGGCCACACGCTGCCGTCCGCCTGGTCCCTCACGGTCGAACGGGAGCGCCGCAGCGCCGGGCTCGAGGTGGACGCTCTCCTGCGCCTGAGTTCGCCGGACGGCTCGACGGCGGTGATCGTCGCCGAGGTCAGCCGCAAGCTGGAACCCCGAGCGGTGCCGCACATCCACACGCTGGCGCAGCGCTGGCGCTCCGTTTTCGCCGCGGACGCGGCCATGATCATCGCGCCGTTCGCGTCCCCGCTGGCGCGGGAGCGACTCGCCGAAGCCGACCTCGGCTGGTTCGACCAGACGGGAAACCTCCGGCTGCGGCTCGACCGGCCGAGCGTGTTCATCGATCGGCAGGGGGCCGACCGGGCCCCGTTCACCGATGCCGCCGACCGCCGCTTGAAGTCCCTGCGCGGTCCCGGTGCCGCCCGCGTAGTGCGCGGGCTCCTGGACGGCCGAGGTCCGGTCGGGGTGCGGGCACTGGCCGCGGGAGTCGGTGTCGGTGCTGGCACGAGCGCGCGCGTCCTGGAGTTGCTGGACCGCGAAGGGCTCATCGGTCGCAGCGAGGCCGGTGAGGTCACGCGCGTGCGCAAGAGATCCCTGGTGCGCCGGTGGAGCCAGGACTACGGCCTGATGACCTCCAACGAGGTCGTGCGCATGATCGATCCGAGGGGAGTCGAACACGCGCTGAGTGCGCTCCGGAAGCTCTCGGACGACGACCACGTGGTGACCGGCTCGGCGGCAGCGCGCGCGTACCTGCCGCAGGAGACCCTGTCCGTCGTGCCGCTGACAGCACTGACGGTCTACACCCCTGAACCAGGGGCGCTGGAACGCGATCTCGGTCTCCGGCCAACGGAACGAGGGGCGAACGTCCTGCTCGTGCGGCCCTTCGACGCGGTGCTCTTAGAAGGTGCCCGAACCCGCGATCGGCTGCTGTGCGCACCGGCCTTCCAGGCCGTGGTCGACCTGCTGACGGGGCCAGGGCGGTCGAGTGAAGAAGCGGAGCAGCTGATGGCGGTTCTGGCCGCCGACGATCCCGGATGGACTGCGTGACCCACCCCGAAACACCCCGCGAGTACGTCGAAGCTCGCGCTGTTCTGCTGGACGCGCTCGGTGCCTTGTCCGCGCATCTCGACGCGGTCGTTCTCGTCGGGGCACAGGCCGTCTACTTCCACACAGGCGCTGGTGACCTCGCTGTCGCGCCGACAACGACCGACGCGGACGTGGCACTCGCCCCCGACCTGCTGTGCGACGAGCCGCTGCTCGCCGATGCCCTCGCCTTCCCGTGCACGGCAACAAGGTCGCTCGGCGAACGGTCGGCTTGGAGCCCGCGCTCATCGACAACGCGTGGCACGAGATCGCCGCACTGGACCCGAGCGATTCCCGGCGAGCGCGGCTTCGGGTGGCCGGTCCCGCCGCGCTCCTGGTGGCGAAGATCGTCAAGATTGAGGAGCGCCGCGCGACGCCGCATCGGCTCAAACCCAAGGACGGGCTCGACGTGTTGCGCCTGCTCCAGGTGATCGACATGGGCGCGAGGTCGCCGGCCAGCTGATGATGCTCGCGTCGCACTAGGTGGCCGGTGCGGTCACGGCGACCGCCTTGAAGGCGCTGGCGGAACACGGCCGGGACGCTGGAGGGCCGATCGCCTCAGCTGCCGCGGCGGCGGTCGCCGGGCTCGACGACGAGGAGCGAACCGCTCTCTCCACAGCATTCCTCATCGACGAGTTGCTCAGGGCTGCATCGAAGCACGTCTGAACAGCCCGTTCCGCAATCGCCCTGTTCCAAGTAACGCGGAACGGCCCGATTCGCGGAACACCTGGGCATGCGCCGCACCGCCAACGCCGCGTTTGGCGCGTTGAACGCACTGAACGGGTCGTTCAGGGCCAACGGGGCCGGTGACTGGGGGTGGTGGGGTGATCACGGCTGGCGAATGGGCGCGGTCGAGGTGTCGAGTGGCCGGTGTGCGCCTGGCCACGTTCACCGTGCGACCTGCGGTTTCCCCGTCGTTGAGTGCCAGGACACGTGCGTTTTGCCCGGCGTTGCGCAGGTGCGGGTGCGACCATTTGTGTATGGCTGCTGTGAGGTCTCAACCCACTCGCATTCTGGTCGTCGGCGGCGGTTACGTCGGCATGTACACCGCGCTGCGGCTGCAGTCCAAGCTGAAAGCCGGTGAAGCCTCGGTCACCGTCGTCGACCCCCAGCCGCACATGACCTACCAGCCCTTCCTCCCGGAGGCGGCGGCTGGTTCCATCGAGCCCCGGCACGTCGTGGTCCCGCTGCGCAAGGCGCTCAAGCGCTGCCACGTGCTGACCGGCCGGGTCACCAAGATCAGCCACGCGGACAAGGTCGCCACGGTCGAGCTGCCGGACGGCCACGTCGAGGAGCTGGGCTACGACGTGCTCGTCTCCGCCCTCGGCTCGGTCGCCAGGACGCTGCCGATCCCGGGCCTCGCCGAGCGGGGCATCGGCTTCAAGACGGTCGGCGAGGCGATCCTGCTGCGCAACCACGTCCTCTCGCGCATGGACCTCGCGGCGACCACGGTCGACCCCGAGCTGCGCCGCAAGCTGCTGACCTTCGTGGTGATCGGCGGCGGCTACGCGGGCATCGAGGCGCTCGCCGAGCTGGAGGACATGTCGCGCTACGCGACCCGCTACTACGAGAACATCAAGCCCGAGGACATGCGCTGGGTGCTGGTCGAGGCGACCGGCCGGGTGATGCCCGAGGTGAGCCCGAGGATGGGCGTCTACACGGTGGAGCGCCTCGCCGAGCGCGGCATCCAGGTCTACCTCGATACCCGGGTGAAGAGCATGGTCGACGGGCACGTGGTGCTCGACGACGGCACCGAGTTCGACTCGGAGACGATCATCTGGACGGCCGGGGTGAAGGCCAACCCGGTGCTGGAGAACACCGACCTGCCGAGGGATTCGCGCGGCCGGGTGCGCTGCACCTCCACTACCCAGATCGAGGGACTGCGCGACGCGTGGTCGGCCGGTGACTGCTCGGCCGTCCCGGACCTCGCCAAGGTCGAGCAGGACCCGCAGGCGATGTGCAGCCCGTCGGCCCAGCACGCGGTCCGCCAGGCCCGGCAGATGGCCGACAACATCATCGCGGTGCTGCGCGGGAAGCAGCCGAAGCCCTACCGCCACAAGCACGTGGGCTCGGTCGCCAGCCTCGGTCTCTACCGGGGCGTCGCGGAGCTGTTCGGGGTGCGGGTCAAGGGATTCCCGGCCTGGTTCATCCACCGGACCTACCACATGAGCCGCATGCCGACCTTCAACCGCAAGTTCCGAATCGTTATGGACTGGACCCTGGCGCTGGTGTTCCGGCGCGAGGTCGTCTCGCTCGGGCAGATCAACGATCCGAAGGCGGATTTCGTTCGCGCAGCTAGGAGCTGACTAGAGTGCTCGGTACGGCCCGGTAGCGATCTTGTAAGGCACCCGGCGTCACGGTGGTCCGAACGGCTCGCGTCGACAGCTCGGACAGCGGACGGTAATTTAAGGTTGCCTTGACATTGCGTTAGGTTGAAACCGAGACTACGCGAGGTGCATCACCTGAACGTGTGAGGCATCACACCGGAGAAGAGGTGACCGCTATGTCGATCAAGGAGTTGGCCGCCCTGGTCCGCCAGGGCAGGGCCGACGACAGCGCGCTCGCCGACTACGCCTCGGAGTACGCCAAGGCGCGGAAGGTCTTCCGCAAGAAGGACGACTAGAGATGTCGAGTGTCGGGTGGGAGCAGGAGGGCGCCCTGTTCCCACCCCACCAGCCGGCCACGGAGCCGGCTGCCTCCGCGACCACGCCTCCAGCGGCTCCCGCTCCGACCACGACCTCACCTCGGCCCGCTCCGCTGCTGCTGCAGGGCCAGGACTACTACTACCGGTCCCCGAACACCTGCCTGGACTTCCAGGAGCGCGTGCACGAGATGGGCCTCGTCGACGACGACGGGGACCCGGTGCCGTGCGTGCTGGTGCTCGCCAGGGCCGCCGACATGGAGATGAACGAGCTCTCCCTGGCGCTGGCCGAGCGCGGCATCCGGATGGCCCGCGTGGACGCCGACCGCTGCCTCAACCTCGCGCTGACCGTCTACACCGACGCCCCGCTGATCGAGCTCGACCAGCGGCTGCTGCGGCCGATGCTGGTGTGGCGCAGGCACTTCGACCTCACCGCCGTCCCGGTGGACCCGCGCACGATCAACGGCTCGTACTCGGTGGACCAGTGGCGCTCGGTGGCCAACTGGCTCTCCGGCCGGACCGATTGGGAGCACGTCAACCCGACGCGGGCGACCTGCCACCTGGACCGGCTCACCCAGCTCACCGACGCGCGGGCGTTCGGCTTACGCGTGCCCAGGACGGCCGTGACCACCCAGCCGGGGCGCAGCAGGCCCGGCGGCGGCCAGTGCATCGTCAAGACCGCGGGGCACCACCTGCTGGAGCCGAGGCCCGGCGCGCTGCACGGGCTCTTCCCGCGCCCGCTGGACACCAGCAGGGCCGGGGACGTCCCCGAGCCCGCCCCGGTGATCGTGCAGCAGTACGTGAACTCCGAGGGCGAACTGCGGGTCTTCGTGGTGGGCGAGAAGCTCATCGCCTACCGCGTCGACAAGCTCGACCCGGCGCAGCTGTGGGTCGACCCGGACGCGGTGACGGTCACCAGGGCGGAGATCCCGGACGCGCTCGCACAGCGGCTGCGCGCGCTGGCGCGGCACTGGCGGGTCCAAGTCGCGGCCTTCGACCTGCTGGTGACCGGCTCGGAGCACGTGTTCCTGGAGGTCAACGTCAGCTGCGACTGGCGCTGGTTCGAGCACCGGGCGGGCAGCTCCGAGGTGTCCGAGGCAGTGCACGAGTGGGTCGCGACCAGGTTCGCCGAACTGGGTGCCGCCCGGGGCACGCGCTGAGCGGTCATCCGCCGGATGGCCGGTCCGCCGCGTTACAGAAATTGGGCCTCATGGGCGACTTGTCACGTACGGCTCCCGCAAAGCGGGGTTGATTGTTTAGGCTGCCCGCTGCCCCCGTAGCCCAATCGGTAGAGGCAGGCCCCTTAAAAGGGTCAGAGTGTCGGTTCGAATCCGATCGGGGGCACCATCGCGACGCCGGTCCGAATGCTCGGACCAAGATCGTCCAGAACCCTAGCAGAATCCTTTCGTCGCTGGTCAGCGGCCCACTTTGCGATCACTGCACGTAGCACCGGCCGCGCGTTGATGATCTTGCTGGGGCGCACTCGTCCGGGTGTGCCGAGCACGGATCGTGAACCGGGCTCGGGTGATCACCGGGTTCGGCCGGGGGTGAACGGTGCCGAGAGAGCGACCGGGTGATCTCGATCACGACTCCGGCGGGTCACAGTTCGAAGGCGGTGCCGTCCGGCGGAGCCTCGACGCCCGCCGCCGCCAGCTCCGCGTGCTCCGGGGAACCGTTGTCCAGCACCGGGTTGGTGTTGTTCAGGTGCGTGTAGAGCCGCCGCGTCCCCGGATGGGCGCGCAGGGCTTCCAAGCTGCCCTCAGGGCCGCTGATCGGGATGTGCCCCATGGACTTCTGCTCCCCACCGCCGACCGCGCTCCCCGTCGCGCCGGGCATCTCCTGCGCGGAGTGGAAGGTGCCGTCCAGGATGACGCAGTCCACGCCGGACACCAGCTCGTCGAATCCTTCCGGCCACGAAGCCAGGCAGGGCGCGTACAGCAGCGCTCCGCCGGTCTCCGGGTCGCTGATGCGGTACGCGCACACCCAGGGGCCCTCAGCGGTCGACTCGGCCGCGTAGCGCGGGCGTTTGCCGCTCACCGGGATCGCGGTCACCAGCAGCCGGGCGCCGCCGGGCTCGACGACCTCGAACTCCGCGCCGGGCTCGGCGATCTCCCAGTCCCACTGGCGATAGCGCGCCACCACTCCACGCACGCCGAAGTCGTGTTCGAGCGCGTGCGCGACGGCGGGGGGAGCCCAGACGCGCAGGCCGCCGCCCTCGCGCAGCATCAGCAGGCCGAGTGTGTGGTCCAGTTCCGCGTCGGTGAGCAGGACTCCGCTCAGCGGGGTGTCACGCGGACCGGGACCGGGCGTGAACTCGGGAGTGGACACGATCTGCGCGCGGATGTCGGGGGAGGCGTTGACCAGGAACCACCCGCGCCCGGTCGGGCTCACCGCGATGCAGTCCTGGGTGCGCGCCGGGACGTCGCCCGCGCGGCACGCGGCGCACATCCGGCACGCGCAGTTCCACTGCGGGAAACCGCCGCCCGCTGCCGTTCCGAGCAGGACCACCTTCATCGGACTCTCCCGGGCGCGCGCATCGTGAGTTCGACGTCGACCGTCGGCTGCTCGGCGAGGATCTCGTCGACCAGGCCGCGGTTCGGTGACAGGGAGCAGACCGGGTCGGTCGCGGTGGCGTCCCCGGTCAGCAGGAACGCCTGGCACCGGCAGCCGCCGAAGTCGGTGTCCTTGCGCGGACAGCCCCGGCACGGCTCGCTCATCCAGTCGGTGCCGCGAAAAGCGTTGAAAGAACTGGAGGAGTACCAGATCTCCGCGAGCGGAGTGTCCACAATGGACGACAGTTCGAGCGTGGTGATCGCGGTGGCGGCGGGACAGGGGAGCACGGTGCCGTCCGGCGCGACGGTGAGCTGTCTCGCGCCCCAGCCGTGCATGCAGGGCTTCGGGTGCGCGTCGGCGTAATCGGCCACCACGTACACGATCTGCATCTTGCCCGCGAGCCGTTCGGTCGCCTCGCGCACGATCGGCTCCGCCGCGTCGAGCTGGTCCCGCGTCGGCATCAGCGCCGTGCGGTTGCGCAGAGCCCAGCCGTAGTACTGGGTGTTGGCGAGTTCGAGCCGTTCCGCGCCGAGTCGTTCCGCGGTCGCGATCAGCTCAGCGATCTCGCCGTGGTTTCTCCTGTGCAGCACGGTGTTCACCGTCAGCGGCACCCCGACCTCGGCCACCGCCTCCGCTGCGACGAGCTTGTGCTTGAACACCCGTGCGCCCGCGATGGCGTTGTTGTTGGCCTCCGAAGCGCCCTGGAGGGAGAGCTGCACGTGGTCGAGGCCGCGCTCGACGAGATCAGCCAGGCGCGGAGTGGTCAGGCCGACGCCGGAGGTCACCAGGTTCACGTAGCAGCCGAGGCTCCTGGCGTGGCTGACGATCTCGGGGAGGTCGGTGCGCG
This sequence comes from Allokutzneria sp. NRRL B-24872, assembly GCF_002155965.1. Classification (GTDB taxonomy): domain Bacteria; phylum Actinomycetota; class Actinomycetes; order Mycobacteriales; family Pseudonocardiaceae; genus Allokutzneria. Next base: position 24,861 of record NZ_MUMH01000018.1, read on the forward strand.
CCAACGGTTCTCCACCGGAGAGGTGGACCTGGAGCACGCCGAGATCGCGCGCCTGGTCGAGCACTGAGCACCACTGCTCGGTGCTCAGTTCCTGTTGGCGCGCAATGAGTTCGAGTGGGTTGGAGCAGTACGGGCAGTGCAGGGGACAACGATGCGTCAGCTCGGCGAGCAGGCCAAGAGGAGCGGCTGCTTCCGGCACTAGGCCACCTCCACGACGTGCCGTTCCACGAAGCGCGCCAACACCTTCTGCACGTCCTCGATCCGAACGCCCTTGTAGGTGTCGGAGAGCGCGGTGACGATCTCGGAGACCGTGCGCTCGCCGTCGCAGAGTTCGAGCACGGCCACCGCCGTCGCGTTGGGCATCAGCACGCCCTCCGGGAACAGCAGGACGTGCGCCTGCCGGACGCGGTCGAAGCTCAACCGCACCCCGCGCCGGTGCCTCGGTCGCTGGTCAGGCCCGATCACGTTGCACCCCAGCGAGTTCGAGGGCGTCGAGGATGCTCCACAGCACGTCGCACTTGAACGACAGCGCCCGCACCGCGAGGTCCTGCTGCTCACGAGTCACGCAGTGCTTCACGACGAGGTCCAGCGTCTGCTTGCCCTCACCGGAAACCGCCTCGATGCGCGTGGTGAAGTACGCCAGGTCCGCGCGGTCGATCCAGTCGTAGTTCGCCAGCATGTCGGTCACTCGGCGCCGCATCAAGTGCCCGGAGAACATCTCGGTGAGCCCGGACGCGACGGCCTCCACCCACGGCTTGCGCCGGGCGAAGTCCACGTAGGCGTCCACGGCGAAGCGCACCCCGGGCAGCACGTGCCGCTGGTCGAGCACCTCGTCCCGGGTCAGCCCGACGGCCTCGCACAGCCGCAGCCACTTCTCCGCTCCACCCTCGCCGTCGGCGGCTCCGTCGTGGTAGACGATGCGGTCCACCCACAGTCGCCTGACCTCGGCCAAGGGGCAGTTGGAAACGATCGCCGCGTCTTTCTGCGGGAGCACGCACTGGTAGTACCAGCGGTTCGCCGCCCACATCCGCAACTCGGACCGGCTCAGTTCACCCGAATGCAGTCTGTGGTGAAAAGGGTGTGATCCCCAGTAGCGTGGAGCCAGTCCGCGTAATGCGGTTACGAATTCTTCTTCCGACAGCATTTCCGTGCTCACCGAACTCCCAACAGCAGAAAAAACCGTGCGTCGCGACCAGACCGCCGCCAGTTCAGGTCGCAACGCACGGCGCTCGTCGTCACCGGGCCGCGTAGGCGGTGACCTCCATCGGAGTGTCGTACTCGACGAAGTCGGGCATGACCCACTCAAGGTGTTCGGTGTTCTCCACGGACCACTCCCGTCGTTCATCTTGCCGTGGTGGACGTCACAACCGTAGGGGTGTTCGCCGGGAAGCGCCAGACCCTGGAGGTACGTTTCGGAAACTACCTTTACCTCTTGACGCTCCTCGTCGGATAGCGCTTCCCTGGTTTCTCCGGATTCGCATTGAAGTTTATGTACATGAATCCGTCCCTGCGCAATCCGCGCGGCTGGTGAGGCTAGCGAGGAGAGAAGATGAACCAGAAGAGTGGCGTGGTCGTCGGTGTGGTGGCGGCCCTCGCGCTCGGCGCGGCGGGCCACGCGTCCGCGGCCGAGCCGAAGGCGATCAGCCAGATCGTCGGTGGGCTGAGCCAGGCGTGGGGGCTGGACTTCCTCCCCGACGGCAGCGCGCTGTTCACCGAGCGCAACAACGCCAGGATTCGCAAGCTGGACAAGGCGGGCAAGCTCAGCGAGGTCCAGAAGATCCCCGGCGTGGCGACCTCCAACGAGGGCGGGCTGCTCGGCATCGCGGTGTCGCCCGACTACGCCACCGACCAGACCGTCTACGTCTACTACACCACCGCCAGCGACAACCGCGTCGCCAAGCTCAAGCTCGGGCAGACCCCGCAGCCGGTCCTGACCGGCATTCCCAGGGGCGCGCAGAACCACCAGGGCGGCAGGCTGGAGTTCGGCCCGGACGGCCACCTCTACGTGGGCACCGGAGACGCGCAGAACGGCTCCAACTCGCAGAACGACAACTCGCTCGCGGGCAAGGTGCTGCGGATGACCAAGGACGGCAAGCCCGCCCCCGGCAACCCGAAGCCGAACTCCGTGGTCTACGCCAAAGGTTTCCGCAACGTGCAGGGCCTGGCGTGGGCCGGGAACCAGCTCTACATCAGCGATATCGGGGCCAGCAAGCTCGACGAGCTGAACAAGGTCGACGCCGGCAAGAACTACGGCTGGCCGACCTGTGAGGGCGCGTGCTCCACTGCGGGTATGACCAACCCGGTGAAGAGCTGGGCCACTTCGGCGGCGACGCCGAGCGGGCTGGAGTACTTCAAGGGCAGCCTGTACATGGCCTCGCTCAAGGGCGGCACGTACAAGCTGACCACCGCCGGTGCGGGCTCGAAGCTCTATACGAGCCTCGGCCGGACGCGCGCGGTCGAGGCGGCGCCGGACGGCTCGCTGTACGTGATCACGCCGACGGCGATCCACCGCGCAGACGGCAACTGACGCCGCATGATCGGGCCGGAGTCCACTGTGGACCCGGCCCGTCGTGCGGCCCTTGACGAGGCAGCGCCGACCTCCTTGGCCGCTGCGCGACCAGGACTACGACGACGATCAGCTTCTGTGGCAGCGCAAGAACGGTGAAGAGGTCGTCATCCACTTCGCGACCAAGGGATTGACCACCGCGTTCCTCAACGACGTCAAGAAGGGGGTCGAGTCGTGGGACCGCAGTCCCTGCGTGCAGCCGCGGCTCACCGAGACCTGCGCGCCGCAGACGAACTGCGTCACCATCGGTCTCAAGAAGACCAGCAGTGAGGGCGACGACGGCAATTTCGACGCGATCGAGAAGGCCACGCTGAACGTCGTCAAGCACGAGATGGGGCACGCCATCGGCTTGCGGCACTGCAAGACCAAGGGCGTCCTCATGCACGGTGACACCAACAAGGTCACTGAGCCCGACCGCATCGACTACGACAACCTGCTGGTCCTCTACGGACGGCAGTGAACGAACGGGCCGGAGCCCACTGTGGACACTGTGGACTCCGGCCCGCGTTCGTTCTTCACACCTGCGGTGTCGCCACCACGATGCGGTTCTCGTTGTAGCCCAGATCGCCGCCGACCCACCGGCCCCCGCAGGTCACCAGCACCAGCCGGTGCGGTCCCTGCTGCGAGAACAGCCGGTCGGCCGACTCGGGCAGCTCGTTCTTGTGCAGCGTGATGATCTCGCTGATCTTGTAGCGGAACACCTTGCCGCCCGCCGCGCTCATGTCCGAGACCGTCACGTCCTGGCCCTGCTCGGCCTTCCACAGCTCGTTGAAGGGACCGACGGAGCCGCGGAAGTTCACGTGTCCCGCGAGCAGGGTCGCCCCTGCTGGAGCGCCGAGACCCGCGCCCCACCACGTCGCCTCGCGGACGCCCTCGGGCACCGGGAGGGTCGCGTCGGGGCCGACTTCCTTGCGCACCAACGTCGCCGTGCCGCCACCGGGCAACCGCACGGTGCCCGGCTTCTGCCCGGACGGCGGTTCGGGCGCGACCGGAGCGGGCGGTGCCGGAGCGCTGATCACGCCGCCGGGCAGGCCCCAGCGGCGCACGCTGGTGCTGGAATCGCTCAGGTCCGTGCCCGGCAGCAGCTGGACCGGCGGCCGCTCGGCCGAGTCGACGGCCTCACCGACGACGGAGGTCCGCAGGTCCAGCCCGGCCACGCCCATCGCGGCCGCGACCGCGGCGACGACGAACAGGCCGATGCCGGTCTTGGTGCGACCACCAAGACCGGCCCGGCTCGGGTAGAGCGACTGTTCCTTCGCCATCACCGGCGGGCGCCCCTGCCGCGCCGCACCGTCAGCACCAGCGCTGCCGCCGTGGCGCCGAGGACGCCGATACCGGCGAGCGCCGCGGTGTTCACGCTGGTCGTGGTGGTGCCGCTGACCAGCGCCAGTTCGCCGAGATCACCGGCGGGGATGGTCTTCGGCACGGTGATCTTCGGCGTGTTCGGCTTGTTGGTCAGTGTGAGCGCGAGCGTCGCGCCCGGCGTCAGCTTCCCGCACACGGTCGGCGGCGCCGAGGGGTCGAAGCCCTCCTCGTAGCCGGGCGCGGGGGCCACCTCGATGAGGCACGCCTCCTGCGGCGTCTTCAGGTCGGCGATGCTCACCAGACCATCCTGCCCGGTCTGCAGCACCGCCGGCTTGCCGTCCGCGCCGACGAGCTTGGAACCGTCCTGCTTCTCCAGCGCCGAGGTCTTGTCGGCCGCGGTCACCCGCAGCGCCACCCCGGCGACGCCCTTCGCGGTGGCCGCGTCGACCTTGCTCAGCTTGACGATGCCCGGAGCGGTGCGGGCCTTCGCCTCGGCCTCGGCCTTCGCGGTGCTCTGGCCGCCGGTGGTGATGATCTGCTGCGCCTTCGGGTTGGACGGGATCAGCAGCACCGGGTCGGCGTTGGGGTTCTCCACCGAGCCGGCCAGCTTCGGCGCCTCGCCGGTCGGGGTCAGCGCGATGCTCAGCGGCTTGCCGTCCTTCGGCGTCCGGGCGGCTTCCCCGCCGCCCAGCGTGCCGTCGGTGGCCGTGAGCTTCACCGGAACGTCACCGACCGGCTTGCCCGTCGCCGAGACCACGCTCAGCTGCCACTTGCCCGCCTTGCCGATGATCTGGTCGTCCTTCGGCGCGGTCAGCTCGACCTTCCACGGCCCGAAGTGCGCGTCGGCGTCCTCGCGCAGCGCGCCGACCGAGGTCTTGGCCTCGTCGGTGAGCCGGTCGAAGTGGAACTTCTCGTCGTAGCCCACCGTGTCGAAGGTGTTGCTCGGGTCGAGCCGGCCCGCGTCGGTGGTGCCCGAGGTCCACACGTGCAGCACGTGCGCCAGCGCGGCGGCCTCGTGCACGGAGGTGGTGTCCTGGTAGCGGAGCAGCAGGTAGGAGATCTTCGCCGGGACGTCCTTGCCCAGCGGCTCACCCCACTTGTTGGTCAGCGGCCCGTTCGCCTGGGTGTACTCGACGCCGTCGTCGGGCACGTTGAGCCCGAAGCGCACGCACCACACCTGCTTGCCGCGCCAGTCGTAGGAGCCCAGCCAGTCCTTGGGCTCGGGGTTGTTCTTGTAGGGCTGGGCGTCGGTGTGCTGTCCCAGCTTCTCTCCGGAGGCGACCGCGACGGCCGGCAGTGCCAGCGATGCGGTGATGGTGAGCAGAGCGCCCGCGGTCACACCCGCGAGCAGCCTGCGGTGGCCCAGCCGTTGGCCAGACATATGGCTCCTCGGTTGATCTTGACGCCGATCACGTGTGCGGCATCCGCGACGATGGTTTCCGCACCCCGGACAGGTCACAAGCCACCGTCGGGGCGACAACCCGAGGAGGACAACGTGCGCGTTGCGTTGGTGAATTAGCACATTCGGGTCAATCCGCTGGTACACCCAGTCGTATCAAGATCCACGAATGGCCGCTGGAGATCGTCACGTACCGCCGGTATGTGGCGTGGTCGACATCGAAGAACAAAGATCGGCCTCGATTCGCCGGACCCTGGGGTCGGTGTCGGCGGCGAAGAGTAAAGTTCGGCTTTAACCGTCCCGGGAACCCCAGCGCGTCGACCGACGTTGTACTCGGCGGACGGTGTGAAACACGTTCCTGGAGGACTGAGGTGCGCACTTCTAGCAACCCGGCGTTCCGCAACCTGCCGAGCAGTGGCGGCTACGCCTCGTTCCAGCACGGCGGTCAGGCCGCCGGCTACGACCCCTACCCGTCGGCGCCTCCCACCGCCGAACGACCGATCACCGCCGACGACGTGGTCATGAAGACCGCCGCGTCGCTGGCCGTCGTGATCGTCGCCGGTGTCCTCACCGCGATGAGCGGCGGGGCGATGTACGCGCTCGCGCTGCCCGCCGCGCTCGTCGGCATCGGCATCGCGATCTTCATGTGCTTCCGGCCGAAGCCGAGCGCCGCGCTGACGCTGATCTACTCGGCGGCCCAGGGCATCGTCCTCGGGGCACTCACCGGGCTGTTCGAGAGCATCCCGCAGATGAAGGGCATCGGCGTCCAGGCGCTCATCGGCACGGCCGCGGTGTTCCTCGGCATGCTGATCGTCTACAAGACCGGCGCCATCCGGGTCACCCCGCGCCTGACCAAGATGATCGTCGCCGGTGTCATCGGCGCCGCCGTGCTGATGCTGGCCAACATGCTCGTGGGCTTCTTCGTCCCCGGCGGACTCGGCATCCGCAACGGCTGGCTGGGCATCGGCATCGGCCTGCTGTTCATCGTGATCGCGGCGTTCACGCTGCTGCTGGAGTTCGACCAGGCCGACGAGATGGTCCGCGCCGGCTACCCGGCCAAGTGGGCCTGGTTCACCGCCTTCGGGCTGGTGGCCTCGCTCGTGTGGCTCTACGTCGAGATCCTGCGCCTGCTGTACCTGCTCCGCCAGGAGTGATCCACCCGCACGACATGCGAACGGCCCCGGTCACCTCGACCGGGGCCGTTCCGCGTTCTCGGGTCGAACGGCTCAGGTGCACTCGCGGAACGTGCGGCCCTTGATCGTGATCTTGCCGCCGTGGCCGCAGATGCCCAGGCTGTGCTTGCCGCCACCGCCGGTGATCGGGATGCAGACGTAGCCGACGTTGCCGGGCCCGCCGCCCGCGTCCTGGTAGGACCGCGCGACGGCCTCGCACTCGCCGCACGATGCGTACTCGCCCTCGAACGTGCTGTTCGGGCCTTCGCCGCAGACCTGCGGCGCCCGCTCCGCCGCGCTCGCGGGCGCAGCGGCGACCAGGGGGAGCAGGACGCAACAGAGCGCTGCGGCGAGGCCGAACCGTCCCGTGTGCTTCTTCAAGATCATTATCGGAGTGTCGTGCCAAGCCCTGCCGGGCGCCACCGCTACAGGCGAGCCTGAAACGCGAGGTCAGCTCAGGCGTTCCAGCACCATGGCCATGCCCTGGCCGCCGCCGACGCACATGGTCTCCAGGCCGAACTGCTTGTCGTGGAAGCGCAGCGAGTTGATCAGCGTGGTGGTGATCCTGGCCCCGGTCATGCCGAAGGGGTGGCCGACCGCGATCGCCCCGCCGTTGACGTTGAGCCGGCCCAGATCGACGCCGAGCTCCTGGTAGGACGGGATGACCTGGGCGGCGAACGCCTCGTTGATCTCGACGAGGTCGATGTCGCCGATCGACATCCCGGCCAGCGCGAGCGCCCGCTTCGACGCCTCGACCGGGCCGAGGCCCATGATCTCCGGCGAGAGCCCGGAGACGCCGGTGGAGACGACCCTGGCCAGCGGGGTGAGGCCGAGCTGCTTCGCCTTGGTGTCACTCATGATCACCAGCGCCGCCGCGCCGTCGTTGAGCGGGCAGCAGTTGCCCGCCGTGATCCGGCCGTCGGGGCGGAACACGGGCTTGAGCGTGGCGGTCTTCTCGTAGGTGACACCGGCGCGCGGGCCGTCGTCGGCGCTCACCACGGTGCCGTCGGGCTTGGTGATCGGCGTGATCTCGCGCGCCCAGAAGCCGTTCGCGATCGCCTGCTCGGCCAGGTTCTGCGAGCGGACGCCGAAGTGGTCCATCTCCTCGCGGCTGATTCCCTTGAGCAGAGCCAGGTTCTCCGCCGTCTGACCCATCGCGACGTAGACGTCCGGCGCAGCGCCGTCCTCGCGCGGGTCGTGCCATTCGCCCGCGCCCTGCTCCGCGACGCGCTGCGAGCGGGCCTCGGCGTCGGCGAAGAGCGGGTTGTGGGTGTCGGGCCACGAGTCGGAGCTGCCCTTGGCGAAGCGCGAGACGGTCTCCACGCCCGCGCTGATGAACACATCGCCCTCGCCCGCCTTGATCGCGTGCAGTGCCATCCGCGTGGTCTGGAGGCTGGACGCGCAGTAGCGGGTCACCGTGCAGCCGGGCAGGTGGTCGTGGCCGAGCAGCACCGAGACCACGCGCCCCAGGTTGAAGCCCTGCTCGCCACCGGGAAGGCCGCAGCCCAGCATCAGGTCGTCGATCTCGCGCGGGTCGAGCTGCGGGACCTGGCCGAGCGCAGCGGTGACCACCTGGGCCGCGAGGTCGTCCGGGCGGACGTCGACGAGCGAGCCCTTGCCCGCGCGGCCGATGGGGGAGCGGGCTGCTGCGACGATCACGGCTTCTGGCATCGCGGGACTCCTTCGTCCGAGGGGCTGGCCCGACACTACTCGTCGGTAACCCTAGTTGTGGCGGTGGAACCTCTTGGCCCGCGCGGCCTCGATGCGGGCGGCGATCCGCCTGCTCGGGCGCATCGCCTCCGCGGCGGCCGAGCGCGTCGGCGGCTCGGCGATCGGCCCGCCCTGCCACACGCCGATGGCACTGCACAGCGCGGGCAGCAGCACCTCCACGGAGATCAGGTAGCCCGCCGCCGAGGGGTGGAAGCGGTCAGCGCTGAACAGCTCGGCGGGGCGGGTCAGGAACTCCGGCGACAGCAGGTCGGCGAGCGGGACCGGCATCCCGCCCGCGCGCTCGATCGCGCGGTGCTGCGTCTTGGCCAGCAGCAGGCTCCACGAGCGCACCAGCGAGCGCAGCGGCTGCGGGATCGGCCGCACCGCTCCCAGATCGGGACAGGTGCCCGCGACCACGGCGGCCCCGGCCGCGCGCAGCCTGCCGACGTTGCTCTCCAGCAGCGCCGCCGAGGTCGTGATCGGGATCTGCGTGGTGACGTCGTTGCCGCCGATGATCACCAGCGCCAGGTCGGGCGGCTGCCGCAGCGCCAGGTCCACCTGGCCTTCGAGGTCCCTGCTGGTCGAGCCGCTCACCGCGTACGTGGTCAGCTGGACCGGCAGCTCCGACTCCTCCGCGAGCGCCTTGGCCAGCAGCACCGCGGGCAGCTCGGCCGCCGTCTCCACACCGAGCCCGGCCGCGATCGAGTCGCCGATCATCGCGAAGAGCACCGGCGGCTCACCGACGGCGGGGTCCTCCGGCGCGAGCGGTCCCTCACCGGTCGGCAGGTACACGCCGTCGGCCCGGGGCGGTGGCGCCTCGGGCAGGCCGATGATCAGCCGCGCTCGCCGCGACTGCTCGTTCAACAGGCTGTACACGGCGCCGGAGAGCCCACCGAGGGCTCCAGCGGCCGCCGCCGCGATTCGCAGTGCGCGCAGACCTGCCACCGCGAGGACCTCCTTCCGCCACCCGCCGCCCGACCACCGCTGGACGAGTATCGGGCGGCTCCCCCAGAAGACGCAGAACTCACCGCCGATTGTTCCGCATCGGGTGCGTTCTCCTCACCTGTCGGCCACGACCGCCCATACCGGACTTCGCGCTGGTGGCGGCGGGGACTACCCTCGGCACGCCACAGGCCGCTGCGGTGGGCACCACCCCCGTGCGGTCGCGCAGACAGCTGAGAGGGAAGCACCGGTGGAGTACGCCGAACACATTGTCGACCTCGTGGGCAACACCCCGCTGGTCAAGCTGAACTCCCTGGCCGAGGGGCTGGCACCAACCGTGCTGGCCAAGGTCGAGTACTTCAACCCCGGCGGCAGCGTGAAGGACCGCATCGCGCTGCGCATGGTCGAGGCGGCGGAGCGCTCCGGTGAGCTGCTGCCCGGCGGCACCATCGTCGAGCCCACCTCCGGCAACACCGGTGTCGGCCTCGCGCTCGTCGCCCAGCGCAAGGGCTACAAGTGCGTCTTCGTCTGCCCGGACAAGGTCAGCGAGGACAAGCGCAACGTCCTGAAGGCCTACGGCGCCGAGGTCGTGGTCTGCCCGACCGCCGTCGCGCCGGAGCACCCGGACTCCTACTACAACGTCTCCGACCGCCTGGTCAGCGAGATCCCCGGCGCCTGGAAGCCCAACCAGTACGCCAACCCGCAGAACCCCGAGAGCCACTACCACTCCACCGGCCCGGAGCTGTGGAAGCAGACGCAGGGGCGGATCACCCACTTCGTCGCGGGCATCGGCACCGGCGGCACCATCTCCGGGACCGGCCGCTACCTCAAGGAGATCTCCGGCGGGCAGGTCCAGATCATCGGCGCCGACCCGGAGGGCTCGGTCTACTCCGGCGGCTCCGGGCGCCCGTACCTGGTCGAGGGCGTCGGCGAGGACTTCTGGCCGACCACCTACGACCGCGAGATCTGCGACGAGATCGTGGCGATCTCCGACGGCGACTCCTTCGACGTGACCCGCCGCCTCGCCCGCGAGGAGGGCCTGCTCGTCGGCGGTTCCTGCGGGATGGCCGCCGCGGCGGCGCTGCGGGTGGCCGCCAAGCTCGGCCCGGACGCCGTGGTCGTCGTGCTGCTGCCGGACGGCGGGCGCGGCTACCTGTCCAAGGTCTTCAACGACTCGTGGATGTCCTCCTACGGCTTCCTCCCGCCGGACCAGAACAGCCACACCGTCGGGGATGTGTTGCGCCGCAAGGACGGCACGCTTCCCGAGCTCGTGCACGCCCACCCCAACGAGACCGTCGCCGACGCCATCGCGGTGCTGAGGGAGTTCGGTGTCTCCCAGATGCCCGTGGTGAACGCCGAACCGCCCATCATGGCGGCCGAGGTCTCCGGAGCGCTCAACGAGCGCGATCTGCTCGACGCGCTGTTCACCGGGAACGCCCAGCTGACCGACCGCGTCGAACAGCACATGTCCCCGCCGCTGCCGACCATCGGCGCCGGTGAGGCCATCAGCACCGCGATGAAGGCGCTGTCCGATGCGGACGGCGCGATGGTGCTGGAGGATGGCAAACCGGCAGGCGTGGTGACCCGGCAGGACGTGCTGGGTTTCCTTGCAGGCCGTTGACCTTGAAGATCGACACAACGACCACGGCCACTGCGCCTCTGGTCCGTTCGGAGCATCCGCTAGCGTTGCCGCACACGGACTTACCGGCCAGGCCAAGGGGGTAGGAACCCGATGACCGCTCCTCAGCCGCCCAACAACCAGAACCAGGGCGGCCAGCAGGCACCAGGCGAGAACAACGAGGACAAGGGAGGGGCCGTGGCGGAACAGCCGACACCGTCCTCGGCGGGAGATCTCCCGACGACAACGCATGGCGCCGGCCAGGAGGGCGCGCAGGGGATCAGCTCCGCGCTCGGCGGTTCCGGCGACTCGGCCGACGCGACCCAGGTCGTCGCGCCGTCCACCCCGCAGGCGGCCCCGGGGGCCGCTGACGCAACTCAGGTCGTCGGAGGTGGTGCCCCCGTGCAGCAGCCACAGCAGCCACAGCAGCCCTACGGCCAGCAGCAGCCGCAGTGGGGTGCCCAGCAGCCGCAGCAGCAGTGGGGCCAGCAGCCCCCGCAGCAGCCCGGTACCCCCTCCGGTGGCTTCCAGCAGCCCGCGTGGGGCGCCCAGCAGCAGCCCGGCGCGCAGCCGCAGGGCCAGTGGGGCCAGCAGCAGCCGCAGGGCCAGTGGGGCCAGCCCCAGCAGCAGTGGGGTCAGCAGCAGGGCGGCGGCGCTCCGCCGATGCTGCTGATCGCGATGTGGGCCAGCATCGGTATCGGTGGTCTGTTCACGATCCTCGGCATCGTCGGGCTGATCAACAGCATCGAGGCGTTCTCGTACCTGAGCAAGGCGCAGAGCTCGCTCAGTGAGCTGTCGCGCCAGTTCGGCGGGCGCATTCCCACCCCGTCGGCCGGTCCCGGCTCCGGCACGCTCGTCTTCGCGCTGATCCTCGGGATCGTGATCCTGGTCGGCTCCGCCGCCACGGCCGCCTGCGGCTGGTTCGCCGGGCAGCAGGGCAAGGAATGGGCCCGGCTCGGCGCTGGCGTGAGCGCGGGTGCCGTCGCGCTCTCCGGCCTGATCACCATGATCGCCGTCGGCGCCGGTGCGACGTCGATCTTCGCGATGCTGCTCTTCGCCGGTCTCGCCGTGCTGTGGTTCCTGCCGATGACCGTGGCCGAGGTTCGCGCCAAGGCCGGGATGCAGCCCGCGCAGGCGGGTGGCTGGGGCCAGCAGCAGGGCCAGTGGGGCCAGCAGCAGCCCCAGCAGGGCCAGTGGGGCCAGCAGGCCCAGCCGCAGCAGGGGCAGTGGGGCCAGCAGGCTCCGCAGCAGCCCCAGCAGCAGTGGGGTCAGCAGCAGCCCGGCCAGCCGGGTCAGCAGCAGGGGTGGCCGGGCCAGCAGTAGGCCCAGCCGCTCGAACTGAGTCGTTCCACCGCGCCAGCCCCCGGCACACCGCCGGGGGCTGGCGCCGTTTCCGCGGCCCCAGCAGTGGGGCCCGCCGCCGCGGCGACCGAGTTCGTCGGGGCTGACGTTCGCGAGGGTCAGCAGCCTCATTCTGTCCGGTCTGAACATCGGGTGTCACTCGCGCTGCGTTCGCGAGCTGCGTGTGCAGTGACGCAGAGCGGGCGCGTGTCGGTGCCGGGATCTCGTCTGTCGCGATCGTTCTGTCACCGGGCATGCTCTTCGCCGCCGTGGTCGCAGTGGTCTGGTTCCTCTCGGACACGCGCGCCGCGGTTCGCTCGCGCATCCGGCAGGCGGGCCCGCCGCGGCAACAGTTCCAGCAGCAGTGGGGGCCGCCTCGAGGATGATCTGGTCAGTAGGTCCGATCAGGTCAGTGCCGTTCGTCTCGACGGGTGGACCGTGTGGCGCACATCGGCTTCGACGGGGTCAGCGGAGTGCGTAGTCTCATCTCATGAGTGACGGCTTCGCGACCAGGGCTATCCACGCCGGACAGGAACCCGACCCGAACACGGGGTCGGTCATCGTGCCCATCCACGCCACCTCGACCTACGCCCAGGACGGCGTCGGCGGGCTGCGCCAGGGCTACGAGTACTCCCGGACCGGCAACCCGACGCGGACGGCGCTGGAGACCTGCCTCGCCGCGTTGGAGAGCGGCAAGCACGGCAGGGCGTTCGCCTCCGGCATGTCGGCCTCCGACGTGGCGCTGCGCTCGCTCTGCCGTCCCGGGGACCACCTCGTCATCCCGAACGACGCCTACGGCGGCACGTTCCGGCTGATCGACAAGGTGCTCTCGCAGTGGGGCATCGAGCACACGCCCGTCCCACTGTCCGATGTGGACGCGGTGCGCGCGGCGATCCGGCCCAACACCAAGGTCGTCTGGGTCGAGACGCCGACCAACCCGCTGCTGAACATCGCCGACATCGCCGCGCTCGCCCAGGTGGCGCACGGCGCTGACGCGAAACTGGTGGTGGACAACACCTTCGCGTCCCCGTACCTGCAGAACCCGTTGGAGCTGGGCGCCGACGTGGTGCTGCACTCCACGACCAAGTACGTCGGCGGCCACTCCGACGTGGTCGGCGGCGCGCTGGTGACCAACAGCGACGAGCTGGCCGAGCAGTTCGCGTTCCTGCAGAACGGCGGCGGCGCGGTGCCCGGCCCGTTCGACGCGTGGCTGACGCTGCGCGGGGTGAAGACCCTGGCGCTGCGCATGGAGAAGCACAGTGACAACGCCGAGCGCGTCGTCGACATGCTGACCAGGCACGCGAAGGTGACGAAGGTCTTCTACCCCGGCCTGCCGGAGCACCCGGGGCACGAGGTCGCGGCGAAGCAGATGCGGCGCTTCGGCGGCATGATCTCCTTCACCGTCGCCGGCGGTGAGCAGGAGGCGATGGACATCTGCTCGCGCACCAGGCTGTTCACGCTCGCGGAGTCCCTCGGCGGCGTCGAGTCGCTGATCGAGCACCCGGGCCGGATGACGCACGCGAGCACCGCGGGCTCCCTGCTCCAGGTCCCCGCCGACCTGGTCCGCGTCTCCGTCGGCATCGAGGACGGCGACGACCTGGTCGAGGACCTGCGCGCCGCGCTGGGCTGATCTGAGCTGACAACGACGAAGGGCGCCCACCGCGATCGGTGGGCGCCCTTCGTCGTGCGTGCGTCAGGGGCGGATCTTGCCGGGCGTGTGCTTGCCCTCGGCCTGCTCGGAGCCCGCGTTCTTCGGCTGCTGCGGACCCACCGGCAGATCGCCGTGTTCCACGCAGCCGCCGACGAGTTCCAGCACCGAACCGCGCTGGACGATCTCCCCCTGATCGGCGCAGCCCGTCTGCACGACGGTGTACACCGCGGTGAACGTCAGCGCTCCCGCCGCGGCCAGCGCCGCGATCAGGGAGAGCGCCCCACCGCTGCGCGTCATGTGGGCCATCTGCTCGCTCCAGGGTCTTCTCGGCCACGATCGGGCCTGCGGATCAGGGTACCCGCCCCGCCGAGCCGTGTCCCGGAGTGCCGAAGGCCTGGCAGGATCTCCCGGCATGGAGCTGGTCAGTCTCGACCGCATCCACGCGGCGCGGAAGTTGCTGGCGGGCGTGGTTCGGCACACCCCGCTTGAGCTCTCCGGCGTGCTGGAGCGGCTGCACGGAACGCCGGTGTACCTCAAGTGCGAGAACCTCCAGCGCACCGGCTCGTTCAAGCTCAGGGGCGCCTACGTGCGCATTCACGGGCTCTCCGAGGAGCAGCGCGCGAAGGGGGTGGTCGCGGCCAGCGCGGGCAACCACGCGCAGGGCGTCGCGCTCGCGGCGTCGCTGCTCGGCTGCCAGGCGACCGTCTACATGCCGACCGGGGCGCCGCTGCCCAAGCTCGCCGCGACGCGCTCGTACGGCGCCGAGGTGCACCTGCACGGCGCGACCGTGGACGAGGCGCTGCACGAGGCGAAGCTGTTCGCGGAGAAGACCGGCGCCGAGTTCATCCACCCCTTCGACCACACCGACGTGATCGCCGGGCAGGGCACCATCGGGCTGGAGATCCTGGAGCAGCTGCCCGAGGTCCGGACGATCCTCGTCGGCTGCGGCGGCGGTGGCCTCGTCGGCGGGGTGGCCGCGGCGGTGAAGGCGATCAAGCCGGACTGCCGGGTGATCGGCGTGCAGGCGGAGCAGGCGGCGACCTGGCCGCCGTCGCTGGCCCACGGCTCCCCGCTGAAGCTGCCGGAGATGCACACCATCGCCGACGGCATCGCGGTCGGCATCCCCGGCGAGGTGACCTTCGCGCACGTGTCCGAGCTGGTCGACGACATCCTCACGGTCAGCGAGGAGTCCCTGTCGCGGGCGCTGCTGATGTGCCTGGAGCGCCAGAAGCTCGTCGTCGAGCCTGCCGGTGCGGCGGCGATGGCGGCCGTGCTCGACCACCCGGGGCGCTTCCCCGGCCCGGTCGCCGTGGTCCTCTCCGGCGGCAACGTCGACCCGTTGCTGCTGCTGCACGTCATCCAGCACGGCCTGAACGCGGCGGGCCGGTACCTGTCGCTGCGCGTGCGCGTGCCCGACAAGCCCGGCTCGCTCGGCGCGCTGCTGACCAGGATCGGCGCGCTCGGCGCCAACGTGCTCGACGTCGAGCACACGCGCGTCTCCGGGGCGCTGGCCCTCGGCGAGGTCGTCGTGGCGCTGAACCTGGAGACCCGCGGCGCCGAGCACTGCCAGCAGGTCGTGACCACGCTCCGCCAGGTCGGCTACACCGTCTCCCGCCAACTCTGACCACCGTCGTTCAAGCCCAAACGGGACTTTCGTGATCGGGCGTGGGGCGCGCCCATGGGCTTGAGCTGCGGTGATTGACATACATGCGCGTGTGTATGTTAACTGTCGGGCATGTCGAAGAGCCGTGCGCGCCTGATCGTGCTGCTGGCCGCCCTCGGGGTCGGCCTCGCCGCGTGGATCGGCGCGGACGTGGCCGGGCACCTCGCCAACGGCGGGTACGTGGCGACCTCCGAGGAGTCCGAGCGCGCGGAGCGGGTGCTGCGCGAGACCTTCGGCGTGCAGCGGCCGAACATGCTGCTGCACGTCACGGCGGCGGTCGACGAGCCCGCGGTCGGCCAAGCGGGGATCGAGTTGACCCGCCACCTCAAAGCCCTGCCCGGCGTGGTCTCGGCCCAGTCGTACTGGGACACGGGCGATCCTCGGCTCAGGGCGGCGAACGGCGGCTCGGCGATCGTGGCGCTGCGCCTCGGCGGCGACGAGAACGCGGCGCAGCGCACCGCGCGGCAGATCGTGCGGGACTTCACCGGGCGCCACGGCCCGCTGGCGATCGCGGCGACCGGGGAGGCTCCGGGCAACGCGGAAGCGCTCGACCAGGGCGACACGGACCTGGTGACCGCCGAGCTGATCGCGGCCCCGGTGATCCTCCTGGTGCTGCTGTTGGTGTTCAGGACTCCGCTGGCCGCGTCGCTGCCGTTCGCGGTCGGAGTGGTCTCCGTGGTGTCGACGATGGCGGTGCTGCGCGTCGTCGCCGAGTTCACCGAGGTCTCCACCTTCGCGCTGAACATCACCACGCTGCTCGGCTTCGGCCTGGCGATCGACTACAGCCTCTTCGTCCTCGTCCGCCACCGGGAGGACGGCGACGTGCGCTCGGCCGCGCGGACGGTGCTGTTCTCGGCGCTCACCGTGGCCATCTCGGTGAGCGCGTTGCTGATCTTCCCGCTGTACTTCCTCAGCTCGCTGGCGATCGCGGCGATCCCGGTCGTCATGATCGCCGGGCTGACCTCGGTCACGGTTCTCCCGGCGCTCATCGTCCTCTGTGGACGGTGGTTGGAGCACGGCGACCTCTCGCGGTTCCTGCCGCGCTCGGCGAAGGGGCCGGTCTGGGGCAGGCTCGCCGAGCTGATCATGCGTCGGCCCCTGCGGTGGGCGGTGCCCGTCGTGCTCGGCCTGCTGGTGCTGGCGACTCCCTTCGGGCACGCGAAGTTCGGCCTCACCGACGAGCGCATCCTGCCTCCGGACAGCCCGGTCCGGACCACTGCTGCCGCCATTGAGCGCGAGTTCGGCCAAGGCTCCTTCGACCCGCTGACCGCCGTGCTCGTCGGGGGTGCTGACCCGGCTCCGTACGCAGCGCTCGGCAGCGAGCATGAAGTGTCCAAAGTGGACATCGAATCGCGCGGCGGCGTGCACCGCGTCTCGATCGCCTTGTCCGTGCCCCCGTACTCCGCTGGGGGAGAACGTCTGGCGCGCAAGCTTTCCGAGATCCGCCCCGCCACGGGCGAAGTGCTCCGCACCGGCCCTTCAGTTGCCTTCGCGCACACGAAAGACGTGATCGCCGAGCGCGTGCCCTACGCGCTGGCGCTGATCTGCGCAGCGATGTTCGTGCTGCTGTTCCTGTTCACCGGCGGCCTGCTCGTAGCGGTGAAAGCGTTGGTGTTCGGCGCGTTGAGCCTCACTGCGAGCTTCGGCGCGATGGTCTTCGTCTTCCAGGACGGCCACCTCGCCTGGCTCGTTGGCGACTTCACGGCGACGGGCTACCTGGACGTGACCGTGCCGGTGCTGATGTTCTGCGTCGCCTTCGGGCTGTCCATGGACTACGAGGTCTTCCTCCTCGCCCGGATTCGCGAGGAGTACGCGGCGACCGGCGACAACGAGCGCGCCGTCGTGGCCGGACTCGCGAGGACCGGCTCGGTGATCAGTTCGGCCGCGCTGCTCATCGGAGTGGTGCTGCTCGCGTTGGTGACCTCGGAGATGTCCGTGCTCAAGCTCTTGGGGCTCGGTCTGTTCCTCGCGGTCTTCGTCGACGCGGTTCTCGTGCGGGGCGTGCTCGTCCCCGCCTTCATGAAGATCGCGGGCCGCGCCAACTGGTGGGCCCCACCCGTGCTCCGCCGGGTGCATTCCCGGCTCGGAATCAAGGAACCCAGTGAAGAAGTCCTCAGCGACCGCCGTCGCGTCGGTCGCGATCGCCACTGACATGTTCGCCTACGGCGTCGCCATCCCCGTCCTGCCCCGCATCGCCGGGACCTCACCCACCCAGATCGGCGTGCTGTTCGCGGTCTACGCGGCCACCATGCTGATCGCGACACCCCTCGTCGGCAGGGCCGTCGACCGGATCGGCACCAGAAAGCCCATGCTGGTCGGGCTTTTCGGGCTCGCCGCCGCCACGCTGCTGTTCGCCTTCGCGCAGACCTTCACCGGGATGCTCCTCGCTCGTGCCCTGCAAGGCGTCGCCGCCGCGGTCTCGTGGACGGCGGGCCTCGCGCTCATCGCCGCGACGCACGAGCCCGAAGAGCGCGGCAAGGTCATGGGAATCGCCTTGTCCTGCATGAGCGTCGGCGTCCTCCTGGGCCCGATCGTCGGCGGTCTGCTCGCCGACTCCTTCGGCACCAGCGCGCCGTTCCTCTGTGCCGCGGCCCTGGCCTTCATCGACGGAGTGCTGCGGATTTTCCTTGTGCAGGAGGAAAAATCGGTTCTAGAGGCTTCGTCGAAGGTCTGGCGCCACTCCGCGACGCCCGCTCTGTTCGGTGTCACCGCGCTCGGCGCCGGGCTGATCGCCTTCCTCGAAGCCGTTCTCCCGCTGCGCGTCGTGCAGGGTTTCGGAGCATCGCCGACCACGATCGGCCTGCTGTTCGGCATCGCCACGCTGGTGTGCGCGTTCGCCGCGCCCGTCGCCGGGAGCTTGGCCGACCGTCTGCCACGCGCCGCGCTCGCCCTCGGTGGCGCCGCCATCGCCGCCGCCGGGCTGATCGTCGTCGCGGTCGCGGGATCGTTGTGGTTGACCGGAGTTGGGCTCACCGTGGTCGCCGTCGGCGGTCAGTTCGTCCTCGCGCCCACGCTGACACTGATCGCCGAGCTGGCCGACGCGCAGTCGCCGCCCGCGTACGGCGCGGCCTACGCGTTGTACAGCGTCGCGTACACCAGCGGCCTGATGATCGCGCCCCTGCTCGCGGGCGTCGGCGCCGACCTCATCGGCTTCACCGGCGTCCTGCTGGCCACCGCGGGGCTCGCTGTCCTGATCGCGCTCGCACTGCGGCGTGGATAGAAGTGTCGCCAGGTTTGACAAGGGTGGCTACACTTCTATCCATGTCCGTGGCTGCGTCCGACCTGCCCAACACCTTCACGACCCAGGAGGCTCGTGATGGTGGACTGCACCCGAGAGACATTTACGACTTACGAGACCGCGGTCAGATCATCGAGCTTTCCCGTGGTGTTTTCCGCCGGAACGATGCGCCTGTGCCGACCATGCCGGACCTGCTCGCGCTCGCCCACCGTGCACCAGGCGCGATCGTGTGTTGCGTTTCCGCGCTGGCGGTCCACGACCTGACCGACGAGATCCCTGTGGCCGTGCAGTTCGCTGTTCCCCGGCACGCCCGGCCACCAGTCATCAGCCAGCCGCCGGTGGAGGTCTTCCGGTTCGCGGGGGCGACGTTCGAACTCGGGCTGACGATGGTCGAGGCGGCGCCGGGGGAGGACGTGCGGGTCTACGGGCCGGAACGCACCGTCGTCGACATGATGAGGTTGCGTTCCCGGCTAGGCGAGTCACTCGCCTACACCGCGCTTCGTCGCTACACCTCCCGTGCTGGGGCCAGACCCGGCGAACTGCTGCGCATCGCCCGGGCGCTGCACGTGTTGGGCCCTGTGCGCTCCGCTCTGGACGTGGTGATCGCTGAGTGAACCGTCCGACCAAGAAGACGCCCGGTGGGCGTGCCTACCTCGATCTCCAGAACAGGGCCCGCCGGGAAGGGCGGGCCACCCAGGAACTGTTCACCCTCTACGTGCTCGAACGCTGGCTCGCTCGGCTCGCGGTATCGCCGCGCGCCGGGACGTTCGTGCTCAAGGGAGGAGTGCTTCTCGCGGTTCTCGGAGCACGTCGGCCGACCGCCGACATTGACCTGCTCGCGCGGAACATGGTCAATGACCAAGTAGTGGTGCTCGAACGAGTGCGCGAGATCGCCCGCGTCGTGCCCGACGAGGATGACGGGGTCGAATTCCTGACCGAAACCCTTGTCTCCCAGGCCATCCGAGAGGACAACCTCTACGCGGGTGTGCGCCTCACGATGTCCTGCTCGCTCGGAGGCGCAGTGGTGAAGCTCAAGCTTGACATCAACTTCGGCGACCCCGTGACACCCGGCGCACGAGAACTAACGCTGCCGGCCCAACGCCCGGGAGAGCCGGGCATCCCCGTCCTCGGATACCCCATCGAGACGGTGATCGCAGAAAAGGTGAGCACTGCGATCGCCCTCGGGGAGGCGAACACCCGAGTGCGGGACTACGCGGACCTCTACACGCTCATGACGAAACATTCGCTGAGCTACGCGTCGGTTCGGGCGGCCTTCGACGCGACGACATCCCATCGCGGCGTCGAACCGCGACCGCTCAGCGATGTCGTCGGTTCCCTGGCGGAACTGCGCGCTTCGGCTTACCGCGCCTTCCGGAAGCGTCTTGGGGCGGACGGTGCTCATCTGCCTGAGGACTTCCGCGAGGTTGTCGACGCCGCACTCGGTTTCGTCGATCCGCTCGTGGAGAGACAGCCGGAAGGCAGTACGTGGTCGCCAACGACCGGCTGGGAACAGCCGACGTGACGCGGGCCAGCGCCATGCAGTGAGTGGTGCGGGCCCGCGTCCAGCCAGCGTCAGAGGTTCCCGCGACGCTCCTGCTCGCGCTCGATGGCCTCGAACAGGGCCTTGAAGTTGCCCTTGCCGAAGCCGAGCGAGCCGTGGCGCTCGATCATCTCGTAGAACACCGTCGGCCGGTCACCGGTCGGCTTGGTGAAGATCTGCAGCAGGTAACCGTCCTCGTCCCGGTCCACCAGGATCTTGCGGCTCTTCAGCTCCTCGATCGGCACGCGGACCTCGCCGATGCGGGCGCGCAGCTCCGGGTCGTCGTAGTAGGAGTCCGGGGTGTCCAGGAACTCCACGCCCGCCGCGCGCATGGCGTCCACAGTGGACAGGATGTCGTTGGTGGCGAGCGCGATGTGCTGGCACCCGGCGCCGCCGTAGAACTCCAGGTACTCGTCGATCTGCGACTTGCGCTGCGCCACCGCGGGCTCGTTCAGCGGGAACTTGACCCGGTGGTTGCCGTTCGCCACGACCTTGCTCATCAGGGCGGAGTAGTCGGTGGCGATGTCGTCGCCGATGAACTCGGCCATGTTCACGAAGCCCATGACGCGGTTGTAGAACTCGACCCAGTAGTCCATCTTGCCGAGCTCGACGTTGCCGACGCAGTGGTCGACCGCCTGGAACAGCCGCTTCGGCGCGCCCTCCGGCTTGCGGTAGGCGCCCGCCCTGGCCACGTAGCCGGGCAGGTACGGGCCGGTGTAGCGGGAGCGGTCGATCAGTGTGTGCCGGGTCTCGCCGTAGGCGGCGATGGCCGCCATGCGCACGGTGCCGTGCTCGTCGGAGACGTCGTACGGCTCGTCGAGGACCGTCGCGCCCTGGGACCGCGCGTGCTCCACGCAGCGGTCGACGTCGCCGACCTCCAGCGCGAGGTCCACCACGCCGTCGCCGTGCGCGCGGTGGTGGTCCAGCAGCGGGCTGTCCGGAGCGACCCCGCCGTTGATGACGAAGCGCGCCGAGCCGGATTTCAGCACGTAGGACTTGTGGCCGCGGTTGCCGGTCTCGGGGCCCGAGTACGCGATCTGCTCCATGCCGAACGCGGTCTGGTAGAAGAGCGCGGTCTGGGTGGCGTTGCCCACCACGAAGACCACCGCGTCCATCGACTTGACCGGGAACGGGTCGCTGGAGGAGTCGTAGTCCACCAGGCCGACCAACTGGCGCAGCTGGTCGAAGCTCACGTCGTCCATGGGCTTGCCCTGGTCGAGAGTCTCGGTCATGGCCCCTCCTCGGCTCGGCGGTCAGTTCGGTGATCCGAGGATGCGTGCGCAGGACACTGTGAGCAACAGTCAGTCAATTCGCTGTGCAGATTGCCCAGTATGATCAAGGAAACGGCCGCCAGATCGAGCAGCCTGCCCTGGAGGAGTCGTCATGACTGAGCCGATCGTGGAGGACCCGCTCGACGCGTTGGACGCGCGGCTGCTGCTCCTGCTGACCGACGAGCCCCGGCTGGGCGTGCTGGAGTGCTCGCGGCGGCTCGGGGTGGCGCGGGGGACCGTGCAGGCGCGGCTGGACCGGTTGGTGCGCCGCGGCGTGCTCGGCGGCTTCCCGCCCGCGCTGGACCTGGCCGCGATGGGCTACGGGCTGACGGCCTTCGCCATCCTGGAGATCGCCCAGGGCCGCAGGCAGGAGGTGGCCGAGCGGCTCACCGCCATCGACGAGGTCTGCGAGGTGCACGCCACCACCGGCCAGGGCGATCTGCTGGTGCGCATGGTGGCGCGCGACAACGACGACCTCCAGCGGGTCATCGACGAGGTCGTCGGGGCGAACGGGGTGCAGCGCACCTCCACCGCCATAGCGCTGTCCACGCCGATCGCGCCGCGCGTGCGACCGCTGCTGGAACGCCTGCTCGCCGGCTCCTGACACGCTCGTCTCAGGGAAGGGCGAGCGCGACCTTCAGTGCGGCGTTGACCTTCATCAGGGTCTGCGGGCTGACGGCTCCGGTCTGTTCGCCCAGTTCTTCGTGGGAGAGCTGCTGGAGGTCGTCCACGTTGATCACGCCGACCATCGGATCGGACGCCGAGAGCGGGACGAACGTCGGCAACCCGACGTTCTTGGCGGTCGTGGTGATGCGAACGGCCAGCAAACTGGGGATCGCCCTGTTACGCAGATTGTTGGAGACCACCAGCCAGGGTTTCTTGCCGAAGCCGATGTCGGACCAGTAGATCTGCCCGCGGAGTACGGGGGCGCTCACTGTCCACCTCGTCGCCGCGCGCGAGCCTCGGAGACGTCGCTGACCTCATCCCAGACCTCGGCGAGTTCGGCGTAGCCGCGTTCGAGCGCCTGCTCCTGGAGTCGCACCGCGCCGAGGTGCATCAAGGCTCGCAGAACGGCCGCCTCCGAGGCGTCCTCGGTGAGGGTGATACCCAGTGGAGCGACTGCCTTGGCGAGTAACTCGAAGTTGGAGGAGTCGCGTGCGACCTCGATCGTCTCCGCGTCCTGTTCGCTGAGGGAGATCGACATGCGCTTCGTCATGCACCAAGATTAGCACCACAATGTGGTGCACGTGGCGGCACTGCATCGTGAGTCGGCCCCTGACACGCAAAAGACCCGGCCGCGGCTGCGACCGGGTCTCGCGTCAGCGCGTTCAGCCCGTGTAGGGCTTCACGGAGGTCAGGGTGACCGCGGCCTTGTTGCCGTTGGGCAGCTCGTACTCGCGGGTCTCGCCCTTCTTGGCGCCGAGCAGCGCCTTGCCCAGCGGCGAGTTCGGCGAGTAGGTCTCCAGCCCGCCGTGCGAGCCCTCCTCGCGGGCGCCCAGCAGGAAGGTCTCGGTCTCGTCGTCGCCCTCGTAGCGCACGGTCAGCACCATGCCGGGCTGCACGACCCCGGAGTCGCTCGGCGCCTCGCCCACCTTGGCGCTGCGCAGCAGCTCCTGGAGCTGGCGGATGCGCGCCTCCAGCTGGCCCTGCTCCTCGCGGGCGGCGTGGTAGCCACCGTTCTCCTTGAGGTCGCCCTCCTCCCGGCGGGCGTTGATCTCCGCGGCGATCACCGGGCGCCTGGCGATGTGCTCGTCAAGCTCCTGCTTGAGCCTGTCGTGCGCGTCTTGGGTCAGCCAAGTCACCGGGGTCTCGGTCACGGTTACCACTCCTCGTCTCCTCCCGGGCCCCACGGATGTGCGGCCGGCAGCATTCCCGCCCTAAGGCTTGTGGGCGAGAACGGAAAAACACGGCCTCGCGAAAGAGGCCGTGCCATCGCCAGAGGGTAGCACGGAAGGGCCCTCCGACGCCCGTGTTTTCCGGGTCGCGGGGTGCTCGTTATCCCAGTTCACCCACTTGGCCGTGGGGTGGGTGCCAGATACTCCGGAACCTGGTATGTGCACCCGAATACCTCACCGGTAACGGGTCGTTTCGAAGTGCGGATAACCGTTGTTCGCACAGAAAGATCTCGTGCCGGCGGCACGTAGACCTCTTTCCGGCCGACCTCGTCCCCGTCGCCGGAGCGGGCCCGCACGACGCACACGGCGGCCCGGTCCGGCTCGTCGCGGACCACCTGAAAGTCGATCTTGACGTTGGCGTCGTCGACGACCGTGAAGGCGGTCCGCTCGGTGCTGATCGGCTGGGTGCCGAGGTTCAGGAAGCCGATCACCGTCGCGGCCACGCCCAGTGACAGGAAGAACGCGAGCAGTGAGATCCGGGTCCTGCGCGACATCCGGCGGTCCCGGTCGCCGCCGTAGCGCCCCTGCGGAAGTGCCTGATCACTCACCTCGGACCGGCCTCCCCGCGCCAAGATTGTCAGTCCCGTTAGGAACAATGGACCCGTTCGTCGGAGTTGAGTATCCCCGGAGGGTGCCCACGTTCCCGTGTGGCCCCCGCCGACGACTGTGAGCAGGAGGGACCACAGCTACCTATGGCCGAGAAGCTGCGTCTGATGACGGTGCACGCGCACCCGGACGACGAATCGAGCAAGGGCGCGGCCACCACGGCGCGCTACGTCGCCGAGGGGCACGAGGTGATGGTGGTCACCTGCACCGGCGGCGAGCGGGGCAGCATCCTCAACCCCGCGATGGAGAGCCCCGAGGTCGAGGCCAACATGGGCGAGGTGCGCAGGGGCGAGATGGCCCGCGCCGCCGAGATCCTGGGCGTCCAGCACCGCTGGCTGGGCTTCATCGACTCGGGCTTCCCGGAGGGCGACCCGCTGCCCCCGCTGCCGGAGGACTGCTTCGCGCTGGTCCCGCTGGAGGTCTCCACCGAGGAGCTGGTCCGCGTGGTGCGCGAGTTCCGGCCGCACGTGGTGATCACCTACGACGAGAACGGCGGCTACCCGCACCCGGACCACATCCGCTGCCACGAGGTCTCCGTCGCCGCCTTCGACGCGGCGGGCGACCCGGACCGCTTCCCGGACGCCGGAGCGCCCTGGCAGCCGCTGAAGCTGTACTACTCGCACGGCTTCTCGCGGGCGAAGATGACCAAGTTCCACGAGGCCCTGCTCGCCGAGAACGGCGAGTCGCCGTACGGGGAGTGGCTGGAGCGCTGGGGCTCCGACGCCCCGGACGTGATGGAGCGGGTGACCACGCAGGTCGAATGCGGCGCGTACTTCCAGCAGCGCGACGACGCGCTGATCGCCCACGCCACCCAGATCGACCCGACCAGCCGCTGGTTCGCCATGCCGCGCGAGCTGGAGCGGGAGCTGTGGTCGACCGAGGAGTACGAGCTGGCGCGCTCGCTGGTGGACACCACGCTGCCCGAGGACGACCTGTTCTCCGGGGTGCATGAGAAGGTCAGTGCGTGACTGGTTACGACAACACCGTGGCGCTGGTCGCTCAGGCGCCACCCCAGCCGGACGACCCGGGCGGCCGGGGCGAGGACTTCGGCAAGGCGGCCCCGGTCGGTCTGCTGCTGCTGATCCTGTTCTTCGTCGCCGTGGCCTTCCTGGCCAGGTCGATGAACAAGCACCTGCGCAAGCTCCCCGCCAGCTTCGACAAGCCCGATGCCGCTGAGCCCGTCAAGGCCGAGGCCGTCGCGGGCGAGGACAAGCAGGCTCAGTAGAGCGCGCCGTACACCGCGTGCCGGTACCAGACCCGGCGCGCGGTGATGTCGACGATCTCCTGCTCGGGGTAGCGGAACGCGGTGAGCTTGCCGCCGAAGACGCAGCCGGTGTCCAGGCACATCGCGTTGTTGACCCACTTCGCCTCGGTGACCGGGGTGTGGCCGTAGAGCACCATGGCCGCACCCCGGTACTGCTCCGCCCACGGCAGGCGCACCGGCAGCCCGTTGGCGTCGGTCTCGCCGGTGGTGTCCCCGTAGAGCGCGAACGACTTGGCACGGCCGGACTCCACGCCGTGCAGCCGCTCCGGCAGTCCCGCGTGGGCGATCACCAGCCGATCGTCGTCGAGCACCAGGTGCACGGGCAGGTCGAGCAGGAAGTCCAGCGCGCGCTCGCGAAAACCCTCGGAGTGCTTGGCCAGCTGTTCCAGGGACTCGGCGAGCCCGTGCCGTGCCGTGACCTTGTCGCCGCGCAGCGCCCGGGCCAGCTTCAGGTCGTGGTTGCCGCACACCACCAGTGCGTTCCCGGCGTCGACCATGCCCATCGTCAGGCGCAGCACGCCCGGGGTGTCCGGGCCGCGGTCCACCAGGTCGCCGACGAACACCGCCTTGCGGCCCGCGGGGTGCGAGGCGTCGACGGGGCGGCCCTTCGCGTCGTGGACCACCTCGTAGCCCAGCGCCTCCAACAGCGCGAGCAGCTCCTCCTGGCAGCCGTGCACGTCGCCGATCACGTCGAAGGGGCCGCGCTCTTCGGGGCGGACGATCCTGGAGGACTGGGTCATGGTCGCTACTGTGCCAAAACGGGTATCCAGACAGTTCCGGCCCAACAGTTCCGGCCCAGCAGCGAAGGGACGCCGATGCCGAACCGGCTCGCCGAATCCACCAGTCCGTACCTGTTGCAGCACGCCGACAACCCCGTGGACTGGTGGCCCTGGGGCGAGGAGGCCTTCGCCGAAGCGCGCCGCCGCGACGTGCCGGTGCTGCTGTCCGTGGGGTACGCGGCGTGCCACTGGTGCCACGTGATGGCGCACGAGTCCTTCGAGGACGAGGCCACCGCCGAGCTGATGAACGCGAACTTCGTCAACGTGAAGGTCGACCGCGAGGAGCGCCCCGACGTCGACGCGGTCTACATGGAGGCAACGCAGGCCATGACCGGCCACGGCGGCTGGCCCATGACGTGCTTCCTCACCCCGGGCGGCGAGCCCTTCCACTGCGGCACCTACTACCCGCCCGCGCCGCGCCAAGGCATGCCGTCGTTCGCGCAGCTGCTCACCGCGGTCGGCGAGGCGTGGCGCGAGCGCGGTGACGAGGTCCGCGAGGCCGCAACGCGCATCGTCGCCCAGCTCACCGAACAGGCCTCGCCGCTTCCTGTGTCCACTGTGGACGAAACGGTGCTCTCCGGAGCGGTGTCGCGGTTGATGACGGACTTCGACGCGAGCAACGGTGGTTTCGTTGGTGCGCCGAAGTTCCCGCCGTCGATGGTGCTGGAGTTCCTGCTGCGCCACCACGAGCGCACGGGCTCGGTCGAGGCGCTGACCATGGCCGAGGACAGCTTCGAAGCGATGGCCCGCGGCGGCATGTACGACCAGCTCGCCGGTGGTTTCGCGCGCTACAGCGTTGACGCTTCGTGGGTGGTGCCGCACTTCGAGAAGATGTTGTACGACAACGCTTTGCTGCTTCGCGGGTATGCGCACCTGGCCCGTCGCACGGGTTCCTCGCTCGCGCGCAGGGTCGCTACGGAGACGGCCGAGTTCCTGATCGGCGAGATGCTGACACCGGAGGGCGGTTTCGCGGCCTCGCTTGACGCGGACACCGACGGCGTCGAAGGGCTCACCTACGCCTGGACTCCCGCCCAGCTGACCGAAGTCCTTGGCGAGGAAGACGGTTCCTGGGCGGCTCAACTGTTGGAGGTCACCGATGAGGGGACCTTCGAGGACGGCATGTCCACGCTCCAGCTGCGCGAGAATCCCGATGACGACGAGCGGTGGGAGCGCGTGCGCGCCCAGCTGCTCGGTGCTCGCGCCGGGCGCCCGCAACCGGGTCGCGATGACAAGGTGGTGACGGCGTGGAACGGCATGGCGATCGCCGCACTGGCCGACGCGGGCGCCGCGCTTGACCGTCCACAGTGGATCGAAGCGGCCGTGTCCACCGCGGATCTGTTGCTGAGCAAGCATTACGTGGATGGTCGGCTGCTGCGGAGTTCGCGCGACGGAGTCGCTGGCCGTGCGGCGGGGGTCCTGGAGGACTACGGCTGCCTCGCGGAGGGCCTGCTCGCGCTGTACCAAGCGACGACCACGCCCAAGTGGCTGCACATCGCGACGCACCTGCTCGACACGGCGCTTGAGCACTTCGCTGATCCGGCGAACATCGGCGTCTTCTACGACACGGCCGACGACGCGGAGAAGCTGGTCCGCCGACCCTCCGATGTCTCCGACAACGCGAGCCCGTGCGGCAGTTCCTCGCTCGCCAGTGCGCTGCTGGCGGCTTCCGCGCTGGCCGGAGCCGATCGTGCGGCGCGGTACCGGGACGCTGCGGAGCACTCGATCGCTCGCGCCGGTTTGTTGGCCGCCCGCGCGCCGCGCTTCGCCGGGTGGTGGCTCGCGGTGGCGGAGGCGCGGGAGCGCGGACCGCTCCAGGTCGCGATCGTCGGTGACGCGGGCGACGAGCGACGGCAGGAGCTGGCGCGGGCGGCGCTGAGCGCGTTGCCGGGCGGCGCGTTGCTGCTCGTGGGGGAGCCGGACGGCGGTCCGCTGTTGGCGAACAGGCCGCTGGTGGACGGCGCTCCTGCGGCTTACGTGTGCCGTGGCTACGTCTGCGACAGGCCCGTGAACAGCGTTGATGAGGTGACGAGCGCCTTGGCGTAGCGATCTTCCGAACGCCCCCGGGGCCGCCCGGGGGCGTTTTTCATGCTCGGGAACAGGTGCATCCGGTGTTACGTTTGTAGAGGTGTAATCATGTAATCAAAGGAGATCAGAGATGCACGGACGATTTGTGCTCACGGCGCGGGACCGGCGCGGATGGGGCGGTGGCGGCGGACGCGGACGAGGTGGCTGGCAGCAGTCCGACCTGCCCTCGGCCGAGGACGCGGCGGGCTGGTTCGCCGGGCGGTTGCCCGACGGCTGGTTCACCGGCGCACCCGTGGTGACTGTGGACCGCGAGGAGATCGTGGTGGTCGGCGAACTGCCCGGTCTGGACGGCGAGCAGCCCGACGAGGCGGGGCGCGCGGCGGCGGAGGCCGGTCGGATCGCGCGCTTCCGCGAGCAGACCAGGGAAGAGCGGATCGAGATCGCGCGCCAGGCCGAGCACCGCTACGGGCGCAAGGTCGCGTGGGGCGCGCGGCTGGGTGGCACCGAGGAGCTGTTCACCACGCTGTCCGTGCCGGTGATGACGCGGCTGCGTCAGCCGGAGCGCCTGGTGCTGGACACCTTGGTCGACGCCGGGGTCGCGCGGTCGCGCTCCGAGGCGCTGGCCTGGGCGGTCCGGTTGGTCGGCGAGCACGCGGAGAGCTGGCTCGGCGAGCTGCGCGAGGCCATGTCGAAGGTGGACGAGCTGCGTGCCAAGGGCCCCACGAGCTAGCTGTAGCCGGGCAAACCCTTGACGCGGCTGACTTTCCCGTTGTCGTCCATCCACCCCGCGCGCGTGCCGAGGAAGGCCAGGTCGGCGGCGGCGCGGTCGGTGGCGGCCAGCAGTCGCGCGCCCTCGGCCTCGGTGAGCGGGGCGAACCAGCTGGTCAGGTCGTCGTCCCCGGTGGCCCAGTTCGTGTACTCGCGGAACATGTAGAACCAGTGGGAGCCGCATGCGGTGCACCGCATGACGGCCTCCAGATCGTGCGTCGACTCCTCGAAGGCGCGCAGCCGCTCCGTCGCGGGGCTCTTGCAGCAGTCGAGGTGCTTGTGGAGCTTCACGCCACGGGACCCTATGTCAGTACCAACCGGCCGCGTGTCGGATCAGTTGATCGCCGGCCGGTTCCGGCTCCCGGTGCGGATCGGTACGGGCGGCAAGGGTGTCGTCTCCCTCGCCGCGACCCTGCACCACCCGCACGTGGTCACGCTGTTCGACGTGGTCCAGGACGGCGACGACCACTGGCTCGTGCTGGGGCACGTGCCCTCGCGGAGCTCGCTGAGGAAGGACCGATGTCGCCGCAGCGCGCGGTGCACACGCATGGAGTCGTGCACGGGGACGTCAAGCCGGGCAACGTGTTCGTCACAGACGACGGCACCGCGAAGCTGGCCGACTTCGGCATCTCGCACGTGATCGGCGGGGCCGTGACGCTGACCGACTCCGGCCTGGTCAGCGGTACCCCCGCCCACGTCGCGCCCGAGGTCGCGCGGCACGACAAGCCGATTCCGCCTCAGACGTCTTCTCGCTCGGCGCGACGTTGTTCACGGCGGTCGAGGGCGCTTCGCCCTATGGGACGAGCGACGATGCGCGAGCACTGCTGCGCCTCCGCGGCGACCGCGAAGCTGCCGCCTGCTTAGGGGTACATGACGAACCAGATCGCCACGTAGTGGCAGATCGCCGCGAGCACGGTGGCCGCGTGGAAGAACTCGTGGTGCCCGAAGGTCTTCGGCCACGGGTTCGGCCACGAGGTCGCGTAGAGCACGCCGCCGATCGTGTAGAAACCGCCGCCGACGAGCAGCAGCACCAGCGCGGTGACGCCGCCGGTGGCCAGGATGTCCGGCAGCACGAAGACCGCCACCCAGCCCAGCGCGATGTAGATCGGCGTGCCCAGCCAGCGCGGCGCGGTCGGCCACGCGAGCTTCAGCGCGACACCGGCGGCGGCGCCGCCCCACACCACCGCGAGCACCGTGTTCCCGGTCTGCGGCGGCATCGCCAGCAGCGAGAACGGCGTGTACGTGCCCGCGATGAACACGAAGATCATCGAGTGGTCCAGCCGCTTCATCCACACCCGCGCCTGGCTGGTCAGCCAGTCCCGCCGGTGGTACAGCGCGCTGATCCCGAACAGGCCGAGCACGGTCACCGCGTAGACGGAGGTGCCGAGCGCGGCCTTCGCGCCGACCGTCGACGCGGCGAGCGCGATCAACGTGGCACCGGTGGCGAAGGAGGTCCAGAAGGACCAGAAGTGGATCCAGCCCCGCATCCGCGGCTTCTCGAAGGCCGGTTCCACCGTGGTGGCAAGGGATTCCATGGTCACGCTCCCAAGGTTACGGCACCGTAGGTTACGCGCAAGTAACCCGGGTCGATCTCACAGTGTTCCCGCACACTCCCGCCCACCACCTGAATGACTCGTTCATGTGGTTGAACGGACTGAACGAGTCATTCAGGTGGTTCAACATGCTGAATGAGTCATTCAGGTGGTTGGGCGTCCTGAATGAGTCATTCAGCCACTTCAACGCACCGAACGGGTCATTGGGTGGTTGAGCGCACCAAACGACCCGTTGAGGTCCTTGAACGCACTGAACGGGTCGTTCAGTGCGTTGAGCGCACCGAACGGGGCGTTGGCGGATGAGGGTCACAGGCGGGCGTGCTCGACCTTGAGGCAGCGGTCGGAGATCACCGCGAGCCCGGCCGCGCGCGCCTTGGCCTCCGCGGACGGGTGCGTGATGCCGAGCTGGAGCCACACGGCCTTGGCGCCGACCCGGATCGCGGAGTCGACGACGGGCGGCACGTCCTCGGGGCGGCGGAACACGTCGACGACGTCGATCGGCTCAGCGATGTCCTCGAGGGCGGCGTGCACGGGGTTGCCGAAGAGCTCGCCGGACAGCTTCGGGTTGACGGCGATCACGCGGAAGCCGGCGCGCTGGAGGTAGCTCGCGACGCCGTGGCTGGCGCGCTCGGGGCGGTCGCTCGCGCCGACAACGGCGATCGTCCGCATGGACCGCAGGACCTGCTCCATCATCGTTGACTCTCCGTGTCCGCTCATGTGTCGAGTGTGGCCGGTTCGAGTGCCCCTTTCACCGCGCGTACCCTTTTCAGACGTGGGTGTGCGTGATACGCGGTTGTGGAAACGGGCCCGGGACATCGTCTACAAGGGCTACGAGTGGCGGCTCAGCCGGGCCATCGTCGGCCAGCAGCACCCCCGGCACGTCGGCGTCATGCTCGACGGCAACCGCCGGTGGGCGCGCGAGGCCGGGCTCGTCGACGTCAACGACGGCCACCGGGTCGGCGCCAGCCGGATCGCGCACCTGCTGAACTGGTGCCAGGACGCCGGGGTCGAGGTCGCGACGCTCTGGTTGCTCTCCACCGACAACCTCAACCGCGAGGAGTCCGAGCTCAAGCCGCTGCTGGAGATCATCGCGGGCGTTGTCGACGAGCTGGCCGCGCCGGAGACCCCGTGGCAGGTCCGCATCGTCGGCACACTGGACAAGATGCCGGAGGAGATCGCGCACAGCCTCTCCGCGGCCGCCGTGCGCACCAAGAACCGCACCGGCATGCAGGTCAACATCGCGGTGGGCTACGGCGGGCGGCAGGAGATCGCCGACGCCGTGCGCAAGCTGCTGCTCAAGCACGCCGAGGCGGGCACCAGCATCGAAGAGCTGGCCGAGGTCCTGGACGTCGACCACATCGCCGAGCACCTCTACACCTCCGGCCAGCCCGACCCGGACCTGGTCATCCGCACCTCCGGCGAGCAGCGCCTGTCCGGCTTCCTGCTGTGGCAGTCCGCGCACTCGGAGTTCTGGTTCTGCGACGCGTACTGGCCGGACTTCCGCCGCGTCGACTTCCTCCGCGCCCTGCGCGAGTTCGGCGCGCGGCACCGGCGTTTCGGGAACTAGCTAGGCTCCCCCTCCGTGGAGGGAACCCAGCTCGTTCGCGAGTACCTGCTGCTAGGCCTGCGGTTCGACCGCTTGGTCGAGGGCTTCGTCGACGCGTACACGGGAGATCCCGCGCTGCGCAGGCAGATCGAGAACGAGCCGAAGCCCGATCCGGCCGCGCTGGCCGCCCGCGCCAGGGACCTGCGCGGTGAGCTGGCGGGGATCGACCTCGCGCCTGAGCGCGTCCGCTTCCTCGACGCCCACCTCGTCGCGCTGGAGTGCTCCGGCCGCAAGCTGGCCGGGCAGGACGTCGGATTCGTCGACGAGGTCGAGGCGTACTTCCAGGTCCGCATCTCCCGCGGCGAGGAGGACGGCTACCGCGAGGCCCACCGCGAACTGGACCGCCTGCTGCCGGGGGACGGATCGCTCGGCGAACGCCTCAGCGCCTTCCGCAAGCGCGACGAGGTCCCTGCGGAGAAGCTGGAGCCGTGC
The DNA here is from genome assembly GCF_002155965.1 of Allokutzneria sp. NRRL B-24872. Classification (GTDB taxonomy): domain Bacteria; phylum Actinomycetota; class Actinomycetes; order Mycobacteriales; family Pseudonocardiaceae; genus Allokutzneria. The sequence continues at coordinate 57,205 of NZ_MUMH01000018.1, forward strand.
GTGCACGCGCTCTCCAGCGTGCTGCGGGACAAGGCGCGCACGGTGTTCGGCCTGCCGGAGCAGGAGACCGTCGAGTACGAGGTCGTCACGGACAAGCCGTGGAGCGGCTTCAACTACTACCTCGGCGACTACCGCTCGAAGGTCGCGATCAACGCCGATCTCGGGCACCGCATGGCCAATCTGCCGCACCTGATCGCGCACGAGTCCTACCCGGGCCACCACACCGAGCACTGCCGCAAGGAGTCCGGGCTCGTCGGCAAGCAGGGCCAGGACGAGCAGACGATCTTCCTGGTGAACACCCCGCAGTGCCTGATGGCGGAGGGCCTCGCCGACCTCGGCCTGCACGCGCTGGTCGGCGCGGGATGGGGGCCGTGGACCCAGGAGGTCCTCGGCGACTTCGGCCTGCGCATGGAGGGCGAGCAGGTCGAGCGCATGGAGGGCGCGCTCGGCGGGCTGATCTCCGTGCGGCAGGACGCGGCGCTGATGCTGCACCACCACGGCGCCGACCCGGACGAGGTCTCGGCGTTCCTGCAGCGCTGGCTGCTGGTGAACGAGGCGCGGGCCAAGCAGATGCTGCGCTTCCTCTCCGACCCGCTGTGGCGCGCGTACACGACCACCTACGTCGAGGGCTACCGGCTGCTGCGCGCGTGGCTGGACGCCCGCCCCACCGGCCAGGACCTCGCGGAGCGCTACCGCAGACTGCTCGACGAGCCCCTGGTGCCGGTGACCGTTCGCGAAGAGCTCGCCGCGGCCGTTCCGGTGGTCTCGCGTGGCGGCTGAGCAGGCTGAGACACCGGCGGGTTCGGTGCTCTGCGTCGGCCTGGCGACGGTCGACGTGGTGCACCGCGTGCCGGCCTTCCCCGAAGCCAACACCAAGCTCACCGCGACCCGTCAGGACGTGGCCGCGGGTGGTCCCGCGACGAACGCGGCCGTCACCGCCGCCGCGCTGGGCTCGCGGGTCACGCTGCTCACGGCGCTCGGCACGCACCCGCTGGCGCACTCCGTCCGCGATGAGCTGACCGCGTTCCGGATCAGCGTCCGCGACGCGACTCCCGACCGCGTGGACGCTCCCGGGGTCTCCTCGGTCGCGGTGCACGAGGGCACGGGGGAGCGCAGTGTCGTCTCAGCTGACGCCCGTGGTGTCGACCCGTGCCCGCCCGCCGAGCTGACGCAGCTGGTGTCCTCGGCGGACGTGCTGCTGATCGACGGGCACCACCCCCGGCTGGCGCTCGCGGCGGCGCAAACGGCTGCCCGGCTCGGCGTCGTGGTGGTCTTCGACGCGGGTCGCTACAAGCCGCACCACGACCAGTTGTTGGACTGGGCGGACGTCGCGGTGTGCTCCGGGGACTACCGGTTACCGAATTGTGAGCAGGAAGAACGGACAATTCGGGCACTCGCCGAACGGGTCGCGGTGGGCGCGATGACCCGTGGACATGATCCGATCGTGTGGTGGCGCGACGACCTCCGCGGCGAGGTTCCGGTGCCGGTCGTATCGGTTCAGGACACGCTCGGTGCCGGTGACGTCTTCCACGGCGCCTTCGCCCACGCGGTGGCCGCCGGGGCCTGGGACGGCGGGAAAGTTGCTGATCACCTGGCGTTTGCCGCCCGCGTCGCCGGGCTCAGGGTGCAGTTCGCCGGGCCGCGAACCTGGCTGGAGAAGTTACCCTCCGTAGTCGATTTGGGCTCCGTGCAGGCGCGCTGAGCAGGGCCTCTCACGGCGCGCGTCCGTTGTGTAAGCGGTACGTAGCGTTGCGATGACGATCTAGCGAATCACCTGTGTGGCTCTCTGCGTGGGGCCGGTGTTCGGGGGTAACTTCCGTTGTGGTAGGTCGTGTCCGAAACGGCCTGCCCCGGGAGGCCCTGGTCTTGGTTGTCAACTGCGGGACGGTCACTCCGTCCACACGACACCCGAGGGGGCCGGCGCCCGGCCCTCGCGACCGCGGGGTGTGAAACCGGACCACCGGTTCCACGCACCGAGGAAGCACCAGGGGCGGATGCCCGGCCCACCGAGGTAAGCGGACGCGGACGCCGCGTTCGTGAGGGAGTTGCCGTGACAGCACGACGTTCCCAGGCGCAGGCGAACAACAGTTCCTCCAACACTTCCAGGACCACACCGAAGCAGGACGCCGCCGACGGCGCCGTCCCCAAGCGCACCTACGTGATCGACACTTCGGTGCTCCTGTCCGATCCCTGGGCGATAACCCGCTTCGCCGAGCACGCGGTGGTCCTGCCGCTGGTCGTCGTCGGGGAGTTGGAGGGGAAGCGACACCACCCCGAACTGGGCTGGTTCGCGAGAGAGGCGTTGCGCCTGCTCGACGAACTGCGGTTGCTGCACGGTCGACTGGACACCCCGGTGCCGGTCGGCGAGCAGGGCGGAGTCCTGCACGTCGAGCTCAACCACTCCGACCCCTCGGTGCTGCCCGCGGGGTTCCGCACCGATTCCAACGACGCCAGAATCCTGGCGTGCTCGCTGAACCTGGCGGCGGAGGGGCTGGCGGTCACGCTGGTCACCAAGGACATGCCGCTGCGGGTCAAGGCGGGTGCCGTCGGCCTGGACGCGGACGAGTACCGCGCCCAGGACGTGACGCCGTCCGGCTGGACCGGCATGGCCGACCTGGAGGTCAACTCCGGCGTGGTCGACGCGCTCTTCAAGGAGAGCGTGATCGACAACGACGAGGTCAGGGACATGCCGTGCCACACCGGTCTGCGGCTGCTCGCGGGCTCGGCCAGCGCGCTGGCCAGGGTGACCCCGGAGAAGCGCGTGCGGCTGGTGCGCGGTGACCGGGAGGCCTTCGGCCTGCACGGCCGGTCGGCGGAGCAGCGGATCGCGCTGGACCTGCTGCTGGACCCGGACATCGGCATCGTCTCGCTCGGCGGCCGGGCCGGAACCGGCAAGTCGGCGCTGGCGCTGTGCGCGGGCCTGGAGGCGGTGATGGAGCGCCGCCAGCACCGCAAGGTCGTGGTGTTCCGGCCCGTCTACGCGGTCGGCGGCCAGGAGCTGGGCTACCTGCCCGGCTCCGAGCTGGAGAAGATGCAGCCCTGGGCGCAGGCGGTCTTCGACACGCTCGGTTCCCTGGCGGGCAAGGACGTCATCGACGAGGTGATGGACCGCGGGATGCTCGAAGTGCTGCCGCTGACCCACATCCGAGGTCGGTCGCTGCACGATTCGTTCGTGATCGTGGACGAGGCGCAGTCCCTGGAGCGCAACGTGCTGCTCACGGTGCTGTCCAGGCTCGGCTCGGGGTCGCGGGTGGTGCTCACCCACGACGTCGCTCAGCGCGACAACCTCAGGGTCGGCCGCTACGACGGCATCGCGGCGGTGATCGAGAAGCTCAAGGGGCACCCGCTGTTCGCCCACGTCACGCTGACCCGCTCGGAGCGCTCGCCGATCGCGGCGCTGGTCACCGACCTCCTGGAGGGTGACATCATCTCCTGACGCACCAACGCCGAAGCGGCTCCCACCGATCCTGGTGGCGGCCGCTTCGGCGTTGCGTCACCAGCCTCCCGGCAGCGGGCGGCCCTCGGCGAAGCCCGCAGCGGACTGCGTGCCGAGCACGGCGCGCTCGTGGAACTCCTCCAGCGTGTGCGCGCCCGCGTAGGTGCACGAGGAGCGCAGCCCGGAGCAGATCGAGTCGAGCAGGTCCTCGACGCTCGGCCGGTTCGGGTCCAGGCGCATCCGCGAGGTGGAGATGCCCTCCTCGAACAGCGCCTTGCGGGCCCGGTCGAAGGCGTTGTCGGTGCGGGTCCGCGCGCTGACGGCCCGCTTGGACGCCATGCCGAAGGACTCCTTGTATGCCCGCCCGGACTCGTCGCGCAGCAGGTCGCCGGGGGATTCGTAGGTGCCCGCGAACCACGAGCCGACCATCACCGACGCGGCTCCCGCGGCCAGCGCCAACGCGACGTCGCGCGGGTGCCGCACGCCGCCGTCCGCCCACACGTGCTTGCCGAGCCGCCGCGCCTGCGCCGAGCACTCCGCGACGGCGGAGAACTGCGGGCGGCCGACGCCGGTCATCATCCGCGTCGTGCACATGGCACCCGGCCCGACGCCGACCTTGATCACGTCAGCGCCCGCGTCGACGAGGTCGCGCACGCCCTCCGCCGTGACCACGTTGCCCGCCACCACCGGCACGTCCGGGGCGGCCGAGCGCACGGCCTTGAGCGCACTGATCATCTTCTCTTGGTGGCCGTGCGCGGTGTCCACGATCAGCGCGTCGACACCCGCCTCCAGCAGCTCGCGGGCCTTCGCGGCCACGTCGCCGTTGACCCCGACCGCGGCGGCCACGCGCAGCCTGCCGTGCCCGTCCAGCGCTGGGCGGTAGATCTCGGCCCGGAGCGCGCTCACGCTCGTCAGGGCGCCCGCCAGCCTGCCTTCGGTGTCCACGGCGACGGCGAGCCGCCCGGAGCGGCCGTGCAGGGCCTCGAAGACCTCGCGCGGCGCGGTGTCCAGCGGCAGCGCGACCAGGTCGGAGTCGGCCACCTCGGCGAGGCGGGTGAAGCGGTCCACCCCCGTGCAGGACTCCTCGGTGACGATGCCGACCGGGCGCTGCGCGTCGTCCACCACGACCACCGCGCGGTGGGCGCGCTTGGGCAGCAGGTTGACCGCGTCGGCCACGGCGTCGTGCGGGTGCAGCACGAGCGGGGTGTCCCAGACCGGGTGGCGGGCCTTGACCCACCCGACGATCTCGGCGACGGCTTCGGGGGAGACGTCCTGCGGCAGCACCACGAGGCCGCCGCGGCGGGCCACCGTCTCGGCCATCCTGCGGCCGGCGACGGCGGTCATGTTGGCGACCACGATGGGGATCGTGGCCCCCGTGCCGTCCACAGTGGACAGATCGACGTCGAACCGCGACTCGACACCGGAGCGACCCGGTACGAGGAAGACGTCGTCGTAGGTCAGGTCGTAGCGGGGCTCATGCCCGTCGAGGAAGCGCACGAAGAGGTGAGCGTACTCGCGCGAACGCCTTCCCGCCGCTGTCGCGGACGAGCTCCTACGCGACGTGCGTGGGCACCGCGGGGACCGCGTCCTGCGGTCGGTCTGCGGGCACCGCGTCCTGCTCGCACACGTCGAGCACGCGCAGCAGCGACCAGAGGACCGGGCCGTCCGGCCCGCGCGTCACGGTGCTCATCGCCCTGCCGTGTCGCTCGGCCTTGTCGTAGGCCTCCTCCGGCGAGGAGGCGTTGAGCACCAGGTCCACCCGCTCGTACTCGGGCTGGTGGACCTCCCGGTCGGCGGAGGAGATCAGGACGACGACCGCGCGGTAGCTGGATGTGCCGCTCATCAGGCTCATGCCGTCCCCCTGATCACGTTGTAGCGCTGATCGTTGTCGCGCTGATCACAGTGTGGCGCTGGGCAAGGATGGTGCCAGTAGTCTCCGTCGCCGCTCCGCGCAGGTCCGCCTTGATGATCACGCCTGACTCGACGACCTCGATCCGTGGCGGGTCGGGCTCGCCGCGCGCCGCTTCGGCACCGACGAGCACCACCCCGAGGACCGCGATCGGAACCAGCACGGCGAGCCTGGTCATCCCCGGCCCAGGGAGACATCGCCAGTGCCCACGACCACGCGGACGGAGCGCTCGCTGGTCGCGTCATCGACCACGTCGGAGTGCCGGTCGCCCCGGTCCGCGCGCACGTCGAGCCGGTAGCGCTCCTGGCCCGCGGGCAGTTCGACCCGCGCGTCGCCCCGGGTGACCTGGAAGTCGACCTTGGTGGGCGGCGCGGTGAAGGTCGCCCGGAGATCGCCGTTCTCGGACTTGGCCTCGGCCTGTCCGCCGCTGAGCCCGTCGAGCGAGACGTCGCCGTTCTTCGCGGTGAGCTTGAGGGTGCCGGTCGCCCGGTCCACCCGGAGGTCGCCGTTGTCGGCGTTGACCTCGGCCTGCGGACCGGTCAGCCCGCTGAGCGAGACGTCGCCCTTGCGCGCCACGACCTTGAGGCTCCCCGCCGCCTGGTCCACGCGGACGTCGCCGTGCTCCACGCTGAGATCCAGCGCGCCACCGAGCCGCTCCAGGCGCGCGTCACCGTTCGCGACGGTCACCACCAGGTTCACCTTCGGGGGCACCTTGACGACGTAGCGGTTGTCACAGATGCCGCGCGAGCCGTCCTTGCAGCCGTCGTCCAGCCACAGGTCGGAGTTCTCCAGAGCCAGCCGGTTGACGCGGTCCACGCCGCCGCCGGTCCGGTACCGGGTGACCTCCAGGGACTTCTCCGCGCCCGGCTCGAAGCTGATGTCACCGCTGTCCCGCACATGCACGCGCAGCTCGGGGCCGGGGAACTGGAAGGCCGTCGTGGCCGGGGGCTCCGCGCCGTTCATCTGCGGCCGCGTGTCGCACGCGACCAGCGCGAGCGCTCCCATCGCCACCGCGACCGCGGTCATGGCCCCCCTGCTGCGTGCCACGTGATCCTCCTGCGAATCGCTGGTTTCCGTCGTCGGCAACTCTGCCCGCCGAGCGCGCGCCACGGGATCAGGGAAGCCCCCGATCCCGTGCGGGGGTTTCCCGTACCCCCGACCGGGGCTCCTCAGCCGCCGACGAGCAGGGCTCGGACCGCGTCGATGGTGTCAGCGTCGGCCGGGTCCTTGTCCGGGCGGTAGCGCAGCACCCGCGCGAAGCGCAGCGCGACGCCGCCCGGGTAGCGCGGGCTGACCTGGGCGCCGTCCAGTTCGATCTCCACCACCAGCTCCGGCCGCAGGTGCACCGTGTAGTCGCTCCTGCTCACCTCCCGTTCCTGGAACTCCGCCGTTTGCCAGGCCAGCAGCTCGTCGGTGAGCCCCTTGAAGGTCTTGCCGACCATGATCGGCGGCCCGCCGTCCGGATCGCGCGCGCCGAGGTGCAGGTTGGACAGGAACCCGGTGCGCCTGCCGTGCCCCCACTCCGCCGCCAGCACCACCAGGTCGAGCGTGTGCACCGGCTTCACCTTCTGCCACGCCTTGCCGCGCCTGCCCGCCGCGTAGCCGGAGTCCAGCGCCTTGACCATCACGCCCTCGTGCCCGGCCGCGAGCGCGTCGTCCAGCAGTGCGGACGCCTCTTCGGCGGTGGGGTTCACTGTGGACGGTATGCGGTGCTGGCCGGCGACCTTCTCCAGCGCCACCAAGCGTTCTCGCAACGGCGCGTCCAGCAGGTCGGTGCCGTCGAGGTGCAGCACGTCGAAGAAGTACGGGCGCAGCAACAACTCTCGCGGGTCCGTCGCGCCGAACCGGCTCATCGTCTCCTGGAACGGGCGCGGTCTGCCGTCGTCGGTCAGCGCGAGCGTCTCGCCGTCCAGGACCACCGAGCGGCACGGCAGCGCCCGCACCAGCTCGACCAGTTCCGGGACGCTCGCGGTTATCTCGCGCAGGGTCCGTGTGTAGACGTGCACCTCCTCGCCGTCGCGGTGCACCTGGATGCGCGCGCCGTCGAGCTTGTACTCCACGCTGGACGAACCCTGGTCGGCGATGGCCGCGTCCAACGACTCCGCGGGCGAGGCGAGCATCGGTCGCACCGGCCTGCCGAGCCGCAACCGGAACGCCGCCAGCCCGGCCTCGCCCTCGGCCCGCGCCGTGACGGCGGTCGCCACCAGGTCTCCGCTGAGCATCAGCGCCCGCCGCACGGCCTCCGCTGGCACCTCGTGCGCGGCGGCCACCGCATCCACCATGACGCCCTCCAGAGCGCCCTGGCGCAGCTCGCCGACGAGCAAGCGGAACAGGAACTCTTGCTCCGCCCGGGTCGCGCGCGAGAACAACTCCGTCAGCAGCACCCGTCTTCGCTCCGTCGAGCCCTTGCCGGAGACTTCGGCGATGCGGTCCAGGTAATCGTCCACATCGGACAGTGACAGGTTCGGCTCCGGTGCCGGCGGGACCTTCAGCTCGGACAGCTGGCGCCAGCCGACGCCGATCTTTCCCTGACGCGGCACGCCGATCAGCAGCGCGACGACCAGCCCGGCGAAGGCGGGGCTGAGCGCCGCGCGCAGGAGATCCGCGAGCGCGCTGGTCTTCGCGCGGCGGGAGCGGGTGGCGCCCACCGCCGCTGACGTCGTGACGACCTCGGCGAGCAACATGGACCCATCATGAATCGGGGGTCTGACACTCTGCCTAGCTCAACCGTCAGCCGTTCGGGTTGTTCCCGAGAGCTAGCTCTCCAACACCTCTGCCATTTCGGCCACCGCCGCGTGCAGCCGGTCAGGACTCAGCGCCGCGTACCCGAGGACGAGCCCGGGGTACGGCGATGGCAGTCCCCACGAGTGCTTCGACAGCGCCAGAGCGTGGATTCCCCTTGCCGCCAAAAGATCTTGGGCAGCGTTGTCATCCATCCGCTCCGGCAGCCGGACGACCAGGTGCAGCCCGGCCGCGATGCCCACGACCTCCCAGGACGGGAAGTGCGCGCGGATCGCGGACAGCAGCGCGTCCCGCCGCTCCCGGTAGACCAGCCGGGTTCGCCGCAGGTGCCGGTCGTAGCCGCCTTCACGCAGGAACCGCGCGAACGTCGCTTGGGGCAGAGGGCCACAACCCAGGTCGTGCATGAGCTTCCGTGTGACCAACGCCTGCGTGATGGGGCTCGGCGCGACGAGCCACCCCAGGCGCAGCGCGGGCGCGAGTGTCTTGCTGACGCTGCCGAGGTACACCACGCGCGTGGGGTCCATCGCTTGCACCGCGCCCACTGCGGGCCGGTCGTAGCGGTGTTCCGCGTCGTAGTCGTCCTCGATCACCACGCCATCGCGCGCACGCGCCCACGCGAGCAACGCATGTCGCCTCTCTGGGCTCAACGCGACACCGAGCGGGAATTGGTGCGCGGACGTCACAAGTGCCACGCGGCAGTCCGTGGCTTCAAGGTCCGCTACGCGCAACCCGTGCTCGTCCACGGCGATGGGTATCGGATTCAGGCCGTGTGAGCGCAAGAGGTTCGCCTGCCCCTCGTGGCTCGGATGCTCGACCGCGATGCTCGTGTGTCCGTTGTGGTGCAAGACGTTCGCGAGCAACGCCATGCCCTCAGAGGCCCCGTGCGTGATCAGCAACTCGTTCGGCGTTGCGACCACTGAACGGACGCGACCCAAGTAGCCGACTAGCTCTTCGCGAAGCTCGGCAAGCCCTGCAGGATCTGGATACCCGAGCGCGGCATCAGGCAGCTCGGCGAGCGAAGACCTCGCAGCGGCCAACCACGCGGCCCTGGGAAACATGCCCAGCGCGGGCAGTCCGGAGCGCATGTCGTAGCGCCACTGCCTTATAGGCGCGGCCGGAGCGTCGGCAGGCGCCACGGCCGTGTTCACCGCGTTGGCGACACGGGTTCCCGAACCGCGCTTGCTGATCAGATAACCCTCAGCGATCAACTGTTCGTACGCGGCGGTCACAGTGCCGCGCGAGACACCGAGCTGCGCTGCCAGATCGCGGCTCGACGGCAGCCGGGTGCCCGCACGCAGGCCGCCTGAGCGCACTGCCGCTCGGAGAGCGCGCTCGGTCGACCGCGCCGAGCCGTCGAGGGCCGGGAGCAGCAGTTCTCGCAAAGTGGTCCAGTTCCGCGCCATCAAAGTGGAGCTTAATCCTGGACCACTTCGCCAGCACGCTGAGCACATGACACGTTCTCGGACCAGTGGAGTGCTCGCCGGTGTCGTGACCGCCGTGCTGCTCGGCAGCATGGTGCCGGTGACCGCATTGCTCGCTGACTACCCGTTGTTCCCTGCCCAAGCTGCCCGCTACACCATCGCTGCTCTGCTGTTGCTCACCTTCATGGTTCTGCGCCGTAGGCCCTTACCGCGCCCGTCAGTCCGCGATGTGTTTGCGCTGATCGCCACCGCAGTGACCGGAATGGTCGGCTTTAGCGCTGCAGTGCTCTACGCGCAGGATTACGCCGAAGGTGGCTTCGTCGCCGCTGTCATCGGCGGTAGCCCACTGGTGGTCGCGATCGCCGCTCCGCTGCTTGTAAGGCAACGTCCGGTCGCAAAGGCGGTCTCGGGTGCTGCACTTGTAGTCGTGGGAGTGGCGATTCTGACCGGTGGAGGCGCGTGGCACGGGCCTGGTCTTGTGCTCGCGTTGCTTGCGATGCTCGGGGAAGCGTCCTTCACACTGTTCGCCGTCGGAGCCATCGCGCGGCTCGGAGTCGTTGCTGTGTCGGCTTATTCGTGCGTGGTGGCCGCGATCGGCTCCGCGTTCATCGGGCTGTGGAGCGACTGGCCGATGCCTACGGGCACCGAGCTGTTCGCGATTCTGTTCCTCGCGGTGATGGTGACCGCGGTCGCGTTCGTCGTTTGGTACTACTGCGTCTCCGTGCTCGGTGCGGCGAACGCGGCGGTGATGGTCGGACTGGTGCCGGTGTTCGGCTTGCTCGCCACGGTCGCGCTTGGCAGACAGGAGTTCACGGCGATCGCGGTGCTCGGCGCGCTCGTCGTGGCGACGGGGTGCGTGGTCGGCCTCCGCGCGTCACGCACCCCGCCTGACGTCAGTGACCGCCGCGAGCCATCCGAAGCACATCAAGAGCTTCGTCCAGCTGCGCCTCTGTGATCCGTCCACCGGAAACGTGTCCGCGCTCCACGACGACCTCACGGATCGTCTTGCGCTCCTTCAAGGACTGCTTCGCGATGCTGGCCGCCTCCTCGTAACCGAGGTAGCGGTTCAGCGGCGTGACGATCGACGGCGAGGACTCCGCGTACTCCCGCGCGCGCTCCACGTCCGGTTCGGCGCCGATGAGGACCTTGTCCGCCAACAACGTCGCGACGGAGGCGAGCAGGCGCGTCGACTCCAGCACGTTGCGCGCCATCACCGGCATCATCACGTTCAGCTCGAAGTTGCCCTGCGTCCCGGAGAACGCGACGGTGGCGTCGTTGCCGATCACCTGTGCCGCCACCATCATCGTCGCCTCGCAGATCACCGGGTTGACCTTCCCCGGCATGATCGACGAACCGGGCTGGAGGTCGGGCAGGGCCAGCTCGGCGAGGCCGGTGCGCGGCCCGCTGCCCATCCACCGCAGATCGTTGGCGATCTTGAACAGGCTCACCGCGACCGTGCGGAGCTGGCCGGAGGCCTCCACCAGGCCGTCCCGCGAGCCCTGCGCCTCGAAGTGGTCGGGTGCCTCGCGGACGTCCAGCCCGGTGCGCTCGACCAGCTCCGCGACCACGGCCGCGCCGAAGCCCTCCGGCGTGTTCAGCCCGTTGCCGACGGCGGTGCCGCCGATCGCGAGCTGGCCGAGCCGGGGCACGGACTCGCGCAGCCGCTCAACACCGTGGCGAACCTGCGTCGCCCACGCGCCGACCTCCTGCCCCAGCGTCACCGGGACGGCGTCCATCAGGTGCGTGCGGCCCGCCTTGACGACCTCGGCCCAGTCCTGCGCGCGGCGCTCCAACGTGGTCAGGAGGTGGTTGAGCGACGGCAGCAGCTCGGCCGTGACCGCCTCGGTCGCCGCGAGGTGGATCGTCGTGGGGAAGACGTCGTTGGACGACTGGGAGGCGTTCACGTGGTCGTTGGGGTGCACGTCCCGCCCGAGCGCGCGCGTGGCCAGCGTCGCGATGACCTCGTTGGCGTTCATGTTGGAGGACGTGCCGGAGCCGGTCTGGAACACGTCGACGGGGAAGTGCTCGTCGTGGCGGCCCTCTGCGACCTCGTCCGCTGCGGCGGCGATGGCCTCCGCGAGGTCGGCGTCGAGCACGCCGAGCCGTCCGTTCACCCGCGCGCACGCGGCCTTGACCAGGCCGAGCGCCCGGATCTGCGCGCGCTCCAGGCCCCGGCCGGAGATCGGGAAGTTCTCCACCGCGCGTTGCGTCTGTGCGCGCCACAGCGCCTGTGCGGGGACCCGCACCTCACCCATCGTGTCGTGCTCGACCCGGTACTCGTGCTCAGCCATACCCGCAGTGTTCTCCGATCATCTTGAGTGGGCAGCGTGAGGAGCAGCACGTACTGTCGGAATGCATGGACACCGAAGATCTGCTTGCGGGATCGAGCACCGAAACCGATCTGCTGATCGTCGGTGCGGGACCCACAGGGCTGTTCGCCGCCTACTACGCGGGTTTCCGGGACCTCAGCGTCGCGGTGGTCGACTCGTTGCCCGAGCCGGGTGGCCAGGTCACCGCCATGTACCCGGAGAAGATGATCTACGACGTGGCCGGGTTCCCCGGCGTGCGCGGGCGCGATCTGATCGCGGGGCTCGTCGAGCAGGCCGCGCAGTACGAACCGGCCTACCTGCTCGCCCGCAAGGCCCGCACACTGTCCGATGTGGACGGTCGACTGCTCGTCGGTATGGCGGACGGCAGCTCGGTGTCGGCGCGCGCGGTCCTGGTCACCGCCGGACTCGGCGAGTTCCGCCCGCGACCGCTGCCCGCGGGGGAGCGCGGTGTCGTGTACTTCGTCCCCGAACTGGCCGTCCACAGTGGACAGGACGTGGTGATCGTCGGCGGCGGTGACTCGGCCTTCGACTGGGCGCTCGCGCTGCACCCGATCGCCCGCAGCGTCACGGTCGTCCACCGCAGAGCGGTTTTCCGGGCTCACCAGGCCACCGTGCGCCAGGTGCGCGAACTGGGCGTGCCGATCATCGTCGACACCGAGGTGACCGAGCTCGTCGGAGATCCGCTCGCGTCGGTGCGGTTGAGGGCCAAGAGCGGCGAGGCCTCGGAGCTGCCCGCCCAAGCCGTTGTCGCCGCGCTCGGGTTCACCGCCGACCTCGGCCCGATCGAGACCTGGGGGCTCGAGCTGGACAAGCGCACCGTGCTCACCGACTCCACCGGGAAGACCTCGCGCCCGCTGGTCTACGCGGCCGGAGATGTCGCCCAGTACCAAGGAAAGGTCCGACTCATCGCTACCGGCTTCGGCGAGGCGGCGACGGCGGTGAACAACATCGCGGTCGCGCTCGACCCCGCCGCGCACCTGTTCCCTGGGCACTCCAGCAACATGTGAAAGGGCGCCTCCCACGCGGGAGACGCCCCTTCGAAGCCTGTGCGGTGCTTACGGAACGACCTGGACCGTGTCGCCGTAGCCGAGGTAGCTGAAGTACTTCTGCGAGGCCGCGGGCGACAGGTGGATGCAGCCGTGCGAGGTCTGGCGCAGGCTGCCCTGGTGGAAGGCGATGCCGCCGTTGAAGAACACCGAGTTCGGCATCGGCGCGTTGTTGAAGATGCTGCTCTTGTGGTTCCTGTTCTTGTGGAACACCCGGAAGCTGCCCGGCGGCGTCCGGTAGCCCTTGCGCCCGTGGGTGATCGGCACCGGGCCGTAGACGACCTTGCCGTTGTCCAGCAGCCAGGACTTGTTCGCTGAGAGGTCGATGCACGCCTTGGCCGCGATGTTGGTGCACGGCGCCTCGCCCGTCGGCTTCGGCTCGGGCTTGGGTTCCGGCTTCGGCTTGGGCTTCTCCGACGTCGTGCTCGGCGGCGTGGTGGTCGTGGGCTGGGTGGTGCTCGGCTGCGTCGTTGTCGGAGCCGTCGTCGGCTGGACGCTCGAGGAGGTGGGGATCGGCTGTTGCTGCGCGGCGTTCTGCACGTCGCTGGTGCCGCCGCAGGCTGTCAGCAGCAGCCCCGCCGCTGTCAGCGTCGCCATGGCCATCACGGTCTTGCGCACGTACACGTCGCACCCCCAAGGTCTGCCGGAACCGGCATCACGAGCCGCACTTGTTGGCTCGTATTCCATGACGCGACTCATCCGGCCTTGGTTGCCTTCACGGGAGATTTACCCGAAATGATCAATCAGCAAACCGGAAATGGGCTGGGGCCCGCCGCAGGGTTGCGGGCCCCAGCCGTCCGGGTGGCCTTACCGAATCGATCCCAGCTGCTGGTTGATCCAGTCGCGGTGACTGGTCACATCGCTGTAGATCGTGTCGCCCGACGTGCACCGCAGGCTCTGCCCGCGACTGGTCGCCCCGGCCAGCCGCCACACGCCGTCCGCCTTGAGCAGCGCGGGACCGCCGGAGTCGCCGAAGCAGGCGCTCGCGGTGTTGTTCGGCGCGTCCACGCACAGCTCGTGCTGCGCGTCGAAGGGGATCGCCGAGCAGGAACTGTCAGATTCGATCTTGGTGTTCAACTCCTGGAGCGTCACCGGGGGCTGGCCGCAGCCGCGCTCGGGGCAGGTCAGGCCCCAGCCGATGATCCGCGCGGCCGTCTGCGCGGCCGGCGAGGCGTCGGCGATCTTGATCGGCTCCGCGCTGACCGGGGCGCTCAGGTGCACCACGGCGATGTCGTTCCAGCCCAGGAAGACCGGGATGTACCAGGGGTGCTGGACGAACTTGTCCGCGCCGACCAGTTCACCGCCGCCGGTGCGGCTCGTGCTGCCGATGCGGAACTGGTAGTCGGCGGGGTTCTGCTGGGCGACGCAGTGCGCGGCCGTGACCAGCCACTGCGGCGCGATCAGGGAGGCCCCGCAGCGGTGCGCGCCGGTGGCCTTCGCCTGCATCGACGCCATGAACGAATAGGTCTCGGTGGCGTCGCCGCCGCCGACGATCCGGGAACCCACGTCTCCGGCGGGAGTCGCGGCGGCCGTTCCCTGGCCGAGCAGGGTGGCGGCGACGGCGGTCACCGCGATGAGCAGAGAACGCATTTTCATGGTGTTCACGCCCCTTCAACCCCGGTGCCCTCAACCGGGATGAATGGAAAGTAAACGCTCGTTCCTAATTGGGCGGTACCGGCAAAAGGGGAATCGAATGCGCCGTCCCTCCAATGGCCCATAGCGCGTCGATTCGAGCGCACAGGGCGGCCGTGATGGCCCGAACGCAGTAAAGGAGCGGCCCGCCGGAGTGCGACGGGCCGCTCGAACACCGTTGTTAGACGGCGCCCGCGATTCCGCTGATCCAGCTGCGGAAGGCGGGGACGTCCTCGTAGATCGACGGGCGCACGGCGCACGTCGAGCCGCCGCCGGAGCGGCTGGTCGCGCCGATCAGCTGCCACTGGCCGCTGACCATCTTGATCTGCGGGCCGCCGGAGTCGCCGTAGCAGGCGCCCGCGCTGCCGCCGGGGTTGCTGGTGCAGATCTCCACCGAGCCGTAGATGCCGCTGCACGAGCCGTCGGCCACGATCGAGGTGTTCAGCTCCTGCAGGGTGACCGGCGCGCCGCAACCGCCGGGGCTCGGGCAGGTCTGGCCCCAGCCGATGATGCGGGTCGCGGTCCCGACCGCGCCGGAGCTGGCCGCGACCTTGATCGGGGCCTGCGCCACCGAGCTGGACAGGCGCACCAGCGCCATGTCGTAGCTCGGGTGGGTGTGGATCGCGGCGGCGCCGACGTAGCTGCCGCCGCTGGTGCGGTTGGTGGTGCCGATCCTGGCCCGGATCGAGGCCGGGGACTTGCCCTGGACGCAGTGCTTGGCCGTCACGACCCAGTTGGCCTTGATCAGCGAGCCGCCGCAGAAGTGCCCGCCCGAGGTGTTCTGCAGGGACACCATGAACGAGTAGGTCTGGGTGGCGTTGCCGCCGCCGACGATCATCGTGCCGACGTCACCGGGGTCCGCGGCGGGGGTGGCCACCGCCGTCCCGGCCATGCCGAGCGCGGTGGCCGCGGTGGCGAGCAGACCGACGAGAAGTGCGCGAATCTTCACGGAAGTGCTCCTCTCGCTCCGGCGCCCTCTGCCGGAGCTGAGAATGAAGCTAGTGATCCACGACACGTTCCGAGTACCGCCTGTTGGCAGCGTCGGAGGTGTACAACTCCGTGGCACTCGGCGGCATAATTCCTCACCCTTTCACCAATTCGGATCAAAGTTTCTGAGAACGCCAAAGAGCCCCTTTCCGTCGTGACGGAAAGGGGCTCTCCAGTGGTTCTACAGTCCGCCGGTGTTCGAGGAGACCCAGCTGCGGTGCGCCGGGACGTCCACGTAGATCGACGGGCCGGTCGCGCAGATCGAGCTGCCGTTGCCGCTGCGGCTGGTCGCCCCGATCAGCGTCCAGTTGCCCGCGCTGCCCTTCACCTGCGGGCCGCCGGAGTCGCCGTAGCAGGCGCCCTGGTTGCCCGAGGTGTTGTCGGTGCAGATCTCGGCGGGGCCGTTGATGCCACGGCAGTCGCCGTCGGAGCGGATGGAGGTGTTCAGCTCCTTCAGGGTGATCGGCGCCGAACCGGGGCCGCTCGCCACGGTCTGGCCCCAGCCCATGATCCGGGTCCTGGTGCCCACCGCGCCCGAGCTGTCCGCGAGGGACACCGGCCGCTGGGTGGAGGAGCCGGAGAGCTGGACCAGCGCCAGGTCGACGCTCGGGTGCAGCACGATCCGGCTCGCGCCCAGCACCTGGCCGCCGCTGGTGCGGTTGGTGCTGCCGATCCGGGCCTGGATCGAGGAGGCACTGGTGCCCTGGACGCAGTGCTTCGCCGTCACGACCCAGTTGGCCTTGATCAGCGAGCCGCCGCAGAAGTGCCCGCCGTTGCGCTGCAGGGACACCATGAACGAGTAGGTCTCGGTGGCGTTGCCGCCGCCGACGATCATGGTGCTGACATCGCCGTCCGGTGTCGCGGCCGCGACACCGGGCAGGGAGAAGCCGCCGACCGCGGTGGCGGTCGCGGCCAGGAGACCGACGATCAGAGAACGAGTACGCACTGTTCTCTCTCCTTTCACGCCTTCCGGCGCCCTCTGCCGGAAGGGTCACGAAAAGGTAAACAGCGCTCGCGTTCGTCCGGACACCTACTTTGGACGGGGCTACCCACCGTCACCGGGAGAGGGTTCGGCCCCGCCGTCGCGGGGGACGGCGGGGCCGAGTTCAGCGGGCGCCTCAGGCGCCGGTGTTCTGCGCGATCCAGTCCTTGAAGGTGGTCACGTCGACGTAGATCGACGGGCCGGTGGCGCAGGTCGGGTTGCCGTTGCCGGCGCGGCTGGTGGCGCCGATCAGCTGCCAGGTGCCGCCGACCTTCTTCACCTGCGGGCCGCCGGAGTCGCCGTAGCAGGCGCCGGAGTTGCCGCCGGGGTTGTCGGTGCAGATCTCCTGCGCGCCGGTGATGCCGGTGCACGCGCTGTCCGGCTTGATCTTGGTGTCCAGCTCCTGCAGCTGCACGGGCACGTCGCCGCAGCCGCGGGTCGGACAGGTCAGGCCCCAGCCGATGATCCGGGTGGCCGTGCCGTCCGCGCCCGCCGAGTCGGCAACCGCGATGGTCTTCTCCTGCACCGGGTTGGCCAGCTTGACCAGCGCGATGTCGATGGACTGGTGGGTGACGACCTTGGCCGCCTTCACCACCGTGCCACCGGCGTTGTGGGTCTTGGTGCCGATCCGGAACTGCATGCCGGTGGCGCCGGAGCCGACGCAGTGCTTGGCCGTGACGACCCAGTCGGCCTTGATCAGCGAAGCACCGCAGGAGTGCTTGCCGGAGCTCCCCTGCAGGGAAGCCATGAACGAGTAGTCCTCACTGGCGGGCTTGCCGCCGATGATGCGGGAAGAGACGTCGTCCTGTGGGGTTGCCGCCGCGGCGGCGGGCAGGGTGAGACCGCCGATGGCGGTTACTGCTGCGAGGACCCCGACGATCAGAGAACGAGTACGCACTGATCACTCCTCATTCCGCCCCTGGCGCCCTCTGCCAGGAGTCACAATGAGCGTGCTTCTTTAATCCTTTCGGGGTAACCCGCTGGAGGTATCCGCCCGAACGGACTTCCGGAGTGGACCGTTCGGGCCGGACACCTGCGCCCGTCAGGGCAGCGGCAGGGCCTCCTGGTCCTCGTCCTCAGCACGGTCGAAGTCGACCGAGGAGTACTCACGCAGCTTGGTCAACCGGTGGTAACCGTCGATCAAGCGCACCGTGCCCGATTTGGACCGCATCACGATGGACTGCGTCGTGCAACCCCCCGAACGGTAGTGGACTCCACGGAGAAGGTCCCCGTCGGTGACACCGGTCGCGCAGAAGAAGATGTTGTCGCCGCGCACGAGGTCGTCGGTGGTGAGCACGCGGTCCAGGTCGTGCCCGGCGTCGATGGCGCGCTGCCGCTCCTCGTCGTCCTTGGGCCACAGCCGCCCCTGGATCTCGCCACCGACGCACTTCAGCGCGGCCGCGGCGATGATGCCCTCGGGGGTGCCGCCGATGCCCAGCAGCATGTCCACGCCGGTGTTCGACCTCGCGGCGGAGATCGCCCCCGCCACGTCGCCGTCGCTGACGAAGTGGATGCGCGCGCCCGCCCTGCGCACCTCGTCCACCAGCCGCTCGTGCCGGGGCCGGTCCAGGATGCAGACGGTCACGTCGGAGATGTCGGTGGACTTCGCCTTGGCCACCCTGCGGATGTTCTCCGCGACCGGCG
This sequence comes from Allokutzneria sp. NRRL B-24872, assembly GCF_002155965.1. Classification (GTDB taxonomy): domain Bacteria; phylum Actinomycetota; class Actinomycetes; order Mycobacteriales; family Pseudonocardiaceae; genus Allokutzneria. The sequence goes on from NZ_MUMH01000018.1 coordinate 75,334, forward strand.
CCTCCAGGTCCACCACGCCCGCCGCCTCTGGTCCCACCGCGAGCTTCTCCATGTAGAACACCGCGGACGGGTCGTACATGGCGCCGCGCTCGGCGACGGCCAGCACCGCTAGCGCGTTGGGCATGCCCTTGCTCATCAGCGTGGTGCCGTCGATCGGGTCCACCGCGACGTCGCAGTCGGGCCCGTCGCCGTTGCCGACCTCCTCGCCGTTGTAGAGCATGGGCGCCTCGTCCTTCTCGCCCTCGCCGATCACCACGACGCCGCGCATCGAGACGGTGCCGATCAGCTTGCGCATGGCGTCCACGGCGGCGCCGTCACCACGGTTCTTCTCACCGCGCCCCACCCAGCGACCCGCTGCCATCGCGGCGGCCTCGGTGACCCTGACCAACTCAAGGGCGAGGTTGCGGTCGGGGGCTTCCCGACGACGGGCCGAACTGGTGCTCATATCGCGCCTCCCTGGTGGGTGCGGCGGATCGCCGTTGATCTGCCGTGCGCGGTGGATCGAACACCGCGCACGAGCGATCCTCGCAGATCAGACACCTGCCGAGTCAGCCGCGAACCAGGTGGTGGGCCCCGATGGTGACCAATCCAACACCCCTGTGGGCAGCTCCCCCAGGTGTGGACAAACCTGTGGACAACTCCGTTCGGAGCGTCCACGGCGTCAGACGTCGCTGGAAGAATCGATTACGAGGGAGACCCCGTCTAGCGGTCGTCACCCTCGACGGAGGCCAGCGCCTGGTCGACCCGCTCCCGCGCTCCGGCGAGGTGGCGGTCGCACACCTTGGCAAGCGCCTCGCCGCGTTCCCAGAGCGCCAGCGAGTCCTCAAGGGAGAGCCCGCCCGCCTCCAGCTTGCGCACCACGTCGGCCAGCTGCTCGCGCGCGGCCTCGTAGCTCAGCGCGGCCAGTTCGGGATCAAGCTCCGTGCTCGCGCCGCTGTCGTTCACGCTGTGGGACTCCCCAACCTGCTCTGCATCCGGACCACCGCGGTGGCCACCGCCTGGTCGTATCCGATGAAGGCCTCGGCGAACTCGGCCCCGTCGCCCTCGAAGAGCGCCTCGCCGATCCGGTCCTCCGCCGCGGTCACCCTGCGCCGCTGGACCGAACCGCCGCCGAGCCACCAGACATCGCCGACGTAGATCGACGTCGCCTCGGACAACGCGCGCAGCCTAGCCGGAAGGCCGAGCCGCGCCGCGGACACGCAGCCGCCCAGCAGGGCTGACCAGCACTCGGCCGCCGCGGCGTTGGCCTCCTCGGCACGCCGCTGCACCACCCGCGCGCTCCCGCGCTCCGGTGGACCGACCTGGCTGTCCGCCGCACTTCGGGCAGCGGCTACGGTCAATGGCAGGAACGTCGGCTCTCGGGCCGGAAAGGGCACCGCACACCTCCGTTCAGCGCTGTTCGCTCTCCTCAGGCACGACGGCATGCACCGAACCGTCCACGACGCGCACGCGCAAGCTGGTTCCCGGGGGAGCGTCGGCCACATGGCGCAGCACGTGTGTGCTCCCATCGGGTGCGAGGCGTTGGACGATCGCGTACCCGCGGGCCAGAGTGGACGCAGGTCCCAAGGTCGTCAAGCGTGCTTTAGTCGCTTCTAGCCCGGTGTAAGCCGCGCTGAGCTCAGCGCGGACCACGCGGCGGGCCCGATCGCGCAGCCCCCTTACCTCGTCAGCTCTGTTGCGCAGCGGAGTGATCGGATCGGCCAGCGCCGGTCGACTGCGCAGCGAGTTCAGCAACCGGTGTTCTCGATCCACCCATCCGTGTAGAGCTCGGCGAGCACGATTCCGCAGTTGCCTGATGCGCTCGCTCTCCTCGCCCATGTCCGGCACCACGCGCTTGCCCGCGTCCGTCGGCGTGGAACAGCGCAGGTCCGCGACGTGGTCGACCAGCGGGGTGTCCGGCTCGTGGCCGATCGCGCTGACCACCGGCGTCCGGCACTTGGCCACCGCGCGGCACAGCGTCTCGTCGGAGAAGGGCAGCAGGTCCTCGACACTGCCCCCGCCCCTGGCCAGCACGATCACGTCCACCGCCGCGTCCGCGTCCAGCTTCCCGAGCGCCTCGACGATCTGCGGCACCGCCGTCGGGCCCTGCACCGCGACGTTGACCACCTCGAAGTGCACCGAGGGCCAGCGCGCGCGGGCGTTGGTCAGCACGTCCCGCTCCGCGGCGGAGGCGCGTCCGGTGATCAGGCCGACGCGGTTGGGCAGGAACGGCAGCCTGCGCTTGCGCCGCGAGTCGAAAAGGCCCTCCGCGCCCAGCAGCTGCCGCAGCCGCTCGATCCGCGCCAGCAGTTCGCCGACGCCGACCGCGCGGATCTCGTCGACCCGCAGGCTCAGCGTGCCGCGCCCGGCGAAGTAGGAGGGGCGGCCGTGCACGACCACGCGGCTGCCCTCGGAGAGCTCCATGCCGCGCAGCAGTGCGGGCGCGCAGGTCACCTGGAGCGAGATGTCGGCCGCCGGGTCGCGCAGCGTCAGGAAGGCCGTGCCCGTTCCCGGGCGCGCGGAGATCTGCGTGACCTGGCCCTCCACCCACACCGCGCCGAGCCGGTTGATCCACTCAGCGATCTTGCGGGCGACCGTGCGCACCGGCCAGGGCTCGTCGGCGCTGCTCGGTGAGCTCATGTGCCGCGAACGGTGGCGAGCCGGTTGGACAGCATCCGCACGAACGCCTCGCGGTCGGCGTGCGCGCGCTCGTGGGCGAGCAGGTCGTCCAGCTGCTCAGCGGTCAGCGTCTTCAACCTCCCGCGCAGCTGGGCGAAGGTGAGATCGTCGTAGCCGGGCAGGGCCTCCGGGCCGCTGTCCTCGATGTCGCTGTCCTTGGTGTCGCCGTCCTCGTTCTCGACGGCCTCGTTCTCGACCGGCTCGGCCGCGGCGGGCGTGCTCAGGTCGACGTCCTCGTCGAAGGTCGCCCATTCGGGGGCCTCCTCGGCGGGGCGGAACGTGGCGAGCGCCTCATCGCCCTTGATCGCCAGCTCCGTGAGGTGCTGCTGCGCCCGCATGGACGCCTGCATGGCGACGCTCGCGACGGTGACCGGCAGCCCGGCGAGGGACTGCGGCAGCTTCCGGGCTTGTTCCACGGCCGTGACCGCCAGACCAGCGGCGACGCGCAGTGGCAGTGGCAAGGACTTCATGCGTCTAGCCTGCCTCAGTTCGGTCCTGGCTGGGAACTCGTGCGTGCTTTTCGCGGCCCCGCGCGATCAACTAGGCTCGGTGTTTCCCGTTTGGCCCAGTGCGCTCAGTCGACGGTGGGATGACTCGCGCGCGCGGCCGTCCGTAGGGTGGGGGCATGACCACCTCCAAGCCCAAGCGCGTGCTGCTGGCAAACCCCCGTGGCTACTGCGCAGGCGTGGACCGAGCAGTGATCACCGTCGAGAAGGCGCTGGAGACCTACGGCGCCCCGGTCTACGTCCGCAAGGAGATCGTCCACAACAAGTACGTGGTCGAGACCCTGCGCGACCGCGGTGCGATCTTCGTGGACGAGACCGACGAGGTGCCCGAGGGCGCGCTCGTCGTCTTCTCCGCGCACGGCGTCTCACCCGCCGTCCACGAGCAGGCCGCCGACCGCAACCTGCGCACCATCGACGCCACCTGCCCGCTGGTGACCAAGGTGCACAACGAGGCTCGCCGCTTCGCCAGGGACGACTACGACATCCTGCTCATCGGTCACGAGGGGCACGAGGAGGTCGAGGGCACCGCTGGTGAGGCCCCCGACCACGTGCAGCTCGTCGACACCGCCGAGGACGCCGACAAGGTCGAGGTCCGCGACCCGTCCAAGGTGGTCTGGCTGTCCCAGACGACGCTGAGCGTCGACGAGACGATGGTCCGGGTGAAGCAGCTGCGCGAGCGCTTCCCCGAGATGCAGGACCCGCCCAGCGACGACATCTGCTACGCCACCTCCAACCGCCAGGTCGCGGTGAAGACCATGGCGCCGGACTGCGACCTCGTGCTCGTCGTCGGCTCGAAGAACTCGTCGAACTCGGTGCGCCTCGTCGAGGTCGCGCTGCAGTACGGCGCCAAGGCCTCCTACCTCATCGACTACGCCAAGGAGGTCGACCTGTCCTGGCTGGATGGCGTCGGCACCATCGGCGTGACCAGCGGCGCGTCCGTGCCGGACATCCTGGTGATGGACCTGCTGGCGATGCTGGAGAAGCGCGGCTGGGAGGACGTGGAGCTGGTGACCACCGCCAACGAGCGGATCACCTTCCAGCTCCCGCGCGAGCTGAAGCGCGACCTCAAGCAGGTCGCCAACTCCTGAGTCCGGCCAACGCGTCCGAACCAACGCACGAGCCCGGTGACACCGTCACCGGGCTCGTGTCGTTCTGTGGGGTGTCGTTCTGTGGGGTGTCGCGCCGCGCGCAGGCCTCAGTAGCCGTCGTCCCGGCGAGGACGCCGCTCAGGCGGCTGCTGACTCGGTCGCTGGGGCCGCCCGCCCGGTCCCGGGCGCGGCGGTTGCTGGCGCGGGGGCGGCTGCTGTCCCTGACCCGGCTTCTGCCTTGGACTCTGTTCCTGACCTTGCCGCCCCTGACCCTGCGCGGGACGCGGAGCCCGCGACGGCGGCTGCTGCCGCGCGCCACGCGGGTCCTGCTGCCCGCGCGCGGGCCTTCCCGCTCGATCGGCTTCGCCTCGCTCGCGCGCGCCCGGGCGCGGCCGGTCCGCCTGCGGCGGCCGCTGAGCCCGCTCGCGCGGCGCGCGCTCACCGCCTCGTCCGCGGTCGTCCCTCCCGCGCTCCTCGCGCCCGCCACGGCCGTCGACGTGGCCGTCGTCGAAGCGGTCCTCGCGCCGCTCGTCCCGCGTCGCCCTCCCAGAGGGCCGAGACGGACGCCTCGCCTCCGGCTCGCCCACGTCCTCGGCGGGCCGACGCTGGTTGAACATGCGGACCACGCCGATGCCGACGGTGACCGCGGTGGTCAGCGCCATCGTCGGGAACGACTCGATGAGCGGCTTGCCGATGCTCAGCGCCTTGCCGGACAGCCCTTCGCCGCCCGCGCCGGAGAGCAGCACCACGATCGGCACCACGCCCACCATGACCAGGGGCGGCTGGACCATCGGACCGAAGATCGCGATCCGCTGCACCATCGCCACGGCGGCCACGCAGCTGAGAAAGAAGAACGCCGAGAACAGGAAACCGTCCGGGCCAGCGATGAACGCGATGACCGCCGAGACACCGGCGGCGAGCCCCGCAGCGGCCCACCACGGTATGCCGTTGTCGCTGAAGGCGGAGCGCAGCGCCCAACGCGGGTCTGGCCCGACGTCGCTTCGACGGTCGCGTGTGGCGGTCACCCGTTCCACGTTAGTCCGTGCGGAGTCAACGTCCGCAGCATGGAGTGACGTGGATGGCTTGACCACCCCACTGGAACGCCATTCACCAGCGGTATTTCAGGAAACGTGAAGACCGCCTCCGCAATTCGACGTGTCCGGACTTACCCGAAACGGTGATCCGGGCCGTCTCGGTTGCCCGGTCAGCGTTCGTCGTCGATCACCCCCTGCCCGTCGAGCCGCTTCCCGCCGACCGCACTGGCCCGATCTCCAACCTGACCGCCGACCTCACCGTTGCCCGAACCGGAGAGCTCCTCGGAGTGCCGAACGGCCGGGATCGGCGTCGGACTGGCCGCGGCCTCGGTCAACGGCTGCGCCGAACCCCTGAAGCTGTCCAGCGCGTCCAGTTCGCGGCGCCGGGCCGACAGGAATCGCTGGAGGTGGGTGCTCGACAGGTTGGCCGCCTCCACCGCGTTGCTCGCCGACCGGTGCGCGCGGGCCGCCTGCGCGCGCACGTTCTCCATGTCCTCGACCAGCGTCCGCTCGGTCGCGGCGAACAGCGCCGCCGAGGCCAGGACGGCGAAACCCGTTGGGCCGCAGAGGAAAATCCGTCGGTCGAGCAGCCAGCGCAGCAGGTTCGGGTCGGTGTCCAGCGCCGCGACCACCGCCGCGTCCGACGGCACGAACATGATCGTCCCGTAGATCGCGTCGGCCCACCGCTGATAGCCCTTGCCCGCGAGGTCCGCCGCCCTGGACCGGATGTTGCGCACGTGCACCCGGAGTGCGTCGGCCCGCTCGGTGGCGTCGTCGGTCTCCACCGCCTCGGCCCAGCAGGCCATGCTGGCCTTGGCGTCGACCGGCACCCTGCGGTCGCCGCCGACCAGCAGCAACAGGTCCGGTTTCGCCGAACCGCCGCCCGCGAGGTCGGTCTGCAGCGTGAAGTGCAGGCCCTCGCGCAGTCCCAGCGCCCGCGCGGTCTCCACCAGCACCTGCTCGCCGAGTTCGCCCCTGCCGGTGACCGAGGAGAAGGCCACCTCGTACCTGTGCAGGGCGGCCTGCTGCTCCCTGCCCCTGCCGCGTTCGGTCTCCACCATGGCCATCGCCATGTCGGTGCGCCGCACGCCGTCGGTGTAGAGGCGCCACAGCATGAACAACGCGCCGGCCATCAGCAGGGCCAGCACGGCGAGAGCGGTGATCACAACGGAGGTCACATGGCGATGATGTACCGCCGCCCCGACAAAGTGGAGCTGGGGTGGGCCCTGGGTGGAATTCGCTTCACCCCGTCCAGACAACTTCGCCGGTCGCGAAGTGCCGTCAGAGCACCGTTCCGGAGACATGCGGTGGCCCCTGACCGGGCGAAAAGCGCACTACGCGAACAAAACGCGGATCGCGGCCGACCGAACCCGGTGAAGCGATTTTCACCCAGGCCGCGACTTGCCCTTGGCGTTGCCGGGAATTCCCGGCGACTGTGTCTACCGTGATCGCCATGCGAGTGCTGCACACCTCCGACTGGCACGTCGGCCGCACCTTCCACGGGAGGGATCTGCTGGCCGACCAGACCGCCGTGCTCACGGGTCTCGCCGACCTCGTGGCCGCGGAGCGGGTCGACGTCGCCGTGGTGGCCGGTGACCTCTACGACCGCGCCGTGCCCTCGGCGGAGGCGGTCGAGACGTGCGTGCTGGCGCTGCGCTCGCTGCGCGAGGCGGGTGCGCAGATCGTGATCACCTCCGGGAACCACGACTCCGCGCCGAGGATGGGGGCCTTCGCCGAGTTCGCCGCCGCGGGCGGGCTCCACCTGCGCACCAGGATCTCCTCGCTGCACCAACCCGTTCTGCTCGCCGACGAGCACGGACCCGTTGCGTTCTACGGCATTCCCTACCTCGACCCCGACCCGGCGCGCAGGGCGCTCGGCATGACGGAGGGGCGAGGACACACCGCGGTGCTCACGGAGGCGATGCGCCGTGTCCGCGAGGACCTGCGAGAGCGCGCGTCCGGAACGCGGTCGGTGGTGGTCGCGCACGCCTTCGTCACGGGCGGAGCGGGCAGCGATTCCGAGCGCAAGATCGCGGTCGGTGGCGTCGAACAGGTTCCCGGTGCCGTCTTCGACGGGGTCGACTACGTCGCGTTGGGGCACCTGCACGGACCACAGGTGCTCGCCGAACACCTCCGCTACTCGGGGAGCCCGCTCGCGTACTCGTTCTCCGAGATGCGGCAACGCAAATCGGTGTGGTTGGTCGATCTGGACGCCTCGGGACTGGCCGAGGTGCGGCGCGTCTACCTCCCGGCACCGCGCGGGCTGGCCACGGTCTCCGGCGAGATCGAGGACCTCCTCGCCGATCCCGCGCACGCGGAGCTCGAGGACAAGTACCTGTCCGTGGTGCTCACCGATCGCGTGCGCCCGCTCGACGCGATGAGGCGGCTGCACCAACGGTTCCCGCACGCCGTGCACATCGACTTCCGTCCGGCGGGGGTGGACGACGCGCCGCTGCGCTACGTGGAGGCGGTGCGCGGGCGCAGCGATGTCGAGATCTCCCACCGGTTCGTCGACGACTGCCGTGGTGCGGAGCCGAACGAGCGCGAGCGGCGGTTGCTGGACGAAGCGATCGAGTCGGTGCGGGAAACCGAGGTGCAGGTATGAGGCTGCACAGGCTCGACATCACCGCGTTCGGTCCCTACCCGGGGCGCGAGGAGGTCGACTTCGACGCGCTGGGTGGGGACGGATTGTTCCTGCTGCACGGGGAAACCGGCGCAGGGAAGACGACGGTCCTGGACGCGGTGGCGTTCGCGCTGTTCGGCAGGGTTCCCGGCGCGCGCGATGAGGCGAAGCGGCTGCGGTGCGACTACGCCGAGCGGGACACACCGACCGAGGTCGTGCTCGACTTCAGCGTGCAGGGCCACCGCCTCCGGATCACCAGGAGCCCGGAGTACGTCCGCCCCAAGCGCCGTGGCGGCGGTGAGACGACGCAGAACGCCAAAGCGTCGCTGACCTGGCTGAGCGATGCCCCGCCCGGGCACACCAGCGAGGGCGTCACCCGGATCGACGAGGTGGCCAGGACGGTCCAGCGACTGCTCGGGATGAGCGCCGAGCAGTTCTTCCAGGTCGTGCTGCTGCCGCAGGGAGATTTCGCCCGTTTCCTCCGCGCGGACACCTCTGAGCGGGAGAAGCTGCTGGAGCGGCTGTTCAGCACCGAGCGGTTCCGCGAGGTGGAGCTGTGGTTCATGGAGCACCGCAGGGAAGCCGGTCGCAAGCTCGAAGAGCGGCAGCAGGGTGCGCGGATGCTCGTCGCACGCATCGCGCAGGCCGCGGGGACTGAGTTCTCCGAGGACGAGGAGGGCTGGCTCGACGGGCTCATCTCGTCCTGCACGGCCGTTGTCGAGCAGGCAGCGGAGAAGGAGCGCGAGACGAAGCGCGTGCACGGGCTCGCCGACGCCGAACTCGTGCGCCGCCGCGAGCTGGCCGACCGGGTGCGGCGAGTGCGCGTCGCAACAGCTGAACTGTCCACTGTGGACGAGATGCGTGCGGAGAAGCGGACGTGGGCCTTGGCGTTGACCGCGGCGCGGAAGGCGGTTCCGGTCCGCGAGGCGCACGTGGTGCTCACCGGGGTCGAAGCCGAGCTGCTGCGAGCGCGAGCCGCGGTGGAACGAGCTGCGGCGAGGGTCGGCGACGAGGGCAGCTCGGTGGAGCAGCTGCGGTCCAGGGCCGCAGAGGCCCAGGAACTCGCCGGTCAGCTCGCCGAACTCGCTGCGGAAGCCCAGCAGCAGCACCACGACCGCGTGCGCTTGGTGCAGGTGGAACGGGAGCTGGAGACGTTCCGCAGGCGGGTCAAGGAACTCGACGAGATCGTCAGCGCACTGCCGGAGAGGATCACCGGCTGCCGGGCCGCCGTCGACCAGGCGAAGGCCTCGGCGCTGCGGCTGGATGACCTTGTCGGGCAGCGGGACCAGCTGCGATCACTGGTGCGCGACGCGGAGGCGCTACCCCAGGCCGCGAGCGTCCACGAACGTGTCGCCACGGCGTTCCGAGGCGCCGTTGACGAGCACCAGAACGCCAGGGAACTCCTGCTCGACCTGCGGCAACGCCGGCTGCACGGCATCGCCGCGGAGCTGGCTGAAGGGCTCGCGGAAGGGCAGCCATGTCCCGTGTGCGGTGGCGAGGAGCACCCCTCGCTCGCGAGTCGCACGGCGGAGCGCGTCACCGAATCGGACGAGCGTCGAGCGGAAAGCGTTGAACAGCAAGCACTTCGTCGTCGTGACATGGCCAGCGAGGCGCTGCGCGAGGCCGAACGGACTGTCGCGGCGCTCCGGGAACGGCTCGACGGTCGCAGTGCCGACGAGCTGAAGAAACTGCTGGGCGAAGTCGACGCGCAGCACAGGACGGCCAACGCCGCTGCTGCCGCTGTGCGCACTCGGACGGCGGAGCTGCACCAACTGGAGGCCAAGCTCGACCAGTCGCGCAGCGAGCACGGCGAGGCTGACCGGTCGGTGGCGGTTCGCACGACGGAGCAAGCAGCACTGACCGAGGCGATCGAGCGTCGCGCGGTGCGGCTGGAGGAGGCGCGTGGCGACCACCCTGATGTGTCGGCGAGGCGAGCGTGGCTTCTCGACGCCGCAAAGGCCCTGACCGCACTCGTCGACGCGCGCCGGGCATTCGCGGACTCCGAGGACCGCGCTGACCGCCAGCGCGCGGCCGTGCTGGCCGCCGTCGCTGAAGCGGGATTCGACAACCTCGACGCGGCCTTGGACGCTGTGGTGAAGGAAGCCGAGCGAGAGCGGCTGGAGCGAGGCATCCGCGACCTCGACCGCAGAGAGGCGGCCGCGAGATCGGTGCTGGCGGAGCCCGAACTCTCCGACATCGACCCCGGTGCCTCGGTGGACGTGGCCGAAGCCGAAGCTGCCGCACGGGAGGCGAGCGCTGTCGCTTCGGCTGCGCTCAGCGAGGTGAACGCGGCGCGGCGGCGCAGGGACGACGTGGTCGGCCTTGGCCGCGAACTCCGCGCGGCCTGGGCCGTGCTCGCGCCGTTGGAGGCCGAGTTCGCCGAGCTGAACGCCCTGACCGACGTGGTCAACGGTCGTGGGCAGAACACCAGGAAGATGTCGTTGCGCTCCTACGTCCTCGCCGCCCGGCTGGAGGAGGTCGCGGTCGCGGCCACCGAACGCCTGCAACGGATGAGCCAGGGGCGCTACTCCTTCGTCCACTCCGATGCCGCAGGGGCTCGGGGCACGCGCGGCGGTCTCGGGCTCGACGTGCTGGACGGCTACTCCGGGCGGACGAGGCCCGCGAAGACGCTCTCCGGCGGGGAGTCCTTCCTGGCCTCGCTCGCCCTCGCGCTGGGCCTCGCCGACGTCGTCGCGGCGGAGACCGGTGGCGCGCTGCTCGACACCCTGTTCGTGGACGAGGGCTTCGGCACCCTCGACGCGGACACCCTCGACCTCGTGATGGACACCCTCGACGAACTGCGGGCCGGCGGGCGCGTCGTGGGGTTGGTCTCGCACGTGGAGGAGCTGCGCCAGCGCATTCCAACCCGGTTGCGGGTGCGCAAGGCGCGGGACACCACCGGCTCCAGTCTGGAGGTGGTCACCGGCTGAACGACGTCACCCCAGGTCCTCGTGGTCCAGCAGCCAGCGCTTGGCCTCGACGCCCCATCGGAAGCCCCCGATCCCACCACCGGTGCGCAAGACTCGGTGGCACGGCACGAACAGCGCGGCGGCGTTGCGAGCGCACGCGGACGCGGCCGCGCGAACTGCTTGGGGGCGCCCGGCGAGGGCGGCGTAGTCGGCGTAGGTCACCGGCTTGCCCGCGGGCACGGTGCGCAGGGTGGTCCATGCGTGCTCCATGAACTCTCCACCGCGCTGCCGCACGGGCAATTCGGCTGCCGCGTCCAGCTCACCGGCGTGGTAGTCGCGGATCGCCTTGGTGACGGCCCCGAGTTCGGCGCGGGGCTTGACCTCGGCCGGGCGCAGGCTCGGCGAGATCACCACGAGCAGGTCGTCGACGGCGCCGGTCCAACCGGAGGCCAGCACGACACCGTCCTCGGCCGTGATCGCGGTGAACGGTCCGATCGGCGTGTCCACCGTCGCGGAGTGGGCGGTCGTGGCCGTGCTCATGCGGTTCTCCTCGAGTTCGGGGCGGACGCGGCCAGCGCGGCGGCGCGCCACAGGTGCATTCCGGCGTAGGACCGCCAGGGACGCCAGGACCTGGCGCGGGTCCGGAGACCGTCCACATCGGACGGTAGTCCGAGTGCTCCGGCCCCCTTGCGCATGGCGGTGTCCGTGGCGAGCAGGACGTCCGGCGTGCCGAGGACGCGCATGGCCACGTAGTCAGCGGTCCAGCGACCGATGCCGGGCAGTTCCTGGAGTTCGGCGACCAGTTCCTCGTCGTCGCGCCCGATGTGCAGGTCCAGCGATCCGTCGGCGAGGGCGGCGCAGGCGGCGAGCACCGTCTCGACGCGCTTGCCCGGGCCTGTGAGCACATCGGCGCCGTGCGCGGCGATGGCCTCCGCCGTGGGGAACAGCGTGGTCAGCTGCCCCTCGGCGGCGGGGAGCGGGGTGCCGAGTGCTCGGGCCAGCGCGGTGACGCTGGTGCGGGCCGAGGCCACGGACACCTGCTGGCCGAGCAGCGCGCGCACGAGCATTTCGTGCGCGTCCATGGTGCCGGGCACCCGAATCCCGGGTGTCGCGGTCACGAGCGAGCGGAGGGAGGCGTCAGCGGACAGCACCTCGTCCACGGCGAGCGGATCGGCGTCCAGGTCGAGCAGCCTGCGGACGCGGGACACGGCCGCGCCCAGATCGCGCACGTCGACGAGGCGCAGGCGGCAGTGCACGTGGGTCGGGGTGGGCTCCAGCTGCACGGTCGCGGCGCCGTGCGGCAGCGCGATCGCGCGGGAGTAGACACCCGCCTCGACGTGCTCCACGCCCGGAATCGCCCGTGCGGCGAGGAAAGCCAGCGCGCCCTCGGCGTCCATGGGCGGGCGGAACGGCAGGCGCAGGGTGATCGTCCCGGTCCTCGGCTCGACCGGGGCGTCCGACCTGCGGCGCTTCTGCGCGCCCGCGCGCAGCACGGACGGTGACGTGGCGAAGACGGCCTGGATGGTCTCGTTGAACTGGCGCACGCTGGAGAACCCGGCGGCGAAGGCGATGTCGGCGAAGGGCAGCGCCGTCGTCTCGATCAGCGTGCGCGCGGCGTGGGCCCGGTGCGCTCGGGCCAGCGCGAGCGGTCCCGCGCCCAGTTCGGCGGTGAGCACCCGGGACAGGTGCCGCTCGGAGTAGCCGAGCCTGCGGGCGAGCCCCGGCACGCCCTCGCGCTCGACGACACCGTCACCGATCAGCCGCATCGCCCTGGACGCGAGGTCGGCGCGCAGGTCCCACTCCGGGGAGCCGGGCACGGCGTCGGGCAGGCAGCGGCGGCAGGCCCGGTAACCCGAGGACTGGGCGGCCGCCGTTGTCGGGAAGAACTCGACGTTGCGGCGCTTCGGCGTCATCGCCGGGCAGGACGGGCGGCAGTAGATGCCCGTGGTGCGCACGGCCAGCACGAAGCAGCCGTCGAAGCGGGCGTCGCGGGAGGCGACGGCCCGGTAGGCACGCTCTGAATCGACCAGCACGGCACCGATGCTGCCAGCAGCGGCGTGCCTCGGCTGGCGGAAATCCGCCGCGGCGATCACCGGGGGCGCAGGCGTTCTCCCCGCCCGTGGCCGGAGGCGCTCGGGCGGGCACCTAGACTCCCCAGACGTGAGTCTCACCCTCGGCATCGTCGGGCTGCCCAACGTGGGCAAGTCCACCCTGTTCAACGCGCTGACCCGCAACGACGTGCTCGCCGCGAACTACCCGTTCGCCACCATCGAGCCCAACGTCGGCGTGGTCCCGCTGCCCGACGCGCGGCTCGACCAGCTCTCGAAGATCTTCAGCAGCGAGCGCATCGTCCCCGCGACCGTGTCCTTCGTCGACATCGCGGGCATCGTGCGCGGCGCCTCCGAGGGTGCGGGCCTTGGCAACCAGTTCCTCGCCAACATCCGCGAGGCGAACGCGATCTGCCAGGTCGTCCGCGTCTTCGACGACCCGGACGTGATCCACGTCGACGGCACCTTCGACCCGGTGTCGGACATCGAGACGATCAACACCGAGCTGATCCTCGCCGACCTGCAGACCCTGGACAAGGCGCTCGCCCGCCTGGAGAAGGAAGCGCGCGTCCAGAAGGACCGCCGCGCGGCGCTGGAGGAGGGCAAGAAGGCCAAGGACATCCTCGACGGCGGCCGCACCCTCTTCGCGGCGCAGTCCGAGGTGGACCTGACCGAGCTGCGTGAGCTGAACCTGCTCACCACCAAGCCGTTCCTCTACGTCTTCAACGCCGACGAGGGTGTGCTGACCAACGAGGCCCGCAAGAAGGAGCTGCGCGAGCTGGTCGCCCCGGCCGACGCGGTGTTCCTGGACGCCAAGGTCGAGGCCGAGCTGCTGGAGCTGGACGAGGAGTCCGCGCGCGAGCTGCTGGAGACCATCGGCCAGGAGGAGCCCGGCCTGCACTCGTTGGCCCGCGCCGGGTTCCACACCCTCGGCATGCAGACCTACCTCACCGCGGGGCCCAAGGAGTCCCGCGCGTGGACCATCCGCAAGGGCTGGACCGCTCCGCAGGCCGCCGGCGTCATCCACACCGACTTCGAGCGCGGCTTCATCAAGGCGGAGATCGTCTCCTTCGCGGACCTGGTCGAGGCCGGGTCGATGGCCTCGGCTCGCTCGGCGGGCAAGGTCCGCATGGAGGGCAAGGACTACGTGATGGCCGACGGCGACGTGGTCGACTTCCGCTTCAACGTCTAGGCCCTGCCCTGTCAGTGGTCGAGCTCGCCGATACCGGTGCGGCTGGTGTCGCCGCGCAGGCTGACACCTGCCCTGACGCAGTGACGCAATGATTGCGTCAGCGAGCTGAGTCAGGGGATTCGAAGCGTGTGGTGAGTGTTGCTCACCTCTTGTCAGGATCGATGGGGCCGGCGTGTGCCGGACGTCGAATCTGGGGAGATCGCACGTGGAACGTCGAGGTTTTCTTCGGGCCGCGGTGGTGGGCGCCACCGCCGCGGCCTTTGGCGGGGCTTCGTGGCACGGGGCGCTCGCGGCGGGGGCGCAGCCCGGTCCGAGTCCGTACGGGGAGCTGCGGCGGGCCGATGCCAACGGGGTGATGCTGCCGAAGGGCTTCACCAGCAGGGTGATCGGCCGGGCCGGGCAGAAGGTGGCGGGCACCGACTACGTCTGGCCGGGGGCACCGGACGCGGGGGCGTGCTTCCGGGACGGCAGCGGGTGGATCTACGTCGCCAACAGCGAACTGCCGAAGTCGCAGGGGTTGCTCGGCGGCGTGAGCGCGATCCGGTTCCGCAGGGACGGCAGCGTCGCCGATGCCTACAACGTGCTGCACGGGACGGACACCAACTGCGCGGGCGGGGCGACGCCGTGGAACACCTGGCTCTCCTGCGAGGAGGTGCCGCGCGGTCAGGTCTACGAGACCGATCCGTGGGGGCGGAGGAAGGCGATCGTGCGGCCCGCGATGGGCACGTTCATGCACGAGGCCTGCGCGGTCGACCCGGAGCGCAAGGTCATCTACATGACCGAGGACCAGCTGGAGGGCGGTTTCTACCGCTTCATCCCCGACGCTTGGCCGAACCTGTCCTCGGGCCGGGTCGAGGTGCTGTGCGCGCCGGACGAGCTGACCTGCGGTCCTGTCGCCTGGAAACCAGTGCCCGATCCGTTCGGTGATCCGGTGGAGACCCGTTTCCAGGTGCCGGGCATGAAGAAGTTCTTCGGCGGCGAGGGCTGCTTCTACGCCAACGGCACGTGTTGGTTCACCACAGCGGGAGACAGCCGCGTGTGGACTTACGACGCCCGCAACAGCACGCTCGACCTCGCCTACAACGGTGCTGACCAGCCGCAGCAGCCGCCGGTGCTCTTCGGCGTCGACAACATCACGCGAGCGGGCAGCGGCGACCTCTACGTCGCCGAGGACGGCGGCAACATGGAGATGTGCGTCATCACGCCCAAGGGTGTGGTGGCGCCGTTCTGCCGCCTGGTGGGCCAGCACGCGAGCTCCGAGGTCACCGGGCCGACCTTCAGCCCGGACGGCACGCGGCTCTACTTCTCCTCGCAGCGGGGGCTCTCCGGCGAGGTCACCGACGGGATCACCTTCGAGGTCAAGGGGCCGTTCCGCCGCTGAGACCGCCGAGCGCCTCCAGCACGCCCTCGATCTCCCCGGCCAGCGACACGTCCAGCGCGGTGACCCCGCCCTCGGAGTGCGTGGAGCACCGGAAGATCAACGTGCGCCAGCGGATGTCGATGTCCGGGTGGTGGTCGTCGTTCTCGGCGATCTCCGCCACACGGTTCACCACCCGGATCGCATCGGTGAAGCTCGCCAGCTCCGCCGTGCGGACGAGCTCCCTGCCCTGCTGGCGCCAGTGCGGAAGGGCGGAGAGCGCCTCGGTCACCTGTTCGTCGTTCAGCAGTCGGGCCATGTCCCCATGGTGGCCGCGGCTCCCGCTCGACGCGAGTCCGACGTAGGCTGGGGCCGCCACGGGAGCCCGGTGTAGCCGGGCTGAGAGGAGGGCCGCCAGCCCTCGACCGTACGAACCTGATCCGGGTCATGCCGGTGTAGGGAGGTTGCGCGCCGCTCGCGGTGCCTCGTGGTCACGACAACGGCGACCAGGAGGGACGAAGTGCGGAGCAGAACACTCGGAGCGCTGATGGTGCTCGCGCTGGTCAGCGGGTGCTCGCTGACGGGCGGCGGCGAGGCGGAGACCGGCGGCGAGAAGGTCGTGCTGGTCACGCACAACTCGTTCGCGCTGCCCAAGCCGGTGCTGGACGAGTTCACCAAGAACACCGGCATCACCGTCGAGATCAGCCGCCGCGGCGACGCGGGCGAGATGACCAACCAACTGGTGCTGACCAAGGGGAACCCGCTGGCCGACGCGGTCTTCGGGATCGACTCCACCTACGCCTCGCGGGCGATCGGGCAGAACCTGCTGCAGTCCTACCGCAGCCCCGAAGCCGCCAAGGGCGCGCAGCGCTACGCGGTCGCGGGGGCGGAGGACAAGCTCAACGCGGTCGACGTCGGCGACGTGTGCCTCAACATCGACACGGGTTTCCTCGCCCAGCGCGGCATTCCGGAGCCGACTTCGCTCGCGGACCTCACCGATCCCCGCTACAAGGACCTGCTCGTGGTGCAGAACCCGGCGACCTCGTCCCCGGGGCTGGCCTTCCTGTTCGCGACCGTGGCCACCTTCGGCGAGCAGCAGTGGGCGGAGTACTGGACGAAGCTCAAGGCCAACGGCGTCAAGGTCGCCAGCGGCTGGGAGCAGAGCTACACGCAGGACTTCTCCGGCTCCTCCGGCAAGGGGCCGCGCCCGCTCGTGGTGTCCTACGCCTCCTCGCCGTCGGCCGAGGTCGGCCAGGACGGGAAGCCGCGCACGAAGGCGCTGCTCGGCGGGTGCTACCGGCAGGTCGAGTACGCGGGCGTGCTCACGGGCGCGAAGAACACCGAAGGCGCGCGCAAGGTCGTGGACTTCCTGTTGTCGGACAAGGTGCAGTCGCAGCTGGCCGAGCAGATGTTCGTCTACCCGACGCGTGAAGGCGTTGCGCTGCCCCAGTCCTGGCAGACGGCGGCGCCGTTGCCGACCAAGGCGCTTGAGCTGCCCGCGCAGCAGGTCGACCGCGACCGTGAGCGCTGGCTCGCCCTGTGGCGGTCCATCGTGCAGGGCTGACGGGTGCGCGGTACGAAGATCGCTCTCGGCGTGGGAGCGGCGGTTCCGCTGCTGTTCCTCGCCGTGTTCTTCGCCTGGCCGGTCGCGGCCATCATCGGCTTGGGGCTGGGGGAGTCCGGGGTCGGCGCGGTGCTGGCGGACCCGCAGACCTGGGAGCTGGTGGCCTTCACGCTCGGCCAGGCGGCGGCGTCCACCGTGGTCGCTCTGCTGGCGGGGCTGCCCGTCGCGTACCTGCTCGCGCGCTGCGCCGTGCGCGGGCGGGGGTTCGTGCGGCTGATCGTCACGATTCCGTTCGTGCTGCCCACATTGGTGGTGGGCATGGCTTTCCGCTCGTTGCTCGGCGACAGCGGAGTGGTCGCGATCGTGCTGGCCAACGCGTTCTTCAACGTAGCGGTGGTGGCGCGGACCGTGGGCGGTCTGTGGGCGAACCTCGATCGGCGAGCTGAGGACGCGGCGCGTGCGCTGGGCGCTTCTCGTTGGCGCGCCTTCACTTCGGTGACGTTGCCCGCGCTCGCGCCCGCGATCGGCTCGGCGCTCGCGGTGGTCTTCCTTTTCTGCGCAACGAGTTTCGGCGTGGTCCTGGTGCTCGGCGGCTCGGAGTACCGGACGTTGGAGACCGAGATCTACCTGCGCACGGTGCAGTTGCTCGACCTGCCAGGAGCCGCTGCGCTCTCGCTCGTGCAGCTCGTCGCTGTGGTCGGCGCGCTGCTCGTCGGAGCCGTTGCGCGGCGCAAGCGCGAGACGGCGCTGGCACTGCGGCGAAGCGCGGAGACCGCGAGAAGGCCCGAAGGAGCTGAGCGGGTCGTGGTCGGCGCGGCGCTGACGATCGTGGCTCTCCTGTTGCTGCCGGTGTTCTCGCTGATAGTCCAGTCACTGTCCACAAGGGACGGTTGGAGCCTGGCCGGGTACACGGCGCTCGCGGGGGACGCGGCGGCGTCGACGTTGGGGGTGTCGGGGCTGACCGCGGCGATGAACTCGTTGCGGACCGCCTTCGACGCGACCCTGCTCGCCATGTTCCTCGGAGTTCTCGCAGCGGTCGTGCTGTCCCAGTTGCGGAGACGGCGCGGCCGGCTCGCCGAGGCGATGGACATGGCGCTGATGCTCCCGCTCGGCGTCTCCGCCGTGACGGTCGGGTTCGGCTACCTCGTCACGATGGACTCGCTGCCCGGAGATCTCCGCTCATCGCCGATCCTGGTGCCGTTCGCGCAGGCGCTGGTGGTGATGCCGTTGATCATCCGGACGGTGTTGCCCGTGCTGCGCGCGATCGACGACCGCCTGCGCCAGGCAGCTGCGACGCTCGGGGCCTCGCCGCTGCGCGTGTGGCGCGAGGTCGACCTCCCGTTCGCGGGACGCTCGCTGCTCGCCGCCGCCGGATTCGGCTACGTGGTCGCGCTCGGCGAGTTCGGCGCGACCAGCTTCCTCGTGCGGCCGGACGCGCCGACGCTGCCGGTGGCGATCTCGCGGTTGATCTCGCGCCCTGGGGAGCTGAACGTGCAGATGGCCTACGCCTCGTGCGTGCTGCTGATGATCGTCACCGTCGCCGCTGTCGCGCTGGTCGAGCGCGTCCGCGTCGGCTCGGAAGCCCTGGGAGAGTTCTGATGGGCCTGCGGGTCAGCAACTTGAGCGTCCACTATGGACAAACCATCGCAGTGTCCGACGTGGACCTGGGGATCGCCGACGGCGAGGTGCTCGCGCTGCTCGGTCCTTCCGGCTGCGGGAAGTCGACGCTGCTGCGCGCGGTCGCAGGCCTGGAGCAGAGCAGTTCTGGCGCTGTGGCGTGGGACGACGCGGACCTGGCCGGGGTGCCGGTCCACCGGCGGGAGTTCGGCCTCGTCTTCCAGGACGGCCAACTGTTCCCGCACCGCGACGTGGCGGGCAACGTGGCGTTCGGGCTGCGCATGCGCGGCGCTGACAAGAAGGCGCAGGCGGAGCGCGTCGCGGAACTGCTCGACCTCGTCGGCCTTCCCGGATACGGCTCGCGGCGCACCACGGAGTTGTCGGGGGGAGAGCAGCAGCGCGTGGCGTTGGCGCGTGCTCTCGCGCCGAGGCCGAAGCTGTTGCTGCTGGACGAACCGTTGTCGGCGTTGGACCGCGCACTGCGCGAGCAGTTGGCGGCTGATCTCGCCGTGCTCCTGCGCCGGGCCGGAGCGACAGCGCTCCTGGTGACCCACGACCACGGCGAGGCGTTCGCGCTGGCCGATCGAATCGCGTTGATGCGCAAGGGAAAGATCGTGCAGACGGGCACTCCCGAAGAAGTCCGGAAGCGCCCGGCCGACGATGGTGTAGCCGCTTTCCTCGGCTACAACGGCGAATCGGCGAGCTGCCCCTGCTGCGGCTCGCCGATCCCCGACTCAGCTGTCCTTGGTCGCCATGCGGGCCACGGTCGCTGACAACCCGATCACGACGTAGCACAGCGCGCGCATCGCGCCCTCGGTCAGCGCCGCCGTCTCCATCGGATCGCGGATCACGTCGATCAGCGACATCCACCCGGTCGTCAGCAGCACGGGGTGCAGCCACGACAGGTTGGCGATCCCCCCGAGCACCGCGAACACGATCAGCGTGCCCATCATCACCGTGAGCACCACGAGCGGGTGGTCGGTCAGCGACGACAGCGCCAGCGCGACCGCGGCCACCGCGAACATCTGCAACCACACCCACGCGGCCGCGATGCCGACCCGCCCCAGGGCATCCCCGAAGCTCAGCGCCGTCCCCGAGATCGACGTGAACTCCGTGGTCCCGGTGAACACCGCCCCCGAGGTGATCCCCAGCACCGCGAGCACGGCGACGGCGATCGCGGTCACCGCGGCCACGCCCGCCGTCTTCACCACGACCAGTCTGGTGCGGCCGATCGGAGCGATCAGCAGCCCGCGCAGCGTGCCGTGGCTGGACTCACCGGCGATCGCGTCGGCCGCGGTCATCGAGATGATCATCGGCAGCAGCAACGGCATCGCCATGCTCATCGCCGCCAGCGGCAGCACCATTCCGTTGCCCAGCAACGAGGCCAGCATCGGTGGCCCGCCCACGACGGGTGAGCCGCCGATGTCCAGCGCGCTCATCAGGATGCCGAGCCCGATCGGGACGAGGGCGAGCACCCCGAAGGCCGCCAGCGTCCTCGGGCGCCGCAGCACCCACCGCAGCTCCGAGCGCAACAGCCTGCCCAGCGGTGCCTTGGGCGTCCTCTCCAGGAGATCCGGCGAGGCGATCGATGCCGTGGTCATGACCCCTCCCGCACGTCGGCCTCCGTCAACCTGGCGAACAGCTCTTCGAGCCCGGTCCGCTCGCGTCGTGCCTCGCGCACGCCCACCCCGGCGAGCACGAGCTTCTCGATCACCTGCTGCGGCGTCACGGAGACCAGCTCCGCGCGCACACCGTCCACATCGGACTTGTAAGGAATTCTGTTGTCCCGCAACGTGTCCACTGCGAGCTGAACATCCTCGGTGGACACGGTGAGCGTTGGTGTCCCCCCGTCGAGCAGCTGGGCGAGCGAGCCCTGCGCGACCGCCGTGCCCTGGTGCAGCACGGCGACGTGGGTGCAGGTCGCCTCGACCTCGGCCAGCAGGTGCGAGGACACGACCACCGTGGTCCCCGCCTCGTGCAGCTCGGCCATGACACCGCGGATCTCCCTGGTACCCGCGGGGTCGAGCCCGTTGGTGGGCTCGTCGAGCACCACCAGCCGCCTCGGCACCAGCAGCGCGGCGGCCAGGCCGAGCCGCTGCTTCATGCCCAGCGAGTACCCCCGGTACTTCCGCGTCGCCGCGTGCCCGAGACCGACCCGCTCCAGCGCGCCGTCGACGGCCCTGGAGATCCCCTCGGTCGGCAGCAGCGGTTCGGCGGCGGCGCAGCGGCGGAGGTTCTCCCGCCCGGAGAGGAACGGGTGGAATCCGGGTCCCTCCACCAGCGCGCCCACGTGCGGCAGCGCGCGGTCCGCGCCGTCGGGCATGGGCACCCCGAGCAGCTCGACGCTGCCCGCGCTCGGCCTGGTCAGACCGAGCAGCATCCTGATCGTGGTGGTCTTGCCGGAACCGTTGGGTCCCAGCAGGCCGAGCACCGCGCCCTGCGGGACCTCGAGGTCGACGCTGTCGACCGCGACGGTGTTTCCGTAGACCTTGCGAAGGCCGGTGGTGCGGGCCGCGAGGGCGGGGGCGGCGGACTTCGCCGCCCCCGCCGCACCGGTCGCCGCAAGCGGCTCGGTGCTCAGACTCACTTCACGGTGCCGATCGCCTCGATGAGCACCTGGGACGGAACGGCGCCCGCGGCGAAGCGGCCGTCCTCGGTGAGCAGGCCGGTGCCGACCTTGGTGGTGATCAGGTAGCCCTTGCCCCACGGGCCCTCGACCTTGGCGCCGAACTGCTTGATCAGGTCCATCGGGTTCTGCGGGGACTTGCCGTTCTCGTCCTTGGGCAGCTGGTCGAGCTTGGGCAGGCGCCCGGCGACGGTGGTGTCCCAGCCCTCGCCGACGACCTTGAACTGGTCGCTCTCCGGCAGCTTCGGAGCCTCACCCGGCTTGCGGTTCTTCTCGAACTCCTCGTGCCGCTTCTCGGCGTCCTTGAACTTCGCCGTGCTCTCCTCGACCTTCGAGCCCGCAGGCGGGGTGAAGGTGAACATCTTCGGGTCCTGCGCGCCGATGTCGAGCTTGGTGAAGCCGATCTGCGCGACCGGCTCGCTGGAGCCGTTGGCCAGCACGACCACCCGCAGCGGGATGCGCTTCTCCGCGTCCACCGCGACGCGCACCTCACGCAGCAGCGTGCGCTCGGTCGGGGCGGGCGCGAGCACCAGCTCGTAGGCGTCGCGACCGGCGACGCTGGCCGTGCCGTCCACCGAGATGCTGCTGTGCGGGCGGACCACGTCGATGATCTGCTTCGCCGCGCTGGCCGGGTCGTTCAGCTCAGCGGGGCGCTCCTTGGGGGCCTGCGCCTTGTCGAAGGTGTGCTTGGTGGC
This sequence comes from Allokutzneria sp. NRRL B-24872, assembly GCF_002155965.1. Classification (GTDB taxonomy): domain Bacteria; phylum Actinomycetota; class Actinomycetes; order Mycobacteriales; family Pseudonocardiaceae; genus Allokutzneria. The sequence goes on from NZ_MUMH01000018.1 coordinate 97,251, forward strand.
GACCTTCGTGCTGGAGTCCCAGGTCCACGCGGTGGTGCCGTCGTTGACCATGATCTTCTCGCCGCCGGTCTGGCTCGTGCTCACCCGGGCCTTGCCGGTGCCGTCGGACCAGATCTTCGCGGACACGCCGCTCAGGTCGATCGGCATGTTGGGGATGGCGGGGAGGCCGAGGTTGGCCTTGCCCTCGACGGTGCCCCCCAGCGCCGGGATCTCGTTCTGGCTGAGCACCGACTGCACCAGCTGCTCCGGGTTCACCGGCGGCAGCACGGGAGCGGCACCCGCACCGGACGGCATGGCCAGCACGGTCAGTCCGACCGCGCCTGCGAGCGCCCCGACCGCGGCAGCTGCGACTGTGGCCTTCTTGCGATCCATGTTCGTCTCCTCCTCGGACGGGTTTCCCTCCGTGATGACGACTGTGCAGGCCCGACGCTGAGATAGACCTGAGACCGCTGCCGTTCGCTGAGAGAGCACTGAGAGGGTGAAGGCCAAGACTCTCAGCTGAGTGCATGCTGTGCACGTGAAGCCACGGGTGCTCGTAGTGGACGACGAGGTCGGGGTGCGCAGGGCCCTCCAGCGGGGACTGCGCGCCGAGGGCATGGACGTGGTCACCGCCGAGGACGGGCCGAGCGGCCTGCGCGCGGCGCTGACCGGTGCTTTCGACCTCGTCCTGCTGGACATCATGCTGCCGGGCCTCTCCGGCTACCGGGTGCTCCAGCACCTGCGCGCGGACGGTGTCACCACGCCGGTGCTGATGCTCTCCGCCAAGGACGGCGAGGTCGACCAGGCCGACGGGCTCGACCTGGGCGCGGACGGCTACATCGTCAAACCGTTCTCCTTCATGGTGCTGGTCGCCCAGGTCAAGGCGCTGTTGCGGCGCAAGGCGGCCGAGGGCGGCTCCGGGCGCTCCCGCCTGCGGCTCGGTCGGCTGGAGATCGACCAGGCCGCGCGCGAAGTGCTCTGGGAGGGCGAGCCGATCCCGCTGAGCCCCCGCGAGTACGCGCTGCTCACGGCGCTGGCCGGGCGCGCCGGGACGGTCGTCGCCAAGGACGACCTGCTCCGCGCGGTCTGGGGCGACGAGCAGGCCGCCACCCGCAACGCCGTCGAGGTGTACGTCGGCTACCTGCGCCGCAAGCTCGACGCGGCCGGAGCCGGGCACCTCGTGCGCACCGTGCGCGGGCACGGCTACCTCGCGAGCGACGAGACCGCAGCCGAGACATGAGGGGCCCGATCGGCGCTGTCCAGCACTGGTGGCGCGGCCGCAGCCTGCGCGGACGGATCACGATGGTCGCCGCGGCGGCAGCGCTCGGCGGCTTCCTCGTGCTCGCGCAGGTGATGTCCCTGGTGCTCACCAAGGGGCTCACCGACCAGATGGACGGCCAGCTCAGGAAGGTGCTGACCGCCGCGTCCAGCTCCGTCTCCGAGGGCAAGCCCGCCGCGCGGATGCAGGGCGCGGTGCAGGTCCGCGTGCTCAACACCGCCGGAGAGCCGCAGGACGGCATCGGCGCCCCCGACCTCTACCCGTCCGAGGTCCGTTCGCTGCTCGGCGGCCAGGCGATCACGATCTCCCGCAACTACGACTCGACCAGGTGGTTGCCGACCGTCGCCAGTGCGCCCGACGGCTCGCAGCGGCTCGTGCTCGCCGGCTTGGACGCGAGCGAGCAGATGAGGCTGTTCGAGAACATCGTGGTGTGGTTCGTGCCCGTGGCGCTGCTCGGCACCGCCGCCGTCGCGTTCACCGCGTGGGTCACCGTGCGCTGGTCGCTGCGGCCGGTGGAGCGGATGCGCTCGGCCGCCCAGGCGCTGCCCGCCGGTGAGCGACTGCCGCTGCCGGAGGCGCGCGACGAGCTGCACGCCCTGGCCGAGGCGTTGAACAGCCTGCTCGCTCGCCGCGACGAGTCCGCCGAGCGGATGCGCCAGTTCAGCGGCGCCGCAGCGCACGAGCTGCGCTCCCCGGTGGCCTCGATCCGCGCCCAGGCGGAGGTGGCCGTCGCCTACCCCGATCCCGACGAGGCCCAGGAGGTCCTCGAAGAGGTCGCCATCGAGGCCGAGCGGCTGTCCGAGGTCGTCGACCACCTGCTCAAGCTCGCGCGCTCCGACACGGCCGCGCTGCCTCCGGTGGACTCCGTCGAGCTGAACGGCCTCGTCCGCGACGTCGTGCGCCGCCAGCCCGACGACGGGCCGTTGGTGCGCGTGGAGACCTTCGTGCCGGTGTGGGTGCGCGCGACCGGCCAGGAGGTCGAGCTCGTGCTGGACAACCTGCTGCGCAACGCGCGTCGCTACGCCAAGAGCCAGGTGCGCGTGATGGTGCTGCCCGCCGGGCCGCAGGCGCGCTTGGTCGTCGACGACGACGGCGAGGGCATTCCGCCGGAGCACCGCGAGCGCGTGTTCGACCGCTTCTACCGCGTGCACGGCGCGCGCGACCGCGACACGGGCGGCGCTGGGCTGGGCCTGGCGATGGTGGCCGACGTCGTGCACCGCAGGGAGGGCAGCGTGCGTGCCGGTGCCTCGCCGGAGGGCGGCGCCCGCTTGGAGATCCGCTGGCAGACCCACAGATCCTGACGTGCCAAGATCGGGCGCGTGCCGGTTCTGAGGTCCACCCTGCTCATCGACGCGCCGATCCGCACTGTCGCGGCGGCCGTCCGCGATGTCACCGTCGTCCAGGCGACTGGCCCGCTTTCGCGGTGCACCGCTCGCGGCGATCTGCTCTGCGTCGGTGACGAGCTGAGCTTCGAGGTCCCGCTCCTGCCCGGTGTCCGCGTTCCCCTGCGCACCAAGATCGTGCGGGCCGACGACACCGGCCTCTCGTCGGAGCTGGCTTCCCCTGATCAGCTCGTGCGGCGGCTCCGGCACGACATCGTGCTGGCCGAGACCCGAGCCGGGACCCTGGTCACCGACTCCGTTCGCTGGCTTTCCCCGTGGGGCCCGATCGGCTCGGTCGCCGACGTGCTGCTGATGCGCCGCTTCGTGCTGAAGTTGTTGCAGCGCAGGGGAGACGCGGTGCGCTCGCGGGTGCTCTCACTCGGCCGCTCCCCGGTCGTGGTGGCCGCCGCGATCGTCCACAAAGGACACTTGCTCGCGCAGCAGCGGTCCTATCCCGAACACCTCGCCGGGCGGTGGGAGCTGCCCGGCGGGCGCGTCGAGGCGGGGGAGACCGATGAGGCCGCCCTGGTCCGCGAGTGCGTCGAAGAGCTGGGCGCGGCGGTCACCGTCGGCACGCGCATCGGCCCCGACGTGCCCCTGCCCAAGGGCTACCTCATGCGCGCCTACGCGGCCACGCTCGCGGACGGCGACGCGGTGCCTTCAGCGCTGGAACACCTTGCCGTGGAATGGGTTCCGGTCGAACGGCTCGCCTCGCTCGACTGGCTCGACCCCGACATCGCCCTGCTCCCCGACCTCCACGCACTCCTGGCCGAAGCCCCCTGACCCCAACGGGTCGTTCAGTGCGTTCAACGCACCAAACGACCCGTTCAGGGCTTAAGCGCTAGCTGAGGCCTACGACTTTGAGCGCGGCTTCGAGGCGCGGGGTGGCCCGGTCGCGGGCCCGTGCGGCGCCGAAAGCGCGGAGGCGGTCGAGTTCTGCCAGGTCGGCCAGCAGCTCGGTCATCCGCTCGCGGACCGGGCGCAGCATCTCCACGACGGTGTCCGCCACGGTGGCCTTGAGCTGGTGGAGGTCGGCGATGTCGGCGCCGATCTCGCGCGGGCTGACGCCGGTGCACGCACCCAAGATCTCCAGCAGGTTCGACACCCCGGGCCGCTCCTTCGGCGCGTAGCGGAGCTCGCCGAGGTCCTCGGCGACCGCGCGCTCGACCTTGCGCCGGATGAGGTCGGGGGAGTCCAGCACGAACACCACGCCGGGCGTCTCACCGGAGGACTTCGCCATGGTGCGCGTGGGCTCGGCCAGGTCCTTGATGCCCGCCCCGACCGCCGGGACTACGCCCTCGGGCACCACGAACACCTCGCCGTAGGTGCCGTTGAAGCGGTTGGCCAGCGCCCGCGCCAGCTCGACGTGCTCGTGCTGGTCCTCGCCGACGGGCACCCGGTCCGCGCCGTAGAGCAGGATGTCCGCCGCCTGGAGCACGGGGTAGGTGAGCAGGCCGAGCCGCACCGAGTCCTGCCCGCCGGATTTCTCCCGGAACTGCCGCATCCGCTTGGCCTCGCCGTAGGTGCACGTGCACTCCAGCACCCAGGTCAGCGCCGCGTGCTCGCGCACGAGGTCGGACTGGACGAACACCACGGCCCGCTCGGGGTCCACGCCGGAGGCGATGAGCAGCGCGAACGCCTGCCGGGCGTACTGGCGCAGCCGGTGCGGGCTGTGCGTGGTGGTCATGCCGTGCAGGTCGGCGACGAGGAACACGTCGTCCGGCCGCTGACCGGCCGCCCACCGCCGCACGGCGCCCAGGTAGTTGCCCAGATGTGCCGGGCCGCTGGTCCTGATACCGGAGAGTTCGGTCACTGCGGAGCTCCTCAGGGGTGGGCCGCGAGGAGACCCTCGACACAGCGGGGGCCGCCTGCGCGGCGGCCGAAGTGTCGGGAATGCGCAATTGATCCTTATGGCCGCCGGGGGCGGCGCCACCAAAGATTAAGAATGCGCATACTTTGAGATTCTATCACCGACGCTTCTCGACCCGAAGATCGGGGAGTCCTACCGTCAAAGTCATGTATATCGCGCTGCTCGCCTATGCGGCCCCCGTTGACGAGATCGACTACCTTCTCGCCGAACACGCCGAATGGATGAACAAACAGTACGAATCGGGCTATTTCCTCGCCTCCGGCGGCAGGCCCGGCGGTGAGGGGCGGGTGGTCATCGCCAGGCCGATGGCGCGGGGCAAGCTGGACGCGGTGCTGGCCAGGGACCCGCTGGTCCTGCGCAGGATGGCGCGCTACCAGGTGATCGACTTCCGGTGCACGAGGACGGACGGGGGGATGCTCGCGTACAACGAGGCGCTCGACGAAGCCTCCTAGGTAAAACCAGTCGGGGTTCACCCAGAAGAGGACTTGTGTGTCCCGTCGGTTGTCCGGAGCCCGGGGGCCGGCGGGTGTCCTTTACTTTTTCTTCTTTTTCTTTGCCTTCTCTTTGTCCTTCAGTAGCGCGAGGATTGGGCAACGCTTGCACCGGGGTTTTGAGCGGCAGCACTTCTTCTTGACTTTTCCCTTGCCCATGCGCGCCCTTGTTCCTCTCAGTGGGGTACCGGTGCGGACAGGCTAGGTTAGGCTCGCCTGACCTTGTGGGCGGTCGGGAGCACGCTCCGTCAGCGGCTATCCTCCAAGTGGGTCACGTGCGCGTAGGAGCCGGTGGCCGCCCCCTGGCATTTCACTTGAGGAGCCCCCGCGTGCCCACCGCACCGACGACCGAACGCACCAGGACTGATCTGCGCAACGTCGCGATCGTGGCGCACGTCGACCACGGCAAGACGACCCTCGTCGACGCCATGCTGCGGCAGTCCGGCGCCTTCTCCGCCCGAGCCGAGCTGGTCGACCGGGTCATGGACTCCGGCGAGCTGGAGCGCGAGAAGGGCATCACCATCCTCGCGAAGAACACCGCGGTGCGCCGGGAGACCCCGGACGGCCCGGTGATCATCAACGTCGTCGACACCCCCGGCCACGCCGACTTCGGCGGTGAGGTCGAGCGCGGCCTCGCCATGGTCGACGGCGTCGTGCTGCTGGTCGACGCCTCCGAGGGCCCGCTGCCGCAGACCCGCTTCGTGCTGCGCAAGACCCTGGCCGCCGGCCTGCCGGTCGTGCTCGTGGTCAACAAGGTCGACCGCCCGGACGCCCGCATCGCCGAGGTCGTCGAGGAGACCCACGACCTGCTGCTGGAGCTGGCCACCGACCTGGAGTCCGCCGGTATCGAGGTCGACCAGGCCGCGATCCTGGACCTGCCGGTCATCTACGCCTCCGCCCGCGCCGGCCGCGCCTCGCTGGCCCAGCCCGGCGACGGCGAGCTGCCGGAGACCGAGAACCTGGACGAGCTGTTCAAGGTCCTGCTGGACTACGTGCCCGCGCCCAAGGCCAACGTGGACGCGCCGTTGCAGGCGCTGGTCACCAACCTCGACGCCTCCAGCTTCCTCGGCCGCATCGCGCTCTGCCGCGTGCACGCGGGCCGCATCCAGAAGGGCCAGCAGGTCACCTGGTGCCGCGAGGACGGCTCCACCCAGCGCGTGAAGATCACCGAGCTGCTGATCACCGACGCGCTGGAGCGGGTGCCCGCCGAGGAGGCCATCGCCGGTGACCTGGTCGCCATCGCGGGCATCCCGGAGATCACCATCGGCGACACCCTCGCCGACCTGGAGGACCCGCGCCCGCTGCCCCGGATCACCGTGGACGAGCCGGCCATCTCCATGACCATCGGCGTGAACACCTCGCCGCTGGCCGGGCGCAACGGCGGCACCAAGATCACCGCGCGGATGCTCAAGTCGCGGCTGGACTCCGAGCTGGTCGGCAACGTCAGCGTGCGCGTGCTGCCCACCGAGCGCCCGGACACCTGGGAGGTGCAGGGCCGTGGCGAGCTGGCGCTGGCCATCCTGGTGGAGACCATGCGCCGGGAGGGCTTCGAGCTGACCGTCGGCAAGCCGCAGGTGGTCACCAAGACCATCGACGGCAAGCTCTGCGAGCCCTTCGAGCGGCTGACCGTGGACTCGCCCGAGGAGCACCTCGGCGCGATCACCCAGCTCATGGCCAACCGCAAGGGCCAGATGGAGACCATGGGCGGGCACGGCACCGGTCGCATCCGGCTGGAGTACGTGATCCCGGCCCGCGGCCTGATCGGCTTCCGCACCGAGTTCCTCACCGAGACCCGCGGCACCGGCATCGCCAACCACGTCTTCGAGGGCTACTTCCCGTGGGCGGGCGAGATCCGGGCCCGGCACACCGGCTCCCTGGTCGCCGACCGCACCGGCGCGATCACCGCCTACGCGATGATCCAGCTGGCCGACCGAGGCACCTTCTTCGTTGAGCCCGGCGCGGACGCCTACGAGGGCATGGTCGTGGGCGAGAACCCGCGCTCGGAGGACCTCGACGTCAACGTCTGCCGCGAGAAGAAGCTGACCAACATGCGCCAGTCCTCCGCCGACGTGATGGAGACCCTGGCCCGTCCGCGCAAGCTCTCGCTGGAGGAGGCGCTGGAGTTCTGCGCCTCCGACGAGTGCGTCGAGGTCGCGCCGACCGTGGTCCGCGTGCGCAAGCTGGTGCTGGACTCGCACCTGCGCGGCCGTGAGCGCGCCCGCGCCAAGCGGATGAACTAAGCACAGCGCTTGAACGCTGAGGGCCCGCCGGGAACCGTCCCGGCGGGCCCTCAGGCGTCGGTGGCCTTGGGGTGGCCGGTTCCGGCGTACTGCACCCAGACCGTGCGCTTCTCCGCGTCCAACAGGTACCAGATCCGACCGCCACCGGTGACTTCGAGCTGCCACTGCGGCAGGTGGTGGCCGCCGCGAGTGCCTGCGGCCAACTGTCCTTTGAGCCGGTGGTGTCGCGAGGTCGGCTTGCCGGGCCCCGGTCCCGGATCGGTCCGCATGGTGTCCCACGCCTTGCGCGGGTTGCCAGCCGCGGCGTTCTCCAACTCCTGCCACCCCTTGGCTGCTTCTGTTGTTCCGTAACAGATCCGCCACTCCGCACCGGTGACCGGCGGTGCGACGGCGTCCCCCTTCTTCGGGCTCACTCGGCGGAAGCCTCCGGTGCCGGGATCTCGCCGAGGTCTTCGACGTCCTCGCCCAGGACGGCCAGCAGGCGCGGGTCGGCGTGGACCTCGGCGGTGTGGCGCCACTCCGCGATCAACTGGCTCACCGGAGCGGGATTGCCAAGCGAAGCCGCCGCCTCCATGACGTCCACCAGCTCCACGACGAAGGCACGCATGTCCACCTTCGGCAGGAAGCGCACCCACGGGAAGACCCTGGGCAGGACGTCGGTCACCAGGTCGCGGACCTCGTCGCTGTGCTGCATGAGCGAGACGAACAACGCGGTGGTGGTCGCAGCGACCTCGCGCCCCTCCTCCGCGCGACTGGCCGTGGTCAGCACCAGGTCCTCCTCGTCGCCGCGGCGACGCACGAGTAGCGAGCGGCTTGGCGATTCCTGCAGCTTGCGGACGGTGTCGAGTGGTTTGTTCGACAACTCCGAGAACGTGACATTCGGCGCGAGGGGCATACTTGCAAATTACCTTAAAGGTCTGGCATCGGCTATTGGGCGCGGATGGGGACCCGTTCGAGATCAAGATCATCGGCCCGGGCAACCGGAACGGCGGCGGGACGTCACCAGAACAGGGGCCAACTCCAAGTAGGTTGGTGACTGCCTGGCCGGGGTGCCGCCGATGGCGCCGAGCGCCCCGTCTGGCAGCCTCGTGCCCGACCCGTCCTCGCGACCGGCCGTGACGAGGACGCCGACTCACGACACTAGCCACGGGAGGTGTGCCGCGTGGGCTCCTCAGGGGAGAAGAGACCCGGTAGAACCGGGCGGCTGCTCGCGCTGCTGTGCGCCACCCTGACCGGGGCCGCCGCCTGCACCGACCTGCCGCCGCCGCAACTGGTCACCTCCACCCCGAGCATCACGCCGTCGAAGGCGCCGAACCTGACCGAGGTCGTCGTCGGCATCGACACCCTCCGGCGCGGCTTCAACCCGCACACCCTGGCCGACCAGTCCGCGCTGACGACCACGCTGGGCGCGCTGCTGCTGCCCTCGGTGCACCGGCCGGGCCCGGACGGCGCGCCGGTGCTGGACCGCACGATCGTCAGCTCCGCCCAGGTCAGCAAGACCGAGCCGTTCACGGTCACCTACACCCTGCGCCGCGACGCCTCCTGGTCCGACGGCGCGCCGATCGCCGCCGAGGACTTCGACTACCTCTGGCAGCAGATGCGCACCTCGCCCGGAGTGGTCAACTCGGCCGGCTACCGGCTGATCTCCGGCATCTCCTCGCGCGACAGCGGCAAGACCGTCGAGGTCGCCTTCCGCAAGCCCTACCCCGGCTGGCGCTCGCTGTTCGCCAACCTGCTGCCCGCGCACCTGCTCAAGGACGCCCCCGGCGGCTGGCTCGGCGCGATGGAGAGCAGCTTCCCCGCCTCCGGCGGCCCGTTCACGCTGAAGAGCGTCGACGTGGACCGCGGTGAGGTCGTCCTGGAGCGCAACGACCGCTACTGGGACCAGCCCGCCGTGCTGGACCGCATCGTGCTCCGCAAGAGCGACCACAACGGCCTGGTGTCGGCGCTGCGCAGCGGCAACGACCAGATGTCGCTGCTGCGCCCGGACCAGATCGCCATGGAGTCGTTGCGGGAACTGGGAAAGACCGTCTCGCTGACCACCGTGCCCAGGCCGACGGTGCTCCAGCTGCTGCTGCGCCCGGCGAGCGCGCGCCTGTCCGACAGCCGGGTCCGCGCGGCCGTGGCGGCGGCGATCGACCGTGACGCGCTCATCGGAGTCGGTACCGGCAACGGCCCCTCCGCCCAGCTGCGCGCCGACGCGCACGTCTACGCGCCCTCGCAGCGCGGCTACAAACCGACGATGCCCCAAGGCATTCCCGGCAGCGGCAAGCCCGACCTGGCCGCCGTGGAGCGGCTGATGGTCGAGGCCGGCTACACCCAGCAGGCCGGGGCGTGGATGCGCAACGGCCAGCAGCTCAACCTGATCATCGCCGCGCCCGCCGAGAACGAGCCGTACGTGATGGTCGCCCACCAGCTCCAGCGCCAGCTCGCCGGCGCGTCCATCCCGGCCAGGGTGGTCACCTCGGTCGGCGACCAGCTCTACGGCGACATGCTCTCGCCCGCCCAGCAGCCCGGCGTTCCGGTGGACAGCGGCGTGGACATCGCGGTCGTGCCCCAGGCGTTCGGCGAGGACCCGGCGACCGTGCTGGCCTCCAACTTCGGTTGCTGGACGGAGAGCGACAGCGACGGCGGGGTCCCGGTGGGCCGCCCCAATCCGGCGAGCTTCTGCGACCGCGCGCTGCAGCCGGTGATCGACGGCGCCCTGACCGGCTCGATGCCGCTGGCCGACGCGCTGCCCGGGATCGAGGCCGCGCTCTGGCAGCAGACGGTGTCGATCCCGTTGTTCCAGCTCAGCGACACCCTGGTGACGCGGCCGGAGGTCTCCGGCGTGACGGCGGGCCCCCCGCTGGTCGGCCCGTTCGTCGAGGCGGCCGACTGGAAGCGCGTCCCGGTCACCTCCAGCAGCGCGACGCCGACGCCCCCGCCGACGAAGTGAGCCATCGTTTGCCCGGCATGGGCCACTGAGTGGAGGTTGGGCCTCGTTGAGGCTCACGCTCCGTCGTCGGTTATGGGCGCGCTCGACCGCCAAGGGAGCCGGAGCGCCCTATCGCCCTATCGGACCGAGGCAGTGACGATCCGTCGATGCGACGGCGGTCACGCTGTCCGAACGAGTTCCGGCATGTAGTTCGAACGGGTGGACGCCTTGTTGAAGATTACGTACTGACGGTGGAAAATCTGTGTAAGTTACCGTTCGGAAAACGAACTCTGGCGTTCGGTAACTGACTCGTCACCCTCCGTCATACCTGAGTTACCCTTTGGTCACGATCGGCGGGCGGAGGATGACCGTCGCCGAGTTGGCTTCCTAGCGTGCAACCCGACGCGCCGGTCGAGGGCAGTGAGAAGGCGCGTCCTTTGATGATGGGTCAGCATGGCCCCGATCGGCCGTGTGGTGTCCCAGCGCTAGGAGGGCTCGTGTCCATGAGGAGATCCAAGGCTGTCTCCGCGTTCGCCGTGCTGACCGTTGGGGTCCTCACGCTGAGCGCCTGCGGTGGAGGTGGCGGTACCGACGGCGGCGCCGGGGGCGGAGGTGTCCTGACGGCTGCCAAGGGTTCGCAGCCGGATGGCATCTACAAAGCGCCCAAGGTGAAGTCGGGCAAGGAAGTCGTCGTTGGTCACGATGCTCCGTACACGACGTACAACAACCAGACCGCGGACGGCAACAACTTCAACAACACGCTGATCGCGAACCTGATCCTGACGGAGCCCTTCTTCGTCGACATCAACAAGAAGGTTCTGCTCAACGGCGACGTGATGGACGCCGTCGAGGAGACCTCGAAGAGCCCGCAGGTCATCACGTACAAGATCAAGAAGGGCGTGCAGTGGTCCGACGGCGCCGCCTGGGACTGCGACGACTTCTACCTCGCGTGGCTCGCGCAGAGCGGTAAGGCGAAGAAGCCGGACGGCAAGTCCAGCTACTTCACCCCCGCGAGCACCAGCGGGTACGAGTACATCACCCCGGAGTGCAAGGACGACCTGACCTTCGTCACCACGTACAGCTCCCCGTACGCGGACTACAAGGGCATCTTCGACAAGGCCTCGATGCTCCCGGCGCACATCCTGGAGAAGGAGACCGGCGTCGCCGACGTCACCAAGGTGACCCCGACCTCGCCCGAGGTGGAGAAGGTCGCCACCTTCTGGAACACCGGCTGGAACGGGTTCAAGAAGGAGGTCATGCCGGCGTCGGGTCCGTACAAGATGGACTCCTGGCAGCAGGGCCAGTTCGTTCGCTTCGTGCGCAACGAGAAGTGGGCGGGCAACCCGGGTGGCCCCGAGGCCATCACGATGAAGAGCATCGCCGACCCGACCGCGCAGAAGCAGGCGCTGCAGAACGGCGAGATGCAGATCATCGCCCCGCAGGCCGAGCCGGTGCTGGCCGGTCAGCTGCGCGAGCTGTCCTCCCAGGGCGTGAAGTACTCCGCCAAGGGTGGCGACACCTTCGAGCACCTCGACCTGAACTTCAAGCGGCCGCTGTTCCAGGACAAGGCCTTCCGCCAGGCGTTCGCGGAGTGCGTCAACCGCAACGAGATCGTCGACAAGCTGGTCAAGGGCGTCGACCCGGCCGCGAAGCCGCTGGGCAGCCTGCTGTTCATGCCGGACGAGGCCAGCTACCAGGACGACTTCACCTCGGTGATGCCCGCGGACCCGGCCAAGGCCGGTAAGACGCTGGAGGCCGCTGGCTGGGCCAAGGGTGGCGACGGCATCTACGCCAAGGGCGGCCAGAAGGCCTCCTTCAAGATCAGCCACACCGACATCCCGCGGCGCAAGCAGACCGTGGAGCTGATCCAGTCCTCCTGCCGCCAGGCCGGTATCCAGATCGAGGACGACACCGACCCGAACTTCCTCGACGAGCGGGTCAGCAACGGCGACTACGACGTCGCGCTGTTCGCGTGGGTCGGCTCGCCGTTCAAGGCGGAGAAGAAGCCGATCTACACCACCGGTGGTGGCCAGAACTGGCAGGGCTACTCCAACGCCACGGTCGACGCCGAGATGCCGAAGGTGGACACCGAGTTCGACGAGCCCGTCCGCGACGCCGCGCTGCAGAAGGCGAACAAGGCGATGGCGGCCGACTACGCGTCGCTGCCGCTGTTCTCGCTGGCCAACCTGATCGCGTTCAACGACAACGTGACCAACGTCGGCTACCACTCGCGCAACGGCTCCACCTGGAACGCGTGGGAGTGGGAGGTCTCCTGATCTCCGCACGTCGCAGCGGTAGAACGAAGTAGAGAACTCGAAGCGGGTCGGGACGTCACCTGGTCCCGGCCCGCTTCGTATTCGAAGCTTTGACGAGCCTCTCGTAATCCGGTTACCGCCGAGTAAGGTTCGCGCTGCGCGTCTCCCGGAACGGCGTTCCCCGAGCCGCCACAAGCGGTGTGTTCGCCCCCGAACTCGCTCCCACCAAGGAAGACAACGTGGTTCGCTACATTCTCCGGCGACTACTGGTCTCGATCCCGATCCTCGGCATCGGATCTTTCCTCGCCTACATGATGGTCGCCTCGGCCGGTGATCCCCTGTCGGGGCTGCGCGGCCGTCCCGGCACGACCGAGGCCGACATCCAGAACCTGGCCCTCGAACTGGGGCTCGACAAGCCGATCCTGTCACGCTACTGGGATTGGCTCACCTCATTTTTGTCCGGTGACTGGGGGACCAGCATCGCGCTGGGCCAGGCCAGGGCCGACGTCTTCGACCGGGTCACCACCGCCTTCGGCACCACCTTCAAGCTGGTGCTCGGGGCCGAGGTCCTCGCGGTCACCCTGGGCATCGCCGTCGGCGTGCTCGCCGCGGTCCGGCAGTACTCGATCTTCGACTACCTCGCGACCTCCACGGCGTTCGTGATGTTCTCGATGCCCGTGTTCTGCGTCGCGATCGTGGTGAAGACCTACGGCATCCAGTTCAACGACGTGCTGACCGGCCTGGGCATGAAGCGCTGGCTGACAACGGCCGGTCCACCGGTCGGCGGGTTCAAGGGCGACATCCTCGAGCAGTTCCGGGTCTACACCGGGACGTTCCTGCTGCCGACCATCGCGCTCGGAGCCATCAGCTTCGCCGCGTACAGCCGGTTCCAGCGGGCCTCGATGCTGGAGACGCTGAGCTCGGACTACGTCAGGACCGCCCACGCCAAGGGCTTGCGCCCGGCGCGGGTGATCTTCCGGCACGCCTTCCGCAACGCGCTGATCCCGGTGACCACCCTGGCCGCGCTCAACATCGGCGCGGTGTTCAGCGGCGCGATCATCACCGAGCGCGTCTTCGGCTGGAACGGAATGGGCAACCTCCTGGTGAGCGCGGTCCAGCAGTTCGACCCACCGATGCTGATGGGGTGGCTGATGATCACCGCCATCCTCGTCGTCGTCTTCAACCTCGTTGCCGACATCCTCTACGGCATCCTGGACCCGAGGATTCGCCTTGGCTAACCCGCAGATCACCGAAACCCCGGCAGCGGGGGCGGCGTCGTCGAGCTACGAGTTCGGCACCGGCGCGCGCAAGCAGTGGCAGACCGTCCTGCGCCGTTTCATGCGACACCGCTTGGCCATGGCCAGCCTCGTCGTCCTCGTCCTGCTGACACTGGGCGCCGTCTTCGGCGGCGCGTTCTGGAAGTACGACGTGACCTACACCGGCGGCTCGTCCTTCGCCTCGCCGAGTGCCGACCACCCGCTCGGCACCAGCCAGATCGGCAAGGACATGCTCGCCCTGATCTTCCAGGGCACGCAGTACTCCCTGCTGATCGCGCTCGTCGTGGCGATCATGGCGACGATCATCGGCGTGACCCTCGGCGCGGTCGCCGGCTTCCTGCGCGGGGCCGTCGACACCTTCGTCATGCGCCTGGTCGACCTGTTCCTGATCGTGCCGCAGCTGGCACTGGTGGCCATCGCGGTGCACGCGTTCCCCGCCAGCTGGTACACGGTGGCGATCGTGCTCGGCCTGTTCAGCTGGATGCAGGTGGCCCGGATCAACCGCGGCCAGACCCTGTCGCTGGCCGAGCGCGAGTTCATCGAGGCGGCCAAGGCGCTCGGCGCGAGCAACAGCCGGATCATCTTCAAGCACATCCTGCCGAACCTGACCGGCATCATCACGGTCAACGCGACCCTGGCGGTGGCGACGGCGGTGCTCTCGGAGGCCGCGCTGTCCTTCATCGGCCTCGGGGTGAAGCCGCCGGACACCTCGCTCGGCCTGATCATCATCGAGAACTACTCGCAGTTCCAAGACCGGCCGTGGCTGTTCTACGCGCCGTTCGTGGTGATCGTGCTGATCTCGCTGACGATCAACTTCATCGGCGACGGTCTGCGCGACGCGTTCGACCCGAGGCAGACGAAGGTGCGTGCCTGATGACCACTTCCGAGAAACTGCTCACCGTCGACGGCCTCGGCGTGGACTTCCCGACCGAGGACGGTGTCGTGCACGCCGTGCGCGGCGTGTCCTTCGAACTCGACCGGGGCGAGGTCCTCGGCATCGTCGGCGAATCGGGCTCCGGCAAGTCGGTGTCCTCCTCGGCGATCATGGGCCTGCTGCCCAAGACCGCGAAGGTCTCCGGCTCGATCGCGTTCAAGGGCACCGAGATCGTCGGGCTGAAGGGCCGGGCGCTCGAGAAGATCCGCGGCAACGACATCGCGATGATCTTCCAGGACCCGATGACCTCGCTGAACCCGGTCTACACCGTGGGCTGGCAGCTGGCCGAGGCCTACCGGGCGCACCACGCGGTGCCGAAGAAGACCGCGTGGGAGAAGGCCGTCGCCTCGCTGGAGCAGGTCGGCATCCCGCAGCCGGACCGGCGGGCCAAGCAGTACCCGCACGAGTTCTCCGGCGGTATGCGGCAGCGGGCGATGATCGCGATGGCGATCATCAACGACCCGGAGCTGATCATCGCCGACGAGCCGACCACCGCGCTCGACGTGACGGTGCAGGCCCAGGTGCTGGAAACGCTGCTGCAGATCCGCGACCTGACGGGTGCGGCGATCATGATGATCACCCACGACCTCGGTGTCGTCGCGGGCATGGTGGACCGGGTCCAGGTCATGTACGGCGGGACGGTCGTGGAGTCCGGCCAGGTCAACACGGTCTTCGAGAACCCGAGGATGCCGTACACGGTCGGCCTGCTCGGCTCGATCCCGCACGCGGGGCTCATCGGCCAGCGGCTCACCCCGATCAAGGGTGCGCCACCCTCGCTGATGAACCTGCCGCCGGGCTGCGCGTTCAGCCCGAGGTGCCCGCTGGCCACCGACGACTGCACGGCGGCCGAGCCCGAACTGCTCCCGGTCGGCATCGACGGGCACTCCGCGCGCTGCATCCGTTGGGAGCAGCTGGCCCAGCACCCGGACCCGAAGAAGCTGTTCGCGCACAGCGAGATCGGCACGGTGGAGAACCCCGCCGAGCTGACCGCGGCCGACCCGAGCCTGCCCGTCGCCGAGGAGCTGGCGACGGTGGAGGCCCGCATGGCGGCTGAGGAGGAGAAGACCTCATGAGTGTCAACACCACTGACGCCGCCGCGCAGGGCACCCGCGACGGCGGCGCGAAGACCGAGCCGCTGCTCCAGGTCCGCGACCTGGTGAAGTCCTTCCCGATCCGGGGTGGCGGGGTCATCCCGCGCACCGTCGGCGAGGTGCAGGCGGTCTCCGGGCTGACCTTCGACCTGGCCGCGCGGGAGACGCTCGGCCTGGTTGGCGAGTCCGGCTGCGGCAAGTCCACCACCGGGCGGGCGATCCTCCAGCTGCACAAGCCCACCTCGGGCTCGGTGAAGTTCGAGGGGCGCGAGCTGACGTCGCTGACCACCAAGCAGCTGCGGCCGGTCCGCAGGGACATGCAGATCGTCTTCCAGGACCCCTACGCCTCGCTGAACCCGAGGTGGTCGATCAACGACATCGTCTCCGAGCCGTTCCAGATCCACGGCTACGACGGCGACGTCCAGGGCCGGGTCGACGAACTGCTGGAGCTGGTCGGCCTCAACCCGGAGCACCGCAACCGCTACGCGCACGAGTTCTCCGGCGGTCAGCGGCAGCGCATCGGCATCGCCCGCGCGCTGGCGCTGAACCCCAAGCTCGTCGTGCTGGACGAGCCGGTCTCCGCGCTGGACGTCTCGGTGCAGGCGGGCGTGGTGAACCTGCTGGAGGAGCTGCAGGACCGCTTCGGGCTGGCCTACCTGTTCGTCGCGCACGACCTGTCGGTGGTGCGGCACATCTCGCACCGGGTCGCGGTGATGTACCTGGGCAAGATCGTGGAGATCGGCGAGCGGGAGCACATCTACGCCCAGCCGAGCCACCCGTACACCCAGGCGCTGCTGTCCGCGGTGCCGCTGCCCGACCCGACGGCCGAGCGGCAGCGCCAGCGGATCGTGCTCACCGGTGACGTGCCGAGCCCGGTCAACCCGCCCTCGGGCTGCCGCTTCCGCACCCGCTGCTGGAAGGCGCAGGAGATCTGCGCCGTCGAGGAGCCGAAGCTGGAGCGCAGGACCGGCGGAACGCTCTCCGCCTGCCACTTCGCCGAGGTGAAGGAAGTCGTGTAGTCCAGCGTTGTGCTCACGGGCGCCCTCCGCGTTTCGCGCGGGGGGCGCCTTCGCGTACGGCCCCGTCGCTGTGCGTCATGTCGATCTTCGGATGAGTGGGCGCGGAGCGGCCGGACAGTATGAACGACACCACGCATTTGATCTTGGTTATCTAGGTGTTCACCTGTAAAGAAGACCCGATCCAGTCGTAGAGGCGAATATTCCCCTCGATCGGGGTGACCACGGTGCGAAGCGTTGACAACCCCGCTACTACGCTGATCCGGTGACACTGACGGCTCCACCACGGCTGCTGCTGGTCCATGCGCACCCGGACGACGAGAGTCTCTGGACCGGCGGCACGATCGCGCGTTACGCGGCACAGGGCGTGCACGTCACCGTGATCACCTGCACCCTCGGTGAAGAGGGTGAGGTCATCCCCGATGGCCTGCGCGGGCTCGGCCCCGACGCGGCCGACCAGCTCGGGGGTTACCGGGTCGGCGAACTGCGCTCCGCCTGCGGCGCGCTCGGCATCGCCGACCACCGCTTCCTCGGCGGCCCCGGCCGCTGGCGCGA
Source organism: Allokutzneria sp. NRRL B-24872 (assembly GCF_002155965.1). Taxonomy (GTDB): domain Bacteria; phylum Actinomycetota; class Actinomycetes; order Mycobacteriales; family Pseudonocardiaceae; genus Allokutzneria. The sequence continues at coordinate 114,537 of NZ_MUMH01000018.1, forward strand.
CTCCGGCATGGTCGAGACCGCCGCGAACGCCCACCCCAGGGCCTTCGTCAACGGCGACTTCGAGGAGCAGGTCGCGGCGCTGGAAGCGGTGCTGCGCGAACTGCGCCCCCAGGTCGTCGTCAGCTACGACCCCAACGGCGGCTACGGCCACCCCGACCACATCCGCGCGCACGAGGTCACCATGGCCGCCACCGAGCGCGTGTCCGACGTCGACCGGGTGTTCTACGCGGTCACCTCCCGCGCCGCCACCGACACCGGGGTCGCCGCGCTCGGCGAGATCGAGGGCCTGCCGTTCCGGCTGCCGGAGCCCGGCGAGCTGCCGGTCACCGAGGACGCCGAGATCACCACCGCGGTCGACGTCTCCGAACACCTCACCGCCAAGCTCGGCGCCCTGCGCGCGCACGCGACCCAGGTGCAGGTCTGGCAGGCTGGCGACGGGACGGCGGCCTACGCGCTGTCCAACGGCATCGCCCAGCCGCTGGTGACCTCGGAGTACTACGTGCTGGCCAAGGGCAGTGCCGACGGCGCCGAGACCGACCTGTTCGGCGTCCCCGTCGCTCACGGAGGGGCCGGACGCTAGTGCGCTCTGCCGCAGACCGCCTGTTCTTCGTCGTCCTGCTCGTCGACGCAGTCCTGCTCGCCGTGGCCGAGCTGGCGTTCCTGCCGCTGCGGGTGCGCGACCTCGCCCCCGGCATCGGCGTCGACGCGAACTGGCCGCTGCCGTTGTCGGTGATCGTCGCCGGTCTGACCACGCCGCTGCTGGTCAAGCTCGCCGCGGGCCTGTCGACGCGGCTGTCGGTCGCCGCCGCTCCGCTGCTGGTGTGGCTCCTCGCCGTGATCGGGTTCGGCATCGCCGGTCCCGGCGGCGACCTGCTGCTCACCAACGACTGGCGCCCCCTGGCGATGCTCGCCGTCGGAGCCCTCCCCGGCGCCGTCGTCCTGGGCGGCGTCCTCGGCACCACCCCGGCCCGCGCCTAGCGGCGGCTCGTCAGAGCAGTCCAGCGGTTCGCCGAAGGCATGCTCGCGGGCCGGTGGTGGATGTGCCGTCCAGCAGGGTGCGGATGAGATCCGCGTGCTCGGCCAACACGGCCCTGCACCGTTCCCGTTCTGGGCGCTCGCCGTCGCTGCCGAAGATCAGCACCATGCTCTCGTCGTCCGGGTCGACCGCCTGGGAGAACTTGGCGACGACGTCGAGGAAGTCGAGCAAGGCAGCCCGAACAGGCTCCTCGGTGGCGCCCGCGAGGCGAATCAGGAACGGCAATGCCGTCGGCGTCGCTGGGCTCAGGTGAAAGACGCTGTCCATCAGGATGTTGGGGAGCGCGTGAGCGGCCGCGAGACCCGCAGTTCGATCAAGCAGTCCGTGGAGCAGGACCGGGATCTCGGCCGGGCATCCGGGAATCTCGCCCCAGGCGATCTCGTCACAGCCGTGCAGTGCGCGATGCCCGACACCAGGCCCGACCTGCGGATGTTCTCGAAGGAACTGGGCGATGGCGGCTTCCTTGTCCGCCGTGTCCATCACGCACATCCGTCTCGCCTCCAGCTACCGCTTGGCGAGCAGTGTCGTCATCACCATCTCGGCGACCCGCTTCGCCTCGACGCAGTACGGCTCCGGGCTCGTACCACGGCCGCGGTTCGGCGCCGAGAGGATGTCCAGGTACTGCCCGTCGGCGACGTCGACGACGACCTGGCAGTCGTCCTTGGTGGCCTTCCCGGTGATCTCCAGGGCCGGGTAGCCCGCGATGGAGATCCGCTGGCTTCCTTCGAGGCCGCTCTGGCGCTCCGGCGTGAGCCAGGCGGTGATGTCCTCCGAGACGACGAGCGAGATCAGTGAGCCCAGGCGCGGCATTGGGCCGAAGTCGTTGCCGACGCTGCACTGCGCTTCACCGAGTCGGCTTCCTTTGTCGGGCAGCCGGTTCCTGCCGTAGGTCAGTTGCTCCAGTTGCTGGTCGGTGAGCAGCTGGCAGGGGTCGACGTCCTTCAGCGAGATGTCCTTCGGTCGAGGCGGGAACGCGCGCGTGGTGCTCTGCGCCGCAGAAGTCGGTGTCGGTCGGGGATCTTCGCTGGAGCCGCATGCCGTCACCGACGTCGCGATGAGGATGGTCAGGAGCACGGTGGTGCGGCGGTGACTCACGGTGTGATTCCTCGTTCCAGAAGTGCGGCGTTCGTCTGCTCGACCATGTTGTACTGCTTCGCAGCGGCCATCAGGGCCTCGTAGTTTTCCTGGTACTGGTCTCGGAGCTGGCTCAGCACGTTGATCAAGGACAACGCGTCATCGACCAAGTGGTTGTTGAACAGCCGGGTCGCCTCGACGCTGACCGGATCGCCGAGCCACGGCTCGCGTATTCGAAGCGCGTTGCGTGCCGTTGTCAGCTCCTTGCGCAGCAAGGCGGCTTGCTCGGCGAACGTGGCGGCGAGCTGCGGGATCATGTACGGCTCGACGTCGATGATGTGCGCCGGAGCTGGCTCCGGTGCTGGTCGCGCGGGTGGGCGGCGACCGCTTCCCGCGCCGTCGTGGACGTTGGCCATGGCTGAGCCCCCGCTCCGACCGGCCCTCCACGCTACGACAGGACGGTTTGCCGCGCCCGCAAGATCTAGGCAGGTACCCAGTAGCGGTAGGTGTGGTGGGTGCGGGCGCCGAGGGCTTCGTAGAGGCGGAGCGCGGGGGCGTTATTGTGTGACACCTGGAGCACATAGCTTTGCGCGCCAAGGGATTGCGCCCACGCGGCCAGGCCGGCGAGCAGATCGCGGGCGAGGCCGCGGCGGCGGGCGTCGGGGTGCACGGCGAGGCGCGCGAAGTGGAGGTGACCGTCCACGACCGCGCCGCGAACGGCGGCGAGGACCTCACCGTTGACGGTCACGGCGCCGTAGCCGACGGCATCGGCCGAGGTCAGGACGTGGTGCTCGGCGGGAGTCGGTGAGGGGCGGCCAACGATCAACGGCCACCACTGGGCCCAGGGTGTCGAGCGGACTTCGGCGCGGTGCGGAGCGGCGAGCGCGTCCAGCGAACCTGTCTGCACGAAGGACGGGATGCCGGTGTACTCGACCTCAGGGCGCCAGCCCGCGGCGAGCAGCGAAGGCTCCCAGTGGCTGTCGGTGATCACGTGCGCGCGGGGCGGCTGGCCGTGCTCGCGGGCGAACGCGGCGGCCTTGGCGAGTGCGTCGGCGACGGGCATCTCCGCCGAACCGAGCAGTAGCGTGGAGTTGGCGCGGCCGGTGAAGCCCCCGGCGGTGCGAGCGCGCCAGTCGCCGATGCGCAGTTCGGCAACGGCGGGCCAGGCGCGGGCGCACAGCAGCTCAAGGGCTTCCTCGTCGCTCAACACCCGCGCATCCTGGGTGTTCACCAGGCGGGACCGCATTCGAATTTCTCTGTGAGAAGCGGCACCGGGTGACACTCTTCATGGTGCTCGGGGGATACTTGCGGGAGTCGCGCGACCCGAACCGCGCGGCCGAACTGACAAGGAGCAGGAGACCGCTGTGACCTACGTGATCGCCCTACCCTGCGTCGACGTGCTGGACAAGGCATGCATCGAGGAGTGCCCCGTCGACTGCATCTACGAGGGTGATCGGATGCTCTACATCCACCCCGACGAGTGCGTCGACTGCGGTGCGTGCGAGCCGGTCTGCCCCGTCGAGGCCATCTACTACGAGGACGACGTCCCGGAGCAGTGGGCCGACTACACCAGGGCGAACGTCGACTTCTTCAACGACCTCGGCTCCCCTGGCGGCGCCTCCAAGGTCGGCAAGATCAAGGCCGACGACAAGATGGTCGCCGCGCTGCCCCCGCAGGCGTCGGAGCATTGATCGGCCCGGCCTCCGCACACCGGGGTGGCCCTGACCTGCCGGACTTCCCGTGGGACGCGCTCGCCGGCCCGAAGGCCACGGCGGGCGCCCACCCCGGCGGCATCGTCGACCTCTCGGTCGGCACCCCGGTCGACCCGGTCGCCCCGGTCATCTCCACCGCGCTCGGCTCCGTCGCCGACGTGCCCGGCTACCCGCTGACGCACGGCACTCCCGCCCTGCGCGAGGCGGTGCTGGGCGCGTTGGAGCGCAGGCACGGCATCACCGGTCTCCACCACGACGCGGTGCTGCCGACCATCGGCTCGAAGGAACTGGTGGCGTGGCTGCCCACCCTCCTCGGCGTTCGCCCCGGCGATGTCGTCGCGATCCCCGAGCTGGCCTACCCGACCTACGAGGTCGGAGCGCGGCTGGCCGGGGCCGAGGTGGTCCGGCTGCGCGACGGTGAGCTCCCCCCGGCAGGCACCACACTGCTGTGGATCAACTCGCCGTCCAACCCGACGGGGCGCGTGCAGTCCGCTCAGGCGCTGGCCGAGCTGGTCGCGGCGGCCCGCGAGGTCGGCGCGTTCATCGCCTCCGACGAGTGCTACCTGGACCTGCCGTGGACGGCTCGCCCGGCCTCGGTGCTCTCGCCCGAGGTGCACGGCGGGAGCCTCGCGGACATCGTCGCGGCGCACTCGCTGTCGAAGACCTCCAGCCTCGCCGGGTACCGCGCCGGGTTCGTCACCGGCGATCCGGTGCTGGTCAAGCGGTTGCTGGAAGTGCGAAGGCACGCGGGCATGATGATGCCGCGCCCGGTGCAGGCGGCCATGACCGCGGCGATGAACGACGACGACCACGTGGTGGCGCAACGGGACCGCTACGCCGGACGGCGCAAGGTCCTGCTGGAAGCGTTGCAGGCCAACGGTTTCCGCGTCGATCACTCCGAAGCCGGGCTGTACCTCTGGGCGAGCCGGGACGAGGACGCGTGGACCACGGTCGCGTGGCTCGCCGAACGCGGCGTTCTCGTCGCTCCCGGCACCTTCTACGGGCCCAGCGGCGGCAAGCACGTTCGCGTGGCCCTCACCGCCACCGACGAGCGCGTCGCGGCCGCGGCCGACCGCCTCGCGAGCTGATCGTTCTCAGAGGGCGCGCGCCTGGACCTCGGCCCAGGCCGCGCGCCACTCGGCCCGCTTCTCCGCCCGGCGGAAGTGCTCGCGCTCGACGAGGCGCCCGGCCGCGAAGGCCATGTCGATGTCGACCCGCTCCCGTGCCGCGAGGAGCTCGCGGATGCGGTCCTCGGCCACGCACGCGTCCTGGTGGTCGCCGAGGACGTCCTGGAACGCCTTCGTCGCCTTGATCAGCGTGCGCACCGGTTTGCCCGCGACGGGTTTCGCCAGCTCAGCGGTGTAGCGCAGGCGCTTGCCCTTGATCCGCAGCGCGTGCAGCACGTCGTCCTCGGGGTCATCGCCCGCGTCCTCGACGGCCGAGGCGAGCTTGGAGAACTGCTTGTCCACCAGGGGGATCAGCACCGAACTGTCCGAAGTGGACGATGGGCGGAACGCGGCGAGCCTGCGCAGCAGCTTGTGGTAGCGCTTGCTGTCGAACAGGGCGACGATCCTGCGCCGGGCCGAAGTGCGCTCAGCCTCGATGTCGCCCATCAGGGCCTCAAGCGCGAGCCGTTCCGCGCGTGGCAACTCCTGCTGGTCGAGGTGTGCGAGCAGCACGTCCATGTCGCGCACAGGCCCCAGAACGTGCCCGACCATTTTGAGGTCATCGCGGAGCTCCTTGTGCTCCGAGCCCTCCAACAGCGGCCGGGCCGCGCGCAGCATTGCGCGCAGACGGCGCACGGCCACGCGCATCTTGTGCAGGTCCTCGGGGTCCTTGCCGCGCCGGACACCAGGCTCGCGCTCGACGATCACCCGCAGCCTGCGGTCGATGGCGGCGCGCACGTGCTCGGCCACCGGCGCGTCCGGAGCGACCTCCGGCGGTGAGGGAGGCAACCCCAAGACGCCGATGTCCCGGCTTCGGCGGATGGAAACAACGCGAGGCCGGGACATCGGTACCTCCTGCTAGTCGTTGGCGTGCAACACCGCGTTCAGCTCGAAGCCGCCGGGCGTGCGCGACTTCACCTTCACCGCGCCGGAGACCGAGTCGCGGATGAACAGCAGGCCGGAGACGCCGGAGAGCTCGCGCGCCTTCACGACACTGCCGTCCTCCGCCGTCACCTTCGTGCCCGCGGTGACGTAGAGACCGGCCTCGACGACGGTGTCGTCACCGAGGGAGATACCCACTCCGGCGTTGGCGCCAATCAGGCAGCGCTCGCCGACCGCGACGACCTGCTTGCCGCCGCCGGAGAGGGTGCCCATGATCGAGGCGCCGCCGCCGAGGTCGGAGCCGTCGCCGAGCACCACGCCCGCGGAGATGCGGCCTTCGACCATGGACGCGCCGAGGGTGCCCGCGTTGAAGTTCACGAAGCCCTCGTGCATCACCGTCGTGCCGCTGGCCAGGTGCGCGCCGAGCCGGACGCGGTCGGCGTCACCGATGCGCACGCCGGTGGGCAGCACGTAGTCGACCATGCGCGGGAACTTGTCCAGGCTGTACACGGTCACCGGGCCACGCGCGCGCAGCCGCAGGCGGGTCTGTTCGAAGCCCTCGACGGCGCACGGGCCGTGGTTGGTCCACACGACGTTGGCGAGCAGGCCGAAGATGCCGTCCAGGCTCTGCCCGTGCGGCTGGACCAAGCGGTTGGAGAGCAGGTGAAGGCGCAGGTAGACGTCGTGCGCGTCGACCGGGGCGTCGCCGAGCCGACCGATCGCGGTGCGGACGCCGACGACCTCGACACCGCGTTCGGTGTCCGCGCCGAGCACGGCGCGCGCAGCATCACCCAGGGCCGCGATGGTCTCCTCGCTGGTGAGGCGTTTGCTGCCGGACTCGCCGGAGTCGGTCAGCTCGGGAGCGGGGAACCAGGTGTCCAGCACGGTGCCGTCGGCGGCGATCGTGGCGAGGCCGACGCCCAGTGCGCCGGTGGTCTGCGGGTCAGGAGTGTGCGTCACGCCTGCACGGTAACGGCCCGTAGAGAATTTTCTGTAGCGTGCCGCGTGTGATCCCGCCTCTTGACCTCACCGCTGACCCTGTCGAGCTGACCGCGGCCCTGGTGGACATCCCCAGCGTCTCCCGTGACGAGGCGGTGATCGCGGACGCCGTGGAGGCTGCTCTGCGCGCCCAGGCGGGTCACCTGGAGATCATCCGCAGCGGCAACGCGGTGCTCGCGCGGACCAACCTCGGGCGCGCCTCTCGCGTGGTGCTCGCCGGGCACCTGGACACCGTTCCGGTCAACCAGAACATGCCGCACTCGCGCTCCACCGAGGACGACAAGCTCGTCCTGCACGGTCTGGGCACGGTGGACATGAAGGGCGGTGACGCGGTCATGCTCAGCCTCGCCGCCACCGTCACCGAGCCGCGCTTCGACCTGACCTTCGTGTTCTACGACTGCGAGGAGATCGCGGCCGAGCTCAACGGGCTCACCCGCATCCAGCGCGACCTGCCGGAGTGGCTGCGAGGCGATCTCGCGGTGGTCTGCGAGCCGACCGACGCCGCGATCGAGGCGGGCTGCCAGGGCACCATGCGCGTCGACGTGCGCATCCCCGGCAAGCGGGCGCACACCGCGCGCGGCTGGATGGGCGTCAACGCGATCCACGGCGCCGGTGAGCTGCTGCGCAGGCTCAGCGACTACGTGCCGCGCCAGCCGGAGATCGACGGCTGCCGCTACCACGAGGGCCTGCAAGCCGTGAAGATCACCGGCGGGGTCGCGGGCAACGTGGTGCCGGACGAGTGCGTGGTCAGCGTGAACCACCGCTTCGCCCCCGACCGCAGCCCCGAGCAGGCGCTCGCGCACCTCCAGGAGGTCTTCGAGGGCTTCGAGCTGACCGTCACCGACGGCGCCGCGGGCGCGCTGCCCGGCCTGAACGCGCCGGTCACGCAGGAGCTGATCGCCGCGTCCGGTGGCGCGACCCCGGTGGCCAAGCTCGGCTGGACCGACGTGTCCCGCTTCGCCGCGCTCGGCATGCCCGCGGTGAACTTCGGCCCCGGTGACCCGAAGCTCGCGCACACCCAGGAAGAGCACGTTCCGGCGTGGCAGATCACCCATTGCGCGGACGTGCTGAGAAAGTTCGTCAGCTGATCGCTTCGATTCCACCGAAGTGATGGTGCGGAGCGGCCTTCTTCGTGATCATCCAGCTCTAGCGTCATGAGGATGAGAGATATGACCGAGGACAACGCGAAATCCCGCAGTGACGGGAATCCCCCTGAGAAGCAGCGGGGGCCGGTGACGTTGCGCGGCGAGTCCCGCGTCGAGTCGACGACGACCGATCAGCGGCTGCTCGACTCCCGCGGTCCGACGGACTGGGTGCACACCGATCCGTGGCGGGTCATGCGCATCCAGGCCGAGTTCGTGGAGGGCTTCGGCGCGCTTGCCGAGCTGCCGCGCGCGGTGACCGTGTTCGGCTCGGCCCGCACCCGTGAGGGCCACCCCGAGTACACGATGGGCCAGACGCTGGGCAAGGCGCTCGCCGAAGAGGGCTTCGCCGTGATGACCGGCGGCGGCCCCGGCGCGATGGAGGCCGTCAACCGCGGTGCCCAGGAGGCGGGCGGGCTCTCCGTCGGCCTCGGCATCGAGCTGCCGTTCGAGCAGGGGCTCAACCCGTGGGTCGACCTCGGGGTGAACTTCCGCTACTTCTTCGTCCGCAAGACGATGTTCGTGAAGTACTCGCAGGCGTTCATCTGCCTGCCCGGCGGCTTCGGCACGCTCGACGAGCTGTTCGAGGCGCTGACGCTGGTGCAGACCAAGAAGGTCACCAAGTTCCCGGTGGTCCTCTTCGGCAGCGAGTACTGGGGCGGCCTCGCGGACTGGCTGCGGGACAGCGTGTGCAAGCACGGCAAGATCGGTGAGAAGGACCTCGCGCTGGTCCACGTCACCGACGACGTCGACGAGGCGCTGCAGATCGTGAAGGACGCCTACAAGGCGTGGGAGGACGCGCACTAGAGCGCGTCGGGCGTGGCGGGCGCGGTGCGCGCCCGCCACTCGTCCTCCACCATCGCGAAGACGTACTCCTCGCGCCACCCGTCCTCGTCGAGCGCGGTGCCGATGAAGTGCGCTTCACGGCGCATTCCCAGGCGTGCCAGCAGTGCCGCCGACGCCGTGTTGCGCGCCGAGCACCGCCCGAAGATCCGGTGCAGGTCCAGCTCCTCGAAGCCCAGCCGCAGCACCGCGCGGGCGGTCTCCGTCGCGAAACCCCTGCCCTGGTGCGCCGGGTTGAAGATGTAGCCGATCTCGCCCTGCCGGTGCTCGGCGCTGCGCCAGACGAGTTCGACCTGGCCGATCACGGTTGCCGTCTCCGCCAGCACCACCGCGAGGCTGAGGCAGTCGCCCTCCTCCCGCAGCTCGTCCTCCTGCACCAGCTGCTCGACCGCGAGCCGCACCTGTTCGCGGCCGCGAGGCGCCCAGCGCATGTGCCGGGCGACCTCGGGAAGCCGTTGGTAGGCAAGCACGTCGTCCACGTCGTCCGGGGTGAACGGACGCAGTGCCAGCCGTTCTGTCGTGATGCGCACCGATCGACCCTAGGACGGCTCAGCCGAGCGGGATGTCCAGGTAGGACGGGGACGACGTCGGCGAGGTGAAGGTCAGGCGCTCGCCGAGCGTGGTCTCCGACGCGTACCTCGGGTCCACCGTGTCGATCACCAGGACCAGCCGGTGACCGGCCTCGACGTCGTGCAGGACGGGCTGCAACGTCACGTCGAGCTGCTGCGCCGCACCGGCCTTGCGGTCGACGAGCGTGACGGGCTTGTGCGAGAGCAGCCGCCCGACGCCGAGGCCGGAGACGTCGTAGAGGTAGGCGAACAGCGAGGTGTCCGACGCGCTCGGGGTGACCGTCACGTGCAGCTTCGGAGTTCCGGAAACCGTTGTGCGCCTTGACATCTGCTCGGTCTGCCAGACACCCGCGTTGAGCCTGCTGACGGCGGGCAGCCACCCGGAGACCGGCAGGCCGATCTGCGTGGCACCTCCGGCGAGCAGCACCGGGCCGGAGTCCGCGGCCGTGTCGAGACCGCCGTTGGCCGTGTGCGTCCAGCCGGTCCTCGCGCTCGTCGCCAGCTCGCCGGTGCGCCCGATCAGCGGGTTCACGTCGCCGAGGTAGCGCCTGCTGGTCGAGGAGGTCAGGGCGGACCAGCTGGCGAAGTTCCGCGCGGCCCCGCCGATGGTCGGCTTCAACCGCACTGGCGGCTCGGCGTTGACGCCGTTGTCGGTGCCCCGGAGGTAGTGGTCCAGCCAGCGGTAGGTGGTCTCCCACGTGTCGTTGGGCAGGCCCGCGAGCCCGACCGCTTCGGGCGTCGCGTGATCACCGGGGGCGAGTTCGAGCCGCTTCGCGCCCTTGAGGCCGTTGAACAGCTCGACCACCTGGTCGGGCGGGAACAGGCCGTCCTGCCACGCGTTGGCGATCAGCACGGCGGGCTTGTTGGCGTTGAGCTGGTCGAGCTTCCTGCTGGGGCTGCGCGGGGCGGCCCACGTCTTCACCGGCTCGCGCTCGTTGGCGAGCACGTTGGCCAGCATCGCGTCCAGCTCGGGGCCGAAGCGCCCGGTCAGCTTGCCAGCGGCGCCGAGCAGCGCGATGCCCTGCGAGCTCCAGGTGTCGTTGGCGCCCAAGGACTTCTCCAGGTCCGCCCAGGTGCTCAGCGCGGCGACGGCCTTGATCCGCGGGTCGGCGGCTGCGGTCAGCAGGCTGAAGCCCGCGCCGTAGGAGATGCCCGCCATGCCGATCTGCGATGCGGAGGCGGGGGTGTTGGCCAGCGCCCAGTCGATCACCGCGCGCGCGTCGGCCACGTCGTTGGCGCTGCCGACCTCGATCTTGCCGCCGGAGGTGTAGAAGCCGCGGGCGGTGTAGGAGACGACCACGTAACCGCGGTCGGCGAGCTTGCGCGCGGGGATCTCGTACTCCAGCGTCGGCACGCCCCAGCTCGCCGGGAGTACGACAAGCGGGTGTTTTCCGGTGCTCGCAGGGGTGTACACGCGGGCGGTGAGCGTGACCCCGCCGGTCGCGGGGATGCGGTCGTACCGCGCGGTGGGGCCCGCGGCGGTCGCGGTCGGGGCGGTGGCTGTGGCGAGGCCGACGGCGAGCAAGGCCGCCGTGAGCAGGGAGGACAGGCGTCGCACGGGCACTCCTGGTGACTTGTCGCCGGTGACGTGAGTCACAGTGGTGCAAGCAGTAGACGGTTGCCTACTCGTAAGTAGCAAGAACGTGTGACGCGCTTCACGTTCACCGCGGTCCGATCGGGGGATGGTGCCGCCTGGCACGATCGACGGGGTGACTCCGTTGAAGTTCGGCACGCGCGAGGTGCCGGGGAATCGCGCGCTGGTGATGGCGATCGTCAACCGCACCAGGGATTCCTTCTACGACCGTGGTGCCACGTTCACCGACGGCGCCGCGATGGCGGCGGTCGACCTGGCCGTCGCCGAGGGCGCGGACATCGTCGACATCGGCGGGGTCAGAGCGGGCTCCCACGGGGAGGACGTGGACGCCGAGGAGGAGGCCCGCAGGGTGGTCCCGTTCGTCGCCGAGGTCCGCGAGCGCCACCCCGAGCTGGTGATCAGCGTGGACACCTGGCGGCACGAGGTCGGCAGGGCGGTCTGCGAGGCCGGTGCCGACCTGCTCAACGACACGTGGGCGGGCGCGGACCCGCTGCTGGGCGAGGTCGCCGCGGAGTTCGGCGTCGGCATCGTCTGCTCGCACACCGGCGGCCTCGCGCCGCGCACCGACCCGCACCGCGCGCACTACCGCGACGTGGTGGCCGAGGTCGCCGACGAGGTGGTCGCGCTCGCCGAGCGGATGGCCGGGCTGGGCGTGCCCAAGGAGGGCATCCTGATCGACCCGACGCACGACTTCGGCAAGAACACCTGGCACGGGCTGGAGCTGCTGCGCCGGTTGGACGAGCTGGTCGCGACCGGGTGGCCGGTGCTGATGGCCTTGTCCAACAAGGACTTCATCGGCGAGACCCTGGACGCCGACGTGCGGGGGAGGGTGGACGGCACGCTCGCCGCGACGGCGGTGGCCGCGTGGTCGGGCGCTCGCGTGTTCCGGGCGCACGAGGTCGGCCGGACCCGCCAGGTGGTGGACATGGTGGCCAGCATCGCCGGGACCCGTCCGCCCGCCCGGGTCCTGCGCGCGCTGGCGTGACAGGGTTGGGACCCGTGCACCCCTGGTTCGACGAGTGGTTCGACGAGAACACCTGGCAAGATCCACAGTGGACGGTTGAGGAGCTGGTGGCCCGCAAGGGTTCTCAGCGGATCAGCGTCGTGCTCCCCGCGCTGGACGAGGAGTCGACCGTTGGGGCGATCGTCAGCGCGCTGCTGCCGTTGCTCGGGCTGATCGATGAACTGGTGGTCGTGGACTCCGGTTCCACCGACCGCACCGCGGAGGTCGCGGCAGCGGCGGGCGCGAGGGTGGTGCGCCGCGAGGACGTGCTGCCGGAGCTGCCGCCGGTTCCCGGCAAGGGCGAGGTGCTGTGGCGTTCGCTCGCGGCGACCACGGGCGATCTCGTGGTGTTCCTGGACTCCGACCTCGTCGACTTCGACGCGGGGTTCGTCGTGGCGCTGCTCGGACCGCTGCTGGCTCGGCCGGAAGTCCAGCTGGTCAAGGGTTTCTACCGGCGTCCGCTCCGGCTGGAGAGCTCCGGCGGCGGGCGCGTCACCGAGCTGCTGGCCCGGCCGGTGCTGTCCGCGGTGCGCCCGGAGCTCGGCGGGATCGTCCAGCCGCTCGGCGGTGAGTACGCGGCGCGCAGGTCGTTGCTGGAGTCGGTCCCGTTCGCGGCGGGCTACGGCGTGGAGATCGGCCTGCTGCTCGACGCGCACACGCGCTTCGGCCTCGCCGGGCTGGCGCAGGTCAACCTCGGCGTCCGCAAGCATCGCAACCGCTCGCTGGCCCAGCTCGGCGTGATGGCCCGGCAGATCCTCGGCGCGGCGCTGTCCCGGTGCGGCGCCGAAGAACCAGCGAGTGCGGACTTCGTCCAGTTCACCCAGGTCGCCGGGGAGTGGTTGCCGGACACCACGACCGTCGCGCTCGCCGACCGGCCGCCGATGCGCCAGGTGCTGGGAATAAGTAGCGGCACTACCCTGAACGGCCGAGGGGCACTACACTCGCCGATGTGAAGTCGGACGCCTTGCGCGGGCATTTGGACGCTCTGCTGCTGGCCACGCTGGACGGCAGGGAACTGCACGGGTACGCGATCATCGAGGCGTTGCAGCTGCGCAGCGGTGGAGCGCTCGACCTGCCGACCGGAACCGTCTACCCGGCACTGCGCCGCCTGGAGCGCGGTGGTTTCGTGCGCAGCGAGTGGAGCACCGTCTCCGGCAGGCAGCGCCGCACCTACAAGCTGACCCCCTCCGGCGAACGCGAGCTGGCCAACCAGCGCACCGCGTGGCGGGAGTTCACCGTGGCCATCGAAGGCGTGCTCGGGAGCGGCCCGTGGCCGGCCAAAGCCTGATAGAGGACTACATCGATCGCCTCGGCGCCCGGTTGGACGGGCCCAGGGCGGCCAAGGCGGATCTGCTCGCCGAAGCGCGCAACAGCCTTGACGACGCCGCGTCGACCTACCGCGACGCGGGTTTTCCCGAGACCACCGCGCAGGCTCGCGCGGTCGCCGAGTTCGGCCCGCTCCCGCTGATCGCCGACGAGTACCAGGAAGAACTCGCGGTCGCTCAGGGCGCGCGCACGATGCGCGCGCTGCTGGCCGCGATGTTGGTGGTGCACCTGCTCTTCATGGGTCGCTGGCCGACTTCGCCGTCGTGGGTCCCGGTGTTGGCGTCCGTCGTGAACTACGCGTGGGTCGTCGTCGCCGTGCTCGGTGTGCTGGCGCTCGTCGGCGGGCCCCGTCTGCGCAGGTGCCAGCGCTCGGGCCGGTCCTTCGGGCGGCTCGCCGGCTCGTTCAGCACCGGCGCGCTGACCGCCTGCGTCGTGCTCCAGGGCGCGCTGATCGCCGCGACGGCGTACTTCAACCTCGGGCTGCTGCTGTCCCCGGCGATCCTGGCCACGCTCGGCTTCGGACTCGTGGTGATGGTGCGGCTGGTCGGCATGACCCGGCGCTGTTTCACCGTGTCGGCCGCGGCCTGAGGGCTGCTCCCGGCGGGCGTTCGTGCCACGATCTTCGGCGTGACCACCGCCCTGATCTACCTCCTGATCATGATCCTCGTGGCCGCAGTGGTGTTCCTGCTGGCATCACTGGTGTTCGGCCGAGGCGAGGAACTCGCGCCGCTGCCCCCTGGCGCGTCGCCGACCCAGCTGCCCGCCTCGGGCACGCGCGGCGAGGACCTGCGCGCGCTGCGGTTCCAGCAGGCCGCGCGCGGCTACAAGATGTCGGAGGTCGACTGGGTGCTCGAACGCGTCGCCGGTGAGCTGGACGTGCTCAGGGCGCGCGTGGAGGAGCTGGAGCGGCAGCAGCTGCCCGTCGCCGAGCAGGAAGCTCCCCGGTGACCAGGCTGGCCCTCCAGGTCGCCGTGGCCGCGCCCGTGGAGACGGTGTGGGCCGCGGCGACCGACTGGGACCGGCAGCACGAGTGGATGCTCGGCACCTCCGTTCGCGTCACCAAGGGCGACGGCCGCAGCGTCGGCTCCACGCTCGCCGCCTTCACCGGCAAGGCGGGCGTGGGCTTCACCGACCACATGGAGATCACCGTGTGGGACCCGCCGCACCGCTGCCAGGTCCTGCACACCGGCTGGCCCGTGCAGGGGCCCGGGATCTTCGCCGTGCGCGAGGACGGCCCCGGCCGCTCGCGATTCGTCTGGGGCGAGGACCTGTACCTGCCCTTCGGCGTCGTGGGCGCGGTCGGCTGGCCCCTGGTGCGACCGTTCTTTGTCGGGGGTGTGCGGTACTCCTTGAACCGGTTCGCCGAGTTCTGCGAGGAGTACACGTGAGCACCGACGACGCGATTTTCCCAGCGGAGGCGGCATGAGCGCCGACGTCCGGACGCGCTGCGGCTGGGTCACCTCAGCGCCGGAGTACATCGCCTACCACGACGAGGAGTGGGGCGTCGCGCTGCGCGGCGAGCGCGAGCTGTTCGAGCGGGTCAGCCTGGAGGCGTTCCAGTCCGGACTGTCGTGGTTGGTGATCCTGCGCAAGCGGGAGAACTTCCGCTCCGCCTTCGCCGGGTTCGACCTCGCCACCGTTGCCTCCTTCGGCGAGAAGGACGTCGAGCGGCTGCTCGCGGACGCGGGAATCGTGCGCAACAGAGCCAAGATCGAGGCCACCATCGGCAACGCGCGCGCCGTCGAAGCGCTCGACACCCCGTTCGACGACCTGCTCTGGTCCTTCGCGCCCGCTGACCGCCCGCGTCCGCCGACACTGGCCGACGTGCCCGCCGTGACGCCCGAGTCGAAGGCGATGGCCAAGGAGCTGAAGCGCCGAGGATTCCGCTTCGTCGGCCCGACGACGTGCTACGCGCTGATGCAGGCGACCGGCATGGTCAACGACCACGTCGCCACCTGCTGGCGCGCCTGACCCACGCCGCCCAACCCAACGTTTTGGCAACGCGTTGCGAATGAGAGCGCTCCCCAATCGCAACACGTAGCCAAAACGCGAAACTGCGGCGCTGGGCCTAGAGGCCGGTGAATCGGGCTTCGCGCTTCTCCACGAAGGCTTCGACGGCCTCGCGGTGGTCGGCGGTCTGCCCGGCGGCGGCCTGCGCGGCGGCCTCCTCGGTGAGCGCTTCGGTCAGGTCGGAGCCCGCCGCGATCAGCATCTCCTGCTTGATCCTGGCGTAGGCGGTCGTCGGGCCCGCGGCCATCCGCGCGGCCAGTTTCTGGGCCTCCGCAAGGACTTCGCCGTCGTCGACGACGCGCGTGACCATGCCGATCCGCAGCGCCTCCTCGGCGCCGACCGGCTGCGCCAGCAGCATCAGCTCCATCGCCCGCCCGTAGCCGATCAGCCTCGGCAGCGTCCACGAGGCGCCGGAGTCCGCGGCGAGGCCGACGTTGGCGAAGGCGAGCAGGAACTTGGCCGAGCGCGCGGCGATGCGCAGATCGCACGCGTAGCTCAGCGAGGCGCCCGCCCCGGCCGCCGTCCCGTTCACGGCGGCGATCACCGGCTTCGGCATCCGGAAGAGCGCCTGGGTCAACGGGTTGTAGTGCTTCTCGACGGTGCTCAACGGCGCCGGGTCGCCCGAGGAGAGCAGCCGCACGTGCTCCTTGAGGTCCTGTCCGGCGCAGAACGCGCGGCCCGATCCGGTGATCACCAGAGCGCGCACCTCGGCATCGCCAGCGGCGTCGTGCAATGCGGCGAGCAACTCTTCCTTGAGTCGCACGGTGAGCGAATTGAAGGCATCCGGCCGATTCAGGGTGAGCGTTCGGACGCCGTCGCTGTCGCTGACCAGAAGTTCGGCATCGTGATTATTCTCACGGTCCTGTGCCACGCTGATCTCCGTTTTCCGCTCAGGCGCTCGATGGTGTTCGGGTGTTGCCGAGACAGCTCTCGATGAATTCGTTCGTCGCGGTCGCGAGTCGTTCCGTCTGCTGGTCGAAGAAGCGCGCCGCGGTGTGCCCCGGCCAGTCCGGGGGCAGCAGCTCGGGCGGCAGGCTGGGATCGCGGAAGAGGAACTTTCGCCAGGCGTGCAACAACTCCTGCGACACCGCGAACGCGGCCGGGTGCTCCATCGGGTCCACAGTGGACACTCGCCCGGACCAGTCCGCGACGAAGCTCTGGTAGTCCGAGCCGAGCGCGTCGAGGTCCCACGCCCGCCCGGCCAGCTCCGCGTCGTCGCCGTCGTGCTCGCCGTGGAAGATCCGCGCAGCCGCGCCCTCGACGGCCAGCAGATCGGTCAGTTCCGGTGACGGGCGAGGGGAGATCCAGGTGACCGGGCCCAGTTCGCCGTAGCCGATCAGCTTCAGCGAGGACGTCAGCTGGTCCCGCTGCGGCCGCGCGGGAAGATCTTCGAGCACCACCACGTGCCATCGACCGTCCCAAGTGGACGGTGGCCGGGTGCGGAACACCCTGGCGCTGGCCTCGTCCAGCCGCTTCTCCGCGCGCGCCGTCATCGCGTAACCGGGACCCGCAGGCAGCCTGACCGGGCGCAACCAACCCTGCCGGACGGTGCGGGAGACGGCCGTGCGCACGGCGGGTGGTGCGAATCCGAGTGGTTCGAGCAACCGGACCAGGGCGGCAATGGTCGCGGTGCCACCCCGCTGCCTGAGGTGTCCACCGTAGACATCGAACAACGCTGAACGTGCCCGCACGATGGGCGATTTTGACAGTGAATTGACCTCTCGGCCACCACCCGCAACGAGACGCGCCCGACGGTCTTGTGCATCGACGCAGACACGAAGTGATCGGTTCGGTTTCTCTCGTGCGGCCATATGGGGGAGAATGGACGCCATAAGCGGTACGTCGGGGGATGTGCCGTGGGGAAGCAGTTGACGGAGGGAGCACGCTATGGCGGCCATGAAGCCCCGGACCGGCGACGGTCCCCTTGAGGTCACCAAGGAAGGACGCGGCATTGTGATGCGCGTTCCGCTGGAAGGTGGGGGCAGGCTCGTCGTTGAGATGTCGGCAGATGAGGCCGCCGAGCTGGGCGAAGCCTTGAAGGCTGTCGTGGAGTAATCCCACCGCGCAGTCGGCTGGGCGTTCGCCCGGCCACACCCCGCAGTCCCACCGAGTCCCCGGCGCGTCACCCACGCGATCCGGGGACTCGTTGTCGTGAAGTCGTCCCGTGAACGAGGAGTCCCCGTGCCCCCGGTGCCGTCGTCCGTGCCCACTCCCTTGCCGCGCGTGTCGGTGACCACCAAGGCCCGCCGCGACGGCCTGCGCGTGCTGATCGCGGGCACCGGCCCGGAGCTGCGCTCGGGCACCCTCGACGTGGACCTGCTGGGAGCGCTGGCCGTGACCGGTGCCGCGGCCGAGGTCAACCCGCTCCCGTTGACCCAGGGTCCCGGCTGGCTGGTCGGCGTCGGCGACGGCTCCCCGCGCGACTGGCGCGCCGCCGGCGCCGAACTGGTGCGCGTCGCCACCGACCGCGCCCGCGAGCTGGACGAGGCGCCACGCCCGATCCAGATCGCGCTTCCGGGTGATCTTGCGCCGGAGCTTGCCGGCGAGTTCGCGCTCGGCGCCGTGCTGGGCGGTCACGAGCTGAAGATCACCGGCGAGCGCCCGCAGCGCGTGAAGACCGTCGAGCTGCTCAGCGAGTCCGCTGAGGTCGCCGAGGCCGTCGCGCGCGCCGTGGTGCTGGCCGAGGCGACCGCGTTCGCCCGCGACCTCGCCGGAACACCCTCCAACATCAAGGACCCGGCCTGGCTCGCCGAGACCGCGCGCAAGGCCTGCTCCGCGGTCAACGGGCTCGACGTCAAGGTCCGCGACGAGAAGTGGCTCGCCAAGCACGGCTTCGGCGGCGTGCTCGCGGTCGGCGGCGGCTCGACCCGCCCACCCCGCCTCGTCGAGCTGTCCTGGAAGCCCGCCTCCGTGGCCGAGGGCACGCCGCACCTGGTCCTCGTCGGCAAGGGCATCACCTTCGACACCGGCGGCATCTCGATCAAGCCCGCCGACGGCATGCACCTCATGCGCACCGACATGTCCGGTGGTGCGGCCGTGATCGCCGCGCTGCGCGGGATCGCGGCGCTCGGGCTGCCGATCCGCGTGACCGGTCTCGTTCCCTGTGCGGAGAACCACGTCTCCGGCACGGCCTACCGCCCCGGCGACGTCGTGCGCCACTACGGCGGGACGACCACCGAGGTCACCAACACCGACGCCGAGGGCCGCATGGTGCTCGCCGACGCGCTGGCCTACGCGGTCGAGAAGCACGACCCCGACGTGCTCGTCGACGTGGCCACGCTGACCGGCGCGATGAAGGTCTCGCTCGGCCTGCGCACCGGTGGCGTCTTCGCGACCTCGCCCGAGCTGGCCGAGCGGATCACCACCGCGGGCGCCGACGCCGGCGAGTCCTGGTGGGAGATGCCGTTGCTGGACGCGCACGCCGCTGACGTCCGCAGCGAGATCGCCGACCTCCGCCAGTGCCCGCCCGGCCCCGGTGGCATCACCGCCGCGCTGTTCCTCCGCGAGTTCACCGCCGACCTGCCGTGGGCGCACCTGGACATCGCGGGCCCCGCGCGCGCCGAGAGGGCCTACGACGAGGTGAACCCCGGCGGCACCGGCTTCTCCGCCCGCACCTTGATCACCCTCGCCACCTCCTACCTCCCCTGACCCCCGCCTTACGTGCTGAATGAGTCATTGACCACGTTCAACCACCTCAATGACTCATTCAGCACGTTCAACGGAGTGATCGCGGCATTCATGTTTGGGGCGGTGGTGGTCATGCGGGCCTGATCACGGCCATGCGGGTCACGGTGAGCTCCTCGATGGCGAAGCGGGGGCCTTCGCGTCCGGTTCCGGAGTCCTTGACGCCGCCGTAGGGCATGACGTCCGAACGGAAACCGGGTACCTCGTTCACCACGACGCCGCCGACCTGCAAGCGCTCCACGGCGTCGAAGGCGGTCTTCAGCGAGCGCGTGAACACGCTGGCGTGCAGGCCGTAGCGCGACGCGTTCACCAGGTCGAGAGCTTCATCCACAGTGGACACTGTGCGCAGGCACACGACCGGGCCGAAGATCTCCTCGTCCCAACACGAAGCGCCATCGGGCACGTCGGCGAGAACGGTCGGCGGGATCACACCGTCCACTTCGGACCCACCGGCGAGCACGCGAGCACCCGCCGACACAGCCGCCGAGATCCACTCCAGCACGCGCTGCGTGGACTTCGCGTCAATCAACGCGGACACTCGGGTCGCAGAGTCGCGCGGATCGCCCACCACGACCTCGTCGAGCCGGGAGAGCACGCGCGAAACCAACTCCCACGCAACGGACTCCACGACGATCAGCCGCTGCACGGAGATGCACGCCTGCCCGGAAGCGTAGAACCCACCGCGCAGCACAGCATCCGCCGCAGCGTCGAGGTCCGCATCCGAGGCGACGACCAAGGCCGCGTTGGAACCCAGCTCCAGCAAGGTCTTCGTCGGCGCGGCGTCGCGCGCGATCTGGTGGCCGACGGCGGCGGAGCCGGTGAACGAAACCGCTCCGATGCGCGGATCGGTGACCAGCGCCGAGCCGACCGACGCGTCTCCGGTGACCAACTGCGCGATCTCGGCGGGCGCGCCCTCCGCCACGGCCGCCGAGCGGACGAGGTGCAGCAACCACAACGTGGCCAAGGGAGTTTGCGGGGCGGGCTTGCAGACGATCGGGCAGCCCGCGGCGATGGCGGGCGCGATCTTGTGCGTGGCGAGCAGCAGCGGGTAGTTGAACCCGGCGATCCCGACGACGACGCCGATCGGCTTGCGCGTCCAGAACCCGATCAGCCCGTCACCGGACGGCAGCAGGTCCAACGGCACGGTCTCGCCGTGCAGCCGCGCGACTTCCTCAGCGGCGGCGGACAACGTCACCAGGGTTCGCGCGACCTCGACCTTGCAGTCCACCAACGGTTTGCCAGTCTCCAAGACCAGCAGGTCCTCGAACTCCGCCTGCTTCTCCGTCAGCGCGGCGTGCACGCGCAGTAGCACAGCTCGGCGCACACGCGAAGACAGCGCGGCGACCGCCGGAGCAACCGCGACGGCGTGGTCGAGCGCGGCACGCGCCTGCGCTGGCGTGCCGACCGGGGCCTGCGCCACTTCGCTTCCGTCGTAAGGGAAGCGGACGGCCTCAGTGCGTTCAGCCGGAACCCAATCGGCTCCAATCGGAAGTCCTGAAGGAAAGTTCACGCAAACCTCCGCATGGCTGTTCGCAGTGTCGGCACGGCGGCGATCAGCTCGCGCGTGTACGAGTGTTGCGGCGACTCGTAAATGTCCTCGGCCGCGCCCATCTCCACGATCTCCCCGGAGCGCATCACGGCGACGGTGTCGCAGACGTGCCGCACCACCGACAGGTCGTGAGAAACGAACACGAGCGTCAGCGAGAACCGCTCCACCAGGTCGGCGAGCAAGTTCAGAATCTGTGCGCGCACTGAGACATCCAGCGCGCTGACCGGCTCGTCCGCGACCAGAACACTGGGATTCGGCGCGAGCGCACGGGCGATCGAGATGCGCTGCCGCTGACCGCCGGAGAACTGGTGCGGGAACCGATCGGCGGCCTGCTGCGGCAACCCGACGGCGTCGAGCAGCTCCTTCAGCCGTCCGGCAGGATCGGAATGCCCTTGCGCCACAAGGGGCTCGCAGATGATGTCACGCACGCGCATGCGCGGGTCGAGCGAGCCCATCGGGTCCTGGAACACGACCTGGAGCTCACGGCGGAGGAACTTCAGCCGCCGCTCGGGCAGCGCGGTAATGTCCTCGCCCTGGAAGGAGATCGTCCCCGATGTCGGCTTGTCCAGCGCCGAGAGCAGGCGGATCAGCGTGGACTTGCCGGAGCCGGACTCGCCGACCACGCCGAAGCGGCTCTGGCGCGGCAGGTCGAAGGAGACCCCGCGCAGCGCCTCCACCCGGGTGCCGGGCGCGGTCAGCGAGGTGCGCGGACGGCGGTAGACCCGGCGCAGGTCACGAACTTCGATCACGTTCACGCTGGACCTCCAACGGGGTGCCAGCAGGCGAACCCACGATCGTCCACTTCGGACAGAACGGGCATTTCGGCACACTGGTCGGACGCGTCGGCGCAACGATTGCGGAACACGCAGCCACCGGGGAACTCGCCAGCACCCGGCACGGCGCCGGGGATGGTGCGCAGTCGCCCGTTCTCGT
Organism: Allokutzneria sp. NRRL B-24872; assembly: GCF_002155965.1. GTDB lineage: Bacteria > Actinomycetota > Actinomycetes > Mycobacteriales > Pseudonocardiaceae > Allokutzneria. The sequence continues at coordinate 136,059 of NZ_MUMH01000018.1, forward strand.
CGACTGCCTCCAGGTCGGAGGCGGCGAGAAGCCCTCGCGTATAAGGATGTTTGGGATCGCTGAAAACTTCCTTGACCGAGCCGGTCTCCACCAGCCGACCGCCGTACATCACCAGCACCCGCTCGCAGGTCTGCGCGACCACGGCCAGGTCGTGGGTGATGAACAGCAGCGCCGTGCCGCGATCCTCGGTCGCGGTCCGGATCAGCTCCAGCATCCGCGCCTGCACGGTGACGTCGAGCGCGGTGGTCGGCTCGTCGCAGATGAGCACGGCGGGGTCGTTGGCCAGCGCGATGGCCAGCATCACCCGTTGCCGTTGCCCGCCGGAGAGCTGGTGCGGGTAGGCGCGAGCGGTCTCGGCGGGCTCGGGCAAGCGCACCTGCCCGAGCAGTTCCACCGCCGCCGCGCGCGCGGAGGTCTTGTCGGGCCTCGTGCCGTGGATGATCATGATCTCCGCGACCTGGTCGCCGACGCGCATCGACGGGTTGAGCGCGGTCATCGGCTCCTGGAAGACCATCGCCATCCGGCGGCCGCGCACGCGCGCGAGCTGCTTCTCCGTCGCTCCAACGAGATCATGGTCCACTTCGGACAGTCGGACCGATCCGGAAGCGCGCACCTCCTCGGGCAGCAGGCCCATCACGGCCGTCGCGGTCAACGACTTGCCGGAGCCGGACTCGCCGATCAACCCGACCCGCTCCCCCGGCGCCACGGTGAAGGAAACCCCGCTCACCAAGGGGATTCCGGCGACGCTGAGTTCGAGCGAGTCCACGGTCAGGGCGCTCACCCGCGCACCTCCAGCCTGGGGTCGTAGCGGTCCCGGAGCCCGTCGCCGAGCAGGTTGAACCCGAGCACCGCGAGTGCGATCGCGACGCCGGGCACCAACGCCAGCCGGGGTTCCACCGCCAGCAGTTCCTGCGACTCCTGCAACATCCGGCCCCACGACGGCGTCGGCGGCCGCGTCCCGAAGCCGAGGAAGGACAGCGCCGCCTCGGAGAGCACCGCGATCGCGAACGACACCGAGGACTGCACGATCACCAGCCCGGCGATGTTCGGCAGCACGTGCCGCACCGCGATGGCCGTCTTCGAGCGCCCGGCCGACCGCGCGGCCAGCACGTACTCCGTGCTCATCACGCCGAGCGCGCCGCTGCGGGCGATGCGCGCGAAGGACGGCACGCTGGCGACCCCGATCGCGATCATCGCCGTCAGGGTGTCCGCGCCGAAGACCGCGCCGAGCACGATCGCCAGCAGCAGCGCGGGGAACGCCAGCACGAGGTCGTTGACCCGCATCACCAGCTCGCCCAGCCACTTCGGTGCCATGGCGGAGAACACGCCGAGCGGAGTGCCGATCAGCGCGGCCACGCCGACCGCGACCACGCCGACGAACAACGTCGTCCGCGCGCCGACCATGACCTGGCTGAACAGATCACGACCGAACTTGTCGGTGCCGAACAGGTAGTCGGTTCCCGGCCCGCGCAGTCGCTGCGCCGCGTCGACCAAGGTCGGGTCGTGCGGCGTCCAGAGGAACGAGGCGAGCGCGGTGACCACGACGAGCCCGACGAGTCCCAGGCCCACCCACAGGCTCGGACTGCTCGACCGCCTCATGACGCCTGCCTCAGTCGCGGGTTCAGCACGGTGTAGAGCACGTCCACCACGAAGTTCACCAACAGCACCGCCAGCACGAGAACGAGCACGATTCCCTGCACTGTCAACAAATCCCGGTTGCTGACCGCGTCGAGCAACATGCTGCCGAGTCCCGGGATCACGAAGACCCGCTCGATCACCACGGCGCCGATCAGCAAGGTCGCCAGCTGCAAGCCCAGCACCGTCACCACCGGCACCGACGCGTTGCGCAGGCCGTGCCTCAGCAGCGCGCGGTACGGCGTCAAGCCCTTGGCGCGCGCGGTTCTCAGGTAGTCCTCGCGCAGCACGTCGATCACCGAGGACCGCACGTAACGTGTGAGCACGGCGCCTTGGACCAGGCCGAGCGACAACGCGGGCAGGACCAGTCCGCTGAGGAAGTCCAGCGGACCGATGATCGGCGGCGTCCACCCACCGGCGGGCAACCACCGCAGGTCCACCGCGAAGATCTGCACGAGGATGATCGCCGCGACGAAGCCGGGCACCGCGACGCCGAGCTGGCTCAGCCCGGAGATCACCGAGCCGCTGGCCCTGCGGTGCCGCACGGCCGCGAACACCCCGGCGGGCAGGGCGATCAGCAGCGCGACGAGCATTCCCGCTCCCACCAGCCACATCGTCACGCCGAGCCGGTCGATCAGGTGCGGGCCAATGGGTTCGCGGGTCACGTAGGAGTTGCCGAAGTCGCCGGAGAGCACTCCGCCGATCCACTCGACGTACTGCGTCGCGAGCGGCCGGTCGATGCCGAACTCCTGGCGGGTCTTGGCCAGCAGCTCGGGTGTGGCGCTCACGCCGAGCGCGACCTGGGCGGGATCACCCGGCAGCACGGCCAGCAACCCGAACACGGCCACCGAGGCGACCAGGGCGCTCACCACGAAGATCAGCGCACGGCGCAGGATCTGCACGAGCACGCCTCAGCCCCCCGCTCGCCGGAGGAGGGTGAGGTCGAAGGCCTCGCTGATCTGGTTCAGCGGCAACCCGGCCACCTTCTTCTTCGCCGCGATCAGGTTGGGGAACAGGAACAACCAGCACGCGGCGGCGTCGTCGGCCAGTGTCGCGGCCACCTCCCGCATCCCGCTCACCTGCTGCTCCGGGCTGCCCCGGTCGGCGTCGGCGAGCAGCTGCCGCACCTTCGGGCTGTCGTAGCCCCAGTAGTACTTGGTGTTGCCGAAGGTGGTGATGTCGCGCGGTTCCACGTGCTGGACGATCGACATGTCGAAGTCGTGCTCGGTGAACACCGACTTCAGCCACACGGCGGGGAAGTCCAGCGGTTCGATGCTGACCCCGACGCCGATCTTGTTCAGCTCCGACTTGACGACCTGCGCGGAGGTGACCGCGTAGGGCAGGTTCGGGATGCGCAAGCGGAGGTTGAGATTCTGCTGCCCCGCATCGGCGAGCAGCTTCTTCGCGTTCTCCGGGTTGTAGGCGTTGACCCCGGTGAGGTCGGTGTACCAGGGGTCGGTGCGCGGCACCATGCTGCCGATCAGCTCGCCCCGGCCCGCCCACGCGGTGTCCAGCAGCACCCGCCGGTCGATCCCCTGCGTCAGCGCGCGTCGCACCCGGACGTCGTTGAGCGGGGCCTTGCGGCCGTTGAAGGACAGCACGACCTCGCCGTTGGTGATGCCCTGCGTGACGTTGAAGCGGGTGTCGTTCTCGAACTGCGGCATCGAGTCCGGCGCCGCGACCGCGCTCACCACGTCGATCCCGTTGCTCAGCAAGGCGTTGTTCAGCGCCGTGGAGTCCTTGAAGTAACGCAGGTAGACGGTCTCGAACGCGGGCTTCGGCCCCCAGTAACGGGAATTGGCCTTCAGCGTGATCGAGGCGCCCCGGTTGCGCGAGGCCACGTCGTAGGGACCGGTGCCGATCGGGTCGTTCGGCAGGTCCGCGACGCCGTCCGGGCTGAACATCGCGCCGACCCGCGTGGTCATGTCGAAGAGCCAGTTGTTGCTGGAGCGGCTCAACACCACGCGCACCTTGGTCGGCGTCAGCGGCTCGACCCGGCTCACAACGTCCATTTTGGACTTCTGCGAGATGCCCCACGCGGTCTTCACGCGGTCGATGCTGAACTTCACGGTGTCCGAGGTGAACGGGCTCCCGTTGCTGAAAACCACGTTGGGGCGCAAGGAGAACTCGTAGGACAAGCGGTCGGGGCTGACCGTCCACGACTCGGCGAGCAGCGGCTTGACCTGGCCGTTCTCGTCGAGCTTCACCAGTCCTTCGTAGACGTTGTACAGCAACGCCTGCGGGATCGCGGTCCCGTCGGTGCGGGTGAAGTCGAAGTTCGCGGGCTCCGCGCTGAAGCCGATGGTGATCGCGTCGGGGTCGCGCGGCGCGGACGCCGTCACACCGGCCGAGCACCCGCTGACGAGCAGGGCGGCCAGGAAGAGGCTGAGGCGCTTCACCCGAGGCCTCCCAGCACCGCCGAGGCCAGCCGCTCCGTCGTCCCCGAGCCGCCGAGGTCGGGGGTGTGGTTGGCGGGGTCGCGCAGGGCTTCGGCGATGGCTTCGCGCACCCGCGCGGCGGCCTTCGGCAGGCCCGAGTCCTCCAGCAGCATCGCGCCGGAGAGCATGCACGCCACCGGGTTCGCCACCCCGCGCCCCACGATGTCCGGCGCGGAGCCGTGCACCGGCTCGTAGATCCCCGGCGTCCGGCCGGGCGCGACGTTGGCGCTCGGCGCCATGCCCATGCCTCCGGCCAGCACCGCGGCGAGGTCGGAGAGGATGTCGCCGAAGAGGTTGCTGCACACCAGGACGTCGAGCCCGCGCGGCTTCTGGATCATGCGCGCGGCCATCGCGTCGACCAGCACGTGCTCGCACTCGACATCGGGGAACTCCGCCGCGATCTCCTCGACCACCGCGTCCCACAGCGTGTAGCCGAAGCGCATCGCGTTCGACTTGGTCACCAGCGCCACGCGCCCGGAACGTCCTTGTGCGGCTTGGAAAGCGTGCCGCGCGGCGCGCTCGATCACCGGCCGCGAGTGCACCGCGACCTCCACACCCAGCTCGCCGGGGCGCCCTCGGTGCACGCGCCCGCCAACGCCCGCGTACTCGCCCTCGGTGTTCTCCCGGACGATCAACAGGTCCACACCGCCGGCGTCGCGCAGCGCGGTCGGAACACCGTCCCAGCTGCGCACGGGCCGCAGGTTCACCGCGAGGTCGAGTTGCTGCCGCAGAGCGATGATCAGGCCCCAGACCAGCTCGTGGTCGGGCACGTCCGGCCTGCCGACCGCGCCGAAGAGCACGGCGGAGCGATCTGAGATGATCTTCGCCGCGTCCTCGGGCATGGGCGAGCCGGTGTCCAGGTGCCGCTGCCCGCCCCAGTCCAGCTCGAGCACGTCCAGCTCGGCCGCCTCGGCCCGCGCGGCCGCGCGCAGCACCGGCAGCGTGGCGGCGACGACCTCCGGTCCGATCCCGTCGCCGGGAATGACGGCGATCCTGACTCTCATGGGTCTGCACCCCTGTTTCGGCTGGTCGGCGGTAGCCGGTCTACTGGTCAGACCAGTAGACTGTGTGCGGTGGGTCACCCTGCCACCCCGCAAGTGGCCGGTCAAGGGAGGAGGTCCTCGGATGGCAAACCTTGATCAACAACTGCGATTCGCCCCGGTCAGCCCCGTGCGCGCCTACGAGCGGGTGGTCGAGCAGATCGAGGCCGCGGTGCTCGACGGCCGCCTGGGTCCCGGCGAGCACCTGCCCAGCGAGCGGGAGCTGATGGTCCAGTTCGACGTGGGCCGCTCCACGATCCGCGAGGCGCTGCGGGTGTTGCAGAGCAACGGTCTGGTGCGCTCCCGCCCCGGTGATCCGCGTGGCCCGCAGGTGCAGCCGATGTCCTCCGGCGCGCTTGAGAAGTCGATGACCATGCTGGCCAGGGCGTCCGCGCTGAGCCTCGCCGAGCTGGTGCAGTTCCGCATGCTCATCGAGGGCTCCGCCAACCAGCTCGCCGCGTGCCTGCGCACCCCCGAGCAGCTCGCCGAGATGGAGCAGGCCCTCGACGAGATGCGCACGGCCCTCGACGAGGGCTTCGCCGAGTTCAGCCGCGCCGACGTCGCTTTCCACGAGACCGTCGCGAAGGCCACCGGCAACACCTTGATCCAGATCTGCGGCGCCGTCGTCCGCGATGTCGTGGTGAGCCTCATCGAGGACAAGATCGCCCACGCCCCCGACAGCCGCGCGCTGATGATGACCTCGCTCCAGCACCACGCCAACGTCCTCGACGCGGTCCGCGACGGCGACGGCGAACGCGCGGCGCGGCTGGCTCGGCAGAGCTTGTACGACTACTACGCGGAATACGTCCCAGAGGAGCAACGGGCGGCGCTGCTTCCCCTGCTCTACTGAGGGCATGCGCCTCATCGCTGTCGTGTTGCTCCTGCTGTCGACCGCGACCCCTGCTTCGGCCGCCACCAACTTCTCCGCTTGGGCGCGCGCGGGCACCACCGCGCTCACCCAGTTCTACGACGACAACACCGGCCTCTACCGGACCACGAACTGGTGGAACGCCGCCAACGCCCTCAACGCCGAGCTCGATGCCGACCGACTCCTCGGCACCCGCACCGGCCGCGCGCACGCCGCGACCACCCACGCCAAGCACTCCGCGGGCGGTTTCCTCAACCACTACTACGACGACGAGGGCTGGTGGGCGCTCACCTGGATCAACGCCTACGAGCTGACCCGTGACCCCCGCTACCTCGCCACCGCCCGCGCGATCTTCAAGGACATCACCGGCGGTTGGGACTCCACCTGCGGCGGCGGGGTGTGGTGGAACCGCGACCGCCGCTACAAGAACGCCATCACCAACGAGCTGTTCACCACCATCGCCGCCAAGCTCGCCCGCGTGACCGGCGAGCCTTCCTACCGCGACTGGGCCGTCCGAGGGTGGAACTGGTTCGCCACAACGGGAATGCTCAACCGAGGCGGTCTCATCAACGACGGCCTCACCCCTGACTGCAAGAGCAACGTCGGCGCCACGTGGACCTACAACCAGGGCGTGGTCCTGCAAGCCCTGGTTGAGCTGTCGGCGTTGACTCGCGATCGCTCCCACCTGGAGACCGCTCACCGCATCGCCTCGGCCGCCACCCGCATGCTCTCCGTGGACCAGCGCGTTCTGCTGGAGCCCTGCGAGCCTTCCTGCGGCGCCGACGGCCCCCAGTTCAAGGGCATCTTCATGCGCGGCCTCCGCGATCTCCACCGCGCCGACGGCAGAGCCGAGTACCGCGCCTTCATCACCCACAACGCCCACTCCCTGTGGACCCGTTCCCGCAATGCCGCCAACCAGTTCGGCCTCTCCTGGTCCGGCCCCCACGACACCGCCGACGCCGCGCGCCAGTCCTCCGCCCAGGACGCCCTCAACGCCGCCGTGGTCACCGGCGCCCTCGTCCCGTCCCCACGCCCACCCCGCCCCACCGCGTGCACCGAGCAGGGTTCTGCGTCATCTCAGGGCCGCGTCGTGTCACTGTTGTTGTGCTCCAATGGTTTCCACGGCCGCGCGCTTGGCTTCCGGCCCGGCGATCAGGTGTACGTCAGCACCGATGGCCTCCGCTACGCCGTGACCACCGCGTC
>NZ_MUMH01000180.1 GCF_002155965.1 Allokutzneria sp. NRRL B-24872
TGTGCACGCGGCCGCGGCCGCAGGACGCGACCTCACTCACACGGCGCTAGCCGATGACCCCGCTCGTTGTCTAGAAGTGATAGCCGAGCACGCAAACGAGGAATCATGGATGCTGACGACTCATCAGCGCATGGTTGACGAGGTTGCCACTTTCAATCAACGGGAGCATCCCGAAGACAGCATGGGTCCTGGTTGCGATCTCTACGTCGCCGCCATAGAGGGCGATGTCCGCCGAACTGCCCGGATGGTGCTTCGGCTTTTAGGTGACCAAGTCGGTCCGGATGCTACGTTAGGACCGCTCGAAGGGCTGTTGAACAGTCATTCCGACCATCCAGCGTGTGCTCTACTCTTGTCCTGTATCAATCGCAACTGGCGTAATGCAGTCGCACATGCACAGTTCCGCTGGGATCCGATCGCTCAGCGTGTGTCGCTCAGCGGCGAGCTTGTCGAGCCAGCCACGTTAGCCAGTGCCGCCATCCGAGCTCACAGCGTCTGCACGGGGTTCCACGCAGGTGTCGCTGTTGCACTCAACCGAGCGGGCAACCCTCACCGCCGACACGCACCTCCAACGGACATCGTTGCCTGGGATGGCCAGGTGCTGCGAAAGCTCGGCAAGCTCGGCATCGAGGTGACTCGGCTGCAACACCATGGCACGACAGTCCGACTGTCTGTCCCGCCTCTGACTATCGCCAATTTCCGGGACCACCTCCTTGGCGTGTTTGTGGCTGCTGATGGAGTTCCCCAGGCCGTGAACTGGGAGATCAAACAAGACGGCCGCCCCAGTATCGTGCTGGACGAGAAGACTATCGCCGCAGCTCACACTGTGGCCGAGACTGGCGCCGACGATCTGCGTCGGGTGAATAGTCATGCCGTGGAGCTGATTCTTTACGCTGGCGCGCTCCTCAATTTCGGCGAGAAGCCGCAGGCCGTCGCGAAGGCTGTGATGGCGCTGGCCTGCTCAATAGTCCTGGGTGAACGTGCTCGACTGCGATTGCTCCTTCTCGCCGAGGGCTCCGCAGCGCTCAAGAGTCTTTCCGCAACGCTGAAGTGCGTCATTCGGGGAACAAGAGCAGCTGCATCGCTCATGAATCGGTCGGAACGTCTACGTGTCAGAGCTTTTGCAGAACTGCTCTCGACCCAGTGCAGACATATCCGAAATTCCGGACGAGAAGCCGCGAGCGGCCTTCGCGACGTTGAGCATGAATTACGATCTACCGCACCGATCGTCTTGCCGTGGATCGCATCGACTCACACCGTTCCCTCGTAGGTAGCTTATCCCGTCAAGAACCGATCAATCCCCCGATGGGCTCACGCTGACCGGGACTAAACGGTCGCAGCCCTGGTCGCCCCTCGCAGCGTGGAACCAAGAAGGCGCGCACCTCGCATGATGCTGCACGGAAGCGGCTGGACGAAGCCGAAGCTCGACTCAAGAGGTTCCGCGCCGCCCTCGATATCAGAACCGCCCCCACCGCCGACGCCGAGGTCTGCGCCATGATCGATTCCCTCTGAGACCTCGGCGCGGCTCTCAAGCAACCACGCCCGCTCCGCCGGGATGGTGCTCTCACGCGTCCCGAGCATTGTGCTGGCTGCAGCGTTCTCACAACACGTCCAGCGATGACCTGTAGTCAGTGAACTCGGTTCTAGCGTCGGCTTGGCTGGTCCTCCTCGCCTGGACTGTCGGTGGTGATCATTACTCTCGTCGAGGTGGGGATAGAAGATGTGACCGCACCAGCGGTGCGGGAGGCGCTCGCTGAGCACGATGTGCTGGGGCTGCCGGCGTTTTGTGACCGGTACGGGTTCGACCGAACTCGGGAGTTCGTGATCACGGTCGACGGGCGTAGGTATGGGACCAAGGTGATCGCCGCGGCCGCGCACGGTCGCCTTCCCGGTTGCTCGTCGTTGTCTCCGGCGGAGGTGGGGGACGGCGAGGCGGTCAACGACCAGCTTGAGCGCTTGGGGTTCAAGGTTAGTGAGCAGCGCCCACCGCCCTGGAAGCGCGAGGAGCTGATCCTGGCGTGTTCGCTGCTGTTCAAGAACGGCAGGAAAGCCTTGCGAGCTACGGACCAGGTGGTGAAGGACCTGTCCGCGTTGCTGGGACAGCTGCCGTTCCATGCCGCTGAGGATCGGGGGAACAAGTTCCGCTCGGTCAACAGCGTGCAGCACAAGTTGTATGACCTGATGACCAGGCTCCCGACCTACGACAAGGTCGAGACCAGGGCCGGTCACCTTGACCATGTCGTTCTGCGGGAGTTCCTGGCTGATGAGGCCGGCATGCACGCGCAGGCGGAGGCGATCCGCGCTACCTACGGCGCCCTGCGGGCGTGGGCGGTGTTCTCCTCTTCAGGAGACCGGAAGTATGGCGGCAACTCTGGATACGCCGATGTCCTTGGTGTGCAGTATGTCTATGACAACAACGTGTCCAACGCGCTCCAGGTCTCCATCGGCGACTTGATCGTCGTGCGTGACCGCTCGGAGGTCCACGGCGTCGGACGCGTCCACCGGATCGATCAGCAGGATGGTGTCACCAAGACCCAGCTCGTCTGCCCGATGTGCCGACGAGGCCGGTTCGACAAGCGGAAGAAGCAAATACCGCGGTACCGCTGCCGGCGCGAGGACTGCCGCCAAGAGTTCGACGAACCCGTGGACAACCCTGTGAAGGTCACGCAGTTCGTGGCGTTCTACGGAAGCACGTGGCGTCCCCTCGATGGCGCGGTCGAACCAGACGAGCTCAAGCCCATGTTCTTGGACTCGGCCGTCCAGAACGCGATCCGTCCCCTCAACGCCACCTCGCTCGAGGCGATGCTCGCTCGTCTGACGGTGAAGCTGCCGCCAACCCCACCCAACGACAGCAGGGGGTCGAAGAAGCAGCTGCCCGGCGGCCGACGCCCCGCGAAGACCAAGGCGCGCAACGGCCAAAGCCCTTTCCGCAAGGAGCTGTTGAAGCGCTACGGATCGCGATGCGCCATCACCGGCCCATGCCCAGTGGAGGCCCTACAAGCCGCCCACCTCAAGAGCTTCGCCGAACACGAGACACACGACCTGGACGAGGGCGTCCTGCTCCGCGCCGACGTGCACCTGTTGTTCGACAGCGGGCTCCTAGCGATCGACCCGACGACGTGGCGCGTGGTGTTGTCCCCAGCTCTGAGCATGTACGAGCGCTACACCGACCTCGCCGGCGTCGAGTTCGTGAAAGGACCCAACCCTGAAGTGATCCGGCAGCACTTCGACGAGGTGACCACCACCTGGAGCTGACAGCCACTGGTTCGACAGGCGGACAGGACCCGGTCGAGACAGCGGTCCTGCGACGCAGGTTTCTCCTGCTCTCCAAGCGCGCCACAAAAAACAAGGGTTCAAGTCCCTAGGAACTTGAACCCCCACGTGTCCGAGGAGCGAGTTGCACACTATCCACCCGCCTCCACCTGGAACTCACGACATGAGGTACTGGCGAGAGCTGTCCCAGTCGGACGGATCGTCTACTCGACACGGCGTGTTGATCTCTGATGCTGCCCACCGGTTGGGCGTCGGTGCCACGGCTTCTGTGATCGGGGCAAGGACAGTCGCGGTAGAAGGTGACGGCACGTCGAGCTGAGATACAGGCGCCAGAGCCAACAACGAGCCGAGTCGTCCGTCATGCAGCATGCCGCTGCGCCACGTATGGGGGTTGCCCGCTGACCTCCTTGAACGCGCAGTGGAAGCAACATTGTCACGCATCGTGACATAACGATGACCCGGTCAGTCACCTCTTGGCGGGCAGACAGATCACCCGATGTCACGGTAGGACGGAATTGTTCGCTATCGGCAAGCACGAGGGGGAGAATCGATGGATATAGCCGACGCAATTAAACGGCTTATCGAACCGTCTGTGATTACTTTCCAGTCAAGCTCTTACCTTGCAGGCAAAGTCAACAAGAAAGCGATCAAGATTGACGCTGAACGTCGCTCCAAACAGCAGCGTCTTCATGACCGAAAGCCGCAGCTAACTCCTGTGAAAAAAAGCGAACACCAGGGTGGGATGTCTATCACGCCGTGGGAGTTGCTTCACACCCTCGGCAGGGCAACCGTGCTGTCAGGACAAGGCTCCTCGCGCGCACTCGCACAACACTGGAGTTGCCTGAAGTACATCACCACCCTGCAGTCCAACTACCAGGGACGAATGGAGCTCTCGCCCGATGGTCAGGATCCGCGCTATCATCGGAAGTCGGTTCAAGCCGAGGATTTGGGAATCGCGTTCGCCCTTGCTGCAGCGCTTCGTATAGTGCAGGTGCGGCACCCTGATTATCGGTTTGAGGTGGTTGACGCCGACGTCGCACTCGAGGCCGGTTGGGCATTGAAAGGCGTCGAAGTTAGGTCACGTGAGAACACGCTCCTGCGGCCAGATTACTTCCTGGTCGGCCTCAAGGACGGCGAGCCAGCTCGTCTCGTCACGGTGGAATGTAAGGGTTCGCACGGTAAAGTAGATGCTCAGCACGTGCAATTGGCGAAGGCGTCCGCGCAGGTGCAAGCGGTCGTGATCGGAGACGCCGACAACGGTGCCGCACCGCCGCCGAGCCTGCTCATGGCCACGGCACTTGCCAGCAACGGTGGTATCGAGGTGCGCATCCTCGACCCAGATGGTGACGGCGTTCTCGTCGTGCCCGGAGAACGGACACTATCACTCAACGGACCGATCGAGCAGTTCAACGAACTCGCTGGTATCCCGACAAAGACACTCGATGGCCGAGATGATGCGCGGCCAGGATTTTACATTCCGTCTCAGCGTTCGGAGTGGTTTTCACGTGTCCTGGCCAGGACATCCGCTGCCAGTCTGTTGGCCTTCGTCGGGGACCGGACCGCAGCCCGCGCGCTGTTGACGCCCCGGCAGCAAGGGCGGGTCGGCTCCGAGTACACCCTCCCAGGCACCGATGCACTGTTCGACACCGGCGTCGAATTGGGCGGGCTGTCGTTCGTAGGTACCGACCACGTCTTCCGCTTCGGCTCGCAGCGGATGGAAGCCTTCTCCGGCATGCTGCTAGGACTCCATCGACTTCTAGCAAAGAAAGACCTTCAAGGCTACCAATCCGCGCTACCTCAGGTGCTGACCGCATGGGCGCAACGACGCCATGACGCTGAGGCAGATTGGGGCGGAGTGGTCGCCATGGACACTGACGGCGCGGTTCTCGGCCTACGACCGATCGGCGCAGGACGCCAACCCCTTCAGTACGCCGGACCTCGGTGAAGAAATCTTTGCACACTCATGGACGAAGCCTAACGCCTGTTACCTGGCGAGTATTAGAGTTTGCAGAATCGCTTTCCCATACCTGACGACTGTGGTGTCCCGCTGTTCCGTGCTCGGAAAATCTCGGCACGCTGCGACGGAGATTGGCCGCCAAACTGGCATGACGTTAAGTTTTGCGACAAAATCCTACCTAGAAGGGCGACGACTTTCTTTGTAGCCCGAGTTACAGTAAGGATGGGTCAGCTGCGCATTTCTTGAGTCGTTCGTCCCACCGTCTTCTTTGCGAATTTTATGGTCGACAGTCATGGATCGAAGATGTAGTCGCGCTTGGCAGATTGGACATTTCGGCGAATTTTCCAGGGTGGCCTTTAGTGCTACGGCATTCTTTGTGTCGCTGGAAAAGTTCCTGCCATGCTTTCGATCCTCTTCCGTAATCACCTTCACCGGAAGTCGGGGGGTTGAGTTCTTTTGCAGGCGGGCAATGATTTCCACCTCACCTTTTTCGTCAACCAGGGAATCGAGAAGGATTCTGTAAAACTCTAGTATTGATGGAACTGACCTCTGCAGGCTCCCGTAGGCTTGAACGATCTGATTCAAGAAATTCTTATGCTTGATGAGAAACTCTTCAAACTGCATCCGTAGTGCGGTAAACTTCATGAGCTGTCGCTTCTCGATAAGCTCCTGCGTAAACGCAACGGCCGCAAGGAAAGCGGCTGGCTGGAATCTTCCGGTCGCACTGTAGAAATAAACCGCTGGATGGAGCCCCAGGGAATCCGGAGAGTTGCCAGCAATCTTTCCTGCCGCCCTCTTTACGGAACGCATGAAACTTATTGTAGTAACTCCTTCGAGGTCATCTGACAAGGTCCGATCCTGTTCGCGATCACCAGCGCTACGCTTCTTCGCTACGCTCCCATCTCGCCACATTTCAGGCTGCAATCGGTTGACGAAGTTCACTAGCTCGAATACCATCTTAAGGCTGTCTGACGAGTATCCCTTACCTGCTACGGGCAAGTCCGCAGACCTGATTGAAAGGTCTAGTGTGGGCTTAAAGATAAGGTCGTAAACGTCCTTTGCCAAGCCTTCGATTTCCACCTGGGCGTCATTATTGAAGGAAGACCAGTACTTGTGGCCAGTTCCAGCGCGGATGAACGCCCGCGCGGCGAGAGCATTCGGCTTGCGTCGCGCTTTGATCATATCAAGTTCAGTGGGGTCAATGGGAGTGGCCTGTTGATTTATCCTAAAGAAAGAACTCTCGGCTTTTTCCGCCTCGCCGTTCACCCACTGAAGCTGAAGCGCGAATGCGCTCAGATTTCGAGCTAGCCGCAATCGGTCCCTCGGGGTCGTATCAGCATTCCGGAGGGCCAACTTCAGTTCAGCAAAAGTTCCAACGGTTCCACCAATCAAGTCGCGAGTCATCGTCGCGGCTTTCTTTTGCTCCTCGGGAATAATCCCGTCAAAGAAACGCAGTGAGCGATGCTTATCGCCATAGTCGTCATGAACCCAAGCGATTAGCGCACTAAGGCGATGAGCCCCGTCAATTACAAAGATGTTACCACTTTTGGGCGATCGCCACAGAATGATGGCGGGAATCAAATCGCCTTCAAGGAAGCTTCGAACTAGTGCGGCCACTTTATCGGGCGTCCAATTCGCAGTCTCGCGCTGAAAGTCTGGCTTGCGCAGTACATTATACATTAGACTGTCCGGATTTATGTCACCTACGCCAAGATTGGCCATGAGTCCTGATGGCTGCGTAATAACATCTGGACTCACTGCCTCGAAGTCTTCGCGAGGAATTAAAGCATCGAGATTCACCATGTATTTTGGCACTGCCACCCCCGTCATTGCGGCCCGATACTGGGCAACGTTGCTCCTGTGAGCGTGAACCCTAGCAGCCCTACACCACGCAGGACCTAAGAGTCCAAACTGACGCCTATGTCGCAAGTTGACGTGATCTTGCGTGTATGCCTATCCAGCTACATAATCGATCGCCGATTCAGGGAAATGCCTAACATGTCGCAGCCTGGAGGACTTGAGACTCTTTCCTTCTGGCGCCCACGCTCTGACCTGCGCAATTGGCCGGATAGGCGTGACGGGACAGGACTTCATCCACCTGTCCCACCCGTCCCCTTCGCCACGCTGAAGCCGCGAGTTGAGGTGACCCATTGGAGGACGGGACGAGGGAGTGCGGGAGCGCGGGGCGCTGGCCGGTCAGTTGGGACCGTGATGGCGGCGCTGGTCCATGAGCGCGATCAACTCGTCATTCGCTGCGTCGTTCCCGGCATCCGCGTTGTGCATGAACAACGCGAGCAGCGCCCGCGCGGCACTCGCCTGGCTATCGACTTCGGGTTCGGTCAGAGACCGAATCGGTGCGCTTGAATTGTCGGACGACCTGACGCTCATCGCGGATCTGTCGGGAAAGCTCGCAGGATGCCGAAACAGTTCGCGCATGGTCGGCCAGAAGGGGCAGCCATGGGCATCGGTTCGACGAGGTGTCCGCACAGTGCGACGTCGCGCCCGGCTTGCTGGCCCTTGTGGAAGGCCGTGTCGGTGACGTGGTGTTCCTGGCCGTCGTATCCGCACGTGATCGGGTTGGCGTAGATCCGGTGCTGCACCGGGTGGGAGGTCGTCGGGCGTCGTCGGCGAGGGATCGCGCGCAGTAGGTCGATCAGAGCCCACGCGCCGGTTACGATCGTGACGAGGGCGAGCGGGGCCAATGCCCACCATCCGACTTGTGTCACGGAAACCCCCGCGTGGAGTGGGTGTCCGGCGGCGCGTCGAGGGGCGGAACGGTGCGCCGCCGGACAGTCAAGGGACCGCGCGAACGCGGCTCGTGTCAGACTGAAATCAAGCTTTGATCAGCGCTTGGTCAGCTGGAACGACCTGCGGGCGACTTGGCGACGACATGCGGCGACCTGGACGGGGGCAACCGATGCGGACGTTTCGCACCGTGCTTGAGCAGAAGATCTGGCAGCGACGACTGACGTTGGAGGAGTTCGCTGAGTACGCCGAGATGTTCGCTCGCGAACACAAGGAGCCGGGCACCATCGGCGTTCGTCACCTGCAACGGCTGATCGCGGGGCGCAAGCCGTCTGGCGAGCACCTGGGGCCGGTCAAGCCGGTGACGGCTCGGCTGTTGGAGCGGATCTTCGACATGAGCGTCGACGAGCTGCTTGCAGAACCGAGACGAGCGACCGCAGAGGGGGACGCCCCTGTTCGTGCACGGCGAGAGCGTGCGGACACGGACCTCGCGGTCGCGCTCGACTGGCTTGACGAACGCGCCGGATGGTCACCGGGGACGAGCCGGAGGAAGGTCAACGGGCGGCTCGCGGAACTCGACGAGGGGAAGCTGCTCGACCGGAGTGTGCGGCGCGCGAGCGTAAGCCGGACGAAGCTCGCGCGGGCGCTGGTCGACTACTACGGCGGCGGCATCGCGGGGTCCGCGCCGTACCGGATACGTTGCGGGGAAAGGGAAATCGTGACGAGTGTGCTGACTCGCGCTGACTGGCTCGACTTGGCGCAGCCGCTGTTCTTGAGTGGTGATCGGTTGGCGTTTGCCGACCGCCAGTTCGAGGCGCAGGCCCGTCTTGACGAGGTGGGAGCGGCGGCGGCCGTGTCGCGGCTCGCGGAGTCGGCCGCGCTTGGCGTGCGGATCACCAACTCGCCGCTCTATCGGCTCCTGGACGTCAACGTCGGTCCCGCGATCGGAGGGACGGTCGGGCTCGTCCCGTTCGTCGAGTACGCGCTGACCATGGACCTGCTCGAAGGCGAGCTTGTCGACGCCGTTGTTGGCGGAGCCGAAGTGCGGCGGGGAAGCCTGCCGCTCAGGGACAAGTACATGAGCGACTTGGCGTCCGTGCTCGACGTGCCAAGCCGGGTGTGCGCTGGCGGAGTGCTCGCCCTATGCGCCATCGCTCGACCAAGCGATCCGTTCCGCGGCGGGCGGGACTACGCGCTCCTTGTGCAGGAACGGTCTGGCCACGTGCTCAACGCGGCGCGTCGGCTCGCGGTGATCCCGAAGGGCTTCCACGAGCCGCTGACTGACCTACGGGCCGACGCGCAGTTGGGCGCGACGCTGCGGCGGGAAATGGAAGAGGAGCTGTTCGGTCGTGAGGACATCGACAGTACCGCTGCCGGAGATCGGGAGGCCGTGCCGATGCACCCGAGCCGGATGTCCGAGCCGATGTGGTGGCTCATGGAGAAGCCCGGTCGCTTGCGCGTGGAGTGCACCGGATTCGGGCTGAATTTGATCAGCGGCAACTACGAGTTCGCCAGCCTGATCGTCATTGACGACGAGGAGTTCTGGGCGCGGTACAGCGGAGAGATTGAAGCGAACTGGGAAACGGCCGGATTGCGGCTGTACTCCAGCCTCGACGGTGAGCTGATCAATGATCTCGTCTCGCAGGAAAACTGGAGCAACGAGGGCTTGTTTGCGTTTCTTCAGGGTCTGCGGCGGCTGAGCGAGATGGGCGATGAGCGTGTGAAGCTGCCCAGCATCGACTTCATGTCTGCGACGGCCAGCGGACGGTGATGACCACTGAGTCGGCGAGTGCTTCCCAGGAGTGGTCGACGCCCGGTCCCCACATCACGTAATCGCCTTGGCGCGTCAGCGAGGCGCTTCCCTCGGTGAGGTCGACGCGGAAGTTGCCCTGTACCAACAGAGCCATCGTTGTGCGCTGGTCATCGGCGGTCCACTGTGTACGCTTGTCGCCCGCCGGGTGGAGGCCCCACTTCACTTCGACATCCTTCGACGAGCGCACGTCCTCGGGCGGGTCAATGAAGTGTCCGACCACCCAGCCACGGTTCCCGCTTCCCTCATCGGCGGCGTTTCCGATGTGCCAGTTCGCGGTCACCGTATCTCCCATTCAATCTCTGGCAGGTTTACGCGGTGTCCGCCGATCTCGCGCAGCCGTCGAAGCCCTTGGAGAAACGCGAACAAACCCTCGTTGCTCCAGGCTACATCACCGACGAGTTCCTCTAGAAGGTCGGCGTCGAGGCTTGAATACTGGTGGAGCATCGAGGACTCCCAGTTGGCTTTCACCTGCCCGCCGAAGCGGTTCCAGAATTCCTCGTCGTCAATGACGACCAGGCTGGCGAACTCGAAGTTGCCGCTGACGAGGTTGAGGCCGAAGCCGGTGCACTCCATGCGGAGCCTGCCCGGTTCCTCCATGAGCCATCGCATCGGCTCGGAGAGCTGACTCGGGTGCATGGGGTCGGCGTGACGCTGCTCGCCGAGGGTGCTGTCGATGTCGTCGCGGCCGAACAGCTCCTCTTCCATCTCCCGGCGCAGCGTCGCGCCCAGTTGCGCGCCAGCTCGCAGGTCGTTCAGCGGCTCGTGGAAGCCCTTCGGGATCACGGCGAGTCGGCGGGCGGCGTTGAGCACGCGCCCCGAGCGCTCTTGGACCAGGAGCAGGTAGTCCGCTTCGCCGTGAAATGCCCTTGCGGGACGGGCGATTGCAGTCAGCGCGAGCGCGCCGCCTGAGCAGAGGCGGCCGGAGACGCCGAGGACGGACGCGAGGTCCGGCAGGTAGCGGTCACGGAGCGGGAGTGAACCCGGTTGTGTGGACGCGCCGGAGCTGAGCGCGTCGATCAGCTCCCCTTCGAGCAGGTCCATCGTGACCGCGTACTCGACGAAGCGCGTCACACCAACTGATCCGGCGACGAGCTGCTTGCCGACGCCGATGTCGAGCAGTCGGTAGAGCGGCGTGTCCACGAGGCGGATTCCGAGCGCCAGTGTCTCCGCCAAGCGCTGAGCAGCCTCCCGCGCGGTCTCGTCATTCAGCGAGAGCCCACTCTGGGGCGTCGTGCTGGTGAGCCTGAGCCGGTCGTGCTTCGCGGTCAGCGGACAGTCGAGGTCCAGCCAGTCCGGGTGCGTGAGAACGCTCGTCGTGACGTCGGTGTCAGAGCCGAAGTGTGCGCCGTAGCGGCCGTGGCTTTCCCTTGTGCCGCAGTAGTAATCGCCGAGTGCCTGAGCGATGCGACGTTGATCCACGCGCCCTCGGAGGACGCCTCGGTCGTGAAGGTCGCGGACGTCCAACTGGGCGAGCCGCGCCGCGACTTCCCGCCGGGCGGTTCCCGGTTCCCAGCGCGCGTTCTCGTCCAACCAGTCGAGCGCGGCGGCCATGTTCGGGTCCGAGCTGAGCCGCCGCTCGGCGTCAGCCGCCGCGCCTTCGGGCACCTGCGCGGGCGAGTCCTGCGTGAGTTCGGCGAACCGCTCCTGGACGGTCGCGGCTGCCTGCTCAAGCGCCGTATCCAAGAGCTGCTGCATTTCTGATTTCGGACGAAGGCTTGGTTTTTGATGCCACGCGGCGACGGTTCGCGAACCGATGCCCAGGTGCTCGGCGAACGTCTCGTTGCTCAGCCGAAGCGCCTTCTGCAACGCGCAGGCCGTTTCGCCGGTCCAGCCGTTTGCCAAGCTCACGCCGCCACCATCCGACCTGCACTGGATGTGCGGTGAATGTGCATCGACGATGCATGGGACTGGGCGCTGATTCGCAGTGGAATTATCGGCATGAAGAACAGCCGATTCCACAAGGAACAGCTACCCGTTCTTGCGGACATGCTCAATCACCGTCGACAGATCCGCCTTGAGGTCGCTGAGTCGCTCGGTGATGTCGCTCAGGCGGTCCTCGAAGGTGTCGAGGCGCGACCACAAGGTGTCGGTCGGGTCCGTGACCGGCTCGTCGAAGTTCGGCGGTTTACGGCCGTGGAGCACGGCTTCGAGGTGCTGCGGGTGCCAGCCGAGTGCCGTAGACAGCGACTCCAGCGTCCGCGGACTCCGCCTGCGCTCGACGGTGTGGTGCTGGACCTCGCGCACAATCGCTTGCGAAACGTGCGAGCGCTCCGCGAGTTCTCGTTGACGCCAACCGAGCGCGTTCACGCGCTCGTTGATGGCCTTGGCGACTGCCGCCCAATCCTCCGACACGTATTCCTCCGCGCTCCGCCTCAGCGCTGAGATTAGCTGCCTTCCGCTCTCGCGTGGCGTGACACGGCGCTTCTCGTGTCGCTCGCGAACAAACGCGCCCTGGTTAGCGCTGAAATCATCAGCATGTTGCTGAAATCATCAATTCTTTCTTGAAGGGCTTTTCTCATGCGTACTTCTCTGTCCAACACCCATTACTCCGTTCGCGAAACCGCTTGGTTGCTCGGCGTCGCGCCGTCGACCGTCTCCCGCGCCGTTCGGCTCGGCACGGTGCTCGCCATCCGGCGTCGCGGTCAGCTGGTTGTTCCGGCCGCCGTGCTGGCGCGGCTGCTCGGCGAGCCCAGCTCCGGGGGTACGCCTTGACGGACGCGGACCTGT
The DNA here is from genome assembly GCF_002155965.1 of Allokutzneria sp. NRRL B-24872. Taxonomy (GTDB): domain Bacteria; phylum Actinomycetota; class Actinomycetes; order Mycobacteriales; family Pseudonocardiaceae; genus Allokutzneria. The sequence goes on from NZ_MUMH01000180.1 coordinate 12,513, forward strand.
GGCTGATCGGCATCGCTTGGCGGCTCGACCGCCTGCGGTGGGTGCCGACCGGCGTACTCAACGACCTTGTCCAACGCGACGGCTCGTGCATGTGGCAGTCCGCCGACGGACTGCCTGATGAAGAACGGACTGACCGAGGTCTTGCGGCGCGGTTGTGTGCGGGCTGTCCGGTCCAGGACGAGTGCTTGGAACTGGAGCTGCGAACCGCCGGTGACGACACCATCGGCGTGTGGGGTGCACTGTCCGATGAGGACAGACGTGACCTGCACGGGCATTGGCTTCGGCGCGGTGAACGGTGGTCGAAGCCATGAACGCAACTCAGATCATGGCTTGCCTGGGCGTACTCCTCGTGCTCGTTCTCGTCTGGCGGGCGGGTGCGCGCCGAGCGAAAGCCGGTGCTAAGCGGAGCGGCGTTCGCCTGCTGTCTCTCGCGGGTCGCGTGTCGTTCAACGCCGCGTTGATCGTCGCCGTGCAGTGGACAGTGATCACCTACGGTGGCAACGGGTGGTTGCTCCTGGCTGTGCTCGCCGTGCCCGCCCTGTTCGCGGCCTACTCGGTGACCAAGGCGCTGACCGTGACCGCCTACGAGGTGCCGCGCCGTCGAGGTGAGCGACGATGAGCGAGCCGATCGAACGTGTGGCGACGCAGGTGGACCGGTTGTGCTGGAGCGGAATCCTGCTCGGACTTGCTTTCACCATGACCAACGTTCAGCAGTTTGCGGCGGCAGGTGCTTCGGCGTGGTCGCTGGTGTGGTGCGCGGCGTGGTTGCTCGACCCGATGGTGTCGCTGGTGTTGCTCGCGATCCTGCGGGCGGAGCAGGTCACCGCCCGGCACGGCGTTCACATGGGCGGCTGGGTGCGCGGCGCGAAGTGGTTCACGCTCGCGGCGACCTACGTCATGAACACCTGGAGCGCGTTCACGGCCGGTTCGGCAGCGCTGGTGGTGCTGCACTCCGTTCCGCCGTTGGTCGTGTTCGTCGCGGCCGAGGCGGTCACGGAGCTGCGGGACAAGCTCGGCGCTGCGGTCGTGAACGCCGTGCCGAAGACCCCGCGAACGTCGTTTGCGGACTACCTCGCGATGGCTCAGGCGGCGCGCACACCGGGAGTGGCGGTGACGCCCGCGTGGGTCCGTGAGGTGACCGGGTGCTCGCGCGGACTGTCGTCGCGGCTCGCTGCGGCGCTCGTCAAGAACAGGGGCCGTTCATGAACGGCGACCTGGTTCCCGTGTACGACGGCGAGCTGGTCGAGCAGCCGAAGCTCGTGCAGCGCTTGGAGAACGGCTGGCGGCGCTCGCGGGTGATCCCGCCCGCGTTGAAGTCTCGCCAAGCTCTGAAGGACGCGCTCGCATGGTTGGCTCGGATGCCCGCGCGGTTCCTCGGTGCGGTCTGTCGAGGCGCTGTTGTCATGGTCCGAGCGTGGCGACGGTGGGTGCGGGTGCACGACTACCGGGAGGCAGCGGAGCAGTCCGAGAAGCTGGCGGACAAGTTCGTTGAGATCCGTGAGCTGACGCTGTTCCGGTGGAAGGTGACGGGCGTCGTTGCGCTGGCCACGTCGGCGGCGCTCACCGTGGCGTATGTGCTCTATGGCGGGCAGGCACTGTTGCTGGCAGCGGGAGCCGCGTCGGTGGCGCTGGCGGTTGCTGGACGGCGGAAAGATGGTTCGCCTGGAAGGAAGGCGGTGCTCGCTGGTCCGCGCACGTTGACGTGGACGATGGACCCGCAGGTGCTCGTTGACGCGTTCCGGGACGCGAAGCTGATCGGGAAGGACGAGACGCTGCGGCTCGTCGAGCGTGCCGCGCGTGTTGGCGACGGGTGGTCGGTGACCGTCGATCTTCCGGCGACGCGCAAGGCTGCCGACGTGATCAAGAACCGGGATGCGCTCGCGTCGGCCTTGGCGGTGGACGAGGTTCAGCTCATCGTCGAGCGGGTCCGTGGTCGCGGTGGGCACGCCGGGCGGGTGTTCCTGTGGGTGGCTGACGAAGACCCGTACGCCGGTCCGCCCTTGCGGACGCCATTGCTCGATGTCGAGCAGTGGGATGCCTGGCGGCCGGTGCCGTTCGGCCGCGACGCTCGCAATCGGCGGATCGACCTTCCGTTGGTATGGACCTCGCTGCTCGTGGGCGCGATTCCTAGGCAGGGCAAGACGTTCGCGGCCCGACTCGCTGCTTCTGGGGCGGTTCTGGATCCGCACGCGCGGCTGTACGTGTTCGACGGCAAGGGCGGGAAGGACTGGGAAGCCGCGGAGCGGATCGCTTACCGGTTCGTCTGCGGTGACGAACTCGAACACGTCAGGGCAGTGTGCGGCTACCTCGTGGAACTGGTGGCAGAGGTCCAATCTCGGTACTCGCGAATGTCTACTTTGGACGATGAGGTGTGCCCGGAGTCGAAGATCACTCCGACGATCTCACGGGATACGGGCCTTGGGATGCCGATCACCGCCGTGATCATCGACGAGGTTCAGGTCTTCCTGGAGAACCCGACTCGCGAGCAGGTCGGCGGCAAGAAGACCACGCTCGGCGCGTACGTCGCGGATCTGCTGACGTACTTGGTGCGCAAGGGACCTGCCACCGGGGTGGTGGTCATCCTCGCTACGCAGCGGCCGGACTCGAACACGATCCCGTCGCGGTTGCGGGCGGTGCTCGGCTCGTGGTTCGCGCTGCGGGTGATGGACTGGCGAGACTCCAACATCGTGCTCGGCGAGCAGATGAATACGCGCGGGTACGACGCTTCCACGCTGCTACCGAGCCACAAGGGCGTCGGCATCCTGCGGCCGGACGGCGAGACGGACGCCGGGGCCGACATGCTCGCGATGACCGTGCGGACGTACTACATGCCGAACGTCGATTGGCGCGCGATCTGCGCTCGCGGCCGAGCGCTTCGCGAAGCCGCTGGGACGCTCGGCGGTCACGCGGTTGGCGACGTTGCTGCGAGCGCGGTCGACTCGGCGGCGGTGGTCAAGGCGCTTGGCGCTGGCAGTCGGATCGAGCTGCCCGAACCGCTGGCGTCGGTCATCAGCTACCTCGGCGACGAGCTGGACGAGCGCGAGTTCGTGCCGACGGCGGAGCTGGTCGACGCGCTGGACGTCGAGGCGACTGCCTTCGGGCGCGAGATGGGCGAGCTGGGCTGTCGGCCGCTGCGGCAGTACGTGCCGGACGGCGACGGCACACGGCGGGTACGCGGTTACCTCACTGCGGACCTCCGAGCTGCTGTTGCTGATGAAATCGGCTCGTCGGATGTCGGGCAGTCATGACCATTGACCACGACGTCGAGATGCGTGTTCCCGCTTCACCTCCCGTGCTTACTACTCGTAGCAGCCGTATTCTGCTTGCCATACTGGTCGAGCTGACCGAGGTGGAGGTCCTGGACGGACCTTCGGAAGGGGGTCACCGTGACTGTTGAAATCAGCCGCGATCCGTGGTCCGCGCTGGACGATCTGCTCGGCGTCGAGATCGTGACGGCAGGTGACGAGGGCATCGGTCCGCTGGCGGTCTACGGGCGGTGCTCGACGGAGGACAACCAGGACCCGGAGACCTCGCGCGGGTGGCAGGTCGACAACGCGCGGAAGTTCGTCGAACCGCTCGGAGGGACGGTGGTCGAGGAGTTCTTCGACATCGGTCAGTCGCGGTCGGTGCCGTGGGAGCGGCGCGAGGAGGCGTCCCGGTTGCTGGCCGCGCTCAAGAGCCCTGACCGGAGTTGGAACGCGGTGGTGGTCGGTGAGGGCACGCGGTGCTGGTTTGGCAACCAGTTCTCGTTGATCGCGCCTCGGTTTGCCGCGTACGGGGTGGATCTGTGGGTGCCGGAGTTGGGCGGGAAGTTCGACGCGCGGAACCCGTCGCACAAGATGCTGATGAGCGTGCTCGGCGGCATGAGCGAGTCCGAGCGGCAGCACGTCCAGGCGCGTGTCCGCGCGGCGATGGACGCCCAGGTGCTCAACGAGGGACGCCATCAGGGCGGCCGTGCGCCGTACGGGTACGTGGTGGTTGACGGTGGCCCGCATCCGAACCCGCGCAAGGCGGCCGAGGGGTATCGGCTGCGGGTTCTCGCCATCGACGAGCCGAGCGCGGAAGTGGTGCGGCGCATCTTCGCCGAGTACCTGAGCGGGAAAGGTGACCGCGCAATTGCCAACGGGCTGAATCGGGATGCGATTCCGTGTCCGTCAGCGCGGCGTCCGGATCAGAACCGGCATCGGCTCGCGGATGGGTGGCAGGGCAGCACGGTGCGGTCGATTCTGGAGAACCCGCGCTACACCGGGTTCGCGTTCTTCGGGCGGTGGACCCGACAGGAGACGCTAATCGATCCTGACGATGTCGCGGCTGGCCATGCGATCCGGTTTCGGCGTTCGTCTCCCGAGGCGGTTGTTCGTTCCCGCAAGCCTGCCCATCCGGAGATTGTGGAAGTTCAGGACTTCGTCGACGCTCAGTTGAAGCGGAAGTCGAAGTCGGCCAACGGGCTCAAGTCCGCGCGGAAAGCGGAACGCTCTGGGCGTCCGACGAAGCGGGCGTACCTGTTCCGTGGGCGCATCCGGTGCACGGCGTGCCAGCGGAAGATGGAGGCCAGTCCACGAGCGCACGGTACGTACTACCGCTGTCCTGCAAGGACATTGGCCCCCGGCTCGCCCGCATTGGCCTCGCATCCGCCATCGGTGTACCTGCGCGAGGACATCGTTCAAGAGGCGGTCAACGGGTGGCTCGGCGGGCTGTTCGCCCCGGAGAACGTCGACCGGACGGTTGCCGCGCTCGTCGGTTCGCAATCCGGGGTGCGGGCCGAGCCGAACGGGCGAGATGCGGCGCGGAAGCGACTCGCGAAGGCCGAGACGCAGTTGACCCGCCTGCAAGATGCCATCAAGGCGGGAATCGATCCGGCCGCGCTCGTCGAGGCGGTCAACGAAGCTCACGCTTCTCGCGCAGCGGCTCAGGCAGAACTGAACAACGCGCCACCGCCAAGCGCGCTGACCGATGCCGAGGTCTACGCGATGATCGATTCGCTTGGCGATGTCGGAGCAGCGCTCTCGAATGCCACCACCGAGAAGATGGCGGAGCTGTACGGGGCAGTTGACCTGCATGTTCGGTATACGCACACGGCCCACGAGGCTGATGTGGTCATCAATCCCGTGGGCCGTGTGAATAGTGTGCGTGTCCGAGGGGGGACTTGAACCCCCACCCCATTTCTGGGACTAGCACCTCAAGCTAGCGCGTCTGCCATTCCGCCACCCGGACCAGGTGTGTGGACACACAGTAGCCCATGGGGGCCGGAGCTCGTGCACCGGCCCCCGCTCCGTCCGAAGAGGACGGTCAGCTGTGGCGGAGGAAGCGATCGAGGACGCGGGTGCCGAACTGGAGGGCCTCGACGGGGACGCGTTCGTCGACGCCGTGGAAGAGGGCGGAGAAGTCGAGGTCGGCGGGCAGCTTCAACGGGGCGAAGCCGAAGCAGCGGATGCCGAGGCGGTCGAAGGCCTTGGCGTCGGTGCCGCCGGAGAGCATGTACGGCACGACCTTGGCGCCGGGGTCCTCGGCCATGATTGAGGCGGACATGGTGTCCACGAGGGGGCCGTCGAAGCTGGTTTCGAGCGCGGGGAGGTTGGCGATCCACTCGCGCTCGACGTCCGGGCCGAGGATCTCGTCGAGTTCGCGTTCGAAGGCGGGTTGGCGGCCGGGGAGGATGCGGCAGTCCACGACGGCTTCGGCGCTGGAGGGGATGACGTTGGCCTTGTAGCCGGCGTTGAGCATCGTGGGGTTGGCCGTGTCGCGCAGCGTGGCGCCGATGATGCGGGCGAGGCCACCGAGCTTGGCGACGGCGCCGTCGATGTCGTCCTCAGGGAACTCCAGGCCGGTCAACTCGGTGATGGCAGCGAGGAACTCGCGCACCGAATCGGTCATGACGAGCGGGAAGCGGTGGCGGCCAAGGCGAGCGACGGCTTCGGAGAGGCGGGTGACGGAGTTGTCGTCGGTGAGCATCGAGCCGTGGCCGGCGCGGCCTCGCACGCGCAGGCGCATCCAGGCGATGCCCTTCTCCGCGGTCTCGATGAGGTAGGCGCGGACGCCGTCCTTGACGGTGATGGAGAAGCCGCCGACCTCGCCGATGGCCTCGGTGCAGCCATCGAAGAGCTCGGGGCGGTTGTCGACGAGCCACTGGGCGCCGTGCATACCGCCGGCTTCTTCGTCGGCGAGGAAAGCGAAGACGATGTCGCGGGGTGGGACGATGCCGTCGCGCTTGAGGCGGCGGGCGGTCGCCAAGGTCATGGCGACCATGTCCTTCATGTCGACGGCGCCCCGGCCCCAGACGTAGTCGTCCTGGACCGCACCGGAGAACGGGTGCACCGACCACTCGCTCGCATCAGCGGGGACGACGTCGAGGTGGCCGTGCACCAGCAGCGCGGGCCGACTGGGGTCAGCACCTTCCAGGCGGGCGAAAACGTTGCCGCGGCCCTTCATCCCGTTGCCCGACTCGACGTAGGTGGTGTCGTAGCCGACGTCGGCGAGTTGGGCGGCCACGTATTCGGCGGCGGCGCGCTCGCCCACCACGGTGTCGGGATCGCCGGTGTTGGTGGAGTCGATCCTGATGAGCTCGCTGGCGAGGGTGATCACCTCCTCCTCGGCCTGTCGGAGGGTGTCCTTCGCTGTGCCGTCAACGTCGTTGCCCACCTGGTCTTTCTACCACCCGGTGCCGGTGGGCGGACCCCGATTTGGAGCCTGCCATGTTGATCAGTTAACCTGTGCCCACACACCTGGTCCGGGTGGCGGAATGGCAGACGCGCTAGCTTGAGGTGCTAGTCCCAGAAATGGGGTGGGGGTTCAAGTCCCCCCTCGGACACCAGCATTAACCACATGGCCCACGTCCACGACGTGGGCCGTTGTCGTTTCCGGGGGAGCTCATGGCTGCCGGGTGGCATGTCGGCAACGCCGCTGATGAGGGAGCGGGTAACCGGGGTTGGATTCTCGGGTACTTCATGAAAACCATCGGCGGTGTTCGCTTCAGTGCGGATGTCGAAGTCAAGTGGGGAGTTCACGTAGCAGGGGAGAAGCGGGCGGAATGGACCGTCGGTGACAAGCGCACGACTCTCGCTCTGCTGATCGAAGGACACTTCCGCGTCGACCTCTCCAACGCCAGCGCCGTCCTTGCTCGGCAGGGGGGACTACGTCCTGTGGGGACCGGGGATCGACCATTTCTGGGAAGCCCTTGCTGACTCGGTGATCGTCACCGTGCGCTGGCCATCGCAGGCATGAACGCGGTCCGGCCGAGCTCGAGATCCTGGCGCGTCGCTGGCGTTCCTGACGTATGAGAGGAGAAGCTGCTGAGTCTGCGAACTGCTTATCCGCTCCCCGGTGCGTCGTCCTCTCGCCCAGCGGCGAGGACATGAGCCGACCCGTGACGGTGCCTCTCCACGAGCCCGTCATCTCCTCTGCGGTGTGAACGTCTACAAAGCAGTACTTCGACCGCCTCGCCACCGGCCGCAAGGCCATCGAGATCCGGGTCAACGACCCCAATGTCGCATGATCGAGGCAGAGGCCCTGATCTGCGGTTCCGTTGCGAAGGCGAGACGCCGGGCGCGTTGTCCACCATCGTGGTCGGTGCGTGTCGGATCGCCCAACTTGTCCACAACCACCCTGAAGGGCATCAGCGTTGACCACGATCACCACGTTGCGGGTGCACCACATCCCCGAGGTCATTGCCCTCATGGACCTCGGGGATGTGGTGCAC
>NZ_MUMH01000181.1 GCF_002155965.1 Allokutzneria sp. NRRL B-24872
TACAGGACAGCGCCTAGGCGGCGGAGCGCAAGACGGATGCAGCGGTGACGGTGAAGATCTCCGCCCCGCATCAGCCGGTGCCGCCGGAGGCCATTCCCGGCACCGACGTGCGCCCGGTTGTCTTCGAGGGCTTGACGGTGACGCCGTGGATCGATGACAAGGCGTGCCGTTCGGCTCACGGCGGTGAGCGTCATCGGTGCCGCGCCAAGCTCGGGTACAGCCTCCGGGCGGCCAGCATGAAACCGGTCGTCGTGAAGTCCGCTCCCAAGGCGGCATGAGGGCATGGCTGACCTGGTGCGCTTGCACATGACCGCGAATCTGCCGGTTCGCGTCGAGCCGATGGTGTTCGCGGGCCGCGTGGAGTTCCGCCTCGGCAACGCCTTCCCGGCCGTCCTGGTCGTCGACCGCGACGCCTTGCCGCGCCTGGCCGAAGCCATAGCTGAGGGACAGGCGGCATTGGACGCGTCGCCGGGCGGCGGCAGAGGAGCCCATCGATGACGCTCAACATGGTTGCAACGCCTGGGAAGCAAGCGTCAGCGGCAATGCTCATGGTCGGCGACCACTGCCCGACGCTGGCGCTCTACCTCGACCCGGTGAATCTCAGGCTTCAGGTGCCGCCGTTCCCTGGCGGCTCTCAAGTCCTGGCGCGGTTCTGCCGGGAAGTGGCACGGGAAGCGACCAAGCTCGCTGATCACCTCGATAGGGGTCGGCACGCGCTGCACCAGCGACCTGGACGGGGCTGAAACCGTGGCATCACAAGAGAAATGGGCGTCGGCCATGAAGGTCAAGACGCTGCTACAGGCCCACGAGGCGGTGCGGCGGCTGCGGCCTGCACCCGGTGCGCATCGGCACGTGTGGTGCGAGTACTACAGGCAAAGCGCAGAGGTCTACAGGCACGTCGCCGACGTTGACCAGGATCACCACCACGAAGCGATGTTCTGGGTCAGCCGCGATCTTCAGAGAGCTGATGAGTTCAGCGAGTCTCTTCAGGAGAAGTCGGCCAGCAAGGGCGCCTAACCGGCGCTAAGTGTCCATTTAGGACAGTACGCGTGATCTTACGGGGTGTTCGGCGGTTCTCAAGATCACGGCCTGGAGGCGGCCTGATCATGGAAATCAGGAGCCTCCAGGCCGGTCACGAGATCGTTGATCTAGCCCCTGAGCAGGGCACGAGACATCACGACGCGCTGGATCTGGTTGGTGCCCTCGTAGATCTGGGTGATCTTGGCGTCGCGCATCATCCGCTCGACCGGGAAGTCGCGGGTGTAGCCGGCGCCGCCGAAGAGCTGGACGGCGTCGGTGGTGACCTCCATGGCCACGTCGGAGGCGTAGCACTTGGCGGCGGCGGTGATGAAGCCGAGGTTGGGCTCACCGCGCTCGGCCTTGGCGGCGGCGACGTAGACCATGTGCCGGGCGGCCTCGACCTTCATCGCCATGTCGGCGAGCATGAACTGCACGCCCTGGAACTCCGAGATGGCCTTGCCGAACTGCTTGCGGTCCTTGACGTAGGCGATGGCCGCGTCGAGCGCGCCCTGCGCGATGCCGACGGCCTGAGCGCCGATGGTGGGGCGGGTGTGGTCGAGCGTGCGCAGCGCGGTCTTGAGGCCGGTGCCGGGCTCGCCGATGATGCGATCGGCCGGGATCGCGCAGTCGGAGAAGTAGATCTCGCGCGTCGGCGAGCCCTTGATGCCGAGCTTCTTCTCCCCGGGGCCGACCTCGAAGCCGGGGTCGTCCTTGTGCACCACGAACGCGGAGATGCCGTTGGACTTCTTCTCCGCGTTGGGGTCGGTGACCGCCATGACGGTGTACCAGTCGGAGACGCCCGCGTTGGTGATCCAGCACTTGGTGCCGTTGAGCACCCAGGTGTCGCCCTCCAGCCGCGCCCGCGTGCGCATGGACGCGGTGTCGGAGCCGGCCTCGCGCTCGGACAGCGCGTAGGAGGCCATGGACTCGCCGCTGGCGATGGACGGCATGACCTGCTGCTTCAGCTCCTCGGAGCCGGAGAGCAGGATCGGCATGGTGCCGAGCTTGTTGACGGCCGGGATCAGCGAGGAGGAGCCGCAGACGCGGGCGACCTCCTCGATGACGATGCAGGTCGCGACCGAGTCGGCACCCTCGCCGCCGTAGGCATCGGGCACGTGCACCGCGGCGAAACCGGCCTTGACCAGCGCGTCGCGGGCCTCGCTCGGGAACCGCTCCTGCTCGTCGACCTCGGCCGCGTGCGGGGCGATCTCCTTCTCCGCCAACGCGCGCACCGCGTCGCGCAGGGCGTCGTGCTCCTCGGCCAGTTGGTAGGTGCCGAAGCTCGCGTCCACGTTGTTACCTCCGAGTAGCAGGTCCTGCCGTGGATGCTAGCCGCCCGCCGCCCGTCCTCCGAAGCGACGACATCCTGCAAACAGATTTGCAAAGTCCTTGCTTCTTGCATTTCGACTTGTAGCCTCGTCCCCATGCTCAGCTACCAGGGCGCACCGGCCCGCACGGGCCTCCCGCAGTCGGCGACGCTCGCAGCGAACGAACGCATCCGCGCCATCCAGGCCACCGGCGAGTCCGTGGTCCACCTCGCTTTCGGGGAGGCCGGGCTGCCGGTACTCCCCGAGGTCGCCGCCGCGCTCTCCGCCGCGGCCACCGAGAACTCCTACGGCCCCACCGCGGGCACCGACGCCGTGCGCGCCGCGGCCGCGGGCTTCCTCAGCCGCAGGGGTGTGCCGACCGAGCCGGAGCAGATCGTCGCGGGTCCCGGTAGCAAGCCGCTGCTGTACGCGCTGCTCACCGTGCTGCCGGGCGACATCGTGCTGCCGCGCCCGAGCTGGGTGAGCTACGCGGCGCAGGCCGCGCTCGCGGGGAAGGAGGTGATCTGGGTCGACGTGCCCGGCCACACAGGCGGCGTGCCTGACCCGGAAGCGCTGGAGAACTCGCTGCTGGAGGCGCGGTGGCGGGGCCAGCGACCCGGCGTCCTGGTGCTGACCTCGCCGGACAACCCGACCGGCACCACGCCGGGCGCCGAGCTGGTGCGCCAGGTCTGCGCGGTCGCTGAGCGCTACGGGCTGGTGGTGATCTCCGATGAGATCTACCGCGACCTGGCGCACGACCCGGACTCGGTGCTGAGCCCGGCGACGGTGTTCCCGGAGCGCACGATCATCACCACCGGGCTGAGCAAGGCGACCGCGCTGGGCGGCTGGCGGCTGGGCTTCTGCCGCATCCCGGCGACGCGAGAGGGCGCGCAGCTGCGCGAGCGTCTGGTCGGCGTGGCCAGCGAGGTGTGGTCGAACCCGGCCATGCCCGTGCAGACCGCCGCGGGCTACCTGCTCGACGAGCCGACGGAGGTGCGCGAGTACGTCCGCGCGGGCCGCGAACTGCACCGCAAGGTGGTCACCGAGGCGCACCGGCTGCTGATCGCGGCTGGCGCTTCGTGCCGGGCGCCGGGCGGCGGTTTCTACCTCTACCCTGACCTCGAGCCAGCCAGAGAGCGGTTCGCCCTGCGCTCGGGGATGGACCTGGCCGAGGTGCTGCTGACGAAGTACCGGGTCGGTGTGCTCTGCGGCGAGGCGTTCGGCGATGATCCGAGGGCACTGCGCTTCCGGATGGCGACGAGCCTGCTCTACGGGGCTGACGACGTGCAGCGGTGGGAAGCCCTGCACAGCGCGGACCCGGTGGCGCTGCCGTGGATCGCCGACGCGCTCAACCGGCTCGCCGAAGCCGTCGACGACCTCACCGGAGGGAGCACTGGGTGATGTTCAGCTTGAGGCGGCGAGCCCGGTGAGCGACGCGCCCGCGTCCTTCGCCGAGCTGAGCGAGCTGCTGCGGAGCGAGTCCGAGGGGTTCACGCCCTCCCAGCGGACGCTGGCCGAGCGCGTGCTGACCGATCCCGAGGGCATCGCCTTCAAGACCGTCAGCGAGCTGGCCCGCGACGTCGGCGTGAACGAGGCGACCGTGGTCCGCTTCGCCCAGCGGTGCGGCCTGTCCGGCTACCCCGCGCTGGTGAAGCTCTGCCGCGAGCACCTCTCCGGCCAGGCGCAGCTGGTGCGCAGGCTCGGCTCGCTCGCGGACGCGCCGGACGAGCTGCTCAGCAAGGCCGTCGAGCTGGACAAGCAGAACCTCACCCGCACCCTGGCCAGGGTCGACCCGGACGCGTGGCGCCGGGCCGTCGGGGCCCTGGCCGGAGCACGCCGGGTGCACGTGATGGGGCTGCGCAAGTCGCACTCCGTGGCCTACCTCCTGGCCTACTTGCTCGACCTGGTCCTCGACGACGTCTCCCTGGTCATCCCCGGCCCCGGCACCCTCACGGACCGGTTGCGCCGCTTGGAGTCCACCGACGTGCTCGTCGCCGTGTCGCTGCACCGCTACGCCGCGGACACCGTGCGTGCCGTGCGCCAGGCGAAGTCCGCCGGAGCCACCACGATCGCGCTCACCGACACCGCCGCGTCGCCGTTGGCCGACATGGCCGACTCCGTCTTCTTCGCCGACACCGCAGGTGCTGGCCTGCTCCGCTCGGTGACCGCGCTCGTCGGGCTCGCGCAGGCGATGGCGGCCGGAGTGGCGGCCCGCCGCGCCGACCAGGCCCCGGAAGCGTTGCGGCGCCAGGAAGAACTCCTCGTCGCGTTCAACACCTACCACCCGTGAGGTGTACAGTTGGTGTATGGCACGCACAAACATCGACATCGACGATGAACTCGTCGCGGAGGTGATGCGGCGGTACGGGCTCGGCACCAAACGAGAGGCTGTGGATCTCGCGCTGCGTCGACTCGTCGGCACGAAGGTCACCACCGAGGACCTGCTGTCGCTGCGGGGCATCGGATGGGACGGCGACCTCGACGCGATGCGCGATGACGATCCGGAGCGCAAGTGGCGCTCTGTCTGATCGACAGCTCCGTGTGGATCGACTGGTTCCGTGGACAGGAGTCGCTGGCCACAGCCACTGTCACGAGGCTGGTCCAGCAACCCGAAGTTCTCGCGACCACCCAACCCGTCGTGATGGAACTCCGCTTCGGTGCGGCACCTGCCGCGTTGACCAAGATCGAGCACGTGATGAACTCCTTGGTGCAGCTCGATGTCGACCCCGCCATCGACTTCCACCAAGCCGCTGATCTCTACCGTGCGGTTCGGCGAAGCGGCCACACGGTGCGGTCCGCCGTCGACTGCCTCATCGCTTCCGTCGCGCTGCGCAATGACGTGGTCCTGATGCACAAGGACGCTGACTACGAACGCATCGCGGCGGTCGCACCGAATCTGCGCACGCAAATGCTCACCTAGCTGTCGGAGAGACGGCGGTGGCGGAAGTCGCGCGGGGATTCGCCGTAGCGCGCCTTGAAAGCGGTGGAGAACCACGTCGGGGTCAGGCCGGTGCTCAACGCGATCTCGCCGATGGTGACGGCACGGCGATCGGGGTCGGCGAGCATGTCGCGCGCGGCGCGGAAAGCCTCCTCCTGGCGCAGCTCGCGGAACGTGGTCCCGGAGCGCTGGAGGATGGAGCGCACCTGGCGCGGTGACCAGCCGAGGGCGCGCGCGGCGGAGGGCAGGTCCGCGTCGCCGATGTGCGAGCGGACGTAGCGGCGGACGACCTCGGTGGTCTCGGCGAGGTGGCTGGGCTGGGTGGAGTTGTCGCCGGTGGCCATCATGCAGAGCAGTTCGCAGATGCGGTCGCAGACGGCGTTGAACTCCTGCTCGGTGAGCTGGTCGCGCTCCGCGTGCAGGCTGCGGATCATGTCCTGGGTGACTCGGCCGATGCCGGTGCGCGCGTCGAGCAGCATCCGCATCCGCCCGGACGGCCTCACGCGCAGGTCGATCTCGTTCTTCGGCACGCGCAGCGCGTAGGCCTGGGATACGGGCACGTGCATGTGGAACGGCTCGTCGAGGCCGTTGACGGACACGAAGCCGGGCACGACGCGCGTGGGGTCGCCGTCGTGCCACATCGAATAGACGCCGAGCTGGGGCAAGACGATCCAGTAGTGGTCAGCGTCCGGGACGCGGCGCACGTGGGCCGGAGTGCGGTAAGCCATGCGCTCGCTGCACTGGTCCCAGTGCAGGAGGCTGTAGGTGTCGGACTCCTGTGCGGTCAGGCCCGCGTACCAGCTTTCGCGCGCGCGAAAGCGGTGGTCCATCGGAGCGATGCTGTTGCTCAGCTCCGTCCAGCCCTCCGCGTCTTCGACGATCCAGTCGTGGAACCGCATAGGTCCAGCCTGCACCACTCGGCCGTGATTTCCGTTTTTGTCCCCCGGTAGTTACGGGTTGCGGCGCGGACGCGCACGCGAGCTGGCACCGGCCCGGTGCAGGCAGAACGCTGCTCCCCTACCGTTCTGCCAGCTCCCCTGGGAGGCCCCCGTGAGGCCGAGGCCGTACCCGATCCCTTTCCCCACCGCCGAAGAGTCGGTCCCCGAAACGTTGGCGCGGCTGCGCGGGATCGCCCCTGTCGTGCCGGTGGAACTACCGGGCAGCGTCGTGGCGTGGGCCGTGCTGAGCCACGAAGCGGTCAAAGAGGTGCTGGGCAACGAGAACAGGGTCTTCGGCAAGGACAAGAAGCACTGGCCCGCGCTGCACGACGGGACGATCGCCGAGGACTGGCCGATGCTCAGGCTCCTCCGCGGCAACCACATCAACAACGTGGACGGCACCGACCACCGCAGACTGCGCGACTACTTCGGCAACGCGTTCTCCCCGCGCATGGTCGCCGCGCTGGCGGAGCGCGTCAGGGAGATCGTCGCAGGACTGCTGGACTGCATCGCGGCGGGCGGTGACGCGGTCGACTTGGTGCCCGCGTTCACCGAACAGGTGCCGATGCGCGTGATCTGCGAGCTGTACGGCATTCCCGAGACCGAGCACGCGCTCCTGCGACAGCGCGCGGCGACAGTGCTCGGTCGCACCAGCACTCCCGAGGCGGTGCACATTGCGCGAAGCCGCCTGCACGCGTTCCTCGGCGAACTGGTCGACCGCAAGCGGGAGAACCCAGGCGACGACCTGACGAGCGCGCTCGTGCACGCGCGCAGGGGCGAGGACAGGCTCAGCCGGACCGAGCTGGTCGACCTGCTGTGCCAGACGTTGCTGGCCGGGCACGAGACGACCGCGCACGCGCTGGCGAACTCGATCATCAGCCTGTGCACCCACCGCGACCAGCTCGCGCTCGCGCTGCGGGACGGGCTGTGGCCGAGGGTGGTCGAAGAGAGCCTGCGGGTGAGTTCCCCTGTCCAAGCGAACCCGTTCCGCTTTTCCTTGCGGGACACCACTGTGTGCGGCGTGGACATCCCGAAGGGCGAGGCGCTGCTGGTGTGCTTCGGCGGCGCGGGAACCGATCCGAACCAGTACGGCCCCACGGCGGGCGAGTTCGACATCACCCGACAGCCGAGCCCGCACCTCTCGTTCGCCTACGGCCCGCACTTCTGCGCCGGAGCGCCACTCGCGCGCCTTGAAGGCCGGATCGCGCTGTCGGGGTTATTCGGCCGGTTCCCGGACTTGGACCTCGCCGTCGGTCCTAAAGACATCCCGTACCGGCCGAACTTCGTCACCTACGGACCGGCAGCTGTCCCGGTCCGCCTCAACCGGCGTTAGTGCCCGATCCGCTCGCGCAGCGCCTTATCCTTGTCCAGAACGAGCTGCTCCAGGTCCGCCTGGAACTGCGCCATCCGGACGCGCAGGTCGGCCGCGAGGGCGTCGGAGCCCGCCGCGAGCGTGCGCACCGCGAGCAGCCCGGCGTTGCGCGCGCCGCCGACCGAGACCGTGGCGACCGGAACGCCCGCGGGCATCTGCACGATCGACAGCAGCGAGTCCATGCCGTCCAGGTACTTCAGCGGAACGGGCACGCCGATCACCGGCAGCACCGTCGCCGAGGCGACCATGCCCGGCAGGTGCGCGGCCCCGCCCGCGCCCGCGATGATCACGCGCAGGCCCCGGTCGGCGGCGTTCGCCGCGTAGTCGAGCATCCGCTGGGGCGTGCGGTGCGCGGAGACGACGCTCACCTCGTGCGGCACGTCGAACTCGGTCAGCGCCTCGGCCGCGGCCTGCATCACCGGCCAGTCCGAGTCACTGCCCATGATCACGCCGACGAGCGGTGTGCCTGTCATCTAGCTGCCTCCGTGGGTGTCTGCACCGTGGATGTCATAGCCGTCCGGCCATTCGGCGTGCGAGAGCCAGTGCGCGGAGAGACCGGCCCGGCGCCGGACCTCCGCCATGTCGGTGCCGAGCACGGTCACGTGCCCGACCTTGCGGCCCGGGCGCTCGGCCTTGCCGTAGAGGTGCACGTGCGCGTCGGGGAACCGGGCGTAGAGGTGGTGCAGCCGCTCGTCCACGGTCATGCCCGGAAGTTCAGGCGCCCCAAGGACGTTCGCCATCACCACGGCCGGAGCGGCGGTGTCGGTGACGCCGAGCGGGTAGTCAAGGACCGCGCGCACGTGCTGCTCGAACTGCGAGGTGCGCGAGCCCTCGATGGTCCAGTGGCCGGAATTGTGCGGGCGCATCGCCAGCTCGTTGACCACGACACCGTCAGCGGTCTCGAACAGCTCCACCGCGAGCACGCCGACGACGCCGAGTTCGTTGGCCACGCGCAGCGCCAGCTCCTGCGCGGCGTGCGCGGACTCCTCGGGGAGCTCGGGCGCGGGCGCGAGGACTTCGACGCAGATGCCGTCGCGCTGCACCGTCTCCACGACCGGCCACGCGCCGCCCTGCCCGAACGGCGAGCGGGCGACGAGCGCGGCCAGCTCGCGGCGCATCGGGACGCACTGCTCGACCATGAGCGGCGTTCCGGCGGCCAGCAGCTCGGGAATCACCCTTTCGGCGCTGCTGGGCGTGTTCAGCATCCACACGCCCTTGCCGTCGTAGCCGCCGCGGACCGCCTTCAGCACGCACGGCCACCCGTGCTCGCCGCCGAAGCGCGTCACGTCCGCGACCTCAGCGACGGGGGCGAACGGCGGCACCGGCAGGCCGAGCTCGGCGAGCCTGGTCCGCATCACGAGCTTGTCCTGGGCGTGCAGCAGCGCCTCCGGCCCGGGGTGCACCTTCACGCCCTCCTCGACCAGCACGCGCAGGTGCTCGCCGGGGACGTGCTCGTGGTCGAAGGTGAGCACGTCGCAGGACTTGGCGAAGGCGCGCAGCGCGTCCAGGTCGGTGTGCTCGCCGAGCGTGACCGAGGGCGCGACCAGCGCGGCGGGGTCGTCCGGGGAGACGGCGAGCACGTGCAGTGACTGGCCGAGGGCGATGGCGGCCTGGTGGGTCATTCTGGCCAGTTGGCCGCCGCCAACCATGCCGACGACGGGGGTGCCGGTGCGGGAGTCCACGGTGCGTGGACATTACTGGATAGCCACTGGTCAGCCCGCATCACGCAGGCAGGATCACGTGCGCGCGAGGTGGGTGATCAGGTCACCGGCCGCCTCCGGGGTCGCGGGCAGCCGCTCCTGCCACACCCGCACGGGCCCGGTGTCGTCGAGGTCCGGGTCCACGGCGAGGCGCCGCTTGACCAGCCACGCGGTCGCGGCGATGCGCCTGCGCAGCCGGTCGTCCCTGCGGACCAGGACCGCCGCCACCGAGGGGCCGACAGCTGCCAGCGTCTCCCCGGAGTCGAAGACCAGGCGGATCACCTCGGCGACGAGCACCATCACCACCAGCCGCGACCAGCCGGTCGCCCTGGAGAGGTCCGGGGCGACGAGCACCAGGCAGAACTCGTCCCCGCAGCGCTCCTCCCGCGAGCGCGCCTCGCGGTAGACCTCGCGCAGCCGGGTGCGCAGGTAGGCCGTGGTGGCGAGCCCGGTGAGGCCGTCCTCGGCCTCGCGCTCGCCGACCTGGTGCGAGAGCATGTCGGCCCAGGCCAGCGCGAAGTCGCGGAGCATGGCCACGGGCAGCGCGTCCGGGTCGACGGCGGTGGGGACCCCGTCCTGGCCGGGTGCTGTGGTGAGCACGGCGTGCAGCGCGGCGAGGTCCTGCAAGCTCTCGGCGAGGCCCGCTCCGGTCTGCGCGCGGGCCCGCGCGAGGCGGTTCAGCGCGGGCGCGGTCTCGCCGTGCACCACGAACGCCCGGCAGACCTCCTCGACCTCGGCCAGCGCCCAGTCGCTCGGGAACGGCCAACCGGCGGCCAGGCTCGCCTCGCGCCACCGTGTACGGAGCGTGCGGATCGCGCCGTCGTCACGCTCACGGTCCACCCGTGGCGTGAACTCGCGCGTACCCACCGTGGCGTCCCTTTCCGACCTCGAACGCTGTCGACAACTACGACGCAGCTCTGGAGAACTCGTGACGCCGTTCGGCGTGACGTTTCCGGTCCCGCTCCGTCACACTGAGCGAGCACAACGGACGACCGGGGGTCATCAGACCGGTCGCCCCAACGAGAGGGCAAGTGTGGCGAGCGTGCAGGGGGACACACCGGGCCGGGGTGACGCCGAGCTGATCATCGACGTCCGCAACGGTTCGACCGAGGCGTACGGGCAGCTCTACGAACGGCACGTCGCGGCCGCTTACAACCTCGCGCGGCAGCTCGCGCGCTCGACGGCCGAAGCTGATGACTTGGTGTCAGAGGCTTTCGCCAAGGTTCTCGACACGCTCAGGGGTGGACGCGGGCCCGACGCGGCGTTCCGCGCTTACTTGCTCACCGCGCTCAGGCACACCGCCTACGACAAGACCCGCCGGGACCGGAAGGTCGAGTTCTCCGACGACATCTCCGGGGTCGCCGACGCCGCGGCCGTCGTGGTGCCCTTCACCGACACCGCGGTCGCCGGGCTGGACCGCTCGCTCGCGGCCAAGGCATTTGCCAAGCTCCCCGAGCGGTGGCAGGCGGTGCTCTGGCATACCGAGATCGAGGGACAGTCCCCCGCCGAGGTCGCACCCATCCTGGGGCTGACCCCGAACGGGGTGTCCGCGCTCGCCTACCGAGCGCGCGAGGGTCTGCGCCAGGCCTACCTCCAGGTGCACGTCGGCGCCGGGACCGAGGAGCACTGCCGCGCCACGATCGACCGGCTCGGCGCGTGGACCCGCGACGGCCTCTCGCGCAGGGAGACCGCCCAGGTCGAGCAGCACCTCGACAACTGCGACCGCTGCCGCGTGCTCGCCGCCGAACTCGGCGAGGTCAACGGCGCGCTGCGGCTGGTCATCGCCCCGCTCGTGCTCGGGGGCGCGGTCACCGCGTACCTCGCCGCCGCTGGCGCCGGTTCGGCGAAGGCCGCCGCTGCCGGACTGGCCATGGCCGGAGCCGCCGCGGGCGCCGGAAGTGGCGCGGGTGGCGGCGTGGGCGGTGCCGCGAGCGCGTTGCCGAGGCAGGTCGTCGGCAGCGCCGTCTCCGCCGTGGCGCTCGGCGCGGCCATCGCGGTCGGTATGACCGCCGACCAGGGCCAGGAACCGCCGAAGATCGCCGCGCAGCAGACCACCACCCAGGCCCCGCCGC
>NZ_MUMH01000182.1 GCF_002155965.1 Allokutzneria sp. NRRL B-24872
GCTGGCCGAGGCACTGGTGCGCGCCGTGCCCGAAAGCCAAGTGCCCCTTGGCATTGCGGCCGAGGTCGCGGTTGATCTTGCCGAGCTGCACGGTGATCGCGTCGCCCGCGCGCACCGGTTGGCCGCTGATCTCCAGGTCCACCAACGCGGAGCGCACCACGAACGGGGTGACGGTGTGCAGCCGCAGCAACTCCTCGACCGTGGACTCCGGGTCCGCGAGCACCGCCGCGAGCCCACCGGGCTCTTCGAGCAGCGTCAGCGTCCCGAGCGCGAGCATGTTGGCCGTGGTGTCCAGGCCCGCGCCGAGCAGCACGACGCCGATGTTCGTCAGCTCCTCGTCAGTCAGCTCCGTGCTGGCCAGATCGCTGAGCATGTCGTCGGTCGGCCTGACCCGCTTGGCTTTCACCAGTCCGCGCAGGAAGTCCTGGAGAGCTCCGAAGGACGTCGAGACCGCCTCACCGTCGCCGGAGCCCGTGACCACCTCGGCGTGGTGTTGGAAGTGCTCGCGGTCCTCGTAGGAGACGCCCAGCATCTCGCAGATCATCTGCGCGGGAACGGGCCGGGCGAAGTTCTCCACCAGGTCGACGGGCGGTCCGGCCGCCTCCATCGCGTCGAGGTTCTCCGTCGCGATGCGCTCGACCATCTCGGACAGCAACCGCATGCGGCGCACGGTGAACTTGCCCATCAGCAGCCGCCGGTAGCGCGTGTGCTCGGGCGCGTCCATGTCCAGGAACGCCCCCGGCTCGGCGGGTTGCATCTGCACGCCGGGCGGCGCGAGGTGCATCAGCTCCGGCCGCGCGCTGACCCTCGGGTCGGCCAGCACGGCGCGCGCGGTCGCGTAGTCGCTGGTCTGCCAGCCCTCGTGCCCGTCCGGATAGGTCATCGGTGTCAGCACGCCAAACCCCCATTGCATAGCGTTTCAACTTCTAGAAACAGTTATAGCAGTGCTTTTGCCGAGTTCATTGCAATGACGATGAGCGCGAACGCAATGTTTTCCCGCGATCTCCCACGGCGGTGAGAGATCGGTGCGATCACCGCGCGAACGGCCGCTCGTAGCTTCGCCACATCGCAGTGATCAGGGGGAAACCATGGGGACACAACACCTTTACGGGGACGCGATCGCCGACGTCTACGACCGGCTGTTCCCCGGCACCGCCGACGCCGAACACGCCGCGGACTTCGTCGCCGCGCTGTGCCCGGAGGGCGGGAAGGTGCTGGAACTCGGCGTCGGCACGGGGCGCCTCGCACTGCCGATCGCGGCGCGCGGCCACCACGTGCACGGTGTCGACGCCTCGGCGCGGATGCTGGAGAAACTGCGCGAGAAAGACCCCGAGCAACGCGTGACCACCTCTGTTGGCGACTTCGCCGGCGATCCGCTCGACGAGCGCTACGACGTGGTGCTGCTGGCCTGCCACGGGCTGTGCGGAGCACTGGAGCAGCAGTCCCAGGTGCGGACCCTGATCAGGATGGGCGAACAGCTCGCGGACGGCGGGCGGGTCGTGCTGGAGACCTACGAACCCAAGCTCTACCAGGGCCAGAACGGTCCCGTGGTCGCCGCGCAGCACCTCATCGGCGGGGGTCTGCTGGTGAGCACGACCTACGCCAACTCGCACGCCCAGATCGTGCATGTCCAGCACAGCGTCATGGACGGCTCGGCGCAGAGCCAGGTCACCGAGACCAACCGGTGGGTGTGGCCGTCCGAGCTGGACCTGATGGCCAGGATCGCCGGGCTGGAGCTGGAGCAGCGGTGGTCGGGCTGGCTCAAGGAGCCGTACGGGCCCGACGCGACGCGGCTGGTCTCCGTCTACCGCAAGGTGGACGCGCCATGACGCTCGTGGAACGGGTCGTGCTCACGCCGACCGATGCCCCCGAGGCGGCGGCGGTGGCGCTCGCCGAACTCGGGCTCGGTGCTCTCGTGCCGGACACGGTCGTGGCCTTCACCGGGCGCAACGACAACTGGGCGGGCACCACGGACAGCGGAGCCCGCGTGTTCGTCAAGCGGGTCGCCGAGGCCGCCGCGCTGACCCGCGCGCACAGCTTCGAGGTCGTCTCGGCCGGGTTGCGCAGACTGCGATCTCCAAGGCTTCTCGGTGCCGCGCAAGGACTTCAGGTCTTCGAGCTGATCGAGGACGCGAACACCGGCGCTGAGCTGGCCGCCGACGACAGCTTCACCGATGGCCTCGCGTCCTCGATCGGCGAGGCCATCGGTGAACTCCACGGCGCGGCGGCCGACGTCGAGCGCACGGTCTTGGCGATGCCCCCTCTGCGCCGGTTCACCTCGCTGACGGTGGCGGAGTACACCGCGATGAGCGGCGGTGAACTGGAGTTCTGGCGCTTGGTGCAACGTGATTCGCGGTTGCACGCGGCACTGTCAGAGCTGCGCGCCGATGAGGCCGCCGCCGAGGCTGTGCCGATCCACGGCGATCTCCGACTGGACCAGCTGCTCGTGCGGGGCGAGGAGGCGCACATCACCGACTGGGAGGAATTCCGCCTCGGTGACGCCGCGCGCGACATCGGCTCCTTCGCAGGCGAGTGGGTTCTCCACGCCATGAACGCGATCGTGGAGCACAGCGACTCCGAAGAGCTTGCGCACGAAGACGTTCTGGCGCGCGGGGTCGAGGAACTGACGCTACGCCGACCGTTGATCTCCGCGTTCTGGCGCGCCTACGTCAGGCAGCGCCCGGTGACCGACCCAGCGCTTCCTGTGCGTGCAACGGCTTTCGCCGGGTGGCACCTGTTCGACCGCATGCTCGCGGTCGCCCAGCAGACGCACGAGCTGCCCGCGACCGCCCGGGCCGCCGCCGGGGTCGGCAGACAGATGATCCTGTCACCGCAACGGTTCCTCGCGACCGTTGGACTTGAGGAGCCGGTGTGCGCGACCTGATCCACTTCGACGCGGCGACCCTGCGGGCGACCGTCGGGCCCCGCGAGCTGAGCGCGAAGAGCCGAACGGAGTTGCGGGGCAAGGCATCCCGGGCGATCTACGAGGTGCTGCACGTTGGGCGCTCCGTCGAGCGGTCCGCGCAGTCGCGCTGGACCGCCGACGCCGAGCTGACCGCGCTGCTGGAGGAAGCCACTCCGCACCACGAGGCACCCGGTTCGGCGATGTTGCTCGGCATGGGCTCGACGACCGCGACGGTGGAGGTCAGCGGCCTGCGACTGCGGGTCCCGCAGAACGACGTACCGTCCACTGTGGACATCGGAGAGCACTTCACGATGCCCCTGCCCGCCGCGCGACCCGCACTGTCGCCGGGCTTCCACCTCGTGGACTCCTCCCGCGGATTCACCCACGACCGAGGGCCCCTGCTGCGCGTCTACTTCCACCTGCGCTCCGCCGACGACGCGCCCCGCACGTGGCACGCGGTGCTGAACTCCTTGGAAGCACTGGGAATCGCCTACCGCGCGAAGGTGCTGTCGCGGCGGGCGGACTACCCGAGGCGGGACGCGCTCGTGCTCTACCTGAAGCAGGACGCGGCGCACGCGGTGCGGAACCTGCCGAGGCTGCCCTGGCTCGGCGAGCAGACCTCAGCCTTCGCCCGGCGCGTCGCCCCCGGCGTCGCCGTGGCGTGGGAACCGGCCGATCCACGCGAGGGCAGGACGAGGCTCAGCTTCGGCCAGCACCGGGCCCGAGCCCTCGCGGACGGCCTCGCCGACGGCGGCTGGGCCGCCGTACCCGCCGCGCTCGCGGCAGCGGGCATCGATCCGGACGCGTTGCACCGCAACCGGAACTCGCCCGCGCTCCCCTGAACTCCCGCGCTTTCCGCGCGGGGCACTGAAGAGAAACACCGAGAGAGGAACCCTGATGGAGCTCGTCACCACCAACACCGCCACCCTCGTCGCCAGCGAGCAGCTGATGGCCGGGTACGCCGAGTACACCGACGCGACCGAGCTGACCATGGTCGCGGGCGAGGGCGCCCCGATGGGCTTCACCCCCGCCGTCGTCACGGTCACGATCCCGTGGACCACGATCTCGGTCACCACCGGCACGATCGTCGCCGGTTGCGGCAACGCGAACGACTGATCACTCAGGAGGGGCGTCCCGGCACACCGGGACGCCCTTCCGTCGCGGCAAGGGAAACCCATGGACATCCTCAAGTTCGGCACGGGCAACCTGACCACCGCCGTCGCCGACGCGGGGCGGGGGCGCTTCCGCTGGACCCGCAGGGCCGGGCGGCTGCGCTCCACCCCGCTGGCACTGGCGCCGCTCGGCGTGCTCGCGGCGGCGGAGGGGGCGAGC
This sequence comes from Allokutzneria sp. NRRL B-24872, assembly GCF_002155965.1. GTDB lineage: Bacteria > Actinomycetota > Actinomycetes > Mycobacteriales > Pseudonocardiaceae > Allokutzneria. Next base: position 4,238 of record NZ_MUMH01000182.1, read on the forward strand.
ACCGGCGCCGTCCGCTTCACCGTGCCAAGCCGGGTCGGGGACGCGCTCGTCTACGACCTGCCCGCCCCGATCAGCATCGGCTGGCTGACCGCCGACCCGAACGCCGACCTGGCCGTCCACAGTGGACTGATCAGGGACACCGGCGCCGCGGTGCGCGCGCTGCACGAAACCCCCGTGCCCACCGGCTTCTCGGCCCCTTCGCCCCGGTTGACCGAACTGCGGGACTGGCTGACCACCGGCGCGGGGAGCAATGACTCCGCTTTCCTGCACGCCGTCGCGGCGGACCGCTTCGGCCCACGGCGCTGGCGAGCCGCCGAGCAGTGGTGCGCCGACCTGCTGCACCCCGGTGAGAACGCCGTGCTGTGCCACGGATCGCTCGGACTGGGAATGCTCGTCGCCGACCCCGGCAGCGGTGCCGCGAGCCTGATGACCGGTACCCAGCTGTGCGTGGCACCGGCCGCCTACGACCTCGGCTGGTTCCTCGGCGCGCTGCACCTGTTGCGCGCCACCACGAGCGCCCGCTTCGAGGTCAGTTCGGCCCGCCTGGACCACGGCAGCCTCGCTCTGTCGTTCATGGACGGTTACGGCGAGTTCGACCGAACGGCAGTCGGGCGCGCGGCCGTGCTCTGCTGCCTCAACCACATCCGTTGCCTGGCCAGCTATGTGGGCTGGCAGGACGACGTTCTGCGTGCCGTCGATGTGGTCGCCGAGCTGGCCGACACCGAGGGCCACGCCGCGCTGAACTGGTGAAATCACCCCCTGACAAGGAGAAATCGTGCTCACCCTGATGACCGCCGGTGCCATCGCGCTGGCTTCCCTCTCGCCCGTCGGCGCGGTCGACTCGTCGCCGTCGTCGTGTGCGTCGGAGCCGACCTTCCACCCCGGCTACGCGGGCGCCGTGTCGCGCTGTGCGGGCGGCGGTTCGGCGCAGCACCGCGTCGTGCTGGACTGCGGTCCCGAGCACCGCGTCGTTCGCGGGCCGCTCGTCGTGGCGGGTGCCAGTTCCACCGCGTACTGCGGCTTCATGGAGGAGTTGGCCGGGCACCGCAGCGAGACGGCCTGAGCCGTGAGCGCCGACTCCGTCATCGTGCCGTTCTCCCCCACGCACCCCGACCAGGCGTTGGAGTTCGCGCGCTTGGTCGAGGAGACCGGTGCGCGCCGCCTGTGGTTCGGCCAGTGCCTCGCCCTGGAACCGCACCAGCTCATGGCCTACATCGCCGGTGCGGGGGTGCGGGTGTCGTGTGGGACTGCGGTCGCCGTGGCACCGCTGCGTTCTCCGTACGAGGAGTTCCTGCACGCGCGCAGCCTGGCCGCGCTGACCGGGCTCCCGTTCGTCGCGGGCGTCGGTCCCAGCGGTCCCGAACTCGTCGCGGCGTTGCGGGGCGAGCCCTACGCTCGGCCTCGGACAGCCATGGCGGAGTACCTGAAGGTTCTCGGCCAGCTGCGCGACGACGGCGCGGCGAACGTGGCCGGTGAGTACCACCGGGTGCGCGCGAACGTCGCTCCCCTTGAGCACGAGCGCGTGGAGATCGGTGCCGGAGTGCTGCGCCCGGCCATGGCCCGCACGGCCGGGGAGTTCGCCGACGTGGCGATCACCTGGCTGACTCCGCCGGAGTACTTGGCGGACAAGCTGATCCCGGCGTTGCGGGCCGGAGCGGAGGCGGCGGGGCGGCCGGTGCCCCGCGTGGCCACCGTCGTCCACGTCGCCCTCGCGGGTCCCGACCGCGACCCGCGCCACCTCGCGGTGCTCGCCAACGCCCAGCACCTGGCGGCCGAGCACTATCGGGATGCGTTGCGCCACGCGGGAATCACCCTCGACCCCGCCGACCCCGCCGCAGCGCTGCTGAACGCCGGGCTGTTCGTCCACGGTGGAGGGTCGGAGGTCGCGGAGGGACTGCGTCGCTACCGCGAGGCCGGAGTGGACGAGGTGATCCTCAATGTGGCCGGAGTGCTCTGCACCGAGGGAATCGACGCCGCGCTAGGCGATCTTCGAGCACTGCTCACCGCGTAGCACGTGCGCTCGCAACAGCCCGTGCGCGGCGTAACGGCCGGGCGCGGGCTGCGCGAGCAGGTTGGCGTCCACCATGCCTTCCAGGACCGCCTCCGCCATGGCGGGCGTCGTCCCGCAGGCAGCGGCGACAGCGCGCACGTCGACTCCGTCCTCGCCGTGTCCCGCGACGACTCGCAGAACGCGGCGCTGCTGACCGGTGATCCGCTCGGTGGAGGCGGCCAGCGCGGCGGCCACGCTGCGGTCTCCCCAGGACAGCTCGTCGAGCACGCAGCCCGCTCGCGCCAGCCGCGACACCAGGTCCGACACCGTCCACACAGGACGATCGCGCAACCTGGACGCCGCGATCCGCAGCGCCAACGGGAGATTCCCGCACAGCCGCACGACCTCGCGCGCTTGCCCGGAATCACTCCCGCGCCCGCTGAGCCGCAGGAACAACGCGCGCGCGGCTCCCGTTTCCAGTGGCGCCAACGACAGGTGCCGCGCCTCTTCCAGACCGGACAGCCGCGCCCTGCTCGTCACCAGCACCAATGACCGCCCCGCTCCGGGCAGCAGCGGGCGCACCTGGGCCGCGCTCTCCACGTTGTCGAGCACGACGAGCGCCTGCCGCCCCGCCAGCTCCGCCCGCCACCGCGCCGCGAGCGCGCCCACCGCGCACGCCGGGCCGAGGTCGGTGACGCCGAGCATCGCGAGGGCTTCCCGTAAAGCGTCCTCTGTGGACAGACCCGTCAGGTCCACCAGCACCTGCGCGTCGGGGTAACGGTCAGCGGCCCGGTGCGCGAGCTGGAGGGCGAAGGCGGTCTTCCCAACGCCCGCCATGCCGTTGACCGCGACGACCGTCCCGTCGACGAGCCACGGCGACACCATGGCGATCTCGTCGTCCCGCCCGGCGAAGCCGAAAGCAGCCCTCGGCAGCGCGCGCACCCCGGCCAGCGCGGGGCTCGCGGCGACGCGTTCCCCGGAGAGCACGCGGTGGTGCAGGGCGCGCAGCTCCGGGCCGGGGTCGATGCCCAGCTCCGACGCGAGCGCGGCGCGCAGCCGTTGGTAGACCGCCAGCGCTTCGGCCTGATCGCCCTGCGCGCAGAGGGCGACCATCAACTGCCCGTGCAAGCGCTCGCGGAACGGGTGCGCGGCCGTGAGCGCGCGCAGTTCGGCGACGAGGTCGGGGCGCACCGAGCCGGTCAGCTCGGCGGCGGCGCGGTCCTCGACCACCGCCAGCCGCGACTCCTCCAGGATGCGCGCCTCTTCCAGGGCGGGCTCGCCGCTCACCCCCTCCAGCGCGGCACCGGTCCACAGCGCGAGCGCTTCCCGCAACGGCTGAGCGGCCTCAGCACCCGTGCGAGTCCTCGCCGAGGACACCTGCCGGTGGAAGTCGGCCAGGTCCAGCTCGCCGTCGTGCACCAGCAACCGGTACCCGGCAGCCTCGGTGACCAGTCTGCGCTCGCCCCCTGGCTCGATCACGCCGAGCAACCTGCGCAGCCGCCACGCGTGCGTGCGCACGGTGGCCACGGCTGTCGGCGGTGCCTCGCCCTCCTCCCACAACCAGTCCACAACGGACTCGACGGGCACAACCCTGTTCGCCCGCAACAGCAGCAGCGCCAGCAACGTGGTCTGCTTCGGACCGCTCGGGCGGGCGGAACCGACCGTTCCGGTCACCCCGACCGGACCCAGGACACGAAAACGCACGAACTCCCCCAAGGACACGGGCTCCGCCCCCCGACGGGCCTCACGACCCCAGACTTCCCGCCGTCGCGGTCGCACGCGTCAACCGGTCGACGGACGTCACGTGCGACCGGGCGATGGGCGACAGCGCTAGCCTCAACGGATGAGACTGCGGCCGGTCGACCTGGCGAGAGCGGCGGGCATCTCCACGCAGCAGGTCCGCAACTACGCCGACGCGGGAGTGCTGCCGCCGACACCGCGCACGGACTCCGGCTACCGGCACTTCGGGGAACGGCACCTCGACGCGCTGTTCACCTACCGAGCCCTCGCGCGGGGTTTCGGCGGCGACGCGGCGCGGCAGGTGATGCACGCGGTGCACGAGGACGACGTGCCGCGAGCGCTGGCGGTGCTCGACGCTGGACACGCGGAGCTGCACGACCAGCGGCGCTCGCTCCAGGAGATCAGCGACGCGCTGGAGGTGATCGCCGGCCAGGGCCTCGACGCGACGGGCCCGCCCGGCAGCCTGCGGATCGGCGAGCTGGCCGCGCGACTGGGTGTGCGCACCTCGGCGCTCCGCGTCTGGGAGGAGGCCGGTTTGCTTGCGCCACAACGTGATCACGCCACGAAGTACCGCACCTACGACGCGGCGGACATCAGGGACGCGCGGATGATCCGCATGCTCCGGCAGGGCGGCTACCTGCTCGACCAGATCCGCCCGGTCCTCGAAGGGCTGCGGGAGTCAGGCAGCGGTGACGCGCTGCGCGAGGCGATCACGCAGCGCCGCGCGCAGCTGACGTGGCGGGCGACGGCGATGCTCGAAGCCGCCGCTCACCTCCACCAGTACGCGTTCAGAACAAGATCTGCACCTTGAGCGCCTCGCGCGCCGCCATCGCCCGGTAGCCTTCGGGCACCGCGGAAATGCCGATCATGCGGTCGAAAACGCGACCGGGCTCGACCCTGCCCTCCATGATGTCGGGCAGCAGCTCGGGGATGTAGTGGCGAGCCGGAGCGACGCCACCGGTCACCGTCACGTTGCGGCCGAACTGGAGACCGCCGATGGGGCCGTCCTTGTACTGCGGCACACCCACGCGGCTGACCGTGCCGCCCGCGCGCACCACGCGCATCGCGGTCTCGAAGGCGGGCAGCGTGCCGACGCACTCCAGCACCGTGTGCGTGCCACGGCCTCCGCTCAGCTCACGGATGCGCGCGGTGCCCTCCTTGCCGCGCTCGGCGACCACGTCCGTCGCGCCGAACGAGCGGCCGAGGTCGGTGCGCGCCTCGTGCCTGCCCATGAGGATGATCTGCTCCGCACCGAGCCGCTTGGCCGCGAGCACCGCGCACAGGCCCACCGCGCCGTCGCCGATCACCGTGACCGTCGTGCGCTCGTTGACCCCCGCCTTGACGGCCGCGTGGTGGCCGGTGGCGAACACGTCGGAGAGCGTGAGCAGCGACGGCAGCAACGCCGCGTCGTCAGCTCCGGCGGGCAGCTTGACCAGCGTTCCCGCCGCCTGCGGCACGCGCACGGCCTCGCCCTGACCGCCGTCGACCTGCTCGTCGCCCCAGTTGCCACCGTGCAGGCACGAGGTGTGCAGACCTTCGACGCAGAACTCGCAGGTGTTGTCGGAGTACACGAACGGCGCCACCACGAGGTCCCCGCGCCGGAGGCCGTTCACGTCGGAGCCGGTCTCCTCGACGACGCCGAGGAACTCGTGCCCGATGCGGCGGCCCTCCGGCGCCGGGTCCATCCCGGAGTACGGCCACAGGTCGCTGCCGCAGATGCACGAGCGGATCACGCGCACGACGGCGTCGGTGGATTCGATGATCTTCGGGTCCGGCACGTGCTCGACGCGCACGTCACCCGGGCCGTAGATGACTGTTGCCTGCATGCGCCCAACCCTGCCACCAACCGTAGGGTGAGCGCATGACAGCGGCTCCGGTACGGCTGGGCATCATCGGTCTCGGCGCGATGGGCACGCGGGTGCTCGGCATCGCTACGCAGCACCCCGACTTCGAGGTCCGGCTGGTCAGCGACCCGAACCGGAGCGCTTCGGACTTCCCCGGGCTGCGCTTCTCGACCGACGGCGCGGACGTGACGGGCGCTGAGGACGTCGACGCGGTGTACATCGCGACCCCGCCCGCGCTGCACGAGCGCTACTCCCTGGCCGCGCTCGCCTCCGGCAAGGCCGTCTTCTGCGAGAAGCCGCTCGCGGTCGACCTCGCCGAGGGCCAGCGGATGGCGGCGGCGGCTTCGCGCGCGGGCCTGGCCACGGCGGTGAACTTCGCGCTCTCCGACCAGGCGTCGGTGGCGGAGATCGAGCGCGCCGACGTGGGCGAGGTGCTCGGCGTCGACATCACGCTGCGCTTCCCGCAGTGGCCCCGCCCGTTCCAGGCCGACGCGCGGTGGCTGGACGAGCGCGAGCAGGGCGGCTTCGTCCGCGAGGTGCTGTCCCACTTCGTGTACCTGACCGACCGCATCCTGGGACCGCTGCGCGTGGAGGTCGCCGGGGTCGACTACGCGCCGGAGGCCAGTGAGGTCGCCGCGCACGGTCTGCTGCGCGCGGGCGAGGTGCCGGTGCACGTCTCCGGCCGCACCGGCATGGCGGGCGCGGAACGCTACGAGTGGATCTTGTGGGGTTCCCGGCGCTCCTTCCTGCTGCGCGACTGGAGCGAGCTGTTCGTCTCCGAAGGCGGTGACTGGCAACCGGTTCCGCTCTCCGGCGGTTCGCAGGCGGAGCGCCTGTCGTTGTTCGCCAAGGCCGTCCGGGGTGCGGACGCGGGCGCCGGGCTGGCGGACTTCGCAGCGGCGCTGCGCGTGCAGGAAGTGGTCGAGGCCTTCCACGGCGTGGGCTGAACCGGGGTTCGGCCCACTGGTTTTTCGCTTGTCCCACGATGGTTTCCGCACACGCGAAAAGGCGTGCACAGCTCGGGGCCGCGTTGCGAGGGTGGTGCGCACCACACCCTGCCAGCGAAGTGGGAGCATTCCCGTGCACAAGTTCCGAGCTCGGCTGCTGACCGCCGCCCTCGCCGCGGTGGCGCTGCCCGTGACCGCTGTCCCGTCCTCCGCTCAGGCCCTGCTCGCCGCCCCCTCGTGCTCCTCGAGCGCGAATCCCGCGCTCGCGCAGAAGCTGGCCGCCGACATCGCCACCGCGCTCAAGGGGCGCCAGGGCACGGCCGCGGTGAGCCTGCGTTATCCGGGGGGAAGCTGCGCGCTCAACGCGAGCCGCCAGTTCCAGTCCGCCAGCGTCATCAAGGTGACCATCCTGGCCGCCGTGCTGAAGAAGGCGCAGGACGCGGGAAGAGCGTTGACGGCTCAGGAGAAGCAGTGGGCCACCGCGATGATCACCAAGTCGGACAACGACTCCGCGACCGCGCTGTGGGACTCGGTGACCGCGGCCGGGATGAAGAAGTTCATGGCGCTCGTCGGAATGCGCGGCACCACCATCGATTCCAGCGGCTGGTGGGGCAAGACGCACATCACCGCCGCCGACCAGATGGCGATGCTGACCCACCTGACCACGAGCAGCTCCGTGCTGAACGCGACCTCGCGCGCCTACGTGCTCGACCTGATGGGCAAGGTCGTCGCCGGGCAGCGCTGGGGCACCCCGGTCGGAGCGCCCTCCGGCACGACCGTGCGGGTCAAGAACGGCTGGGTGGACCGGGGTGACGGCGTGGGTTGGCGGATCAACAGCCTCGGCGTGTTCTCCGGCAAGGGCAAGGACTACCAGATCGCCGTGCTCACCGAAGGGAATTCCTCGGAGGGCTACGGCCACACCACCATTGAGGGCGTCGCCAAAGCGATCCACAAGGACCTCAATTCATGATGTTCGTTCTCCGCGAATCCACCCCCTGCACAAGGAGAAGAGGAGACAGTCATGCTTAAGAAGAACATGCCGAGGAAAGCTGTTGTGATGCTCGCGCTGGCCATGGGTCTGTCCGTTGGGGCCGTCGCCCCGGCCGCTGCCGAGACCAGCGCGCCCGCCGACTCCGGCACCCAGGTCACCTCCGACGTCGGCACCATGGCGAAGACCACCCGCGCAGCCGCCATCGCGAGGGCGCGCACCTGGCTCACCGCCAACGGCGGACGTCCCATCCCGTACAGCATGTCCAAGTACTTCCAGGGATGGCGCACCGACTGCTCCGGTTACGCGTCGATGGTGTGGAACGTCCGCACGTCGGGTGGTTCCGCCGTCAACCACAACACCGACAGCATGCTGCGCGGTGGCTACGGCACCCCCGGCGCCGTGGTGAAGGCCATCTCGTGGGACCAGATCCGCCAGGGCGACGCCATCGGCAAGCTCGGCGCCGGCAGCCTCGGCAGCGCCGGTCACGTGATGATCTTCGACAAGTGGGCCAACGCCGCGAAGACCAGCTACTGGGTCTACGAGCAGGCCAGCAGCTCCGGCGGTACCGCGCACCGCACGCACTCCAAGTCCTACAACGGCTACAAGCCCTACGCGTACACCAACTTCAGCGACTGATCCGTCAGACTCGCCGCCAGGCCGTGAAGCAGTAGAGCGCGGCCGCGACGGAGAGCACGACAACGCCGTTGGCGAACGCCCAGAAGACGGCGTTGTCGTGCACCTCCGCTGAAGTTGCTGTGGCGTAACGGAAAACCGGGTTCACCCGCGTCACCAACACCACTTTCACGGCGAGCCCGACCCCCAGTGCCCCCAGCCCCCAGTTC
>NZ_MUMH01000183.1 GCF_002155965.1 Allokutzneria sp. NRRL B-24872
AACACCACGATCGACAACCTGAGGCCGAAGTGCCGTCGGCATCACCGGATGAAGACGCACTCCAACTGGACCTGCACCAACCAAGACGACGGCACCCACACCTGGACGACACCGAGCGGGAAGACCGAAGACGTCCACCCCACGCCCATCGCCGAACCCGCCCCGTTCTGATCGAGGACAGAAGTTGACCGCAATGGTTGGCAGACTCGCCTCCAACACCGAAACCTGGAGGCACCGCGATGTACGCACCCGCTCAGCACGATGAGATCACCGGCCTGGTCAACTACATCGGTGAGCAGCTCACGGCCATCCGCGCCGCTGCCCTCGGCCTGACCGAAGAGCAGGCGCGCGAGACGCCGTGCCGGAGCGCCCTGTCGGTGGGAGGCATCATCAAGCACACGGCCTTCGTCATGCGCGGAGCGTTGGAGCGGTTGGAAACCACGGTCACCGAGCAGCCGATGGACGAGGCGGCATGGGCCGAGTTCACCGACAGCTTCACGGTGCGCGACGACGAGACCGTGGCCGGGACGATCAAGGACTTCGACCAGCTGCGCGCTGAGCTGATGGACGCGATCGCGGGGAGCGATCCGGCCGCCGACGCGGTGTCGCCGCCCGCGCCGTGGCACGGGATCTTCGACGCTCGGCCGATCAACGCCCGGTACTTCCTGGTGCACCTGATCGAGGAGTGCGCCCGGCACGCGGGGCACGCCGACATCATCCGCGAACAGATCGACGGGATGGCGGTACCGGCGCTGGTGCTCACCCTTGAGGGAGCGACCGCCAACGACTTCTTCCAGCCGTACCAGGCCGCCCCGGGCACACTCCTGGCCTGACGGCTAAGCCAGGAAAGCACGCAGCTCCGCCAGAACCTCTGCAGGACGTTCCTCCGGCAGGAAATGGCCGCACTCCGGAATGGGCCCGCCCCGGACATCGGTGGCGTACTCGCGCCAAATCTCCAGGGCGGGCAGTGAATTGAGCAGCCCGGCTCCGCCCCACAAGGCGAGAACAGGCATATGCACCCGGAGACCAGCGTCGAAATCGGCGTCGTCGAGGGCGGCGTCGTGCGAAACGGAAGCGCGGTAGTCGTCGAAACCCGCGCGGAGCGCTCCGGGGGCGGAGAAAGCGCGGACGTATTCGGCGACCGCCTCGGCGTCGAGGCCGTGGCGGTTGACGGTCCACTTCTCGAAGAAATGGCCGAGGTAGCCGGCGACGTCATTGCCAACGAGGCGCTCCGGCAGATCAGGCTGGAGGTGGAACAGCATGTGCCAGTAGGCCGCGCCGATCTTGTCGTCCATGCGCTGCCACATCGCCCGCATCGGCACCACGTCCAGCACGGCGAGGCGTTCCACCTGGTCCGGGCGATCAAGGGCCCAGCGGTGGGCGACGCGCGCACCCCGATCGTGCCCGACGACCGCCGCGCCGGAAAAACCGAGAGTTTCAATCAACACTGAAACGTCGGAGGCCATAGTGCGCTTGTCGTAGCCGTCCCTGGCCTTGTCGGTCCTGCCGTATCCGCGCAGGTCGGGGGCGATGACCGTGTGATCGCGGGCCAGATCGGGGAGCACGTGGCGCCAGCAGTGGCTGGTCTGCGGCCAGCCGTGCAGCAGCACGACGAGCGGCCCGTCCCCCTCGCGCCGGTAGTGCATCCGCAGCCCGTTCACCTGGGCGACCTCATCCATCACCGTCTCCTAACCGTCTAAGGTGGTTAGAGACGGTAGCTGGGGCAGACTCTCCGGGCAAGGAGGGGACGATGGCGATGCGGGACTGGATCTGGGACGGCGGGCGGGCGAGCGTCGACCTGGTGAACACGCTGCGCGACCGCAAGATCGGCTGCCGGGAACTGCTCGACGACACCGACGCGCTCGCGGAGTGGCTGCGGCTCGCCAAGCTGACCGAGCACGGAGACGTGACCGCCGAGCACCTCGTGGCGATTCGGGAGCTGCGCGAGGTCGTCGACCGCGTGCTCCGGGGCGAGCTGGCCGACGCCGACATCGCCGCGCTCAACACATGGGCGGCGCGGCATCACCAGCCGCCGCCCCAGGTGCGCCTGACTCCCCGCCGCGAGCTGACCGCGCACGTGCTCACGCCGGAGGACCCGGTGGCGTCGGCGCTGGGGGCGGTCGCGGTGGACGCGATCGAGCTGTTGTTGGAGGCGCGCCCGCCGACGATCAGGATCTGCGCGGCGGAGACGTGCGGGTTGCGCTTCGTGGACCGATCACCGGCGCGCAACCGGCAGTGGTGCTCGATGGCCCGGTGCGGCAACAGGGCGAAGGCGCGGCAGCACTACGCGCGCCGCAAGATCACGTAGAGAGGGGACAGCGTGAGCTACGTGCACTGGCAGGACGTGCCGACGCGGTGGAAGGACAACGACATCTACGGCCACGTGAACAACGCGGCCTACTACTCGTTCATGGACACCGCGATCAACACGTGGCTCATCGAGAGCGGCGGCCTCGACATCCACGGCGGTGACACGATCGGCCTATGCGTGGAGTCGCACTGCTCGTACAAAGCACCCGCCGCGTTCCCGGAAACGATCGCGGTCGGAATGCGCGTTGGCCACCTCGGGCGCTCCAGCGTCCGTTATGAACTCGGCCTCTACCGCGATGACGACCTGCTCGCCGAAGGCCATTTCATCCACGTCTTCGTGGACCGCGAGACGCGGCGACCCAAGGAGATCACCGCGCCTCTGCGACCCGCGCTGGAGTCACTGCTGATCGACTAGGACAGCCTGTCCCGCATGTGGACCGCGCCGAGCGCCTTCCGATGACGCCCACGGCGCGGTCACGAGCACTCTTGCGCGAAGCCGCCCTACTGCTCCGGGCGGCGGAACAGCGCGCAGAACATCGCGTCGGTGCCGTGCCGGTGCGGCCACAGCTGCACGTACGGCCCGTCGCCGAGGTCGGGGACGCCGGGGAAGTGCTCGCGCGCGTCGATCACCTCGAACTGGGCGCGGCGAGCGGCGTCGACGGCGATGCCGACGGTCTCGGACAGGTGCGGGGAGCAGACCACGTAGCCGACCACGCCACCGGGCCTGACCAGCTTGAACGCCGAGCGCAGCAGCTCGCGCTGGATCTTGGTCAGCCCGCCGACGTCCTCGGGCTTGCGCCGCCAGCGCGCCTCGGGTCGCCTGCGGAGCGCGCCGAGGCCGGTGCACGGGGCGTCGACGAGCACGCGGTCGAAGGAGCCTTCCGGCAGCTCGGGGTCGCGGCCGTCGCCGACGTGCACGGTGACCGGGAGGCCCTCGGTGGCCTGGCGGACGAGCTTGGCGCGGTGCTCGGCCTGCTCGACGGCGTCGAGGGTGCCGCCCTGGATCGCCACGAGCGAGCCGAGCAGGTTCGCCTTGCCGCCGGGGCCCGCGCACAGGTCCAGCCAGCGCTGGTCGCTGCCGCTCACGGGCACGCGGCTGAGCGCGACCGCGACGAGCTGACTGCCCTCGTCCTGCACGGCGGCCAGGTGCTGGCGGATCGGCTCCAGGTCACCGGGGTCGCCGGAGTCCAGGTGCACGCCGTAGGGCGAGTACGGCGCGGGCTCGCCACCGGTGATCGCGGCCAGCTCGTCGGCGCTGATCTCCCCCGGCCGGGCGAGCAGGTGCACGCCGGGCCGGGCGTCGTCGGCGGCGAGGGCGTCGGCCAGCTCGTCACGAGCGCCACCGAGCGCGTCGGCGAAGGACTGGGCGATCCACTTGGGGTGAGCCGTGCGCAGCGCGAGGTTGCCGATCAGGTCGGTGTCGGCGGACGGGGCGAGCTGTTCGACCCACGCCTGCTCGTCCTGCTGGGAAACCTTGCGCAGCACGGCGTTGGCGAATCCGCCCGCACCGCCACCGGCTTCGACCCTGACCATGTCCACACTGGAGGCGACAGCGGCGTGCGCGGGAATCCTGGTGCGCAGCAACTGGTACGCGCCCAGCCGCAGCACGTCGAGCACGCGTCCGTCCACTTCGGACAGAGGACGGTCGGAGCACGCGGCGAGCACGGCGTCCAGCAGGCCCTGCGCACGGCTCGTCCCGTAGCCGAGCTCGGTGGCCAGCGCCGCGTCCCTGCCGGTGATCTTGCGCTCGCGCAACAGCTTCGGCAGCACGAGGTTCGCGTAGGCGTCGCGCTCGCGCACCGCGCGCAGCGTCTCCAGCGCGGCCATCCGCGCCGGGTCCAGCTCAGGCGGGCGCCTCGGTGACTCGGTGCGCCCGCGCGGCGGTCCCGAGTTGCGCGAGCCGCCCCGCCTGCGTGGCTGGTTGAAGGTCATCCGAGTCGTTCTCCAGCTTCGATGCGGGTGCCGCGCGCCCAGTCGGTGGCGGCCATCCTCTTCTTGCCCTGCGCTTGAACATCGCTGAGCTGCACGGCGGTGGTGGCGGTGCCGACGAGCACGCGCCGCTTCTCCACCCGCAGCTCTCCCGGCGCCAAGCCGGTGTCTCCGGTCGGGAGCACGGGGCCGAGCTTGAACCGCTCCTCGCGGAACAACGCCCACGCCCCCGGTTCCGGGGTCACCCCGCGCACCAGGCGGTCGACCGCCGTCGCGGGCGCGGTGAAGTCCACGCGCGCGTCGTCAACGGTGACCTTCGGTGCCAGGCTGACGCCCTCAGCGGGCTGGTCGACGGCGACCAGCGTGCCGTCCTCGATGCCGTCCACAGTGGACAGCAGGAGGTCCGCGCCGGAGACCGACAGCCGCTCCAGCAGCTCCCCCGCGGTGTCGCGCTCGCGCACCTTCTCCGTCACCACACCGAAAACCGGCCCGGCGTCGAGCTCGCGGACGATGCGGAAGGTGCTCGCCCCGGTGATCTCGTCACCGTGGCGCACGGCCGACTGGACGGGCGCGGCGCCACGCCACGCGGGCAGCAGCGAGAAGTGCAGGTTGATCCACCCGTGCTTGGGGATGTCCAGCGACCGCTGCGGCAGCAGGGCGCCGTAGGCCACCACCGGGCAGCAGTCGGGCTCCAGCTCGGCGAGCCTGGCCAGGAAGTCGGGATCGCCCGCCTTGGCCGGGGTCAGCACCTCGATGCCGTGCTCGTCGGCCAGCGCGCCCACTGGCGAGCGCTGCATCTTCTTGCCGCGACCGGCGGGCGCGTCGGGGCGGGTCACCACCGCGACCACCTCGTGCCGGGGCGCGTCGAGCAGCGCGCGCAGCGACGGCAGCGCGACCTCCGGGGTCCCCGCGAAGACCAGCCTCATCACGCGCCTCCCTTGCCGAAGAACGGGTGCGGGCTCTCCTTGATCACCGGGACGCCGCCGTCGAACCACTCCGCGGCGCGGATCTCCCGCAGCGCCTGCTTCCTGGTCTCGGCGTCGAGCCGGTCCACGAACAGCACGCCGTCGAGGTGGTCGCTCTCGTGCTGGATGCAGCGCGCCAGCAGGTGGCTGCCCTCGACCTCGACCGGCTCGCCGTGCATGTTCCAGCCCTTGGCCACCACGTGCAGGTGCCTGCGGCAGTCCCAGCTCATCCCGGGGATCGACAGGCAGCCCTCGGGCCCGTCCTGCTCCTCATCGCCCACCACGTCGAAGGTCGGGTTGATCAGGTGCCCGGCGAAGCCGTCGCAGTGGTAGGTGAACACGCGCAGGCTCACCCCGATCTGCGGGGCGGCGATACCGGCGCCGCCTTGGGCCTCCATGGTGTCCCAGAGGTCCCGCACGAGACCGCGCAGCTCCTTGTCGAAGTCCACCACCTCGGTGGCCCTCGTCCTCAGGACGGGGTCGCCGAACAGGCGAACAGGCTGAACGGTCACGTATCTCCTCTGACATTGCTCGACCCCGCGAGCGGGTCGTCGTGCGCCGGTGCGCCCAGTCTACGAACCTGACGGGGACGCAACGGCGGAGGGCGGTGCGGCCACTCCCCGGTATGACGACTGCGACGAGGCTGCTCGCGGTGACGGGACGGAGCGTGCCGGTGACAGAACCCCCAGGCGACCGCGAGCTGTGGCTGCGCGCGGCCAACGGCGACCGCGACGCCTTCGGCGAGCTGTTCGAACGGCACGCCGAGGCCGTGTGGAACCACGCCTACCGGTTGACCGGCTCGTGGGCCACCGCCGAGGACCTCGCCTCGAACACGTTCCTGACCGCGTGGCGCAAGTGCGGCGAGATGGTCCTGGTCTCCGAGAGCGCGCTGCCCTGGCTGTTCACGGTCGCGGGCAACCTGGCCCGCACGGAGACGCGCAGGCTGATGCGCTTCCGGCGCGCGGTGGACCGCCTCCCCGACCCCGGCGTCGTGCGGGACCACGCCGACGGCGTCGCCGAGCAGGTGGACGGCGACCGCCGGGTGCGCGAGGTGCTGGCCGCCGTCGACCGGCTGCCGAGGGGCGAGCGCCAGGCCGTGCAGCTGTGCCTGCTCGGCGAGCTGTCCTTCTCCGACGCCGCGTCCGCGCTCGGCATCGCCGAGTCCAGCGTCCGCGCCCGCATCTTCCGCGCCAGGGCGAAACTGCGCGCGGTCCTGCCCGAAGGAGCCTCCCGATGAGCGACTTCGACCTCCCCCCGAAGCGCGCGCTGCCCTTCGAGGTGCGCGCGAGCATGCGGACCAAGCTCAACGAGGAGATGAACCGCCCTCGCCGACGCTCCCGCAAGTCCCTCGGCGCCCTGTTCGCCACGGTGACGCTGCTGACGGGCACTGCGGTCGGCGGTCCCCTGCTGCTCGGAGCCGGGGACGAGGGACTCCAGGACGGCGGCATGCCGGACTTCTCGGCTCGCCAGCACGACAACGAGGTGGCCAAGAGGACCAAGGACAAGGACGTCGACCTGGAGCGCTGCCGCCGAGCAGCCCAGGGGGAGCAGTTCGGCCAGCCCTCCCGCTGGCGCGCGGTCTTCCGCGTCTACACACGAAACGGCCACCTCACCGCCATCAGGAACGAGGGCGTTCCGGTCTTCTGCCACGCCACGAGGACGCAGGTGCACCTGTTCACCGCGCCGAGCGGGACCGAGCACGTGGATCACACCGTGAGCCTGCAAGCCGTCTCGGAGTTCGGTTTCCTCGCGGGCAGCACCAGCCCCGACTCCGTCGCCGTCGACACGCGGATCGAGGACTACACGGTGCGCAACGGTGTTCCGAAGTCGTCGAGCTTCAACCAGAGGGACATCGTCATCGACGGGTTGTTCGTGATCGCCCCACCGGACAACGCCGGCGCGGTGACGCTGACCGCCGGGGGTGTGCGACGGCACCGGGTGACCAAGCTCGGCCACCGCCGCCCAGAGCCGACTCCGGCGGTCACCGTCACCGACCGTCCGCTAGGTGCGGACCGGAGTTCCCCGCTGGGTGTGGAGCTGGCCGCGTGCATCAGCAAGGCATCGGCAACGGGCCCCCGGCGCGTGACCGACGCCGAGAGCTGGGCCCCGGCGTTCCGGCTCGACCTCGGCGCGCACGGCACGGCCGTCGTGGCCAGGCTGGACGCCTACCTCGGTGTGTGCAGGACCGTGGACGGCCGGAGCGAGTTCGGGACGCTGATCAGTGACGGCAGCCAGGGGCTCGACCGGCCGCTCTCGGCGGCGGAACCGGTGCTACCGGGCTCCCTCACGGTCAACGGCCTGCTCGTGAGCAGGTTCTCCGGGCGGGTCGCGCCGGAGGTCCGATCGATGACGCTCGTCGGCCCGAAGGGCCAGGAGCTGCCCACCCTCCTGGGCAACGGCGTCTTCGTCGCGCTGCCGATCCGGCCGATGACCATGCGCGAGGAGGCCGAGGACCGCACCGTCGAACACCCCGACGGGAGCTGGCGGGCCCGGATCGTCGAACGGATGCCGGAGGGCACCGACCGCACGAGGGTGGTGCCCGCCTTCAAGTACGTCTGAGCCTCTCCCACCACCGAGCCGGGTCCCGCGTCGAGGGGCCCGGCTCAGTGTTCTTCGCCGTAGTTCCCGGCCTTCGCACTGTGGCTACCCCCAGGAAACCCTGGGGGGTGATCCTCAGTTCGCACTGAGAGGTTCCGGGTAGTCCGGGGGTATTCCCTGATGGTTCCGTTCGGCGACGCCCACAAGAGTTGGTCGTGTGATGGAACTGACCGTGCTTGCCGTTGCGCTGGCCGCGCTGGGCGCCTGCTGTTACGCGGGTGCGGCTCGGTTGCAGCACTCCGCCGTTCGCACCATCACAGTGCGAGCGACCAGTACCGGGGAGCGCCTGAAAATGGCTTCCCTGCTGGGTTTGCTGCGCGATCGGCGATGGCTGGCCGGTCTGTCGCTGCTCGTCGGCGGCACCGCGCTGCACGCCGTCGCGGTCGCCATCGGGCCGCTGATCGTGGTCCAGCCGGTCGGAGTGCTCGCCCTGGTGCTCGCCGCCGTGCTCGACGCCCGCCGGTCCGGCGAACCCCTTACCGCACAACGTCTCGCGCCCGTTCTCACCGCCACGCTCGGCATGGGGCTGTTCGTGGTCCTGGCCGCGGGCAACGCCACCTCCTCGCTACCGCCGCTGACCGCCGCCACCGACGCGCTGCTGATCACGGTCGGCCTGCTCGCGGTGCTCGGCCTCGTCGGCGCGCTGAGTTCCGGTGGCCTGCGCTGCCTCGCGCTCGGTGTGGCGGGCGGCGTCTCCTACGGACTGATCTCGGTCCTGATCCGCCTTGTCGCACAACGATTCCAGCTCAGCGGGGAGATCGATCCGCTGGCCGTGCTCGGTGTCGTCGGGGCGCTGCTGGTCGGCGGCTGGTGCGTCCAGCAGGCCTACGCCAGCGGTCCCCCGCACATGGTGGTCGCGTGCCTGACCGTCGTCGACCCGCTGGTCGCGGTGGGCATGGGCGTCGGACTGCTCGGCGAGGCAGCGGGCACCAGCCCCGCCGTCGCCGTCCTCGAACTGGCCTGCGCCGCCGTCGCGCTGGCCGGAGTGACCCTGATCGCCTTGCGCGACAACAAGAAACCCGCACCCTCGGGTGCTGCTGATCCCGAGCGGGTGCTCGTCGCCGCTCACGCCACGTCACCCCTCACGGACAGGACCGAACCATGACCAGCAACCGTCCACTGCGGATCGTCATCGGCGCCGACACCTTCCCGCCGGACGTCAACGGCGCGGCCAACTTCGCCCACCGGCTCGCGGTCGGCCTCGCCTCGGTCGGCCACGAGGTGCACGTGCTGTGCCCGGCTCCCGCCGCAGACGCGGAGATGCTCGCCGGAGTCGACGCCGTCGACGGGATCACCGTGCACCACCTGAAGTCCTACCGATGGCCGTTCTACGACAACTTCAGGTTCTCGGTGCCGTGGAAGGTGAAGGCCGAGACCGAGGAGCTGCTGTGGCAGATCCGCCCCGACGTGGTGCACTCGCAGGCGCACTTCGTCGTCGGCCGCGCGCTGTCGAAGACCGCACCGGCGCTGGGAATCCCGCTCGTGGCGACCAACCACTTCATGCCGGAGAACCTCTTCGCGCACGCCAAGGTCCCGCGCTGGTTCCGCAGCACCGCCTCGAAGCTGGCCTACCGCGACCTCGCCAAGGTCTTCGGCAGGGCGCAGGTGGTCACCGCTCCGACACCGCGAGCCGTGGAGCTGTTGCAGGCCAACAAGCTCGGTCGCGAGGCGCTGGCGATCTCCTGCGGCATCGACATCGACAAGTACCGCGGCGGCACCCCCGTGTCGCGGACCCCGGGCGCGCCGAAGACGATCCTGTTCGTCGGCCGGCTCGACGAGGAGAAGCGCGTCGACGAACTGCTGCGCGCCATGGCGAAGCTGCCCGAGGAGCTGGACGTCCGCGCGGAGATCGTCGGCGGCGGCAGCTGCGAGAAGTCCCTCGCGGCGCTGGCCGACAAGCTCGGCATCGCCGACCGCGTGCGCTTCCTCGGCCGGATCAGCGACGAGGAGCTGGTGCAGGCCTACGCCCGCTGCGACCTGTTCTGCATGCCCGGGATCGCGGAGTTGCAGAGCCTGGTCACCATGGAGGCGATGGCCGCGGGCAAGCCCGTCGTGGCCGCCGACGCGATGGCGTTGCCGCACCTGGTGCACCCCGGCCGCAACGGCTGGCTGTTCCCACCCGGCAACGTGCTGGTGCTCGCCGCGCGCCTGGCGCAGGTCCTCGGTGACGAGCAGATGCTCAAGCGGATGGGCGCGGCCAGCGCGGAGATGATCGCCCAGCACGCGATCTCCGCCACCCTGGAGCGCTTCGAAGCCCTGTACCGCAAGGTGATCGCCGACGTGCACGGCGAGCTCCGGCTGATCCCCCGCACCCACCCCACCCC
>NZ_MUMH01000184.1 GCF_002155965.1 Allokutzneria sp. NRRL B-24872
AGCCCGCCCGACGACCGGCCCAGCAGCCCGGGCCGGTCGTCGGGCGGGCTCCGGTGGCGCCTCCCGCCGCGCGTCCGCTGCCGAACGTCGGTGACGGCGCGAGCCCGGCGGAACGCCAACTGCGGGAGAAGATCGGTCCGCTGTCGACCTTCAAGCCCGAGAAGCTGCAGAACGGTCCGAGTGGCACCTACGTCGCGCCGCTCGGCAAGGACCGGCACGTGGTCTACCGGACGCTGGAGTCGCAGCCGGGCGTCGAGTGGGGTGACAGCCTGGCGGTGCGCGACATCGCCGCCTACCGGGTCGCCGAGGAGTTGGGCTGGTCCGATCTCGTCGTGGTCGCCACGGAGTGGGCGGACGGCTTCTTCGGCAGGGGTTCGGCGCAGCCGATGCTGCCGGGTGCGAGCCTTGGTTCGCCCGACCTCGCCGCCTACCAGATGTACGACCGGCAGCGGGTCGCGGTGTTCGACTACGTCATCGGCGCGCTCAACCGCGGTCCGGGCACCTACGTGGATGACGCGCAGAACCGACTCGTCCTCGTCAGCAACGGCGAATCCCTGCCCACCGCCAGCGAGCTCGCCAGTGGTGCCGCGATCATCAGTTCGCAGTTCGTCGTGGACGCGCTGCACAGCCAGGTGCCGTTCGCGGAGGGCGTGCTCAACGCCGTGCGCGGGGTGGACCCGGCCAGGCTCGCCGCACGACTGCACGCGGCGGGCATCACCGATCCCCAGGTCGTTGCGGGGGCGATCGCTCGACTGCAGGAGATCCAGCGGCACGGAAGGATCACCGGCCAGGCGTGGGGCCGGCCGATCGGCTGACCACCGTGACCCACCACCAGCACGAGGAGAACACACGATGACCGACAAGACCCCGACCCTGGTCACGCTGTACGCCTACGCCTCGGGCGAGCCCAAGCGCGCCGCGGAGTTCCGCTGGAGCGAGACCGACGGCGTCACCGTGACCGTGGTCGACCCCGAGTGGGGCGTGGTCGGCAAGCAGTTCTACGACGAGGGCGTGCTCTGGCGGGAGCAGGCGCGCAGGGTCCGGCCCAGTGAGGGGCCGGACTTCATGCACGCGCTGCTCAGCCGGACCAGCATGAGCTACTTCGGCATGGTCGACGAGAGCGACGGGCCTGCCGTGTAGCGGGTGCCCCTGGAGGGCCTCAGCTCGCGCCGCTGATGGCGTGCAGCAGGTCCTCCAGCGTCAGGGTGCGCAGGTCGTCGCGGGTCGGGCGGCTGCCGAGCCCGCGCAGGCGGGTCGACTGGGACTTGCGCATCCGCTCCAGCAGCTTGCGCGCCTCGCGGGCGTTGCCGAAGTTGGCGTCGCGGTCGATCTGGCCGAACCACTCCAGCAGCGCGATCTCCACGTCGGCGCCGAGCACGTAGTCGGCGCTCTTGGCGACGAACTGGCTGATCTTGACCAGCTGCTCCGGGCTGTAGTTCTCGAAGGTCAGCGTCTTGGCGAAGCGCGAGGCCAGACCGGGGTTGGTGTCGAGGAAGTCCACCATCTCCTTGGTGTAGCCGGCGACGATCACCGCGACCTCATCGCGGTGGTCCTCCATCAGCTTCACCAGGGTGTCGATGGCCTCTTGGCCGAAGTCGGCGCCGCTGCCGCTGGAGCGCGCCAGGGTGTAGGCCTCGTCGATGAACATCACGCCGCCACGGGCCTCGTCGAAGGCAGAGGCCGCCTTCTCCGCCGTGTGACCGATGTACTGGCCGACCAGGTCCCTGCGCGAGACCTCCTTGAAGTTGCCGTTGGGCAGGATGCCCAGCGCCTTCAGCAGGCCGCCGTAGATGCGCGCGACGGTGGTCTTACCGGTACCGGGGGCGCCCGCGAAGACGAGGTGGTTGCTGACCGCGTCGACCGACAGGCCCTCGCTGCGCCGCCACTCGTTGACCTGGATCTCGTCGATCAGCGCGCGGACCTCGTCCTTGACGCTCTCCAGGCCGACCATGTTGTCCAGGTCGGCGAGCAGCTTGTCGACCTGCGCCAGGTCCTGCTGGTTGCTGCGGGCGACGGTGGCCCCGACGGTGGCCTTGCCCGGGCGGGAGGCCCCCTCGCGGATCTCGGTGCGCGCGCCCTCGGCGAGCTGGATGCCGGGCGCGGCGGTGTTCTCCACCTTGCAGTCCTCGATCACGCCACCGCAGCCGCGGCCGACGGTGATGCCGACGCCCTGGGTGTCGTGCACCCAGCACTCGGTGATCTGCGGTGAGGTCTGGTCGGCGACGGCGATCCCGGCGTCGCCGGTCTGCGAGATGTCGCAGCGCTCCACGCTGGAGGAGCCCGCCTGGTACATGTACACGCCGCGGAAGCCGCAGCCGGCGATGGTCAGGTTGCGCAGCGCCACCTGGGCGCCCAGCCGCAGGATCACCGCGTCGTCGGCGATGTCGCGGATCTCGCAGGTGTCCACCACGCCGTCGGCGTCCTCGACGATGATGCCGTACTGGCCACCGATGATCTTGGACGTGCGCAGGTCGAGCGAGCCGCCGTCACCGACCATGATCACCGCGGCGAAGCCGGAGGACGCCTCGACGTCGGTCAGCTTCAGCTTGCCGCCGCTGACCCGGATCGCGGGGTGGTCGACGCACTTGACCGCGAGGCCGTGCAGCTCCAGCGAGCCGCCGGTCAGCGACAGGGTCGGCTGGTCGCCGGAGGGCGGCAGCAGCGTGACGGTGCCGGGGTCGCGCGCCTTGAGCACGATGTTCCTGCGCTCCAGCACCAGTTCCTCGGCGTACTCGCCGGGCGCGATGGAGATCACGGCGTCACCATCGGAGGTGTCGATGGCGTCGCGGATGGTCGGCAGCGCGCCCCGCTGCCCGGGTGCGACGAGAAGTGTGCGAGTCATGGGTCCTTGGCGGTGCTGGTGGGTGAGGGCTGCTGGGGGAAGGGCACTAGCCTTCCGGACAAATTACCGCAGAAGGGTGGTCACGCGTGGAAACCGGATGGGGCCCGGCCAACGAGGTCGAGCGGGAGATCGCCGAGGCCTTGACGACAGGTGACGGCAAGCGCTTCGCCAACGCGGTGATCACCTCTCCGCTGTACCTGCCGGTGCTGCCCGAGCAGGGCAGCGAGCGCTGGCGCGAGCTGAGCGCGCAGCTGCCGCTGGACCAGCCGCACGTGCTGGTCTTCACCTCAACCGACGCGATGTCGCTGCTGCTCGGCAGCTACACCAGGGGGCACATCGAGACCGACTACACCTCGCTGGTGCGGAGCTGGCCGGGCCCGCAGTTCCAGCTCGCGATCAACCCCGGCCTGCCGATCGGCTCGGTGATGCCGGTGGAGGCGCTGGAGCAGCTGCGCACCGGCAAGGAGGAGCTGATCCCCGCCGAGGCCCTGAGCAGCCTGGTGGAGGAGCGGGTCACCAAGCGGATGCGCGAGCTGTGCCTGGCCGGGCTGGGTCTCGGCGTGGGAGTGCTGCCCGCCGCCGCCCCGCCCGCCAACGAGCTGGAGGAGGCGCTGGACAAGGCCTCCGCCGAAGCCGACGGTGAGGCGTTCCTCGCCGCGCTGTGGGAGTCCGACGTCGTCGTGCCGACCTCCGAGGAGGTCGAGGAGATCGTGCTCGACCCGGAGGTGGGCTTCCCCTGGCTGGACTTCGAGGACGCCGTCCCGGTGTTCACCTCGCAGGAGCAGCTGGAGCGCACGTCGAACTCCGTGGAGTTCTCGGCGGTCGTTCCGTTCCTGGCACTGCTGGCGCTGTGGCCGGACGCCCACCACACGCTGTGCCTGAACCCCGGCGCGCCGACGGAGTTGATCCTGTCCGGGGAGACGCTGCTGTCCATCCTGATCGAGATGGACCAGCTGCCGCCCGAGCCCGATCAGCCCGACGCGCCGATACCGCCGCTGAGCCACGACCGCCCCGATGTCGACGACCACATCACGCCGCCGCACGACCTGCTCTGAGCGCGGTCGTCCCGTATAGCGGTGACAGCGTCCTAGCGGTCGCTAGATCGGATCTGGCGCCTCCTGGGTGAGAACCCGAGAAGGAGGCCGCAATGACGATCCTGGTTGCCGGAGCCACGGGAACGGTGGGCAGCGAGGTGGTGCGCCAGCTCGCTGAGGCGGGGCACCCGGTGCGCGCGCTGTCGAGGTCCCCGGAGCGGCACACGGCGCCCGCCGGGGTGGAGCTGGCGCGCGGGGACCTGGCCGTGCCGGAGTCGCTGGTGCCCGCGCTGGAGGGGGTGAGCGCGCTGCACCTGATCACCTTCGGCGGGGACGAGCCGCTGACGACCGGGCCGGAGCTGGTGGAGCTGGCGCGGCGGGCCGGGGTGCGGCGGGTCAGCGTGCTCAGCGGCTGGGAGGAGAGCTCGGTGGAGCGCGCGCTGCGGGCGAGCGATCTCGGCTGGACGTGGTTGCGGCCGGTGGAGTTCATGGCGAACTCGTTGTGGTGGAAGGACACCATCCTCTCCTCGGGCCGCATCGAGGTGTTCGGCGACTCGCCGAGCGCGGCGGTGCACGAGGCGGACATCGCGGCGGTCGCGGTCGCGGCGCTGACCGAGGACGGGCACGCGGGGCAGAACTACCTGATCACCGGGCCGGAGTCGCTGACGGCCGAGGACCGCGCGCGCGTTCTGGGCGAGGCGATCGGGAAGCAGCTCACGGTGCGGCGGCTGAGCGAAGAGGAGGAGCGGGCCAAGCTGCGCTCCTACGGCTACGCCGAGGAGGACGTGGAGTTCGGCATCGAGCTCGGCAAGAACCCGCCGGAGGTGGGCATGGTCCCGCAGCCGACGGTGCACCAGGTCACCGGCAGGCCGGGGCGCACGTTCGCGCAGTGGGCGGCCGAGCACGCCGGGAAGTTCACAGCTTCCACGTGACGCCGGGCGCGGGGTCGTAGCGGCAGGTGCTGCCGGTCGCCACGGCCTCGCGCAGGTGGGCGGCGAGCGCGGGGTGCCGGTCGTCGAGCCGCCGCAGCGCGTCGCGAACGCGGTTGCCGACCGCCTTCCTGGCGCGCTCAGCGGTGTCCCCGAGCCTGCGCGTCCGTCCGCCGAGCCCCGCCGCCGCGCGGAGTTCGTCGATCAGCGCCTGCCTTTCGGCGTCGAGCCGGGCGGCCTTCCGCGCGTCCGGCTCCTCGTCGATCCGACTTTCCAGTTCGTCAAGTCTTCGACGGTAACGCGCCTTGGCCTCGGCGTCGAGCACGTCGTCGGCGCCGAGGGCCCTGGGGGCGTCGGGGTTCAGCAGCCACGAGGCGGAGATGTCCGCGCCGGGGTTGGACAGCAGCGCGTGCAGGTCGCGAAGTCCTTTGCTGTCAGGCACTTGGACGCTGCGCCCGGCGAAGGTCAGCGTCCACACCTCGTCGACGAGCCGGAACGCGTTGTCCTTCAAAGCCTTGTCGCGACGGAGGCGAGTTCGCGCCTCCTCCACCCACGGCCGCGCGCCCAACGCCTCGGCTTGGGCGATCACGGCGGCGAAACGGGATTCGTCGCCTTCGAGCATGCCCAGCCACAGGTCGACCGGCCCGGCGACGACCACGGTCGCGGCCACGGCCCACTGGCCGGAGTACGGCAGCAGGTCGGCGCGAACGCGCGCGCACAGCTCGGCATCGCCGGAGGCGACGGCGGCCTCCACGCGGAGCCACAACCACAGCGCGGAGATCCACCTCGGGAACTCCGCCTCGGGCAGCGCGACCGGTTCTCCGCGACGCGCGGCCGTGATTCCCTTGAGCAACACGGAATAGCTCGCGCCGCGATCGCGCAGCTGCTCCGCGAGGGCATCGGCAGGCTCCTCCCGACCGGCGCGCAGCTCGATCGCCCAGCGTTGCAGCAGCCGCACGTCGTCCCGGTCGAGATGCGGTTGACCGCCGATCTCCCTTGCGCGGTCAGCACAATCGCGGGCTTCGGCGAAGTCACCGCTCAGCGTCGCGAGCATGGTCCGGTTCAGCTGCGCGTCGTTGCGGAAGAACGGCAGCCCGGTGCGCTCCGCCTCGGCCACGTAGCGGTGGTGTTCGGCCCGGTAGCGAGGATCACCGTTCTCCAGCAGCGCGCCGATGCGCCAGGACAGCGCCTGCAACTCCAGCTCGCGGTCGCCCGCGCGCCGGGCCAGCGAGATCAGCTCCTCGGTGATCGCGACCCGCTCGCCCGCGGTGCCGATCCCCCACGTCGTGGCGATGCGCGCGTTGAGGCTGAAGCGCAGCGCTTCGTCGTCGCCGCGCTCCCGAGCCAGCTCCGATGCGCGGCGGCTGACCGCCCTGGCGATCTCGTCGTCCGTGCCGCTGGGTTCGCCGAGGCCGAGTCTGGTGTGCGCGTGGCGGAGCTCGACAGGACTGTGGTTGAGGTACAGCTCCAACGCGATGCGTGCGAGCAGCCCGGGCTCGTCCAGCTCGCGCGCGGTCGAGCTGGCGATGTCGAAGCTCCGCGCGGCACCGCCCTCATCGCCAGCCCACTGCTGCGCGAGCCCGAGCGCCAGCGCGACGCGTGACAGCGGTTCTTTGCGTGCCAGGGGAATTCGGTCGAGCGCGCGTTGGTAGTGCCGGACCGCCTCCTCGCTGGCGAGCCTGCTGACCGCGTCCTCCGCCGCCGCGACGAAGTGGTCGATCCCCTGCTCCCCAGCGATGTGCGCGTGGTGGGCGCGCTCGGCGGGCAGCAGGTGCTCGGCCAGGGAAGGGTTCTCGTCGAGCGCGCGCATGACGGCCGTGCTCGTCGCCTTGAGATCGGCGCGCAGCTCTTCGCGGATCAGCTCGTGCGCGAAGGAGAACCACCCGTCCCCCAACGCTTCCACGAGGTTCCCGGCTTGCCCGAGCAGCTGTTCGACGGGCTGTTCGGTCAACGCCGCGAGGAGGTCCCGGTGGAATCGCGGCCCCAGTCCGGCGGCGATCTCCAGCACTTCCACGACGTCCGGCGAGTGCCGGGAAAGCCTGGCGCGCACGCTCGGCGCGAGCGGGCTCCCGCCCTGCCACAGGTGCACCGCCTGCTCGACGAAGAACGGGTTTCCGCCCGTGCAGCCGTGAATGCGCTCGACCAGCTCCGCGTCCGGCTCCGCGCCGATGATCCGCTCGACCACCGCGCCGACTCCGCGCTGGTCGAGGCCGGTCAGCTCGACCGTCGTGGCTTGGCGCGCGAGGTCGGAGCGGCTCGTGCCGAGGAGCAGCAGGCGCTCGTGCCGCGCGTGCTGCACGACGAAGTCCAGCAACCGCAACGAAGCCGGGTCCGCCCAGTGCAGGTCTTCGAGCAGCACGACGAGCGGGCGTTCGCGTGCGGCGGCGACCAGCAGGCGGGTCACCTCGTCGTAGAACTCGAAGCCGGGCTGGGCGAAGCGGTGCTGTGGCCGCAGCTCCCGAACTACCTGGAGCCACGGCCAGCAGCCCGGCGCTTCCTCGCCCTCCCAGCACGCGCCGACGACCACCACGGCCCCGGCGGCGCGCGCCGAAGCGACCACGGCGGACACCAGCGCGGTCTTGCCGATCCCGGCCTCACCGGTCACGAAGCACGCGCCGCCGCGCCCGGACAACGCCTTGCGCGACTCGGCCAGTAGCACGGCCAGCGGCCGGTCACGCCCGATCAGGTCCCCCATTCCCCCAGTATCGCCCCGACCAGTCGTTGATCGCGGCCGCGATCGCCTCGGGCTGGTCCTCGGGGGCGAGGTGGCCGGCCGGACCGCAGTGCACGTGCTCCAGCGAGGCGACGGTGTCCACGCACCACTTCGTCAGCACCTCGCGCACCATCAGCGTCGGCGAGGTGTCGAAGGTCAACAGCAGCTTCGGCACGTCCGTGCTCTTCATGAGCCACTCGTCGTACTCCTCGACGCGGGCGACCACCTCAGCGGGGCGGCCGTCCAGCGGCATGGCGCGCGGCCACTCCAGCAGCGGGCGACGGCTCTCCGGAGCGAGGAACGGCTCGCGGTAGACGTCGGCGTCCGCTGCCGAGAGGCCGGTGAGCACGGTGTGCGCCAGCGCCTGCTCAAGGAAGCCGAGGGCGAGGTCCGCGTCGAACGCGGCGTCCTTGAGCGCCTGGAAGCGGTCCCAGGCGGCCTCGGGGAACTCCGCGCGGCTCATCGGCTTGAGGATCGTCTCCATGAAGGCGACACCGCGCACGCGGCCGGGGTTGCGCGCGGCCCAGTCGAAGGCGAGCGAGCCGCCCCAGTCGATGCCGACGAGCACCACCTCGTCCAGGCCCACGGCGTCGAACCAGGCGTCCAGGTAGCGCGCGTGATCGTCGTAGCCGTAGGCGATGTCCGGCTTGCCCGAACGCCCCATGCCGATCAGGTCGGGGGCCAGGCGCCTGCCGCCGACCAGCGGTAACACCTTCCGCCACAGGTGCGAGGACGCGGGATTGCCGTGGAGGAACACGTGCGGCGCACCCCCGCCCTGGTCCTCGAAGTGCATGGTCGAGCCGAGAACGTCGACGGTGGGCATGCGAACCTCCAGATCGTTGGCCAGACTAACGTTAGTCACACCAACGATCTGGGGTCAACGGCTAGGATCTCCGGCCATGGAGCAGACCCCCGCCCGGCTCATGGCGCTGCCGAGCTGGTTGCTGACGCAGACCGCCACGCACACGCACCGCCTCGTGCAGGAGGAGCTGGCGCGGTCCGGGGCGCGTGGGCACCACTACCGGGTGCTGGCGACGCTGGAGGAGTTCGGGCCCGCCAGCCAGGCCACGGTGGGCAGGCACGCGGGCGTCCACCTCAGCGACGTGGTGGCCGCGCTCAACGAGCTGGCGGAGCTGGACCTGGTGGAGCGCGCGCCGGACCCCCAGGACCGGCGGCGCAACGTCATCACCATCACTCCGGCGGGCAGGCGACAGCTGAAGAAGCTCGACAAGCGGCTCGCCGAGGCGCAGGAGGAACTGCTCGCGCCGCTCTCCCCCGAGGAGCGCGAGCAGTTCACCCAGGTGCTGGCGAGGTTGCTAAGCCACCACGAGCGGTGACAGGTCGTCCCACGACGGCACGCGCGGGGCGTAGCGCAGGCGCATCCCGGCCTCTTCCGGCAACCGATCTGCCTTGCGGGCGTTGCAGCTCCGCGAGGTCCCGCCGCAGGCCGCCACGGTGTTCAGCCACGAGGTGCGGGCACCGCCCCGGCTGATCGGCGTCACGTGGTCGACGGTCGTGGCCGTGCGACCGCAGTAGGCGCAGATGTGGTTGTCGCGCTTGAGAACTCCGCGACGGGTCCACTTCGGCGGTTGCGTGTAGCGCCACTTCATCACGACGTAGCGCAGCAGCCGCACCGAGCGCGGGCGCGGGAACAGGCCGTAGCCCGCTCCGGTGTCCGTCTCGTGGATCTCGGCGACCCGGCGCAGGAGCATGCGGATCGCATGCGGGACCGAGACCGTGTGCAGGGGCTCGTAACTGGCGTTGAGAACGAGGACACGCATGGCGGGACACACTCCTTCCGAGGGTGATTGCGTTGCTGGACAACGCGTTCATCTTCGGCAGGCGTGACGTCGGCGGCAACCGCATTTCGCGCGGGCCGGGCACCGGGCACACTGGTGGCATGTTCGTGAAGATCTGCGGCCTGAAGACCGTCGCCGACGTCGAGTGCGCGGTCTCCTCCGGCGCCGACGCCGTGGGGTTCGTGCTGGCCGCGAGCCCCCGGCAGGTCAGCGTGCCCGAGGTGGCCCGGCTCGTCCCGGCCTCGCCCGTGCTGACCGTGGGCGTGTTCCTCGGGCAGAGCACCGCCGAGATCCGCTCCGTGGTCGCCGACACCGGGCTCGGCGCCGTGCAGCTGCACGGATCTGGTTACACCGCGAGCGATTTCGCGGAGCTGTCCGATCTAGGTGTTCCGCTGATCCGCGCCGTTTCCTCGTCGTCCGCCGTCACCGTGGGCTCCTTCGGCGAGGACACGCTGATCCTGGACTCCCCGCGCGCCGGGTCCGGGGAGCAGTGGGACTTCTCCGCGCTGCGCGGGCAGACCGGCCGCTGGATGCTCGCGGGCGGCCTCGCCCCGCACAACGTCGCTCCGGCCGTCGCGGCCGTGCGACCGTGGGGCGTCGACGTCTCCAGCGGGGTCGAGGTCACCCGTGGCACCAAGGACCACGGCCTGATCCGCGACTTCATGCAGGCCGTCCGCGCCGCCTAACCCCTGACCCGCGAGCTGCCGAAACGCGGCTGCCGGTGCCGCCAGGGGGTTGGAGCGCCTTCACGACCCGACGGTCAGCAGTACTGGCGCGTCCACCAGGCGTTGTCGGCGATCTGGAACCACTCGACGAGCGAGTTCTCCCACGGCCGCATGCACCTGAACCTGTTGTTCTCGTAGCGCATGTCGATCTCGATCATGACTGCGCGGTCGTTGCAGTTCTTGTAGTTGAGCAGGTGACCTCCGCTGGTCCACAGCACGACGTAGGCGCCGCACCGCTCGCCGATCGGCGCCTGTGCCTGAGCGGCCGGGGTCGCGACGGCCATGCCGACGACCGCGGCGCAGATGACCGCTGATGATCTACGCAGCTTCGATCTCACGTTTCCTCCTGATGCCCGGAATCCGGGAGGAAGCTAGACCTGGATCTGGGTTCAGACAATGTGAATCAACCCGGCGAGGGCCGCATTCACGCAGGAGCAAAACCGCAGGCCAGCCGGGTGGAGATGCAAACCGTTGCGGTCAGGTGAGTTCGGCTCGGGCCACGGCGCCGACGTCGGTTCCGGCGAAGGCGATGAGGGTGCCGTCGGGGGCCCAGATGCCGGAGCCGGCGGCGGTCTCGGCGAAGCCGCCTCCGGTCGGCCCGGCGAAGCTGGACACGGCGGCGTAGACGGAGTGCGTGGTCGCGATGCGGTGGGCGCGCTCGGCCACGACGTCGGGCCGGTCCTCGACGACGCCCGCCACGTAGACGTCGATGCCGAGCGCGGCGGTGGCCGCGGCGTGCTCGGCGATCCCGGTGTCACGGCAGATCGCCAGGCCGAGCCGCCAGCCGTCCACGGTGAACACCGTCGGCGAGCCGGGCTCGAAGAGGTCGTTCTCCTTGCCGTGCAGGTGGTTCTTCTTGTAGACCACGCTCGCGCCGGACGCGTCGACCGCGAGCATCGCGATGTGCTTGCCCGGCACGGGCGCCCCGACGAGCGCGACGGAGCCGGTCTCCGAGCACGCCTCGACGATCGGCTCCAGGCGCGGGTCGTCGGCGGCGACCAGCTCGGCGTCGAGTTCGTAGCCGGTCAGCGACAGCTCGGGGAACACGACGACGCGCGCGTCGGAGGCGCGCACGGTCTCGGCGTGGATCTTGGCGTTCGCCGCCACTTCGTGGGACACGCACAGGGGTTGGGTCACCGCGATGACAAGGGGTTCACGCATGGCGCCAGCGTAATTCAGCTGCGGGCGCGATGCCGCACTGTTACGTTCCGGCGCGAATCCGCCTACCTGGGAGGTCCCGTGCGCCGAGTTTCGACAGGCCCCTTCTTCTGTCGATCGCTCGCACGTAAGGACCTCATCCCGCATGCGGATGCTCAACCTCGGCATCGTCGCCCACGTCGACGCAGGTAAGACCAGCCTCACCGAACGACTCCTCTTCGAATCCGGCAGCATCCGCCGCCTGGGCTCCGTCGACGACGGCAGCACCACGACGGACGGCATGGAGCTGGAGCGGCGCAGGGGCATCACGATCCGCTCGGCCGTCGCCGCGTTCACCGCGAACGACTGCCGCGTGCACCTCATCGACACCCCCGGGCACACCGACTTCGTCGCGGAGGTCGAGCGCGCGCTGGGCGTGCTGGACGGCGCGATCCTGGTGCTCTCGGCGGTGGAGGGCGTGCAGGCGCACACGCGCGTGCTCATGCGCACGCTGCGCGCGATGGGCGTGCCGACGATCCTGTTCGTGAACAAGATCGACCGCGTCGGCGCGCGGCACACCGAGCTGCTGGCGGACATCCGCCGCCTGCTCAGCGACGCGGTCGTGCCGCTCAACCGCCCCACGGACCTCGGCACCCGCAACGCGGACGTGGTCGAGGTCGCGCCGGACGCGGAAGTGCTCGCCGAGCACAGCGACGCCGTACTTCAGTCCTATGTGGATGATGAGATCGACACCACGCTTCTCGCGGAGGAGCTGCGGGCGCGGTCGCGGGCCGGGCTCGTGCACCCGGTGTTCTTCGGCTCGGCCATCACCGGTGTAGGGATCACGGCTCTGCGCAAGGGAATCGCGGAGCTGCTGCCGTCGAGCGATCCGGCTCCGGACGGACAGCTCGACGGCGTCGTGTTCGCGGTGGAGCACGGGCGGCAGCGGTTCGCCGTTGCGCGCCTGTTCTCCGGCTCGTTGACGGCGCGCGACGAGGTGACCTTCGCGCGCCGCAACGCCTCCGGCGCGGTGATCGTCGACTCCGGCGTCACGACCGCGGTCCTGAACGCCTCGGGCGAGCGCGCGACCGTGCCCGCCGGAGGTATCGCGCGCATCGGCGGCGTCGCTCTGCGCGTCGGTGACCGACTCGGTTCCACCACGTTCTCCCCCGCTCCGGCCCGGTTTCGGCCGCCGACACTGGAAACGGTTGTGACGGCGGAGGACCCGACCGCGTTGTTCACCGGCCTGAGCCAGCTCGCCGACCAGGACCCGCTGATCAACGTGCGGCGCGGGCAAAGCCCCGGCAGCCTCGTCGTCTCCCTCTACGGCGACGTGCAGCGCGAGGTGATCGCCGCCCGCCTGGCCGAGGAGTTCGGCGTGGCGGCGGAGTTCTCCGCGCCGCGCGTGGTCTGCGTCGAGCGCGTGGCGGGCACCGGTCACGCGTTGCAAAGCATGGGTGACACCAGTCCGGTGCGGCACTGGGCCACGATCGGACTCCGCGTCGAGCCGGGCGCGCGCGATTCCGGCGTGGTGTTCCGGTTGGAGGCCGAGCGCGGATCGCTGCCCGCCGCGTTCATCACCGCGATCGAGGAGACCGTGCACGCGGCGCTGCGCGAAGGCGTCTTCGGCTGGCAGGTGGTGGACTGCGTCGTCACGCTCACGCACACCGGCTACGCCAGCCCGATCAGCACGGGGGCGGACTTCCGCGGCCTCACGCCGATCATCCTCGCGAAAGCGTTGGGGGAAGCCGGAACCGTGGTGTGCGAGCCACTGGACGAGGTGGAGCTGGAGGTGCCGGAGGACCTGTTGAGCGCGGTGCTCACCACGCTCATCCGGCACGACGGCCTGCCCGAGACCCCGTTGGTGCGCAACGGTTCCGCGACGGTCGATGCGGTGATCCCCTCGGCGAGGCTGCGTGAGTTCCACCGCCTGCTGCCGGGGCTGACCGGCGGCGCGGGCGTGCTGATCTCGCGCTTCGGCGGCCACCGACCCGTCACCGGTGAGCCGCCACGCCCCGCCTAGCCCTGTCTACCCGAAGGTGGCGCGGAGTGCGTCTTCGAGCGGGCGCTCGCCCCGCCAGCACTCCGCGCCGTCCGGGCGGACCAGGATCGCGTCGAAGTCCTGGGAAGCCTTGCCGCGCACCAGGTCCACGCGGTCGGCCCACTCCTCGGGCAGCTCGACCGAGCCGGTCAGGTCGACCAGCACGCCGCGCCCGGCTCGCAGCAGCTCGGCGAGGCGCGTCGGGCCGTCGTCTGTCAAGAGGTCGAAGTCCGGCACGCGGGTCTCGTGGTCCAGGCCGGACATCATGCCCGCGAGCACGCGGTTGGTGTCGGGCAGCCGCATCATGTCGGCGAAGACCTCGCGCAGCGCCTGAACGTCCTCGGAAGGCTTGGGGGCGGCCAGGACCCGCTGCGCCGAAGTGTGGTGCAGCACGCGCGCGGCCTTCGGGTGCCGCTCGTCGTGGTAGGTGTCGAGCAGGCCCTCCGGCGCCCAGCCCGCGACCGTCGCGGCGAGCTTCCAGCCGAGGTTGA
>NZ_MUMH01000185.1 GCF_002155965.1 Allokutzneria sp. NRRL B-24872
CGTCGTCCCCCCGTGTCGTTGTCGTGCCGGACTCGCCCGCGTCAACCGCGAGCGAGCAGGTTGCCCATAGCGAGATCTGCGGCGCGCAGGGCGCGGCGGCAGACTTCTTCCTGCGTCAACGGATTCTCGTATCGTCCTTGTTCAGTTGCTTGAGCGCGCAACACCTGTCCTTGTGAGACTCCGATGTTGACCCCGCATGCCGCTCGCCCAGGTCTCTTGTCCACGTGGCCTTCGTAGGCGGGGAACCCCTGAACCCGCATGAGGCGGGAGTGCGCTGTGGTGTTTTCGGGACCGAAGGCGTCCACGTCGCGATCGAGCAGCATGTTGATTGAGATGTCGACGCCTTCAGCGCGGCTGAGCAAGTAGCAGACCTGCGACTGGAAAAAGTTGTCCTTGGTTTCCGTGACCGGTCGATCAATCTTGAATTCTTGACGATTGTCTGCCGAGAACAGATCGCACGGACGAACAGAATCGATCTTGACCTCGCGTGGTCTGCTCAGCGATGAGGCGGTGCTCGTCGAGGTCTGGGCAGGTGTTGTGGCTTGCGGAGTGGCCGCTCCGACGTGATCGACGGTGCATCCGGCCAGCGTTGCCACTACCAGGGCGATGCAGCACGAGAGTTGGCCGAGCGCACGGACGCGCATCAAGCGTGCCCACCCATGCTCTGTCGGCTGGCTTTCTCCACACGCTCGTAGTGCCGCCTGGCGGAATTGAGTCTTGTGACGGCTTCGCGCAACTCGTCATGAAGGTTCTCAGCTGCCCGCACCGTGCTACCCGTGCCTTCCAGGTGACGCTTGTTCACCTCTGTGGCCAGACCGGTGCTGACGGCGTCCGCGCCCATCGCCTGGACCTGCAATGCCCCATTGGCCTCCGAAGCCAACTGACCGGCTCGGTCGAGGGCTTCGTTGAAGATCTTGATGGCGGCGGGGACCTGGTCGAGGTCGATGCGCCATCCCCCGACGCGCGCGTACTGCTTGGACATGTGAAAACGCCTCCCCTGCGTCACTGGCCCGCG
>NZ_MUMH01000186.1 GCF_002155965.1 Allokutzneria sp. NRRL B-24872
CTGCTGGCCGAGGCACTGGTGGATGCCGTGGCCGAAGGCGAGCAGTCCGCGAGCGCCGCGCCGGATGTCGAGGGTGTCGGGGTCGTCGAAGCGCTCGGGGTCGCGGTTGGCGGCCAGCAGCGAGATGACGACGGTGGAGCCCTCGGGGATGGTCTCGCCGCCCAGTTCGAGGTCTTCGGCGGCGTAGCGGAAGAAGATGTCGGCGACGGAGAGGTAGCGCAGCAGCTCCTCAACGGCTCCGGGCACCAACGAGGCGTCCGCACGCAGCGCGGCCGCCTGCGCGGGGTGCTCCAAGAGCGCGAAAGTGCCCAGCGCCAACATGTTCGCGGTGGTCTCGTGCCCGGCGAGCAGCAGCAGGAACGCGATACCGGTCAGCTCGTCGATGCCGAGGTCCTCGTCGCGGGCGAGGTCGGAGAGGATGTCCTCGTCCGGGGCGGCGCGCTTGCTGGTGACGAGCTCGGTCAGGTAGGCGGCCAGGGCGCCGTAGGAGGCCATCTTCTCCTCGAAGGTGACTTCCCGCTTCATGAAGCTGGCGCAGTTGGCGTGGAAGGCGTCGCGGTCGGCGTAGGGAACGCCGAGCATCTCGCAGATCACCATGGACGGCACCGGCAGCGCGAACTCCTTCACCAGGTCCACCGGCGGGGTCAGCCCCGCCATCTCGTCCAGCTGGCGCTCCACGACGTCGGTGATGTGCTCTTCGAGCTGCTTCATCCGCTTGACGGTGAACGCGCCGGTGAGCTTGCGCCGCAGGCGGGTGTGCTCCGGCGGGTCCATCGCCACGAACATGCCGGGCGGCTGCGGTGACGGCTCGGTGATCACGGGCATGCCGGGGGTCTCGTACGGCAGGTGGATCACGCCGAGGTCCTGGCGGGAGCTGAAGCGCGTGTCGGCCATGAGCTGGCGGACGGCCTCGTAGCCGGTGACGAGCCAGCCCTGGTGCCCGTCGGGGAAGACCATGGGGCTGACGGGCCGGGTCTCGCGCAGCGCGGTGATCTGGCTGGGCGGGTCGAACGGGCCCGCGTCGCGCTCCATGGGCAGGCCGTGCGGGATCTGGCTCATCGGGTATCCCTTTCGTGGTGGTTGTCGTGCTCCACGTTCGCCGAGCCCGCTGACACGGCGCTGACACGGCGTGTCAGGGCCACGTCAGGGCCGTGTCAGTGCCGATCGCCACGGTGGAGCCATGACGAGTTCAGCGATCGCGGTTTCGGGACTGCGCAAGGCTTACGGGGACAAGGTGGTGCTCGACGGCATCGATCTCGACGTCCGTGCGGGCAGCGTCTTCTCCCTGCTCGGCCCGAACGGGGCGGGCAAGACGACGACGGTCAACGTGCTGACCACCTTGATGAAGGCCGACGGCGGCACGGCGCGGGTCGGCGGCTTCGACCTCGCCGCGCAAGCCCGGTCGGTGCGCTCGGTCATCGGGGTCACCGGCCAGTTCGCGGCGGTGGACGACCTGCTGACCGGCCAGGAGAACCTGCAGCTCATGGTGGACCTCAAGGGCGCCAGCGACCGCTTGGTCCCGGAGCTGCTTGAGCGCTTCGACCTGGTGGAGTCGGCCGGCAAGCCCGCCGCGACCTACTCCGGGGGCATGCGCCGCAAGCTCGACCTGGCGATGACGCTGGTCGGCAACCCGCGCATCGTCTTCCTGGACGAGCCGACGACCGGGCTGGACCCGCGCAGCCGCCGCACGATGTGGACGATCGTGCGCGAGCTGGTCGCCGACGGCGCGACGATCTTCCTCACCACGCAGTACCTGGAGGAGGCCGACCAGCTCGCCGACCGGATCGCCGTGCTCGACCAGGGCCGTCTGGTCGCCCAGGGCACCCCTGACGAGCTCAAGCGCATGGTCCCCGGCACGCACGTGCGGCTGCGCTTCACCACCGGCGCCGAGCTGGACGCGGCGGCGCGGCTGTTCTCCGGCGCCACGCGCGACGACGAGGCGCTGAGCCTGCGGATTCCCAGCGACGGCGGGACGACCTCGCTGCGCGCCCTGCTGGACGAACTGGACGAGCACTCGGTCAGCGCCGAGGGCTTCTCCGTGCACACCCCCGACCTCGACGACGTTTTCCTCGCCCTGACGGGCCACACCACGGAGGCCGCGAAATGAGCGCCAAGTCCCACGCCGCGGTGATGTTGCGCCGCAACCTCAAGCACATCACCAGGAACCCGATCTCGGTGTTCAACGCGGTGCTGATGCCGATCATCGTGATGTTGATGTTCGTGTACATGATGGGCGACGCGTTCAGCGTCGGCGTCGACTACATCGACTACGCGACGCCGGGGCTGATGCTGCTGGCCGTCTGCTACGGGCTCGGCGCCACCGCCACATCGGTGAACTCCGACATGACCAAGGGCATCATCAACCGCTTCAAGGTCATGGACGTCTCGCGCGGCGCGGTGCTGACCGGCCACGTGGTCGCCAGCGTGCTGACTAACCTGATCGCGATCGCCGCGCTCGTCGGAGTGGCCTTCCTGCTGGGCTTCGCCCCGGCGGCGGGCTGGCTGGAATGGCTCGGCGTCCTCGGCGTCGTCGTGCTGCTGGCACTGGCGGCGGGGTGGTTCACCATCGCGCTCGGCCTGGCCGCGAAGTCCCCGGAGACGGCGGGCATGGCCGCGGTGCCGCTGATCATGCTGCCGTTCTTCAGCAGCGCCATCGTGCCCGCCGAGAAGATGGGGCCGGGTCTGCGCGAGTTCGCGGAGTACCAGCCCTTCACCCCGATCATCGAGACCCTGCGCGGGCTGCTGGCCGGTTCGGTGCAGACCGGCGTGCTGATCACAGCGCTCGCGTGGTGCGTCGGGATCGCCGTCGTCGGCTACCTGTGGGCCCGGTCCACCTTCACCAAGCGCGCCTGAACCCCAGAAAGGCTTCTGCCATGAGCACTTTCAGCACCCCCGCCCCCGTCACCGCCACCGTTGAGGTCGCCGGAGCGCAGGTCCGGGTCATCGCCAGCGACCGCTCCGACACCGTGGTGCGGGTCGAGCCGATCGACGCCACCAACCGAACCGACGTCAAGGTCGCCGAGCGCACCAAGGTCTCCTTCGCCGAAGGCCGACTCTCAGTCAAGACAACGGTTTCCGGCGCCAAGAGCGGATCGGTTGCGATTACGATCGATCTACCGACCGGCTCCGGGCTCGCCACCTACCTCGCGCACTCGACGGTGCGCGGCGAGGGCTCGTTCGGCGAGTGCGAGCTGCACATCGCGTCGGGCCGGGTCCACGTGGAGAGCGTGGAAGCGTTGCGCGCCAACCTCACCGGCGGTGACGTGACCGTGGGCCGTGTCGCAGGGCGGACCGACGTCGACGGCGCGGTGTTCGAGATGCGGATCGGCGAGGCCGGAGGCCCGGTCACGCTGTCGGGCTCGGGTGGTCAGACCTGGATCGGCCACGCACGCGCCGACGTCGACCTGCGCAGCGCCAGCGGCGGCTTCGACATCGACCGCGCGGACGGCGGTGTCACGGCCGAGACGGCCAACGGGCGCATCCGGGTCGGGCTGGTGACGCGCGGTCAGACGAAGCTGGTGAACAGCTCCGGCACCATCGAGGTCGGTGTCGCCGAGGACAGCGCGGCCTCGATCGACGCCTCCAGCGAGCGCGGTGCGACGCACGACTTCGTTTCGCAGCAAGGGAATCCGGCTTCCGCGACGGAGAAGATCATGGTCCACGCCCGCTCCCGCAACGGCGATGTCATCATCCAGCGGTCGAAGGGCTGAACGTCACGACGCGAGCGCGTTCTCGACCAGCTCCGACCAGTTCGCGCGCGACACTTCAAGGGACACCTCGGCGAAGCGCTGCTCGCCGAGGTGTTCTCGTGCCTCGCGCTCGATCCTGATCGCGTCCGGGTGGGAGCGGTCGGGCATGCCGCGCACCACGACGCTGGCCGCGAGCACCCGTGCCGCCTGCTCGTGCTGACCGTCCCTGGCGAGCAGGTCCGCGATCCCGACGATCACCTGCGCGATGAGCAGCGCGTGCCTGGAGTCGACCGCCGACTGCCAGGCGACGACCCGGTGGGTGCGGGACTCGCGGAGGTCTTCGGCCAGGTAGCCGAGCATGTCGTGCACGGAAGCGCGGATGTTCGCCGCCTCCGCGTCCGCGCCCATGAGCACCGTGGCGCGGCTGAGCTGGCTTCGAGCTTCCTCGGCGTCGCCCGCCCACCGCGCCAGCTCCGCCTTGACCAGCGCCAGTTCGACCAGCGCGTGCGGCCAGGTGACGCCCTCGGCGCACCGCTCGGCATCGGCGAGAGCCGCGGCGCTGGCGTCCCGGTCGCCGCCGAGCCAGTGCAGCAGCGCCTGTTGCGTCCGCAGCCGGATGACGTCCTCGACCGCGCCCACTTCCGTAACGAGCACGACCGCCTGTTCGTGGAAGTCGCAGGCGCGGGCGAACTCCCCACGCTTGGTGGCCTGGTCCGCCATTTCGCCCAGAACAAGGGAAATCCCGAACCGCTCGCCGAGCGCGCGGAAGTCCGCCAGTGACCGTTCGAGGTGGCCGTCCGCCTCCGGCCCGCCCTGACCGAGCGCGATCCGCATCTTGCCCGCCTGGAACCGGGCGAGGGCCCGCGCCCACGGGTCCTCGCTGTCCAGCAACGACTCGAAGGCCGCCACTGCCGATTCCGGATCGCGCAGCATGCCCTCCAGCACCGTGACGAAAGCCAGGAGCGGGTTGCCGTGCTTGCTGCGCTGGTTGAACTGGTGCGCTTTGCGAATCCACTCCGCGCCCAGGTGCTCGTCCCCGCGCCCGGAGGTGACGAAATGCATGACCAGGCCGTAGGTCATCGCGCGGACCTCGTCGGTCGCCTCGCCCGGCACGTTCGTCGCCGCGATGAGCAGTTCCAGGCCCTCCGTGCGGCGTCCGCCGAGCCACCAGTACCAGCCCGTCGCCGCGGCCAGGCGCAACGAGGACTGCGCGTCCCCGGCCGCGATCGCCCCGCGCAGCGCCGCGCTGATGTTGTCGTGGTCGGCTTCCAGCTTCGCGAGCCATTCCAGCTGCTCAGCGCGGCGCAGATACGGTTCGGCGGTCTCGGCCAGCTCGGTGAAGCAGGCGACGTGCGCCCGCTGCGCCAGCTCCACCTCGCCCGCCTCCGCGAGCCGCTGGGCCGAGTACTCCTTGATCGTTCCGAGCATCCGGTAGCGCGGTGCGCCCTCGCCCGACACGACCAGCAGCGACTTCTCGACCAGCGCCGTGAGCAGGTCGAAGACGTCGTCGGCCAGGTCCGCGCAGACGTGCTCGGCCGCGTCCAGGCTCGCGCCGCCGGAGAACACCGACAACCTGCGCAGCACCACGCGCTCGGCGTCGGAGAGCAGTTCCCAGCTCCAGTCGATCACCGCGCGCAGCGTCCTGTGGTGCGGCAGCGCGGTGCGGCTGCCCCCGGTGAGCAGGCGGAAGCGGTCGTCGAGCCGGTTCGCGAGCTGGTCGAGGCTCATCGTGCGCAGCCTGGCGGCGGCCAGCTCGATCGCCAGCGGCATCCCGTCCAGCGCCCGGCACACGCGCGCCATCGTCGCCAGCGCTTCGGTACCGAGTTCCTTGCGGACCGCAGTCGCGCGCTCGCGGAGCAGCCGGACGGCCGGAGAGGACTCGATCTCAGTTGGGCTCGCGTTCAGTTCCGGCAGGGTCAGCGGCTCGACATGCCACAGCGCCTCGCCGGTGATGCCGAGCGGTTCCCGGCTCGTCGCCAGGATGCGCAGGCGTCGGCACTCACCGAGCAGGCGGTGCGCGAGCGTCGCGGCGGCTTCGATCACGTGCTCGCAGTTGTCCAGCAGCAGCAACACCTCCCGGTCGCGGATCGCCGCGACGAGCCGGTCCGCCGGCTCCGCGGTGGAGGCTTCGCCCAGCAGCGCGTCGCGCAGGCCGAGCCCGGCGAGCGTCGCCTGCGCCACGTCGCCGTCCGCGCCGATCGCCGCCAGCTCCACCATCCAGACGCCGTCCGGGAGATCGCCGATCAGCGTGCGCGCGGTCTCCGTCGCCAACCTGGTCTTGCCCGTGCCGCCGGGCCCGATGAGCGTGGTCAGCCGGTGTTCGCCGACCAGCTCGCTGACCGCGCTGACGTCGGAGTCCTTGCCGATGTAGCTGCTCAGCTCGGCGCGGAGGTTCGTGGTGCGGCTCGGCTCGGCCTTGCGTCCCAGCTCGCCGCGCAGCAACGCGACGTGCACTGCCGACAGCTCCGCCGAGGGGTCCACGCCGAAAGCGTCGGCCAGGGCTTCGCGCGTGCGCTGGTAGAGCGCCAACGCTTCGGAGTCGCGTCCGGCGGCGGCCAAGGCTCGCATCAGCGCGGCCACGAGCCGTTCGCGCAGCGGGTGCGCGGCAACCACGTCGGTCAGTTCCGCGACCACCTCCGCGCTGGCATCGGCCTCGAAGCGGTCCTCCAGCGCGCTCAGCCGGAGCGCTTCGAGCCGCGTGACCGCCGCGTCGAAGGCGTCGCTGTCCTGCTGGCCGACGTCCTGCATGGCGTCGCCGCGCCACAGCGCCAGGGCTTCGCGCAGCAACCGCACCCGCGCCGCACCGTCGTCGTTTCGGGCCTGGCCGACGAGTCGTTCGAACCGCACCGCGTCCACGGCGTCGGGCTCCACGACCAGCCGGTAGCCGTCCGCCCGCCCGTCGACCGGGAGCACCTTGCGCAGCCGGGAAACCAAGCGCTGCAAGGCGTTCGCGGCGTCAGAAGGCGGCTGCTCGCCCCAGATCCAGTCCACGAGCCGCGCCTTCGGGACGACGCGCCCCGGTTCGAGCGCGAGCGCCACCAGCAGCGCGCGCAGGCGGGCGCCCGGCACGTCGACCGAAGCGCCGTCCGCGCGAACCTCGAACGGCCCCAGCATCCCGATCTGCACGGCCCGATCTTGCCACGGCGTCAGACGGACTTTCGGTGCAGTGCGAACGAGGTCTCGAAGAGGTCGGCGTTCCACGCGCCGGTGAGCCGGTGCGCGATCTCGGGGACGAAGTCCTCCGACCACGGCTCGGGCAGGTCGGTCTCCTCCGCGAGCGGCTCCCCCACCAGCTCGGCCGGCTCACCCTCGACGTAGGCAGCGACCCGGACGCGACGTCCGTCCTCGTGCCAGAAGAAGGCGTACGTGGTGGAGACGCTGTCCACGACGAAGGCGAGAACGCGCCCGCCCTCCGCCGACAGCGAGTCGCACACGCCGCTGTCCCACGCCACCTGGACCCTGGGGTCCGACACCACGGTCCACCCGCCGACCTCGCCGAGCGCGTAGTCGGCGTCCAAGGACATGCTCAGTGCCTCGTCACCGACCGTGTTCTCCCCGGTCGGGCTCGGATTCCCCGGCAGCGCACGCAGAACCTCGCTCATTGAGCGGTTCTGCACCATCAATCCGGCCATGCGCCATCCCATGCCGGAGGAGTCTAGGCCGCGCTCCGCGCCCGCAACGGGGAACATGTCGGCTGTGGACTTCGACATGCTGGTCGCCGAGCACCGCCGCGAGCTGTACGCGCACTGCTACCGGATGCTCGGCTCGGTGCAGGACGCCGAGGATGCCGTGCAGGAGGCGCTGATCGGCGCGTGGCGGGGGCTCGCGTCCTTCGAGGGACGGAGTTCGCTGCGCTCGTGGCTCTACCGGATCTGCACCAACGCCTGCCTGCGGCTGGTCGAACGCAGGCCGCGGCGCGTGCTGTCGGTCGACTTCGGCCCGGCCAGGGTGGACGTGCACGAGCTGGGCGAGCCGGTACCGGGTCCGGTGTGGGTGGAGCCGTGGGTCGAGGAACCCGGTCCCGCCGAGCACTACCTCCGCCGGGAGTCGGTGGAGCTGGCCTTCATCGCCGCGCTCCAGCACCTGCCCGGGACGCAGCGCGCCGTGCTGATCCTGCGCGAGGTGCTGGAGTTCTCCGCCGCCGAGGTGGCCGAGATCCTGGACACCACGCCCGCCTCGGTGAACAGCGCGTTGCAACGGGCTCGCGCGACCCTCCGTTCCCGGATCGGCTCGCCCCAGCCGGACGGGCTCACCGAGCAGGGGCGTCGCGAGCTGGTCGACGCCTTCGTCGCCGCGTGGGAACGCGCGGACACGCCCGCGCTGCTCGACCTCCTCGCCGAGGACGCGAGGTTCACCATGCCGCCGCTGCCCGCGTGGTTCGACGGCCGGGAGAACGTGGCGAGGTTCCTTCGCGAACGGGTCTTCGCGACGCCGTGGCGCCTCTCGCCGGTCACGGTGAACGCCCGGCCCGGGTTCGCCTGCTACCTCAAGCAACCGGGTGACACCGAGTTCCGGTTCGGCGCGATCACCGCGCTGATGCTGCGCGCGGGGCGGGTCGCGGAGATCAACAGCTTCCTGGAGCCCGCGCTGCGTTCGGGCCTGCCGGAGATTTTTCGCGCGGACCGATGAATCCGCGCGGTCCTGCGTCTCTCTACGGGTGACAGGTCCATGAACACCCGAGGAGCGTCACCATGCGCAAGCTGATCGTCACCAACCTGGTCTCCGTCGACGGCTGTCACGAGGGTCCGGGCGGTGACTTCATGACCATGCCGCTCGACCCCGGTTTCGACGCGCACAACCTGGAGTCCCTTCTGGCATCGAGTACCTTGCTGGTCGGCGCGAACACCTTCCGGTTGTTCCGCGACTTCTGGCCGCCGGTGGCCGCCGACGAGAACGCCCCCGAGGTGGAGCGCGAGATCTCCCGGATCAACGCGGTGATCGAGAAGGTCGTGGTCTCCGACGCGCTCACCGAGGAGCAGACCGGCGCCTACCGGGACACGACCACGCTCGTGCGCCGGGAGCAGGCGCGTGCGCGGGTCGCCGAGCTCAAGCGCGGCGAGGGCAAGAACATCATCGTCTTCGGCAGTCGCACGCTGTGGAACGACCTGTTCGCCGCCGGGCTCGTTGACGAGTTCCACTTGGTACTGGGTCCCGGCGTGGTCGGCGGTGGCACTCCGGCCTTCGACGGCGGTACCTCAACCCGGCTGCGACTTCTCGGTACCAAGACCCACGAGGGCTCCGATGTCGTGGTCGTCCGCTACGCCGTGACCGGTCACATGTGAGCGGTGCGTGCTCTGTTCGCCGAGGGCGCGGGCGGACACCCTGTGTGCAGTCCATTGTGGACTGCTGCACAGAGATGGGATTCGCGATGAAGACGAAGTTGGCGGGCGCGGTCGTCGTCCTCGCCGCCGTGGCCGGGGGCGTGGCGATGTCCGCTCCCGCGGCCGGGGCGGCCACGGCTCAGCAGGGCAACTGCAACGTGTGGTTCCTGACCGGAGCGACCGCGCCCAACGTCGGTGTGCGGGTGCGGTGCGACGGCCTCGGCGGTCGGTACTTCAAGGCCGAGATCACCTGCAAGCGCAACGACAACGGCTACCGGTACAACCACTACGGCAACCGGGTCGAGGAGGGCTCGTGGTCCACGGTGTGGTGCGACCGCGACGCCACGATCGTGCACTGGGGTGGCGTTCACGCGTAATCCCGGAACCGCACGCGCGGAGGTGGCGCGGCTGGTAGGAAGGGCGCGTGAGTGAACAGCTGGCCGCCGCCGTGCGACGGCTGCGCAAGCGCGCGGGCCTGACCCAGGAAGCGCTCGCCGAACGGTCGGGCATCTCGGTCAGCACCATTCGCGGCATCGAAACGGGCAAACGCGGCAATCCGCAGCTCGCGTCCGTGCGGATGCTCGCCCGAGCACTCGATCTCACCCAGGCCGAACAGGAGGAACTGGTGGCCGCGGCGAGCGGCACGACCGCGGCGCCGGAGCTCCCGGTACCGCGCCAGCTCCCCGCCGCCCCGCGTGGTTTCACCGGGCGGGCGCGGGAGCTGGCGCGGCTCACCGCGGCGGTGGGCGAGGCGCCCGTGGTGGTGTCGG
Source organism: Allokutzneria sp. NRRL B-24872 (assembly GCF_002155965.1). Lineage (GTDB taxonomy): Bacteria > Actinomycetota > Actinomycetes > Mycobacteriales > Pseudonocardiaceae > Allokutzneria. The sequence goes on from NZ_MUMH01000186.1 coordinate 9,781, forward strand.
CCTTCGGCGGCACGGGGAAGACCGCGCTGGTGTTGTGGTGGGGTCACCAGCACATCGATCTCTTCCCCGACGGCCAGCTCTACGTGAACCTGCGCGGCTTCGGTCCCAGTGCCGAGCCGATGCCGCCGGCTGAGGCCCTGCGCGCGTTCCTCACCGCGCTGGGCGTCGACCACGCCTCCGTTCCCGCGGGCGACGGCGAGCGCGCCGCGCTCTACCGCAGCGCCGTCGCGGGCCGGAAGATGTTGGTGGTGTTGGACAACGCCGCCGACACCGAGCAGGTCGTCCCGCTGCTGCCGGGTGGGACGACCTGCTCGGTCATCATCACCAGCAGGCGTCCGCTCACCGGCGTGGTCGCCTCGCACGGGGCGATGCCCGTGCGGCTGGACGTGCTCCGCGACGGTGAGGCCAGAGCGCTGCTCGCCCACCGCGTAGGTGAGTCCCGTGTCACCCGGGAACCGGACGCCGTCGGTGAGCTGGTCGAGCGCTGCGCCGGGCTCCCGCTGGCACTCGTCGTCGTCGCCGCGCGGGCGAGCGTCAGCCCCGACGCTCCGCTGGCCCGGATCGCCGAGGAGCTGCGCGATGACGCCCACCGCCTCGACGCGCTCGACACCGACGCCGCGGAGACCAGCCCGCGCGCCGTGCTGTCGTGGTCCTACCGCGCGCTGAGCTCCGACGCGATCACGTTGGCGGGCTTGCTCTCCCTCGCTCCGGGCAACGACATCAGCGCCGCCGCCGTCGACTCGCTGAGCCCCGTGCCGCCCCGCCGCGCGCTCGCCGAGCTCGAGGCCGCGAGCCTGCTGACCCGCTCCCCCGACGACCGCTACCGGATGCACGACCTCGTCCGGCTGCACGCCGCCGAGAGTGCCGAGCACACGGTCCCCGCTCCCGAGCGCGCCGAGGCGCTGCGGCGGCTGGTCGACTTCTACCTGCACACCGCCCTGCCAGGTGACACGGCGTTGGCCCCGCACATCCCGCCGATCGACCTCCCCCCGCCCGTGCCCGGCTGCCACCCGCTCGTCCTCGACGACGCGCTCGCGTGGTTCGACGCCGAGCACCACTGCCTCTTGGAGGCGCAGCGGTTGGCGCTGAGCCAGGGGTGGAACGACCTCGTGTGGCAGCTGGCGTGGGCGCTCAAGACCTACCACTACGTGCGCTACCGGATGGACGCCCAACGCGAGACCTGGCAGCGCGCCCTCACCGCCACGCGAGCGCTGGGCGTTCCCGAGCTGATCGCCCGCGCCAGCCGAATCCTCGGCGACGCCTGCGCGAGGCTGCGCCTGCCCGAGGCTTTCGAGCACCTCCAAGCCGCGCTCGCCCTCGTCGAGCAGGGCGATGACCTCAACGAGAAGGCCCACACCCACCGCAGCCTCACCGTCGTGTCCGACGAGTTCGGCGACCACGAACGCGCGCTGCACCACGCCAGCGAGGCCCTCGCGCTGTACAAGGCTTCCGGCTACGAGGCCCGCGAGGCCGAGGCCCTCAACGCCGTCGGTTACCACATGGCCCGCCTCGGCCGCTACGACGAAGCCCTCCCCATCTGCCAACGCGCGCTCGCCCGCACCCGCGAGCTGGACAACCCCATCGCCGAAGCGTCCACTTTGGACGACCTCGGCCTGATCACCCAGAGCATCGGCGCCCTGTCCTCCGCCCTCGACCACTACGACCAGGCGCACCGGACGTGGCGACGGCTCGGGTACAACCAGTTCGCTGCTGATTCATTGCGGCACCTGGGAAAGGTGCACCTGGAGCTGGGTGATCGGACCTCGGCGCGCCAGGCATGGGAGGAGGCGCTGGAGTTGTTGCCGTCTGGGAAGAGCGCTCAGACCGTGCGGGAGTTGATCGCCAACCTGGGTTCCAGCACCTGAGTCTCCTCGGGAGCGCTGTTCTCCTGTCTTTGCGCGCATGCCGAACACACCCTCCGTTCCTGTCGTCGCGCGCGCTTCTATCCCCTGAGTCGTGGGTCGACTCTGATGTTGCGCAGGGGTTTCTGTTCCGGGTCCACCCACGGCGGCGGAATGAAGTCCGGCCGCCCGTCCTCGCCGAAGACGATCTTCCAGTCCTCTTCGTGGATCACGTGATGGTGATGCGAGCACAGCAAGACCATATTCCCGAGGTCGGTCGGCCCTCGGTGCTGTGTCCAGTGCAACACGTGGTGGGCTTCCGTCCACGCCGGTGGCCGATCACACCCCGGGAAGGCGCATCCCTTGTCCCGCACCGCCAGCGCCCGCCGCAGAGGCGGTGGCGCGGTCCGAACAGAGCGCCCGTAGTCCAGGGGGATGCTCTCCCCGTTGAGGACGACCGGGATGAGTTCGGCGTCGCAGGACAGCTGCCGCAACAGCGACGCGGTCGCCTCACCGTCCCAGTCGGTGTACCCAGTGCGGACCTTCTCTTCGAGGTCGTCCAGGCGCATCGTGACGACCATCTGCGGCCGCACCCCGCCGCTCATCGGCAGGTCCTTGGTGGACATCGCGATCGTGATCAGCTCACACAAGCCGTCGGCGTAGCGCTGCTCGGGTGTGCGCGGGTCCTTCTCCCCACCCACCGGACGAGGCTTGGACACCGCGTGCAACGCCTCTTCGACCATCGCGCCT
>NZ_MUMH01000187.1 GCF_002155965.1 Allokutzneria sp. NRRL B-24872
CCGTCCCGGTGGCGGCGGCGGAGGCGGTGGCTTCCGCGGTGGCGGTGGTGGCGGTGGCGGTTTCCGTCCCGGTGGCGGCGGCGGTGCCGGTGCTCCCGGTGCCGGTGGCGGTCCCGGTGGCGGGTTCCGTCCCGGTGGCGGTGGCTTCCGCCCGGGTGGCGGCGGTGGCCGTGGCCGTGCCGGTGGCACCGCGGGCGCGTTCGGCCGTCCCGGCGGCCCGAGCCGCAAGGGCCGCAAGTCGAAGCGGCAGAAGCGCCAGGAGTTCGACAACATGCAGGCCCCGTCCATCGGTGGCGTGCGGTTGCCGAAGGGCCAGGGCGAGGTCGTCCGGCTGGCGCGCGGCGCCTCGCTGACGGACTTCGCCGACAAGATCAACGCCAACCCGGCCGCGCTGGTGCAGGCGATGTTCCACCTCGGTGAGATGGTCACCGCGACGCAGTCGGTCACCGACGAGATCCTGGAGCTGCTCGGCCAGGAGATGAACTACCGCGTCCTCGTGGTCAGCCCCGAGGAGGAGGACCGCGAGCTGCTGGAGTCCTTCGACATCAGCTACGGCGAGGACGAGGGTGGCGAGGAGGAGCTCGAGTTCCGCCCGCCGGTCGTCACCGTCATGGGTCACGTCGACCACGGAAAGACCCGCCTGCTCGACACGATCCGCAAGGCGAACGTGCACGAGGGCGAGGCCGGTGGCATCACCCAGCACATCGGTGCCTACCAGGTCATGGCCGGGCTCGAGGGTCGCGACCGCCTGATCACCTTCATCGACACCCCGGGTCACGAGGCGTTCACCGCCATGCGCGCCCGTGGTGCGAACTCCACCGACATCGCGGTGATCGTGGTCGCCGCCGACGACGGTGTGATGCCGCAGACGGTGGAGGCCATCAACCACGCGCAGGCCGCGAACGTGCCGGTCGTGGTGGCGGTCAACAAGATCGACAAGCCGGGTGCGAACCCGCAGAAGATCCGTCAGCAGCTCACCGACTACGGGCTGGTCGCCGAGGAGTACGGCGGCGAGACGATGTTCGTGGACATCTCCGCCAAGCAGGGCACGAACATCGAGGGCCTGCTGGAGGCGATCCTGCTGACCGCGGACGCCACGCTGGACCTCCGGGCCAACCCGGACATGCAGGCCCAGGGTGTCGCGATCGAGGCGCACCTCGACCGCGGCCGCGGTTCGGTGGCCACCGTCCTCGTCCAGCGCGGCACGCTGCGCGTCGGTGACTCGATCGTCGCCGGTGACGCGTACGGCCGCGTGCGCCGGATGGTCGACGAGTACAACGAGGACGTGCTGGAGGCGACCCCGTCGCGTCCGGTCCAGGTCATCGGGTTCACGTCGGTGCCCGGCGCCGGTGACACCTTCCTCGTCGTCGACGAGGACCGCGTCGCCCGCCAGATCGCCGACCGGCGGCGCGCTCGCGAGCGCAACGCCCAGCAGGCGGCCAAGCGCAAGCGCGTCAGCCTGGAGGACCTGGACGCGGCTCTGAAGGAGACGCGCCAGCTCAACCTGATCATCAAGGGTGACAACTCCGGTACGGTCGAGGCGCTGGAGAGCGCCCTGCTCAAGCTGGAGGTCGGCGAGGACGTCGAGCTGCGGGTCATCCACCGCGGCGTCGGTGGCATCACCGAGGGCGACATCAACCTCGCCATCGCCGACAACGTGATCGTGCTCGGCTTCAACGTCCGCGCGGAGGGCAAGGCCACCGAGCTGGCCAACCGCGAGGGCGTGGACGTCCGGTACTACACGGTCATCTACCAGGCGATCGACGAGATCGAAGCCGCGCTCAAGGGCATGCTCAAGCCGATCTACGAAGAGGTCGCGCTCGGCAAGGCGGAGGTCCGCGAGGTCTTCAAGTCCTCCAAGTTCGGCACCATCGCCGGTTGCCTGGTCATGTCCGGTGAGATCAAGCGCAACACCAAGGCGCGTCTGCTCCGCGACAACGTCGTGGTGGCCGACAACCTCTCGATCACCTCGCTGCGCCGTTTCAAGGACGACGCGACCGAGGTCCGCGAGGGCTACGAGTGCGGTATCACCCTCGGTTCGTACGGCGATCTGAAGATCGGCGACTCGATCGAGACCTTCGAGATGCGCGAGAAGCCGCGCACCTGATCCGAACGAGGCGGGGCGGGCGCACTGCGCCCGCCCCGCCTCCTCAGGGGTGTTCGGTGGCCTCAGGGCCACCTTCCCCCAATCCTTGTGCCAGCCGGGGGACCGAGTCCCCCGCACCCCCTACGGTGCGAGCTCCTACCGAACCAGCCCGGTCACCAGCTCGACGACCAGCGCCGATTCGGTCGCTCGCTCCCTCACCTCGAATATTCACAACGGTGATGCCCGTGTACGTGGGATCGTTGGAGCTGGACGTCCTGTTCGGGGACGTGCACTCGCTCAAGCAGAAGCGCTCCTTGGTACGGCCGGTCATCGCCGAGCTGCGCAAGCGCTTCGAGGTGGCCGCCGCTGAGGCCGGTCACCAGGACCTGCACCGCCGCGCCCTGATCGGGGTCTCGGCGGTGGCGGGGGACACCGAGCACGTCCGCGAGGTCCTCTCGGCCTGCGAACGACTGGTGGCCGGACGCCCCGAACTGGAACTCCTCTCCGCCCGGCACAGGTTGTTCGGGCCGGAGGACGAATAGCCGCGCTGTGAAGCGCTGTACGAGATCTCTGTACGAGAAGGACAGGAGGAGCGCCGTGGCCGACCAGGCCCGCGCCCGCAGGCTCGCCAAGCGGATCGCGCAGATCGTCGCGTCCGCGCTGGAGCACGACGTGAAGGACCCCCGCCTGGCCATGGTCACCGTGACCGAGGCCAAGGTGACCGGTGACCTGCGCGAGGCGACCGTGTTCTACACCGTCCTCGGGGACGACGCCGACCACGCGGGCACCGCGGCCGCGCTGGCCAGCTCGACCGGGGTGCTGCGCTCCCTCGTGGGACAACGCACCGGCGTGCGCTACACCCCTTCGCTGGCCTTCGTGCTGGACGCGGTGCCCGACACCGCCCGGCAGATGGAGGAACTGCTCGCCAGGGCGCAGGCGGCCGACGCCGACGTGGCCCGGATCGCCTCCGGCGCCAAGCCCGCCGGTGAGGCCGACCCGTACCGCAAGCCCCGCGAAGCGGACGAGGACGAGAGCTAGTGCTGGACGAGCAGGGGCTGCGGAAGGCGGCGCGGCTGTTGGCCGGGGCGCCCGACGTGACCCTGCTCGCCCACGTCAACCCCGACGCCGACGCGCTCGGCTCGGCGGTGGCGCTGGGCATCGCGCTGCAACGGCGCGGAGCCACCGTGCGGGTGTCCTTCGGGCATCCCGCCGAGGTGCCGGAATCGTTGCGGGGCTTGGACTCCACCGGGATCGTGGTGGGTGTCGACGAGGTGCCTGCCGTGCCGCCGTTCCTGGTGGCGCTGGACGCGGGCAGCGTCGACCGGCTCGGCGTGCTCGGCGACCGCGTCGCCGCGACCGCGGCGGCCGGGGGCGAAGTGCTCGTGCTCGACCACCACGCCTCCAACACCGGCTTCGGCACGCACAACGTCATCGACGTCGAGGCCGAGGCCACGGCGGTGATCGTGTTGCGCGTGCTGGACGAACTCGGCGCCGAGGTCGACGAGCCGATCGCCCGCTGCCTCTACGCGGGCCTGGCCACCGACACCCGCTGCTTCCGCATCGCCACCGGCGGCACCTACGCGACCGCGGCGCGGCTCGTGGAGGCCGGGGTCGATCCGGACGCGACACTGCGCCCGATGCTGGACACGCACCCCTTCGGCTGGATGGGCATGCTCGCCGCGGTGCTCGGCGGGGCCAGCCTGGAGCCGGATTCGGCTCAGGGACTGGGTTTCGTGCACGCCGCCGTCCGCGCGTCGGACTCCGAGGGCCTGCGCGGCGAGGACGTGGACAGCGTGATCGACATCCTGCGCACCACGCGCGAGGCCGAGGTCGCCGCGGTGTTCAAGGAGACCGCCCCGTTGACGTGGACGGTCTCGCTGCGCGCGATGGACCGGCTCGACGTGGGCGCCGTGGCCGAATCACTGGGTGGCGGTGGTCACCGCCTGGCCTCCGGAGTGACGCTGCACTGCACGCTCGACGAAGCCGTTGACCAGGTGCGTTCCGCCCTGGAGTCCGCTCCCTCGCGCTGACGCGGTTGTCGGTGGGCTGACCTAGTCTCTGGCCGTGAAGGTTGAGTCCCCTCGGCGCGTGCTGGGCTTGGCGCTGCCCGCGCTCGGCGTGCTGGCCGCGGAGCCGCTGTACCTGCTCGTGGACACCGCTGTGGTGGGCCATCTCGGCGCCGTGCCACTGGCGGCGCTGGCGATCGGCGGGATCGTCCTCGCCCAGGTCTCGACGCAGCTGACCTTCCTGTCCTACGGCACGACCGCCCGCGCGGCGCGGCTGCACGGAGCTGGTCGGCGGTCCGAGGCGGTCGCGGAGGGCGTGCAGGCGACCTGGCTGGCCGTGGTGGTCGGCCTGGTCCTCGTGCTGGCCGGACAGCTCCTGGCGAGCCCGATCGCGCACGCGCTGGCCGGTCCCGGCGCGGTCGCCGACGCCGCCGTGGGCTGGCTGCGCATCGCCCTGCTCGGCGCGCCGCTGGTGTTGATCACCATGGCCGGCAACGGGTGGATGCGCGGAGTGCAGGACACCGGCCGACCGCTCCGATACGTGTTGGCGGGCAACGGGATCTCCGCTGTGCTGTGCCCGGCGCTGGTCTACTGGGCGGACTGGGGGCTCGCGGGGTCCGCCGTGGCCAACGTGGTGGCTCAGGCGATCTCCGCCGCGCTGTTCATCCGCGCGTTGGTGGTGGAGCGCGTGCCGCTGCGCCCGATCCCGCACCTGATGCGCGCTCAGCTCGGCCTCGGCCGCGACCTCATCCTGCGCAGCCTCGCGTTCCAGGCGTGCTTCGTCTCCGCGGCGGCCGTCGCGGCGCGCACCTCGGCCGAGGCAGCCGCCGCGCACCAGGTGGTGTTGCAGCTCTGGACCTTCCTGGCGCTCGTGCTCGACTCGCTGGCCATCGCGGCCCAGTCCCTCGTCGGCGCCGCCCTGGGCTCGTCGGACTCCGTGCGCGCCAAGGCGCTCGCGCGGCAGATCACCGTCTACGGCCTGTGGTTCGGCGTTGTCCTGGGCGTGCTCTTCGCGGCGTTGGCGACCGTGCTCCCGCCGGTGTTCAGCCCCGACGCCGCCGTTCTCGCCCAGGTTCCGCACGCGTGGTGGTTCTTCGTTGCGCTGCAACCGATCGCGGGCGTCGTCTTCGCGCTGGACGGCGTGCTGCTCGGCGCGGGTGACGCCGCCTACCTCCGCACCGCGACGCTGGTGTCGGCGGTGATCGGCTTCCTGCCGCTGGTGTGGCTCTCCCTGGCGATGGGGTGGGGCCTCGCCGGAGTGTGGACGGCCCTGTCCACCTTCATGCTCCTGCGCCTGGCCGCCGTCCTGCTCCGCGCCCGCTCCGGCGCCTGGGCCGTTCCCGGCGCCACTCGCTGACCTCCGGTTTTCCCGTTTCGTACTCCTAGCGGGAAATGGAGCGTTCCCATCCACGGCTTCGAGTACGAAACGGGTTCAGGGGGCGCGTGGGGAGTGTGGGGGAGTGCACGTTTGCGGCGGTTAACGCGGGGGCGAGGTGGGGCGATGGAAGGGGTGCCAACGTTGGCGTTTCCCCTTCCCCTTCTCCATGTTCGGAGGGTTTCCCCTTGCCTTCGGTCGAGCGCGCCACCCGCCAGGGCTGGCTGGTCTGGACCATTGCGGTAGCCATCTACGTCGCGGCGGTCTTCCACCGCACCTCGCTCGGCGTCGCCGGTCTCCAGGCCGGTGAGCGCTTCGGCGTGGGACCCGCCGCACTCGGCGTCTTCACCGTCCTCCAGGTCGGTGTGTACGCCCTCATGCAGATCCCCACCGGCGTGCTCGTGGACCGCTTCGGCCCGCGCCGGGTGCTGACGGTCGCCGCCCTGCTCATGGGCGCGGGTCAGCTGCTGTTCGCGGTCGCCGACTCCTACGCGCTCGCTCTCGTCGCCCGCGCGGTCCTGGGCAGCGGCGACGCCATGACCTGGGTGAGCCTCCTGCGGTTGATCGCCGGTCACTTCCCGGGCCGCCAGTACTCGGTGGTCGTCTCGTTCTCCGGCGCCCTCGGCGCGGCGGGCAACCTGGTGTCGACGGTCCCGCTGACGCTCGCGCTGGACAACGTCGGCTGGACGTGGACCTTCCTCGCGGTCGGCCTGGTCACCGCCGCCTACTCCGTGCTCGCCATGTCGAAGCTGCGCGATCACCCCGCGGGACAAGAGGTTCGTGCCGCCGACCCGGTGGCGCCGCGCCAGGTGCTGCGCCGGGTCGCGGAGTCGTGGCGCGTGCCGGGGACCAGGCTCGGCTTCTGGGTGCACTTCTCCACGATGTTCGGTCCCGCGGTGCTCGGCCTGCTCTGGGGTTTCCCGTACCTCGTCGAGGCGCAGGGCATGGACCCGCACGCGGCGAGCGCTCTGCTCGGTCTCCTGGTGCTCGGCGGGGTCGTCGGCAGTCCGGTCGTCGGAGCGCTGATCGGCCGGCGCCCGGAGCACCGCATGCCGATCGTGGTCGGCTACCTGGTCAGCGCGCTGGTCGTGTGGACGGTGCTGCTGAGCTGGCCCGGCGGGCACGTGCCGACGCCGCTCGTCGCGGTCGGGCTGTTCGTGCTCTCCTTCGGCGGGCCCGCGTCGGCCGTCGCGTTCGCGCTGGCCCGCGACTACAACCCGCTGCGCGTGGTCGGCACCGCGACCGGTGTGGTCAACGTCGGCGGCTTCACGGCCACGACGATCTCCGCGCTGTCGGTCGGCGTGCTGCTGGAGCTGACCCGCTCGCTCGGCCCGACGACGTCCTTCCGCATCGCGCTGATCGCCGTGGTCGCGGTGCTGGTCGTCGGCACCTGGCGGACCGCGGTGTGGTGGCGGCGGGCGCGTGGCGTGGTCTTCGCGGCCGAGGCCCGCGGCGAGGAGGTCCCGGTCCAGCTCCGCCACCGCCGGTGGGACGAGGACCTGGCCCTCGCGGCCTGAACCTCGCGGATTAGGGTTTCCCGTCGTGACTAGAGCACGACGGGACCGCAGGTCCGACCGCCCCACCTCCGACGTCCCGCCCGGGCTGGTCATCGTGGACAAGCCCGACGGGATGACCTCGCACGACGTGGTCGCGCGAGCGCGGCGGATCATGGGCACCCGCAAGGTCGGCCACGCCGGCACGCTCGACCCGATGGCCACCGGCGTGCTGGTGCTGGGCATCGAGCGCGCCACCAAGCTGCTCGGCCACCTCGCGCTGGACACCAAGGCCTACCTTGCGACGATCCGGCTCGGCGCCTCCACGACCACCGACGACGCGCAGGGCGAGGTGCTCTCCACCGCCGACGCGTCCACTGTGGACGAAGCGGCGATCACCTCGGGCATCGGCGCCCTCACCGGAGCGATCGAGCAGGTCCCGAGCGCGGTCAGCGCGGTCAAGGTCGACGGCAAGCGCGCCTACGCCCGCGTCCGCGACGGTGAGACCGTCGAGCTGAAGGCGCGCCCGGTCACCGTGCAGCGCTTCGACGTGCTCTCGATGCGGCGCGAGGACACCTTCACCGACCTCGACGTGCTCGTGGAGTGCTCCTCCGGCACCTACGTCCGCGCACTGGCCCGCGACCTCGGCGCCGGGCTCGGCGTCGGCGGCCACCTCGCCGCGCTGCGCCGCACCCGCGTCGGCCCGTTCGGCATCGCGCTCGCCCGCACGCTGGAGCAGCTTGAGGAGGAGCCCGAGCTGGCGCTGGACCTCAGCTCCGCCGTGGCCGCCGCCTTCCCGCGCCGCGACGTCGACGAGGCCGACGCCGCCGCGCTGCTGCAGGGCAAGCGCCTGCGCGGCACCGGGATCGCGGGCACGCACGGCGTCTTCGACCCCACCGGCAAGGCGATCGCGCTCGCCGAGGAGGTCGAGGGCCGGACCCGCTCGCTCGTGGTGCTGAGCCTGGAGAGCTGAGCCGCCCGTAAGCTTCCCGTCGTGCAGCGTTGGCGTGGACTAGAGCACCTCCCCGGGGGCTGGGGCCGTTGCGTGCTGACCGTCGGGGTCTTCGACGGCGTGCACCGGGGGCACCAGCAGCTGATCACGAGGGCGGTGGAGCTGGCCCGCGACCGCGATCTCCCGTGCGTGCTGATGACCTTCGACCCGCACCCGTCCGAGGTGGTGCGGCCGGGCAGTCACCCCGCGCAGCTCACCACGCTGCGCAGGCGGGCCGAGCTGGTCGAGCAGCTGGGCGTCGACGTGTTCTGCGTGCTGCCGTTCACCCCGGATGTCGCGCGGATTCCGGCTGACGAGTTCGTGCACGAGATCCTCGTGGAGCGGCTGCACGTGGCTTCGGTTGTGGTGGGGGAGAACTTCAACTTCGGCCACCGCGCGCAGGGCGATGTCGCGCTGCTGGAGACGCTCGGCCGCCGCTTCGGCTTCGTCGCCGAGGGCGCGCGCCTGCTCTCCGACGAGCAGGTCACCTACTCCTCGACCTACATCCGCGCGTGCATCGACGCGGGTGACGTCGCGGCGGCCACCGGAGCGCTCGGCCGCCCCCACCGCGTGGAGGGCATCGTCGTGCGCGGTGACGGCCGGGGCCGCGAACTCGGCTTCCCCACGGCGAACCTGTCCACCGCGCGCACCGCGGCCGTGCCCGCCGACGGCGTGTACGCGTGCCGCTTCGTCGACATCGGCCACGGCCGCCCCGGCTCCGCGCCGAAGTTCGCCGAGCCCCGCATGGCCGCCGTGTCCGTCGGCACCAACCCCACGTTCTCCGGGCGGGAGCGCCGCGTCGAGGCCTTCGTGCTCGACACCAGCGAGGACCTCTACGGCCAGCGGGTCGCGCTGGACTTCGTGGAGCGGCTGCGCGGCCAGGAGCGCTACGACACCGTCGAGGCGCTGATCGACCAGATGCACCTCGACGTGGCGAAGACCCGCGAGCTGCTGGCCGACGGGTGAGCGCGGTGGACGACCAGAAGATCGTGCAGCGCAACCTCGCGTTGCAGCGGGAGTGGTACGGCGAGCCCCTCGGCGACCGCGTCCGGCGGCTCGTGGTGGCCTTCTCCACCTCGCAGGCGCAGCTCGCCGACGTGCTCGGGATCAGCGCGCCCATGCTCAGCCAGGTGATGAGCGGCCGCCGCGCCAAGATCGGCAACCCCGCCGTGCTGGCCAGGCTCGTGATGCTGGAGCGGCGCGTGCTCACCGCCGGGGTGGCCGCCGGGGAGCGCGATGCCGTCGAGCGCGCGCTGGAGGAGGTCCGCGCCTCGCAGCCGACCGTCGGCCTCGACACGCTCCCCGTCGACGAGCGCGGAGCCGACCAGGCCGCGGTGAGCAGGCTGCGCGAGCTGGCCGTCGCCGACGAGCTGGCCGGAGCCGCCCGCCTGCTGGGCGAGCGCTACCCGGCGCTGGCGGGACTGCTCACCCGCGCCGCCGCCGAAGGCGACTAGCTGTACTAGCCCACGCTTCGCGAACGCCTCGTTTGATGCGTTGAGCGCACTGAACGGGTCGTTCAGGGCTTAAGGGGTCGCCGGGGAAATGCGGTGGCAGGCGGGGTGGGGGTGCGGGCAGACTGGAGGGGTATGCGCCTGATGTGGACGATCCTGCCGACCGATGCGGTCGATCTTGGTGCACCCGTTCGTGCGCAGTGTGACGCTTGCCGTGGCGAGCTGCTGAGACGAGCCTGCTAACCTCAGTAGTCGGGTCTGGCTGCGTTCCGTGGCGGCCACGACCGTCTTCGCGTGATGCGGACCTCGCTCACGCGGCCGCACGGAAAGACCAGCAAGGAGATCCACACGTGGCTCTGTCCACCGAGCAGAAGAAGAACATCCTCGGCGAGTACGCCGTCCGCGAGGGCGACACCGGTTCCCCCGAGGCCCAGGTGGCCCTGCTGAGCAAGCGCATCAGCGGTCTCACCGAGCACCTGAAGGTGCACAAGCACGACCACCACTCCCGTCGCGGTCTGCTGCTGATGGTCGGCCGTCGCCGCCGTCTGCTCAACTACCTCGCCAAGGTGGACATCGAGCGCTACCGCTCGCTGATCCAGCGCCTCGGCCTGCGCCGCTGACGTGATTTCGAGGGGGAGTGGCCACCGGCCGCTCCCCCTCAACGCAAGACCTACAACCCAATTCCAGGGCCTACACGCCACCGCAGCACTCGCGGGACGCACGTTCGCCGGTCCTCGGTAGTGGTCTCCGGAAACAGCCGGGGACTTCGATCGAAGACCGGCCTTGTTCGGACCGCACACCCGCGACGTCCTCGCGGCGGCGGCCCGCAGAACAAGGAGCATTTGTGACCGAACTTGCAGTGCACGAGGCGTCCGCCGTCATCGACAACGGCCGCTTCGGAACCCGGACGGTGCGTTTCGAGACCGGCCGGCTGGCCCGTCAGGCCGCGGGCAGCGTCGTCGCCTACCTGGACGACGAGACCATGCTGCTCTCCGCGACCACGGCGTCGAAGCAGCCGAAGGACCACTTCGACTTCTTCCCGCTGACCATCGACGTCGAGGAGCGGATGTACGCCGCAGGCCGCATCCCCGGCTCGTTCTTCCGCCGCGAGGGCCGTCCCTCCACCGAGGCGATCCTGACCTGCCGCCTCGTCGACCGCCCGCTGCGCCCGTCCTTCGTCGACGGCCTGCGCAACGAGATCCAGGTCGTCATCACCGTGATGAGCCTGGACCCCAAGGACCTCTACGACGTGGTGGCCATCAACGCCGCCTCCGCCTCCACCCAGCTCGCCGGTCTGCCGTTCTCCGGCCCGGTCGGTGGCGTGCGCGTCGCGCTGATCGAGGGCCAGTGGGTCGCCTTCCCGACCTACGAGCAGCTCGAGGGCGCCGTCTTCGACATGGTCGTCGCCGGTCGTGTCGTCGGTGACGACGTCGCGATCATGATGGTCGAGGCCGAGGCCACCGAGAAGGTCACCACCCTGGTCGCCGAGGGCGCCGCCGCCCCGACCGAGGAGATCGTCGCCTCGGGTCTGGAGGCCGCGAAGCCCTTCATCAAGGTGCTGTGCGAGGCCCAGGCCCAGCTGGCCCAGGTCGCCGCCAAGCAGACCCGCGACTTCCCGCTCTTCCCGGCCTACCAGCCGGACGCCTACGAGGCCGTCTCCGCCGCCGTCTCCGACGACCTGGCCCAGGCGCTGACCATCGCGGGCAAGCAGGAGCGCGAGTCGCGCTTGGACGAGGTCAAGGCCGCCGCCCTGGAGCGCGTCGTCACCGAGGGCTCCGCCTTCGAGGGTCGGGAGAAGGAGGTCGCAGCCGCCTTCCGCTCGCTGAACAAGAAGCTGGTCCGCCAGCGCGTGCTGCGCGACCAGATCCGCATCGACGGTCGCAACACCACCGACATCCGCAGCCTCTCCGCCGAGGTCGCGCTGATCCCCAGGGCGCACGGCTCGGCGCTGTTCGAGCGCGGCGAGACCCAGATCCTGGGTGTCACCACGCTGAACATGCTGCGCATGGAGCAGCAGATCGACGCGCTGACTCCGGAGACGCGCAAGCGCTACATGCACCACTACAACTTCCCGCCCTACTCCACCGGTGAGACCGGCCGCGTGGGCTCGCCCAAGCGCCGCGAGATCGGTCACGGCGCGCTGGCCGAGCGGGCGCTGGCGCCCGTGCTGCCCTCGCGCGAGGAGTTCCCCTACACCATCCGCCAGGTCTCCGAGGCGCTGAGCTCCAACGGCTCCACCTCGATGGGCTCGGTCTGCGCCTCGACTATGTCGCTGCTCAACGCCGGTGTGCCGCTGAAGGCGCCGGTCGCGGGCATCGCGATGGGCCTGGTCTCCGACCAGGTCGACGGCGAGACCCGCTACGTCGCGCTGACCGACATCCTCGGTGCCGAGGACGCCTTCGGCGACATGGACTTCAAGGTCGCGGGCACCAAGGAGTTCATCACCGCCCTGCAGCTGGACACCAAGCTCGACGGCATCCCCTCCGACGTGCTGGCCAAGGCGCTCAGCCAGGCGCAGGACGCCCGGCTGACCATCCTGGAGGTCATGCAGGAGGCCATCGACGCGCCGGACGACATGAGCCCGTTCGCGCCGCGCGTCACCGCGGTGAAGATCCCGGTCGACAAGATCGGCGAGGTGATCGGGCCCAAGGGCAAGATGATCAACTCGATCACCGAGCAGACCGGTGCCGACATCTCCATCGAGGACGACGGCACGATCTACGTCGGCGCGGCGGACGGCCCCTCGGCCGACGCGGCGATCGACCTGATCAACGCGATCGCCAACCCGCAGCTGCCCAAGGTCGGCGAGCGCTTCCTCGGCACCGTGGTCAAGACGGCCGCCTTCGGCGCGTTCGTCTCGCTGCTGCCGGGCAAGGACGGCCTGGTGCACATCTCCAAGCTGGGCGCCGGCAAGCGCATCGCCAAGGTCGAGGACGTCGTCTCGGTCGGTGACAAGCTCCGCGTGGAGATCGCCGACATCGACAACCGCGGCAAGATCAGCCTCGTGCTGGTCAGCGAGGACAACGCCGACGCTGCCGCAGCCCCCGAGGGCGAGGGCGCCGAGGCTCCGGCGGAAGCCGCCGCGAACTAGGTTGTTCTCGCAGCACACAGCAATCCACTCCGCAGGGGGCGCTCACGCAGCGCCCCCTGCGGCGTAGCGGAGGAGATCCGACCCTGAACGCGAACAGCGGAGTGACCGAGATCCTGGAGCGCGTCTCCGAGGACTGCGCGGTGCGCAGGACCGTGCTGCCGTGCGGCCTGCGGGTGATCACCGAGCAGCTGCCGGGCGTGCGCTCGGCGTCGGTGGGCATCTGGGTCGGCGTCGGTTCCCGCGATGAGGAGCCCGAGGTCGCGGGCGCCGCGCACTACCTGGAACACCTGCTGTTCAAGGGAACGCGGCGACGCACGGCGGCGCAGATCGCCGAGGAGATCGACGCGGTCGGAGGTGAGCTGAACGCGTTCACCGCCAAGGAGCACACCTGCTACTACGCGCACACGCTGGACGCCGACCTGCCGCTCGCGGTGGACCTGGTCTCCGACGTGGTGTTCGAGGCCGTGTGCGCCGACGCGGACATGGAGACCGAGCGCAGCGTCGTCCTCGAAGAGATCGCCATGCGCGACGACGACCCCGAGGACCTGCTGCACGAGGCCTTCTGCGCGGCGATGCTCGGCGGGCACCCGCTCGGCCTGCCGGTGCTCGGCACCGATGAGTCGATCACCGAGATGAGCCGCGACGCGCTGTTCGCCTTCTACAAGAAGCGCTACACGCTGCCGAGGATGGTTCTGGCGGCGGCGGGCAACGTGGACCACGCGGAGATCCTGGCGCTGGCGGAGGCCGCGCTCGGCGATCGCGCGAACGAGCGGCACACGCCGATCGCGCCGCGCACGGGCTCGGCCGGGCTCCGGGGTGGGAGCCGCTTGGTGTTCCAACACGACGAGTCCGAGCAGGCGCACCTGATGCTCGGCGTGCCCGCGCTGGACCGCCACGACGAGCGCCGCTTCGCGCTCGGCGTGCTCAACGCGGCCCTCGGCGGCGGTATGAGCTCGCGGCTGTTCCAGGAGGTGCGCGAGCGGCGCGGGCTGGCGTACTCGGTCTACTCCTCGATCTCCTCCTACGCCGACACGGGCATGCTCTCGGTGTACGCCGGGTGCCAGCCCGAGCGCCTCGGCGAGGTCGCCGGTGTCGTGCGCGAGGTGCTCGGCGAGATCGCCGACAACGGCCTGATGGACGCGGAGGTCGCGCGCGGCAAGGGACAGCTGCGCGGGAACCTCGTGCTGGGCCTGGAGGACACCGGCTCGCGGATGTCGCGGATCGGCAAGGGTGAGCTGAACTACGCCGACCACCTCAGCGTCGAGCAGACCCTGGAGCGGATCAGCGCGGTCACCCCGGAGGACGTGCGCGCGCTGGCCAAGGACCTGCTGAGCCGCCCGGTCAGCGCCGCGGTGGTCGGGTCGTACGCTTCTGCCGACGAGTTGCCGAGCGAAGTGCACGAGGTGATCGCATGACGGACCGCACGCGGGTGGGAGTGCTCGGTGCACAGGGGCGCATGGGCGCCGAGGTGTGCCGCGCGGTAGAGGGCGCCGAGGACATGGTCCTGGTGGCCGCTCTCGACGCCGGAGACCCGCTGTCCGCGCTGTCCGAGGCCGGGGCCCAGGTCGTCGTCGACTTCACCCAGCCCGCCGTGGTGATGGACAACGTCCAGTACTGCGTGGAGAACGGCATCCACGTCGTCGTGGGCACGAGCGGTTTCACCGACCAGCGCCTGGAGCAGATCCAGGGCTGGCTCGCGCAGCGCTCCGAGCTCGGCGTGCTGATCGCCGCGAACTTCGCCATCGGCGCTGTGCTGGCGATGAAGTTCGCCGAGAAGGCCGCGCAGTTCTACGAGTCCGTGGAGATCGTCGAGCTGCACCACGAGCGCAAGGTCGACGCGCCGTCGGGCACCGCCGCCCGGACCGCGCGGCTGATCGCGGACGCGCGCGCTGCCGCTGGGCTGGAGAAGTACGCGCCGGACGCCACGACGGAGTCGCTCGACGGCGCTCGCGGCGCGGACGTGGACGGCGTCCGCGTGCACTCGTTGCGGCTCGCAGGCCTTGTGGCACACCAGGAAGTCCTGTTCGGCGGCACCGGCGAGACGTTGACCATCCGGCACGATTCCTTGCACCGCAGCTCTTTCATGCCCGGCGTGCTGCTCGGCGTGCGCGAGGTGCTGAAGAACCCGGGGCTGACCCTGGGCCTCGAATCCGCTCTGGGGCTGTAGAAGATGATCACCGCTCGGCGGATGGCCGTGGTGTTGACCGCGGCGCTCGCGGTCTACTTCGTGCTGCTCGCCGGGCGGGGCATCGACCTCATCGCCTCCGGCACGGTCGTCGGCGTGCTCATGGGAGTGGCGATCCTGCTGCTGCCCGTGCTCGGCGTGATCCTGATCGTCTTCGAGTGGCGCTTCGGCGCGCAGACCGAGAAGTTGGCGCGCCTGCTGGACGACGACGGGGAGTTCCCCGACACCTCCGCGCTGCCCCGCCGTCCTTCCGGGCGGGTGGAGCGCGACGCGGCGGACGCCTACTTCGCCGAGCGCAAGCGCGAGCTGGACGAGGCTCCGGAGGACTGGCGCGCGTGGTTCAAGGTCGCGCAGGCCTACGACCTCGCCGGGGACCGCAAGCGGGGCCGTGAGGCCATGCGGAAAGCGATCGAACTCCAGCAGGCAGGCTGAACTCCGGCTCAGGTGAGCCAGACGCCGAAGACGGACGGCGCGGCGGCGAGCGCGGCGAAGCGCACGAAGCGGCCGATCAGACAGGCCGACAGGAAGTTGGTCAGCGACACGTTCGCGACCCCGGCGACCACCGCGACCGCGAAGTACGGCGGCAGGCTGGTCGAGGACGACAGCAGCAGCACGCCGTAGGTCCACGCGGGCCGCTTCTCGCACTCGGCGGCGAAGCGCTCCATGTAGCCGCTCCAGCGGCCCTTCACGTGCTCGGCGTCCTGCTGCTTGCGGCGCAGGAACGACGGCAGGCGCAGCATTCCCTTGCCCGCGTAGTAGTAGATGAGCTTGCCCGCGACCGAACCGACCGCGACCACCAGCGCGAGCGCCCACCACGGAATGTCGGGCTGAGTCACGGCGACGCCGAGCACCCACGGTTCGATCAGCACGGGCGGGATCACTGAGGACAACACCGCCATGCCGAGGCTCGCGCTCAACCAACCCAGCACTGCGGTACCCCCATAGCAACAAGCCGACTGGCGAGGCTAGCACCCCAACGGATGACTCAGTCCCGCAGTTCGAGCTCCAGGGAGCCGGTCAGCCGGTACTCGCGCAGGGGGCGCCCGCCCGCGTCCAGCGTCCGCACGGTGCCGTCGGTGTCCCACCCCGCCGCGCGGTAGAAGTTCAGCGATGCCTTGTCCTCCTGGGCAACCCAGGCGACGCCGCGCACCCCGCCCTTCTCGCGGTAGGCGGTCGCCGCGGTGGCCAGCAGGCGCCCGCCGTGCCCGCGACGGCCCCACCGGGGCTCGACGAGCAGGGTGCCGACCTGGACGACGTGCTGGGCGTCCTCCGGCAGCGCTCCGTCGGCGGCGGCCACCTCGTCCTCGGGGGCGGGCAGGATCGCGCAGAAGCCCACGGTCCACTCGCCCTCGGTGGCCACGAACACCAGCCCTGGACCGTCCTGGATCGCTTGGCGCCACACGGCTTCCGCGCTCTCCGCCTCCATCCCGGCGAGCACGTCGGCCGGGAGCAGCGCGGCGTAGGCCTGGCGCCAGGTGTCGATCTGGATGCGGGCGATCTCGGCGACGTCGTCGAGCGTCGCCGGGCGAACGGCGGCCTGGGCCATCGGGGGAGCTCCGTCGGGGTAGCGGGAGGGGTGCCGCCAAGAACCTACCCGCGCCCCTCGCGGCGAGCCGTGATGGCTACCCGTGGCCGGGATCACCCAATCCCGCGCCGCGCGCGGCCCCTCGCCGGAACCGCCAATCCCCTCCCAGGTGGTGTCTTCGGCGACGCGTGGTGAGCCTGCTTCACCCGTGCGGCCAGGGCGCTCCGCGCGTGCTGGGCGGAGACTTGAGGCAGACGGATTTCCCTTATATATCTGGAGAATTCACATGCGCAGGAACGCTTTGCTCGCCGTCGTCGTCGCGGCCGCTGTGGTCTCCGCGCCCGCCGTCGCGGTCGCTTCCGAGACCGAGACCTCGCCCGGCATCAGCACCGGCGCGATCCAGGACAAGATGGTCGCGGGGCTGCAGAAGGCGATGGGGCTGCTGCTCAACAAGATCCACACCTCGATGAAGCGGGGCATGCCGCTCACCCAGGACGACTTCAACCAGCTCATGGAGGTCCGCGACCGGCTCGCCAAGAAGGGCATCTCGCCGACCAGGGAGTCCGAGGAGAAGCTGGCCATGATCAAGGCCGACTCGGCGGAGTGGGTGCGCAAGCTGCTGGAGAAGATGGGCGCGTGAGCCGCGGGGACGCGGTGCTGTCACGGCACCGCGTCCCCGGCCGCCGTCAGACCCCGGCGTGGCTCCTGATCCAGTCGCGGAACAGCGCGACGTTGGTGTAGCCGGCCCAGCCGCTGCCCGCCGGGCGGTGACCGATCGCGCAGACCCCCGCCTGCACGGTGTTCCCGGAGGCGCCGCGCACGGTCACCGGCCCGCCGGAGTCGCCGCCGGCGATGCTGCCGTTGGTCTGCGTGCAGATCGCGCGGGGCGTCGCGTTGCTCTGCGCGCAGTTGACGCTGCTGATCTGGCCATCGGCGTACTTGAGCCGCTCCGGCAGCGGGCCGCTCCAGTCCGCCTTCTCCGAGCCCCAGCCGAGGACCTGCGCGGCCTTGCGGTCGGCGAGGTCGGCGGAGGTGGCCAGCGTCGAGTACTGCGACACCGTGACGTCGCGATCCAGTTGCAGCAGCGCGATGTCCGCGCTCGGCCAGTTGTAGCTGGGGTGGATGACCTTGCGGGCCACCGTGGCCGTCTGTCCGCCGCTGCTGCGGGTCAGCGAGCCCACGCGCACGGTGTAGGTGCCCGCCGCCGTGACGCAGTGCGCGGCCGTGAGCACCCACCGCCGCGCGATGATCGAGGACGTGCACGTGAAGCCGCCGTTGCGGTGCAGGGCGCTGATCCACGGCTTGGCCGAGGAGACGAAGCCGCCGCCGACGATCTGCGTCTGCACGTCGTCGGGTGCCGGTGCCGCGGTCGCGGTGGGGGCGAGCACGGTCGTGACGCCCAGGGCGATGGCCGCCAGCCGCAAGCTGGTGATGCGCATGATGATCTCCTTGCAGGGGGAGAATCCGCGCGGCGGGGCGGGTTCGAAGGGGAGACGTCAGCAAGTGTGAAGAAGAGTCGCGTTTATCGGTCAGCGCCGTTCGTCGCAAACTTTCCCCGCGAGTAGTGCTGCGTTCGCACAGCGCGCTCCGCCATTCGTCCCGCGCCGTTCGTCGTTGTCGCGCAAAGTGATGTCCGCTTCACTCGTCCCGGGAATGCCGATCTTTCCCGCGCGGGTCCCAGAATGGGCTGTTCGCCCCGCCGGGGCGTGGGAGTGGGGAAGCATTGTGAAGCGCCAGGTGGAACCGGGTTCCGAGCCGACCGCGGACGACCTCCTCCGCGTGATGCGCGACACCTCCCAGGAATGGCTGGCCACGCGCCTCGCCGAGGCCATCGCCGCCGAGTCGCACGTGGCCGCGGTGCTGCCGAGGCAACGCGGGGCCAGTCGCCTTTCCTGAGTCCTCGAATGGACCAGCCGCGCGTTCTGGGAAATCGCGAGCGGCTTTTCCGCGAAGTATGCGGGCGCGTCGCCGAACATTGATCTTGTCGACGTCCTGCATGGCGGGAAACCGCGAGAACTCTGTCAGGGGTGCGTGCGAACGTTGGCGTGTGACGACTTCTGCCGCTTCGTCGACCGGGACCCCCGACACGACCGATTCCCCTGACGCCCCGTCCTCTGACACGACCGCGCGCCGCGGCCCCGGGTGGCTCCCGTGGGCCGCGCTCGGCGTGGTCTACCTGGTGTGGGGCTCCACCTACCTCGGCATCCGCTTCACGATCACCTCGATGCCCGCGCTGCTCTCCGCCGGGCTGCGGTTCCTGCTGGCGGGCGTGCTGCTCACGGTGATCGTCCTCGTCTTCTCCGGCCCGTCCGCCCTGCGCATGTCGCTGCCGGAGTTCGGCACCGCCGCGCTCGGCGGAGTGCTGCTTCCCGCTCTGGGCAACGGGATCGTCGTGATCGCCCAGTTCCAGGTGGCCTCCGGGCTGGCCGCCCTGCTGGTCGCCTGCGTGCCGCTGTACGTGGTGGTGCTGCGCCGGGCCAGCGGTGAGCGGCCGCCGTGGATCACCTTCGCCGGGGTCGGGCTCGGGCTGGCCGGGCTCGCGGTGCTGCTGCTCGGCGGGTCGAGCTCGGCGGGCACGCACGGTTCCGCGTGGTGGGGGCCGTGGTTGGTGTTGCTGGCGGCGGCTTTCTGGGCGACGGGCTCGTTCGCGACGACGAAGCTCCCCGTGCCCGCCAACCCCTTCGCGCTCTCCGCGGTGCAGATGGTGGTCGGCGGCGTGGTGCTGAGCGCGGGCGGTCTCGTGTCGGGCGAGCGGATCGACTTCGCGGCGATCACCCCGTCGTCCTGGATCGCGTGGATCTACCTCGTGACCTTCGGTTCGCTGCTGGCGTTCAGCTCCTACGTGTACGCGCTGGGCACGCTGCCGGTGTCCACCGTGGCCACCTACGCCTACGTGAACCCGGTGATCGCGGTGGTGCTCGGCGTGCTGCTGGCGAAGGAGAGCTTCGACCTCGTCCAGCTCGCCGGTGGCGCGTTGGTGCTGGTCGCGGTCGTGCTCGTGGTGCGCGCGGAGCGTCGGTCGCGGCGGGCGGTGATCACGGAGTCCTCGCCGGTGGAGGGGACTGTCAGTGGGTGATGCCAGTATCGACAGCCGTGCAGACTCTCTCGCTGGCGGCCACCCGCAGGGCGGCGTTGGCCGCGCAGGGCTTCGCCGACGCCCGCCCCGCAGGACCGCCGACCCGACGGCACCTCCAGCGGGTGCTCGACCGCACCGGCCTGCTCCAGCTGGACTCGGTGAACGTGGCCGTGCGCGCCCACTACGCGCCGGTGTTCGCGCGCCTGGGCCCGTACCCGCTGGAGCTGGTGGACGACGCCGCGTGGTCGCACTCCGCGCGCAAGCCCCGGCTGCTCGTGGAGTACTGGGCGCACGAGGCAAGCCTGCTGCCCGTGGCGGACTGGCCGCTGCTGCGGTGGCGGATGCGGCGGTACGAGTCGCTGAAGGGCAAGCACTGGAAGGCCGCGCACAGCGAGCCCCAGCTGATCTCCGACGTGCTCGCCGCCGTCAAGGAGCTGGGCCCGGTCGGCGCGGGCACCCTGGAGCGCGAGCTGGGCGGGCCTGGCAAGCTCGGCAAGGGCGGGTGGTGGAACCGCAGCAACACCAAGATCGCGTGCGAGTACCTGTTCGCCGTCGGTGAGCTGACCACCGGGGCGCGGCGCGGCTTCGAACGGCTCTACGACCTCACCGAACGCGTTGTGCCGCAAGAGATCCACTCGCTGCCCGAGCCCAGCCTCGACGAGGCCGCGCGTCGGCTGGTCGAGCGCTCCGCGATCTCGCACGGCGTCGCGACCGAGACCGACCTGCGCGACTACTACCGGCTCGGCGTGCAACCCTGCCGCCAGGCCATCGCCGAACTCGTCGAGGACGGGGTGCTTGAGCCCGTTCAGGTCGAGGGCTGGCGGCACCTCGCGTACCGCCACATCGACGCGAAGATGCCGCGCCGCGTTCGCTCACGCGCGCTGTTGTGCCCGTTCGACCCACTGATCTGGGAGCGTGCGCGCACCGAACGGCTCTTCGGTTTCCACTACCGCATCGAGATCTACGTTCCGGCCGAGCTGCGCAAGTTCGGCTACTACGTGTTCCCGTTCCTGCTCGACGAGGAACTCGTCGCGCGCGTCGACCTCAAGGCCGATCGCGCCGACGGCGTGCTGCGCGTGCAGGGCGCCTTCGCCGAGCCCGATGCCGACCGCCCGCGCGTCGCCATCGAACTGGCCGAACAACTGCGCGAGATGGCCCAGTGGCTCGGCCTGTCCGGCGTCTGGATCGGCCCCCGCGGCGACCTCGCCAAGGCGCTGCGCAAGGTCATCTGATCTGTCCACTGTGGACGATTCCTTCACGGGCACGTTGTCTTGCCCCGATGGCTGCCCGAACGCGTGCTGAGGCGAACTCCCGGTGTCCCTATCGTCGAGCTGACGACCGAGGGCGATCGCGGAGGGCCGACTCATGGATGCCGAAGTGGTGGCCGCGCTCGCGGCCGCGAATCTTGAGGTCCACCAAGTGCTGCCGTGGTTCGAGGTGCTCGCCGAGGCGTACGAGCAGTCGCCTGGAGACTGGCACGAGTTCCTGGCGCGGCTGCTCGCCGGGACCGACGGTGAGCTTGCCGCGCCGACTGCCGCGTTCACCGCTCACGCGGATGCCAACGGACAGCTCGACCTCGTCCGGAGAATGGTCGAGACGGACCCCGCCGAGCTCCAGGAGATCGTGACCGCGGAAACCGGTTTGCGGTTGTGGCACATGGTTGTCGCACAGTTCGGACCGGGTTGGGCGGGGTGGGACGGCTCGGAGGAGGGCTGGGGCCAGTTCCGCGACTGGGTCTACATCGGGGCCAACGAGCAGGACCCGAGGATGTACGCCGAGACCTACCAGCGCCTGGAACCGCGCGGCGCGTCGCCGCTCACCGAACGGATCGAGGCGTTGCGAGCGCTCGGCTTCACCGTCACGGGCGTTCAGGCGGCTGAGGCCAGCGA
>NZ_MUMH01000188.1 GCF_002155965.1 Allokutzneria sp. NRRL B-24872
CCCCCGGCTCCCGCCCGCGCCCCGTCACCGGCACCGCCCTGGCCCCCGGCGGCCTCTCCATGCTGACCGACCGCCACACCTAGGCGGCGTCGGCTCGGGCCTGGCGCCACAGCGGACTGTCGACGTAGTGGTTGTCGTACTGCGCCGAGGACGCGGCGATCTCCTTGGGGTCGGCCTCGCCGCGCGCGACGCGGTCGAGCAGCCGGTAGTAGTCGAAGCGGTCCATGCCGGGCGTGAACACCACGAGCACGTCGGCGTCGGAGTCCTTCTGCGGGCCGAAGGCGTGCGGCACGGTGGGCGGCACGGCGAGGAAGTCGCCCTTCTCCAAGCTGTGCAGCTCGTCGTCCACGAGCACCTGGAGCGTGCCGCCGAGCACGAAGAACAGCTCGGTGGCCCGGGTGTGGAAGTGCGCCGGAGTGCCGAAGACGCCGCGGCTCAGGGTCGCGCGGTTGGTGGTGAAACCGGCGGTGTCGGCGAGCAGCGTGATCAGGCTGCCGGGCGCGTCGGAGACGACCTCGGCGGCGTCGGCGCGGACGAACGTGGTCTCAGACATCGGGTTCTCCTCGGGGTCGTTCAGCGGGACAACACCACTCTCACCCGCCTGAGCAGGGCGAACAACGCCGAACTCCGCATCGATCGATAAGCTGGCGGTTATGGAACGCAGGGATGTGGAGATCTTCCTGGCGCTCGCGGAGGAACTGCACTTCGGCAGGACCGCGCGGCGGCTGCGGGTGTCGCAGGCGCGGGTGAGCCAGTCGGTCAAGGCGATGGAGCGCCGCGTCGGGGCGCCGTTGTTCGACCGCACGAGCCGCCGCGTCGCACTGACACCGATCGGCGAGCGACTGGAGGCCGACGTCCGCCCGGCCTTCGAACGGCTGCTCGCGGGGTTCGAGCGCGCGATCGCGGCGGGCCGGGGCATGACCGGGACGCTGCGCCTGAGCTTTGAAGCGCCCGCGCTCGCCGACTTGATCTCCTTGCGACTCAACGACTTCCGCGCGCGTCATCCGGAGTGCCAGCTGGAGATCCGCGAGGCGCCGTTCGACGATCCGCTGGCGCCGCTGCGCGAAGGCGAGGCCGACGTGGCGGTGGTGCTGCTCCCGGTCACCGACGACGGCCTCACGACCGGCCCCGTCGTGCACACCGAGCCGATGGTGCTCGCGGTGGCGGCCGGGCATCCCTTCGCGCGCAAGGACTTCGTGACACTGGAGGACCTGGGGCGGGACACCGTGCTGCGCGCGGCGCACCCTCCGCCCGCCTACTGGCGCGAGCCGCCCGAGCCGTGGACGACGCCCGCCGGGAAGCCGATCACGCGCGGAGGGACCTTCGGCACCTTCCAGGAGCTGCTGCTCGTCATCGGCGCTGGCGAGGGCATCTGCCCGCTCGCGGCGCACGCGGAGCGGTACTTCGCCAGGCCGGGCATCGCCTTCGTGCCGTTCCGCGACGCGCCGGACGCGCAGTGGGGTCTCGCGTGGCGCACGGCGGGGGAGACGAGCAGGGTGCGCGCGTTCGCGGCCGGGTTCAGCCCTGCGAACCAGAAGCGGCAGCGGTGACGGCGGCGGCGAAGGCGGCCATGCCCTTGGCGTTGGGGTGCAGCGGCGCCGCGATGTTCACCGGCACCAAGCCTTCGAGGTAACGATCCCGCGGCGCCGCGCAGATGTCGTGCCCGACCGTCACGGCGGCGAAGTCGACGAAGCCCATGCCGCGCGCCTTGGCCTGCTCCCGGGCGATGGAGCTGATCCGGTCCATCGTGTCCTGGAGGTAATCGGCATCGCGCGCCCACACCGGCTGGATCGGGTAGCAGCCGCCACGCCGCAGATAGGTTCCGTAGCCGGTGACCAGCACCTTCGCCTTCGGAGCCCGGCGCCGGACCTCGTCGAGCGCCGTGCCGAGCGTGGGCGCCCACGCCTCCACCGACGCCGCGATGGGGTCGGCGCCGCCCGAGCGGAACCGGTCCGCGCAGGACTTCCCGATCGGCTCGGGCAGCGCGTTGATGCAGGTCAGCGCCTGGCTGAACAGGCCGGAGTCATTGGCGCCGATGGTCAGCGTCACCAGTCCGGTCGAGGCCGAGAGCGCGTCCAGCTGCGCGGCCTTGGCGTTCTCCCCCTTGCTGGTCAGATCGGGGGTGATCGCGCCGGAACAGCTCACGTCGACCAGCTTGGCGCCCAGGGCCTTCGCCGCGACCGCCGGGTAGTTGTGGTCGGAGCGCTTGCAGGCCTGGTCGACCTGGGTCGGAATCCACGGCCCCGCCGCCGCGGAATCGCCCAGCGCCACGTACTCGAGCTCGTCAGCAGCCTGGGCGGGAACCGCCGTCGCCAGCAGCAGCACGACCGTCCCGACGCATGTCCCGATCTTCACCCGGCCATCGTCGCCGGTCCACGACCATCTCCGCGCTAGCAGACCGGCAAGACCACCGTTCCGAGTTGCTCAGCCGCTGAACTTGATGCCGCCGAACATGATCCCCGCGACCAGGCCGAGCAGCCCGAGCGCCTCGGTGAAGGCGATGCCCAGGATCATCGTCGTGCGCAGCTGCCCCGACAGCTCCGGCTGCCTGGCCATCGCCTCCACCGTCTTGCCGGCGACGATGCCGACACCGATGCCCGGCCCGATGGCGGCCAGGCCGTAGCCGACGCTGGCGACGTTGCCCATGACTTCGGCGAGGTTCATCCTGATCTCCCTAGGTTCGACGTCCTCTGCTCCTGCTGACGTCGAGCCCGGTCGATCCGGTTCGCTAGCCGAGCGCTTCGATCGCGGCCAGCACCTTCGGCGAGCCGTCCTCCTCGCGCAGCCGCGCGGCCATCGCCTCGGTCTTCGCCCGGTACGAGGGGACCGACAGGGCGAGCCGGATCGCGGCGGCCAGGCGCTCGGCGGTGAGCTTCTTGAACGGCACCGGCTCCGGCGACAACCCGCCCGCCGCGAGGCGCGCGGCCCAGAACGGCTGATCACCGGCGACCGGCACCGGGACCGCTGGCACTCCGGAGCGCAACGCCGCCGCGGTCGTGCCCGCGCCGCAGTGGTGCACGATCGCCGCCATCCGCGGGAACAGCCAGTCGTGCGGGGTCGAGCCGATCGTGAGCACGTCATCGTCCTCTGCGGACAGACCCGCCCAGCCGGACTGGACCACCCCGCGCACACCCGCCGACCGCAGCGCCGCGCGCACCAGCGCGCTCAGCCGCTCCGCGTCACCCTGCGCGAGGCTGCCGAACCCGACGAAGACCGGCGGCGGCCCCGCGGCCAGGAAGTCGGCCAGGCGCTCCGGCGGCTGCCACCCCTCGGGGCGCGCGGTCCAGAAATTGCCGACGACCTCCAGGCCGGGGCGCCAGTCGGCGGGGCGGGGCAGCAGCGAAGGGCTGTAGCCGTGCAGGACGCGCCAGCCCGTCGCTTCCTGGTGGCGGAACATCTGCGGGACCGACATCGGCGGCAGGCCGAGCTTGCCGCGCGCGTCGGCGATCACCTTGCCGAAGAAGGAGAAACCCGGCCCGACCAGGAACTTCCCGGCCAGCTTGTTGCCGAGCCCGCCGAGGTCGGGGATGCCGATCGGCGGCGGGAACGCGGCCGTGGGGTGCAGCGGGACCAGGTAGGTGCCGATGCTGGGGATCTTCAGCGCCTGCGCGACGTGGTAGCCGCCGATCATCCCCATCTGCGAGAACAGCATCACGTCGGTGCCCACGCGGGCGGCGTCGATGATGCTTTGGTTCATCTCGATCGTCAGCTCGGTGGTCAGCTTCAGCAGCCGGATCGAGCCGCGCACGCCCCCGCCGCCGCGCTGCCAGCGCTGGGCGTCCTCGGCCTCGCCGCGCGCGTGCGGATCACCGGGCAGCGGCGCGAAACCCAAGCCCGCTTTGGTGATCAGCTCCTCGAAGGTGCCGTAGGCGGCGATCGTGACGTCGTGCCCGGCCTCGCGCAGACACGCTCCGAGGCCGGTGAAGGGCGCGACATCGCCCATCGACCCGGCGGCGATGATCAGTGTTCGCATACCCGCAGTATCACCCCGCGCCCCCGGAGTCCCCCTTTCCTGGGACGTGCCGCGCGCGGGCGGCTAGATTGCCCAGGTGCGCGCAGGGACACTCGCAGCAATCGTCGTCGTGATCGCCTCGGTCCTCACGGGCTGCGAGGACGAGCCGCCACCACCACCGCAGAACCAGGCGCGCCCCACGGGCCCGGTCGCCTTCGCTTATGAGACCTCCAGCGCCGTCCGCATCGCCAGGGGCGAGTCCGAAGTGGCCGACCTGAAGCTCGGCTCGAACTCGTCCTCGGTCCTGTCGGCCGAGTGGGCGCCGGACGGCTCGCGCTTCGTCTACGCCACGAGCAAGAAGCTGGTCTCGGTGGACACCGTCAGCGGCGCGGCGGTCGAGGTGAACTGCACCTGCGACAAGCTCGCGATCTCCGGCGGGTCGGTGTACGTGTTGGAGTCCTACAGCGGCAAAGACCTGTCCGTGTACGACCTGAAGACGTTGGTGCCCCAGGGAAAGCTGAAGCCCTTGCAGCCCAACGCCAAGGGCATGCTGACGGTCGCCGGGGCGGGGGACCGCCTGGTCACCTTCCAGATCACCGCGGACGGGGCTCGGCCCGAGACCGACGTCGTGGTGGTCGACCCAGCGACCGGCTCCGCGACGAAGGTCGGCAGCAGCGGCGACGCCGGGCTGCCCCAGGACACCGCGTACACGCCGCGCGGGTGGGACGGCAAGCCGATGTTCGCCTACGTCGCGCTGAGCAGCAGCGGAGCCAGCAACGGCGTCGCGACCGTCGTGGTGATCGACCCGCTGAACCCCGCTCAGCAGCTCGTCGGCGACAACGCCCACCTGCGCGCGCGGACCACCGACGCGCAGGCGAGCATCACCCAGGAGAACCTGTGGTGGGGGTGGGACGGCGCGCTCGGGGTGACCGCGCGCGTGTGGTCCTGTGAACGCGTCACCGGCTCGTGCACCGACTACACGCCGAACACGCAGTGGCGCTTCGACGCCAAGGGCTGGACCTCCGTGGACGAACGCGGCCTGGCCTCGCTGCGCGCGCTCGGCGAGGGCAGCGTCGAGCTGTCCGGCGGCAAGGGCACCGGCTCCGACAAGCAGCGGCTTACCCTGGTCAACGGCGATCACCGGAAGTCGTTGTCCACCAACGTGAAGAAGCTGTGGACACCGCCGTCACCGCCCCCGCCGCCCGCCTCCGACGGGATCGTCACGGTGGTGAACCTCAACGCCGCCATGGGTTTCAAGATGGGCAAAGGCCAGTCGCGCGGTACCAACGCGAAGGCCGAGGACCTGGAGAAGCTGGCCGACGACATCCTCAAGCAGGACGGAGACGTCGCCAACCTCCAGGAGATGGCCAAGCCCGCCGCGAAGGAGGTCGCGCGCATCCTCAAGCGCCGCACCGGCCGCGAGTGGCTGCTGAACTGGGCCGGATCGGGCCAGAACGACTACTACCGGGGTGAGGACGAGCACGAGAAGCCCGTGTACCCGCAGGCTTCCTCCGGCAACGCGCAGCTGGTGCAGATCGGGGACGGCGTCGTGTCGCAGCGCCCGCTCACCATCGACACCGTGCCGGACTCGGACAAGCAGCAGGACCAGGGCATCCTCCTCCAGTCCGGCAACCGGTCCTTCCTCGGCGCGGAGATCACCACGGAGCGGCACGGGATCGTCGACGTCTACAACACCCACCTCGCGCGGGCCAAGGACGAGACCGACGAGGACCGCACCAAGGACATCGCGCAACTCCAGACCCGGACGGAGTCCCGCCGCAACCCCGTCGTCCTCACCGGCGACTTCAACCTGGAGATCGACGGCAAGGGTGAGGACGGGTCGCCGCTGACCGTCGCGGCGGTGCGCTCGTTCATGGAGCGCTACGGCTATGCCGACGTCTGCAAGGAGTTCGGCGGGACGAGCAACTTCCAGTTCCCCGAACGCGTGTTGACCCCCAACCGCATCGACTTCATCCTGGTGCGCGGTGTCGCCACGCACGGCAGCGCGAAGTTCGAGAGCCATCGTTCCGACCACTGGGGCTTGGTCACGCGCGTCGGCCCGGTCTGACATCAACGACTTTGAGGCGAGCGTTGTCGGGGGCCGTGCCTATGCTTCGACGGTGACAACTGTCCTCTGTGTTCCGCAATGGCAAGGTTCGGCCGCTCCCAACGCCCCGCGCCTGATGGCGGGCGCGCGGCGGGTGGCTGAGCTGGTCCCGTGCGACACGCGCGTGACGCTGCCGGTGCGCGAGACGGCGGGGGAGCGCGACGCCGGAGTGCGCTCGTTCGACGTGATCGAGGAGAACGCCGGGCTGATCAGGAAAGCCTTGGCGGACACGGACGACTTCGTGGTCACCGTCGGCGGGGACTGTGGCGTCGACCTGGCCCCGATCGCCGCCGCGCACGCCCGTTACGGCGACGAGCTGACCGTGTTGTGGATCGACGCGCACCCCGACCTGTACACGCCGCAGACGCTGTCGTCCGGCTCCTTCCATGGCATGGTGCTGCGCACGCTGCTCGGCGACGGGCACACCTCCCTCGTTCCGGACCGCCCGCTCCGGCCGGAGCAGGTGGTCTTCGCCGGGCGTCGCGCCGGGGACGACTCGGAGCTGGAGTACCTGGCGCGCAACGGAATGCGCTCGCACGGCGTCGCGGACTTCGAAGCGGCGCTGGAGGGGCTGAGTGGTCCCGTCTACGCGCACATCGACCTGGACGTGCTGGAGCCGATCGCGTTCGCGTCGATGGGCTACCCCGTGCCGGACGGCGTGTCGCCGCACCGGCTCATCGACCTGGTGTCCTCAGTGGACGGTCTGGTCGGCGCCGCGATCACCGAGTACGCCCCAGCCGATCCCACCGACGAGGCCGAGGCCGACATCATCCGCCGAGTCGGCGCGGCCCTGAGGAGCTGAAGTGGATCACGTGATCTCCCGCGACGGCACGAAGATCGCCCTCACCCGCGAGGGTGCCGGTCCCGGCGTCGTCCTGGTCGGCGGCGGACTGGACGACGGCGCCGAGAACGCGCCGCTGGCCGCCGTGCTGGCGCAGCGGTTCACCGTCGTCAACTACGCCCGCCGAGGCCGGGGCGCCAGCTCCGACACCCCGCCCTACGCGGTCGAGCGCGAGGTGGAAGACCTCGCGGCGGTGATCGGGGCGGCCGGGGGAGCGGCGCACGTGTTCGGCACGTCCTCCGGCGGCGCGCTCGTGCTGGAGGCCGCCGCCTCCGGCCTGCCGATCACCAGCATCGCCGTCTACGAGGTGCCCTTCGACATGGGCGAGGACTGGCCGCGGCTGTGGCGCGCCTACGTCGAGCGCGTCACCCTCGCCGTCGCGGAGAACCGCCGTGCCGACGCGGTGGAGCTGTTCATGCGCCTGGCCGAGACCCCCGATGAGGAGATCGTCGGGCTCCGCGCCTCGCCGTGGTGGGAGAACCTGCTCGCGCTCGCGCCGAGCCTCGCTCAGGACGCGGCGTGCCTCGGCACCGGTCAGCCCCGGCGGCTCGGCGAGATCACCCAGCCCGCGCTCGTGCTCACCGGCGACGCCCGCGATCCCGCTGCACCGCGATGGATTCGCGCGTTGGACCCCGCGGCCGACGCTCTGGTCGCGGGCATCGCCGGAGCGCGGCGCGGCACCCTGGCCGGTCAGCCGCACACCCCGGACCCGGACGTGCTCGCCGCCGCGCTGGCGGAGCACTTCACGAGCTGACGCGGCGGAGGAACGCGTCGACGAGGGCGTCGGTGAAGCCCTCGTCGACCGCCTCGCCGGTGACCAGCGCGCGGTAGTGGATCGGCCCGACGAGCTGGTCGACCTCGGCCGGGATGTCGAGGCCGCCGGGAAGCTCTCCGCGCTCCACCGCGCGTTCGAGCGGCAGCCGGTCGCGGCGCAGCTGCTCGTCGAGGTAGCGCTCCCGCAGCACGGCCGCGAAGTCCGCGTCGTGCTGCGAGTGCCCCAGCAGTGCCCGCAGGACCGCGCCCGCGTCGGTGCGCGTGAGGAAGTACGCCAGGTGTCGCAGGTAGGCCCGCAGGTCGCGCTCCACGTCGCCGTGGTCCGGCACCGGCAGGTCCTCGGCCAGGTCCTGGAGGAAGGCGTCCAGCAGGATGTCGGTCTTCGTGCTCCACCAGCGGTAGATCGTCTGCTTCGACACGCCCGCGCGCGCGGCGATCGCCTCGATCGTCAGCCCGGCGAAACCCTTCTCCACCAACAGGTCGTCGGCCGCCTCCAGCACCGCGAGCCGAGCCTGCTCACTGCGCCCGTGCCGGTTCCCGTGGTGGCGCGCCGTGTTCTGCGCCATCCCGTCCTGTGCCATCCCGACCTCCCCCGCTCAGCCTAGAACGCCCGCCCCGGCGAGGCCGCCGTCGACCCGAGGTTCGCCATCGTTCGACCCCAGCGAACCGGACGTTCCGCGCACGTGGAGCTCACCGGACGGGGAGGGCGGTTCGCGAGCTAGACGAGACGAGACGTTGCGTCTAGTCTGGATCGCATGACAACGCTGCGCGACCCCCGGGTCACCTCCGCCCTCGCCCGCCTCTTCGCCCGCGCCGACGAGGACGACGCGCGCCTGCAAGGCTCCTGGACCGCCGACTTCGCGACCGCCACGCCGCAGGAGCAGGCCGACGCCGCCGCCGAGGTGGTGATGCCGATCTCCGCCGCGGGCGGGCGCCTGCTCTACACGCTGATCCGCGCGATCCGCCCGGCGCGCGTCGTCGAGTTCGGCACGTCGTTCGGGATCTCCGCGCTGCACCTCGGCGCCGCCGTGCGCGACAACGGTTTCGGGCACGTGGTGACGACCGAGCTGAGCGCGAGCAAGGCCGCCTCGGCGCGCGAGACCTTCGCCGAAGCGGGCCTGTCCGACGTGATCACCGTGCTGCTCGGCGACGCGCGGGACACCCTCGCCGACTCCGAGCCGGTCGACTTCGTGCTGCTCGACGGCTGGAAGGACCTGTGCCTGCCGGTGCTGCGTCTGCTCGAACCACGGCTCGCCCCCGGCACCCTCGTGGTGGCCGACGACATCGACATGCCGTCGATGAAGCCGTACCTCGACCACGTCCGCGACCCGAAGAACGGCTACGAGTGCGTGACGTTCCCGGTCGAGGACGGCATGGAGATCAGCTGCCGGCTCTGAGCCGCACCTGCCGCCACCGGTGAACGGTGCCGACGTTGCGGCCCGCGGTGGGACCGATCTGATCGACACCGCAGTCCGGGCACGGCGCGTCCTCCGTCAGCTCCCGTGCGCACGCCCGGCACTGCGCGGTGACGTCGACGCCGGATTCGAACGCGGCGATCACTCGGCGCAGCACCACGTCCAGCCGCTCGGTCGGGTGCTTCTCGAAGTCAGGGCAGTACGCGACCAGCCCCGCCCACGCGTGCCAAGGATCGGCTCGGCGGGGAACTCGGCGCCCGCTGGCCTTCTCCTGGCGGCGCAGCGCGGCGTGCTCCTCGCTCTTGCTCCGCCAGACCACGCGGGCCTGCTCCAGTTCGTCCGCCGCCGGCACGAGCGAGTCGAGGTCGTCTTCGAGCAGCCTCGGCACCTCCGCGCTGACGATCACGTGGTGCCAGGTCGCACGGAACCCGTACGGCTGGAAGCACTTCACACACACGCGCAGCGCCGTCAACCGATCGCGCGAGGTGAGTTCGGGGTCGCGAACCCGTTGCGCCGAAGTCGAAAACCGGTCACTCCAGGAACTCCAGCCGGTTGCCGACCGCGTCGAACGTGTGGAAACGGCGCCGACCCGGGATCTCCTCCGGGTCGGCCCACTCCACCGGGTACCCCGCCTCCGTGAGCGCGACGGCGACGGCGTCCACGTCCACCACGAACGCCGGGTGCGCCTTGCGCGCGGGCCGGAAGTCCGCCTCCACGCCCACGTGCAGTTCGCCCGAACCCGGCACCTGGAACCAGCAACCACCCCGCGCGGCCAGCAACGGCGGCTTGGGCAGCTCCACCCAGCGCAGCGTCCCGCCGTAGAAAGCCCGCACGCGGTCCTCGCTGCCCGCCGGACAGCTCACCTGCACGTGGTGGAGCACGACGCCCGCCTCTCGTAGATGATCTCCAGGCCGTCCTCGTCGTCCCACTGCTCGCCGACCTCGACGAAACCGTATCCGGCCACGAGGTCGTACGAGGCCTCGTTCTCCGGACTGATCGTGACCCGCACGGTCCGTACAAGACGCTCGTCGGTGGCCCTGCTCAGCAACGACTCCAGCGCCGCGCGGGCATACCCGCGCCTGCGGTGCGCGGGGTCGACGGCGTAACCGATCTCCACCATCCCCGCTTCGTCCGGCGGCCCGTGATAGCCAGCGCGCCCGACGGCCAGTTCGCGCTCGGAGTGCCAGATGACACCGGTGACCCAGTCCGCGCTCGCGGGGTCGTCGGCCACCTGAGCGCTGCGCATGCGCCACACGCTCCGCCACTCGGGCCCGGCGAAGTACTCCGAGAGGGGCACCGGGCTCGCCGAGTTGGCCGCCACGAGATCCCCTGCCGCGAGCGCGTCGAACACCGCGCCGTTCAGGTGCACGATCCGAACCGTCATTCCCCGCAGGATAGGGAGATCTACTCAAGCTCGCGGGCAATAAACGCGGTTAGCGTGCGTCGTGCCTTACAGACGCCTCGTCCTCGTCGGTGCCGCCGTGCTCCTGACCTCGTGCTCCACTCCGCCCGGGGACGCCGAGTCCGACCGCCAGGCCGACACCCTGGCGACCGCGATCAGCTACCCGCGCCAGGACTCGGCGATGAACCTCGCACGAGCCGCGCTGTCGGTGTGGAAGGGCCACGGCGGGCTGGCCGTGTTGGAAGCCCGGGAAATCCCCGTGCCCGACCGCAACCCCACGAAGACCTTCGCGCACCTGGTGATCCGCGTCCACCGCCCGGCCGTCGAGCCCGTGATGTTCGCTCCCCGCAAGGAGGAGCTGAACGCCTGCTATGCCATGGACTTCAACTACTACGGCATCGTCGACAAGCCCACGCGGACGTCCTGCCCCGGCACGGCGACACCCATCACGCCTCCGCCCACGCGCGGTACGAGCATCCCGCAGGGCGGGGAGGACGCGATCCGAAAGGCTCTCGCAGCGCTCCCGCCGACGCCGACCGAGGCGCAGGTGCGCGACGCGGTCGCCCGGGAGATGCCCGAGCCGCGCGTTGATTCGGAGACCAAGCTCGCCGATCACGTGCCCCCGGTCACCGCTCTGGTCAAGGGCGAGGACATCGGCGTCTCGATGCGAGAGGGGGCCAGCTGCCTCATCGCGTCCCGCAAGAGCGGCAAGGTCTACGTGGGCTACCTGTCCCGCGTCCAGGCCATGCCCGGCGAACTCGGCTGCTCAGCGGAGGTGGCGCTCGGCCGCTGATCACGCCAGGCGCCGCGCCCAGTGCTCGGGCACGTCCAGCAGGGCGCGGCGCGCGGAGTCGGCCACCGCCGCGCATCGGAGGTTGTCCGGAGTGCGGGTGAAGGAGATGTAGGCGGGAAAGCCCTCGAAGACGTTGAGCGTCATCCCCGCGGCGCACATCTCGGCGCCGAACAAGGTGTGGTGCTGCGGAAGGGAAACACTGCTGACGGTGAACGGCGTCGCCTGCGCGGTCAGCGTCGCGCGGAACAGCCGCACACCCGGCCTCAGCGTCCCTGGCACCTTCATGGCCAGTCGGAGCGCGTCGCGCTGCCGCGTCTCACGGACCCTGTTCGTTTGCCTGCGCACAAGGGAAATCGCTTCCTCCCAGGATGTGAGCGAGCGCGAGAGCCGCAAGCGGTGCACTGCGAGTCGGTTTCCCAGCTGGAAACGCTCCTGCGGCGTCCTGGTTGAAATGGCCACGCACAGCACGACATCGCGGCGTGCGGGCTCCGACACGCGAGCGCGCTGCCAGTCGCTGAACGCGAGTCCGAGCGCGGCCAGGTTGACGTCGTTGACGCTCACGCCGTAGTTGTCAGCTTTGGCGCGCAAGGCTTTCATCGGCACGTCCCGGTACCCCAAGCGCGCGCCCGCGTCCGGGCCAGGAGTCGGCGCCCATGGAGATCGATGTGTCAGCAACGCGGCCAGGTCCTTGAAAGCTCGTCCCAGACCGCGCATGGTCGGCTTCGCCGCCGGGGGCAGGCGATCGCCCTCGCCAGGGGAGTCCGGCAGCAGCGCCGCCGCCACGTGGCTCAGTCCGACTCCGTCCATGAAGCCGTGATGCGCTCGGAGGCAGATCCGGAAGCGGTCTCCGCCGGTGATCAGCCACAGATCCCAGAGTGCTTGCCCGCCAACCACATCGAACGGTGTCCGCGCGATGCGCTCAGTCTCCTCGTCGATGTCGCCGTGCGCGTGGAAGACGCCGGAGCCGGGCGGCAGGACCGCGCGCTCCCGAACTCGCCGTCCGATCATCTCTACGGAGGGGGCGTCCCCTTGGTAGTCCACGGAAAAGGTGATGACGGGTTGATCGCTCCCGGAGTACGACAGGAACGTTCGGTCGAGCAAGTTCACCAGGTGTGGCCTTCCGGAAGGTCGCCGAGACCGGGGCTCGACAGGTGCAGCACCTGGTAGCGCTCACCTTCCGTCTCCTGCGGCGCTTCCTTCCACAGTACGAAGCGCAGGAGTTGCCAGTGGTGCGGGTCGACGGCGAGCGCGGCGGTGTGCACGTCCTCGTGCTGAGCCAGTTCGCGGAGCGCGTCGATCTCCGACTCGATGTCGTCATTGAGCGTGGTCAGGCGACGGGAGGCCGCCTTGGGGGTGGCGTTCCGGGCTGGACCCGCGTGGCACGCGACGCCGGTCCAGTGCAGAACGGCCGGGCGGCCGAAGTCGCGCACGATGTTCTGAAAACCCCCGCCGCCGAGGAGGAAGCGCGCCATCTCGCCGGTGTCGTTCCAGAGGTAGAACGGCGCGTACTCGTTGACCGGCGAGCCGTCGACACCGCGCTCGCGGATCAGATAAGCCTTGAGCCCGAGCCCTTCGCGGTCGTCGAGGGCGTGTCCCTTCTCGGCGACGCGCTTGCGGATGATCTCCATGTCGTGGTCGGCGGGCAGCGGGATCGGGTACTGCTTGGCGTACATGCGCGATCTCCTCAGCGTGCGGTGAGCAGGGTCAGCACTCCGTCGATCGCCGCCGTGAACGGCTCGACGGAGTCGGCGGCGCGCGCCAGGACGTAGCCGCCTTGCAGGACCGCGACAACGGTCGCGGCGATGGCTTCCGGGGCTGGCTCGATCTCTCGCAGGACCTCGGCGAGGCGCTGCCGGAGCCACGCCAGCGTCTCCTCGATCGGCGCGCGCAGCCTCGGATCGGCCATGACGTCGGGGTCCTGGGTGAGTCGGCCGATCGGGCAGCCCTTGAGCACGTCGCGCTCGCGCCGCAGGTAGGCAGTGACGCGCTCGATCGCGGTCCCCGGGGCGGAAAGCTGCTCCTCGGCCCTGGCGCGCAGGTCCTCGGCGGTGCGGGTGATCGCGGCCAGCGCGAGGTCCGGCTTCCCGGCGAAGTGGTGGTACATGCTGCCCTGCCCGGCCCCGGCGCGGTGCTGGATCGCCTTCGGGCTCGTTCCGGTGTAGCCGCGTTCCCACAGCAGCTCGCGGGTGCTCTCGATGAGTCGGTCGGCTGTGCTCACGCCGCCGACTATACATACTAGTAGGTACAGAGCCGCTAGCGTCCGCCCCCCAGCAAGATCAGCACGCCGATGCCGATCAGCACGACGGGCAGCAGGACGTGGCCCCAGCGCGCCAGTGCCCGCGCCACCACCGGCCGTGTCGCGAAGAACCGGCCCAGCGCGCACCACACCGCGACCAGCACCAGGAAGCCCACCACGAACACGATCAGCCCGGCCGTCCCCGCGTTCGCGAACACCGGCACGTAGACACCGATGTTGTCCCCGCCGTTGGCGAAGGTCACCGCCGCCACGGCCAGCGCCGTCGGCCCGCCGCTCGCGCTCCGCTCGTCGTCGTCGTCGTGGCGCCCATGCCAGGCCGCACGCACGCCGAGCAGCAACGGCAGCAACCCCAAGTAGGGCAACACCACCGGCGGCAGCAGTCCCGCGCCGAGCGCTCCCACGACCGAGACCGCCAAGATCGCCGCGAACCCCAGGTACTGCCCCAGGACCACCCGCGCCGCGCCACGTCCGGCCGCCTGCCCGAAGAACACCGCCAAGATCACGATGTCGTCCACGTTGGTCACCGCGAACATGCCAACGGCCTGGCCGAGCACTCCGAGATCCACTCGCGCACCGTACCCGGGCCCTAGAGTCGCTTCGTGAGCGAACGAGTGGCAGTGGTGACCGGCGCGGCCGGGGGAATCGGCGCGGCGACCGTCGAGGTCCTGCGCGAACGAGGATGGGCCGTCGCCGGGGTCGACCTCGCACCGTCCACAGCGGACTCCAGCCACATCGTGGACCTCCGCTCGACCGACGCGCTCGGCGGTGTTCTCGACGAGATCCAGGCCCGGTTGGGGCGCGTGACCGGCTTGGTGAACGCGGCGGGCCTCTACCGCGCGGTCGCGCTTCCGGAGACCACCAGCGACTACGCCGCCGACG
Organism: Allokutzneria sp. NRRL B-24872; assembly: GCF_002155965.1. Lineage (GTDB taxonomy): Bacteria > Actinomycetota > Actinomycetes > Mycobacteriales > Pseudonocardiaceae > Allokutzneria. Next base: position 14,421 of record NZ_MUMH01000188.1, read on the forward strand.
TCATGGCTGTGAACGTCACCGCGCCGATCATGCTGTGCCGCGAGGTGATCGCCCGCGCTGGCGGTCCGGTGTCGATCGTGAACGTGACGTCGGTGGTCGGGCGGATCGGTAGCCACGACCCGTCCTACGGCGCGTCCAAGGGAGCGCTCATCGCGTTGACGAAGGGACTGGCGTCGTCCTACGGGAAGTCCGGCGTGCGGGTGAACGCCGTGGCGCCCGGTGTGATCGAAACCGGCATGGCGCGGAGCATTCCGGCCGAGCGGTTGGGCCAGTACCTGGAGACCATTCCCGCCGGGCGGTTGGGGGAGGCGGAGGAGGTGGCTTCGGTGATCGCGTTCTTGTTGTCGGAGGAAGCTGCTTATGTGAACGGGGCGGTTGTCGACGTGAACGGCGGATTGGCGTAGTCGGTACGGGTGGGCTTCCAGCGGGTGTCGGTGTCGTCGGCGGGAGCGGTTGGGTTGTGGGGCGCGGGGGTTGCTGCGTGGGGTCGGCTTGACCTGGGGACCCCTTGCGCGTGCCCCTGGGCCTCACAGGGGCACGGGTAGAGAACCCGGCCCTCGCGCGAGCGTATGGCACGCGCACCCCAGGTAAAGCCGACCCGTTCCAGCCGCGCGTTCCGTTCGGTGGGGGTTGCGTTTTCGGCGTGGCGGGCGCCTGGG
>NZ_MUMH01000189.1 GCF_002155965.1 Allokutzneria sp. NRRL B-24872
GCGCATCCGCCAGGAGCTGCGTAACGCCAACATCCACGCGGGCCCTCATCGGATCGCGAAGCTGATGCGGGACAACAACATTCGGGCGCGTCGAGGCCCGGTCAAGTCCCGGCCCCGGGCAGCTCCGCCCCATCGACGCCCGGAGATCGGCGACCGCGTCGAACGCGAGTTCACCCGTACCGCACCTGATCAACTGTGGTTCGCTGATAACACCATGATCGCTACCCAGCAAGGACACCTGCGGGCGACCGTGGTGCTCGATGCCTTCAGCCGCAAAGTCATTGGCTACTCCTGGGCCAACCAGGAAACACTGGACACCGCCCTCAACGCACTCCGCGGCGCTATCACCACCCGGAAACCACCACCGGAATGCGTCATGCACACCGACCGTGGCTACCACTTCACCTCGAACTACTGGCAGAACATCCTACGAGACAACAACATGCTGCCCTCCATCGGCAGACTCAAAAGCCCACTGGACAACGCGGTCATGGAATCCTGGTTCGCCTCCTTCAAAAACGAGGCCCTCTACCCCTACGGGCGCCCCGCCACCCAAGCCGAAGCAGCCCTGATCCTGTTCCGCTACATACACTTCTACAACACACGACGACTACACTCTTCACTCGACTACCGCACCCCGGTAGCCTTCGAAACAGCACGCAACAACCTGTCCGTCTAACCCGGGCAAGCCCACTTCCGTCCATGCCGGGGGCCGATCACATCCCGGGAACGCACACCCCTTGTCCCGCACGGCGAGTGCCCGCCGGAGTGGGGGTGGTGCGGTTCGGACGGAGCGTCCGTAGTCGAGGGGGATGCTTTCGCCGTTGAGGACGACGGGGATCAGCTCGGCATCGCAGGACAGCTGTCGCAGGAGTGAAGCGGTGGCTTCGCCGTCCCAGTCGGTGTAGCCCGAACGGACCTTCTCTTCCAGCCAGTCCAACTGCATCGTGACGACCATCTGCGGGCGCACGCCTCCGCTGATCGGCAAGTCGTGGGTGGACATCGCGACGGTGATCAACTCGCACAGTCCGTCGGCGTAGCGCTGTTCCGGCGTCCGGGGGTCTTCTTCGCCGCCGACCGGGCGGGGTTTCGAGACCGCGTGCAACGCCTCTTCGACCATGCCGCCTTCCAAGGGGGGCAGGCATCCGTTGAACACGAGCCACCCGTGCTGGTTCTTGGTCATCCTGAACGCGCGTGCCTCCACGGCCGCCTGCTCGTCTGTGAACGCGCCCTCTTGGTCGACGTGGGAGCGGACTCGTTTGCCGAGCTGCATCAGCTCGCGTGGGGTGAGCTCGGGTGCGTGCTTGAGCAGGGATTGCTCAGCTTCGTCGGCGACCTCGGCCGGGATGTTCTTGATGACGTCGGCGATGATCGCGGCGTGGTCGCTGCTGATGACGCCTGCGTAGAGGGCGTCTCGCGTGTCAGGCACACCGGGTAGGTCTTCTGCGAGTTGCGAGCGTCGCTTCGCTTCCGCCGGAGAAATCCTCAGGTGTGACCGCAACAGGGTCGCGATGTTCCGACACCCCTGCGCAGTGTGCAGGCCACGATCCTCAGCACACGCGGCAGCGTCGATCTTCACTGCCGTCAACAAATTCGTGATGGTCTCCAGCTTCACCAGAAACGCCAGATGCTCATCCTCAGACAACTGATAGACATCGCCTAGTGTGAGATGATCTAGCAAAATAGACTCGATAGCATTGGCATCCAACATGATCACACCTCCTCTGCTGTTGGATACCTCAATTTTAGCAAGCCCTGGTGGTACGTCAAATCCGTTGCAGCGCAACAACAAAGCGAACTTTCAGCCGACAGTGACACTAGGTCGGCTTTACCTGGGGTGCGCGTGCCATACGCTTGCTCGCGTGGGCCGGGATTCCTCCCGTGCCCGCCCGGCCAATTTCGGCACGCGCAAGGGGCCCCCAGGTCAAGCCGACCCCCACGCTGGAACCAGCAGTTCCCCCGCTGGAAGACCAGCTCGGCAGACCGGGAAACCCCGCTGGAACGAGCTAAAAAACA